>NZ_JBICVM010000006.1:0-488916 GCF_043199095.1 Streptomyces sp. NPDC048650 | reverse complement strand
CCGCAGGCCGCAGGCCGCAGGCCGCAGGCCGCAGGCCGCAGGCCGCAGGCCGCAGGCCGCAGGCCGCAGGCCGCAGGCCGCAGGCCGCAGGCCGCAGGCCGCACGCCGCACGCCGCAGGCCGCACGCCGCACGCCGCACGCCGCAGGCCGCACGCCGCACACACGAAGGAACACGGCACTCGGGACGGAACACCGCGCTCACGGCGGAGCACCGCATACGCCGCGGAGCGCCGACCCACCCGCGGAGCACCGCTCACGTCCCGGAGCATCGCTCCCCCGCCCACCACCGCACCCCGGCCCCGCCAACTGCGAGACTGTTCCCATGACGGAGACGACGGTCGGCATCGGCGGCGCGGCGGAGAGCACCGACATGGTGCTGAACATCGGCCCGCAGCACCCCTCCACGCACGGCGTGCTGCGACTGCGCCTCGTGCTGGACGGCGAGCGCATCCAGCACGCCGAGCCGGTGATCGGCTATATGCACCGCGGCGCCGAGAAGCTCTTCGAGGCGCGCGACTACCGCCAGATCATCATGCTCGCCAACCGCCACGACTGGCTGTCGGCGTTCTCCAACGAGCTCGGCGTGGTGATGGCCGTCGAGCGGATGCTCGGCATGGAGGTCCCCGAGCGCGCCGTGTGGACCCGCACGCTGCTCGCCGAGCTGAACCGCGTCCTCAACCACCTGATGTTCCTCGGCTCGTATCCGCTGGAGCTGGGCGGCATCACTCCCGTCTTCCACGCGTTCCGCGAGCGCGAGGAGCTCCAGACCGTCATGGAGGAGATCTCCGGCGGCCGGATGCACTACATGTTCAACCGGGTCGGCGGCCTCAAGGAGGACCTGCCGGCCGGCTGGCTCGGCCGCGCCCGGCACGCCGTCGCCGACGTCCGTTCCCGGATGGACGTCTTCGACAACCTGGT
This sequence comes from Streptomyces sp. NPDC048650, assembly GCF_043199095.1. Classification (NCBI taxonomy): domain Bacteria; kingdom Bacillati; phylum Actinomycetota; class Actinomycetes; order Kitasatosporales; family Streptomycetaceae; genus Streptomyces; species Streptomyces sp. NPDC048650. The sequence goes on along the minus strand of NZ_JBICVM010000006.1, from coordinate 487,998 downwards.
CCTGGGCAACGAGATCTTCCGCGGCCGCACCCGGGGTATCGGCGTGCTCACGCCGGAGGCGGTGCACGCGTACGGCGTCTCCGGCCCGATCGCCCGCGCCTCCGGCGTCGACTTCGACCTGCGGCGCGACGAGCCGTACCTCGCGTACGGCGAGCTGGCGTCCGAGGTGAAGGTCGTCACCCGCGAGGAGGGCGATTGCCTGGCCCGCTTCGAGTGTCTTCTGGACCAGAGCCACAACTCCCTCGACCTCGCCGACGCCTGCCTGGACCGGCTCGCCGAGCTCCCGCCGGGCCCGATCAACCAGCGGCTGCCCAAGGTCCTCAAGGCCCCGGAGGGCGCGACCTACGCCTGGACCGAGAACCCGCTCGGCATCAACGGCTACTACCTGGTCTCCAAGGGCGAGAAGACCCCCTACCGCCTCAAGCTGCGCTCCGCGTCGTTCAACAACATCCAGGCGCTCACGGAGCTGCTGCCCGGCACTCTGGTCGCCGACATGGTGGCGATCCTCGGCTCGCTGTTCTTCGTCGTCGGGGACATCGACAAGTAGGGCCCGTCCCGAGGGCGGGCCCGCTGCACCGGGGCGGGCCCCTGGGCGCACGGGGCCGGCGGCAGCACTGTCCACAGGATGTGGACGAACAGGGCCCGGACGAGCAGAGCACCGAGCCTGGACGAACAGGGCCTGGGTGGGCAGAGCCTGGGCGGGGAGAGTCTGGGCGGGCAGGGCCTGGGCGGGCAGGGCCTGGGCGGGGAGTCTGGGCCGGCGATGCCCGAACTCCCCCGGGACGGTCGTCCGGACCTCACCGCGTCAGCCCGTGCATCAGCCCTGTATCAGCCCGTACCGGCCCGGCTGCGGAAGGCGAAGTCGAGCATCCTCGCCGCGTCACGGAACCGGTAGGCGTCGTTGAGGAGGGCGCCCACGACGGTCCGCTTCCCCCGCTTGGCCGCGAAGACCAGGCAGTAGCCGGATCGGCTGCCGGTGCCGGTCTTGATGCCCATGGCGCCCCGGTACGAGCCCAGCAGCTGGTTGGTGTTGTACCAGGTATAGGTGCGGTGGACGTTGGCCGCCCGCTGCCGGGTGCGGGCCGTCTGCACGATGGTGGTGAAGGTGCGGTTCTGCAGGGCGTGACGAGCGAGGCGGACGAGGTCGCGGGGGGTGGTGTAGTTGCGGCCGTGGGCGATGCCGTCGAAGGAGTCGTAGTGGGTGCGGCTCAGCCCCAGGGATCCGGCGCGCGCGTTCATCCGGGCGATGAACGACCGGGTCCGCCCGGCCGTGGTGGCGCCCGTACCGAAGGTGTCGGCGAGCGCGTACCCGGCGTCGCAGCCGGACGGCAGCATCAGCCCGTACAGCAGCTGGCGCACGGTCAGCTTGTCGCCGGTGCGCAGGTCGGCACTGCTGGCGCCGTAGCGGGCGGCGTAGTCGCGGTAGGACTGTTTGACGGTGACCCGCTTGTCGAGGTTCAGGCCGCGCGTCTCCAGGACCACGACCGCCGTCATGACTTTGGTGGTGCTGGCCATCTCCCGGCGGGTGTCCGCGGCCTTCGCCCACAGCGACCGGTTCGTCCCGCTGTCGAGGAGGTAGGCACCCTTCGTCGTGATTCCGGACGGGCCGCCCGCCGCCCGGGCCGGGGCCGCCGGCAGGGCGACGGCGAGCGAAACCGTGGCCGCCATCAGCGCGAGGCCCCATCCCCTGCGCCGGACCGCATGACCCCCACACAGCTCCATCGAGGCTCCGTCCCTGAACTTCCGCACACCGTTGCCGAGGGGAGCGCATCGTCGCACCCGCCGCGGCCTCGGCGAAGTAGGACAATCACTCGTGTCGTACGTCGAGTGGCGTGGCGCGCGGGACGGAGCCCTTTCCGGGCGGCCTACGAGATGGCGGTGCGCAGCTCCGCGAGGTCGAGCTGCTCGGTCTCGTCGTGCGCGGTCAGGTCGATGACTGCGCCCACGCCGCCGGTCGTCGCGCCGTCAGGCGACGTGGCCTCGGGGGCCGTACGGGCGGCCGGCCGCACGTCCGCCGGTGCACCGACGTCCGCCGCGACCTCACCCGTCTCGCCGTCGGCCGTCAGGGCCTTCGGATGCGGCTGCGCGGGGCCGTTCGAGCGGGTGCGGGCGCGTGCCGACTGCTCGGCCACCGCCTCGTCGCCGACGACGTCCGCCAGGTCCTCCTCCAGGGGCCCGGCCAGTTGCCGGGGCTGGGCGGAGACCGCGTTGCCGAAGAAGTCGAAGCCGCCGAGCATGCGGGACGCGGCGGGGCGGGGCGGAGCCACAGCGGCGGCGGCAGCCGGGACCCGCCGGAGCGCGGGTGCGGCAGCCGCCCCGGACTTCCCCCGGCTCTCTTCACCGTCCCCGTTCGGCGTGGCGCCGTTGCGGGCGTCGTTGCGGGTGCCGTTGTGGGCGCCGCCGCGTACTGCGCCGCGTTCGCCGTCCCGCTGCCGGGCCGCGTTGCGGGCCAGCTGTCGCAGCGCCCGGTCGGCGCGGGCGTACGCGGCCGGGGCGGGAACCGCGGCAGGTGCCGCAGCGGGGGCCGGGGCCGCGGCGGCAGCCGGGCGGCGGCGGGTGCCGGCCGGCAGCGCTCTCGCCGGCTCGGCGGCCTCGATGGCGAGCAGCCGGCGGCCCTCCAGGGCGCTGGCCCGCTCGGTCTCCGCGGTGGCATAACGGCGCAGCAGTTCGGCGTGCTCGCTGCGCAGCCGGGCCAATTCGGCGCGCTTGGCACGCAATTTGGTGTCCAGCGCGGTGCGGATCTCGCGGGACTCCTCGACATCCGTTTCGAGCTCGGCTATCCGCTCCTCGGTGCGCCACTCGTCGCGCACTCTGGCGCGGGTGAGTTCGGCGACGCGTTTTCCGGCCTTACGGTCCCAGGTCCGCAGGAGGACCGCGCCGCCGATTGCGGCGGCCGCCGCGCCCGCGGCGAGTACCCGCTGCACCAGATCGTCGCCGACAAACCACGCGCCGGTGGCGCACGCAATCGACGCACCGGCGACCGTCGACGGAGGAAGCAGCCGGTGGAGGGGCGGTGAATGGCGGTGGCGTCCTCGTGGCATGGCCAGAAACTTACCGTGCGTGCGGGGCCTATGGGGCCCCGCCCGCCAATCCGTTTCTCGGTGGTTACTTCTTCAGCAGCCCCTTGGACTCCAGATATGTCTGCGCGACATCCGCCGGCTTGAGCCGCTCGGCGTCGACCTTGCGGTTCAAGTTGATCAGGTCCTCGGTCGTGAGTGTGCTGGTGAGCTTGGACAGCGCGGTCTCGATCTCCTTGGCGCCGGCGCTCTTGGCATTCACCACGGGCAGCACGTTGTCGGCGTTCTGCAGCTTCTTGTCGTCCTTGAGCAGCACCAGGCCGAAGTTGTCGAGCGTGGCGTCCGTGGTCGTGGTCAGGACCAGCTGGTCGGTGCCGTCCTTGACCGCCTGCTTGGCCTGCGGGCTCCCGACGCCCCTGGGGTCGAGGCGGGCTATGTCGATACCGTACGTCTTCTCCAGGCCCGGCTTGCAGAACACCCGGGTCTCGCACTCCTCGCCCGAGGCGAGGGTGATCCGCTGCTTCGAACGGCCGAGGTCGGAGAGCGTCTTGAGCTTGTGCTTCGCGGCGAATTCCTTGCTGACCGCGAAGGCGTTCTGGTCGGTGGCCCGGCCCGCGGCGAGCACCTTGAGTCCGTGGGGAGCGGCGAGCTTCTTGAGGGCCGTCACGGTCTTGTCGATGTCGCTGGAGGCCACCGGCTTCGCCTTGGGCCCGTTCTTCTTGGCGTTCAGGAATTCGGCGAGTGTGGAGGCGTATTCCGGAACGACATCGATCTGGCCCTTCTCCAGGGCAGGTTCGTACAGCTCGCGATTGGCCAGCGTCTGCACCCGGGCGCGGTATCCGGCGTCATTGAGGATCTTGGAATATATCTCGGCGAGGATCTTCGACTCGGTGAAACCGGCCGAGCCGACGACGATCTCGCCCTTCGAGCCGCCGCTGTCCTTACCTCCCTTGTCCTCCAGGCTCTGGCCCTGGCACGCGGCCAGTCCGCCCGCCAACGCGATCACTGTCCCCGCGACAAGCGCGGTGCGCGCACGGCGCGACTTGCTGCTCATGGAATTCACCATTCAGTCCGTTCGGATGGGGTCGGGTGACGTCGGATGAGGTCGGGTGAGGTGGAGTGAAGGGATGAGGTCGGGTGAAGGGATGGGGGCGAAGCGGGGCGAGGTCGGAGCGGATCCGGGGCAGAGGCCGACGGGGCCGAGGGGCCGACGGGGCCGGTCCGTACCGCGGCGGCATCGCACGCGCCCGGGCCGGCGGCCGGCGGGTTCCCCTACCGCGACCGCACCGTCACCCGGCCCCCGCCCGGCGCCGCCGCCGCATCGGATCGAAGCCCCGGTCGGCCAGGACCAGCGCCCCCTCGACGAGCAGCGCCAGTACGGCCACCAGCAGGGCGCCGGCGACCACCTGCGCGGTGTCGTAGTTCCCGAAGCCGGCGGTGATGATGCGGCCCAGGCCGCCGCCGCCCGCCAGCGCGGCCAGCGTGGCCGTCGCCACCACCTGTACCGCCGCCGACCGTATGCCTGTCATGATCAGCGGATAGGCGAGCGGTATCTCGACCTGGAGCAGGAGTTGCGGCCCCGACATGCCCATCCCCCGTGCCGCTTCGACCACGTCACGGTCCGCTTCCCGCATGCCGAGGTAGGCGTTGGTCAGCAGCGGCGGCACTGCGAACAGCACCAGCGCGATGACGGTCGGCACGTCCCCCTGCCTGCCCAGCGGGCTGAGCGTCAGCAGCACCAGGACCGCGTATGTCGGCACGGCCCGGCCCACGTTGGAGACGTTGACCGCCAGCGCCCCGCCCTTGCCCAGATGTCCCAGCCACAGCGCCAGGGGAAGAGCTATCAGGCAGGCGATGACCAGGCACAGCCCACTGAGCCAGATGTGCTCGCCCAGCCGGTGCCACACGCCCTTCTCCCCGGCCCAGTTGGCGCCCGTGATCAGCCACTGCCACGCGTCCGCTACCGCCCCCACCGGCTCAGCCCTCCTTCCGCACGGTGCGCACCCCGAGCCGCGCCCGTGTCCCGCCCCGCGCCCCGGGCCACGCCCGCTTCTTCGCCCGGTTCTGCGCCCGCGTCCAGGGCGTCAGCAGCCGCTGAAGGACCATCAGCAGTGCATCCGCCACCAGCGCCAGCAGTACGCACAGCACCGACGCGGTCAGGACCTCCGCCTTGAAGAAGCCCTCCATGCCGCTGGCTATGAGATTGCCCAGGCCGCCGTAACCGACCACGGAACCGATGGTGGTCATCGCCACCGTGGAGACCGTGGCGATGCGCAGTCCGGCCACCAGGGCGGGCAGTGCGAGCGGGAGTTCCACCTCGAACAGCAGCCGCGCGGGGCCGTAGCCCATGCCCCGGGCTGCCTCGCGCACCTCGGCGGGCACCGCGTGCAGGCCGGCGAGGATGTTGCGCACCAGGATCGTCAGCGAATACAGCACCAGGCCCGTGATCACCACTGCGGCCGAGACCCCGAAGACCGGCGTCAGCAGGGCGAACATCGCGAGCGACGGCACGGTGTAGAGGATCGTCGTCAGCCCCAGGACCGGGCCGGCCGCGCTCCGTGAGCGCCGGGCGATCAGCGCCAGCGGAAAGGCGATCAGCAGTCCGATGAGCACGGACACCGCCGTGATGCCGATGTGCTGGACCGTCGCGTCCAGCAGTTCCTGGCCTCGGCTGCGGACGTACTCCCCGCAGATCCAGTCGTTCGCCGTCAGACAACTCTTCCCGGCCGACATGGCCGAAGTACCCGCAGTACCCGCAGTTCCCTCAGTACCCGCAGTACCCGAAGTAACCGATGTAACCGAAGTAGCCGACACGACGGTCGTGGCCATCGCTCCGCTCACCCGCCGTCACCTCCCCCGCCCCGGTCGCTGCTCATCACGGTGACTGTCTGCGACCCTAACCCCCACCACTGACAATCGGACCGGCCCGGCCGGCCCCGTCCGCATCGCCATCGATCCGCAACATCGCGTTCATGGCCGAGCGTTCACAATGGGACCGTCCACACCTGGGGGAAGCATGATCCGTTTCGAGCACGTCACCAAGCGCTATCCGGACGGCACGACCGCCGTCGACGACCTGTCCTTCGAGGTCGCCGAGGGTGAACTCGTCACGCTGGTCGGCCCGTCGGGCTGCGGCAAGACGACGACCATGAAGATGGTGAACCGGCTCATCCAGCCCACCAGCGGCCGCATCCTGCTCGACGGCGAGGACATATCCGCCGCCGACCCCGTCGCCCTGCGCCGCCGCATCGGCTACGTCATCCAGCAGGTCGGCCTCTTCCCCCACAAGACCGTGCTGGACAACACCGCCACCGTCCCGCACCTGCTGGGCCGGCCGCGCAAGGAGGCCCGCCGCCGCGCCGCCGAACTCCTCGAACTGGTCGGCCTGGACCCGGCCGTGCAGGGCGACCGCTACCCCGACCAGCTCTCCGGCGGCCAGCGCCAGCGCGTCGGCGTGGCCCGCGCACTCGCCGCGGACCCGCCCGTCCTGCTGATGGACGAGCCGTTCGGCGCCGTCGACCCGGTCGTCCGCGAGCACCTCCAGAACGAGTTCCTGCGGTTGCAGTCCACGCTCCGCAAGACGGTCCTCTTCGTCACGCACGACATCGAGGAGGCGGTCCGGCTCGGCGACCGGATCGCCGTCTACGGCGCCGGGCGCATCGAGCAGTTCGACACCCCGGCGACGGTCCTGGGCGCGCCCGCCACCGAGTACACGGCCGGGTTCGTCGGCGCAGACCGGGGCCTGAAGCGGCTGTCGGTCACGCCGGTGGAGCGCGGCGACCTCGAACAGCCCCCGGTGGTGCACCTCGACGAGCCGGCGGCCCGCGCCGCGGAGCGGCTGACCGCCGACGGCGCGCCCTGGGCGGTCGTCCTGGACGCCGACGACTCCCCGTACGGCTGGGTCCCGGCGGCCGCGCTGGCCGGTACCGGCGGATCGACGGTCCGCGATCACGCCCGGCCGATGGACGCCCGGCTGCCGCTCGGGGCGCCGCTGCGGCAGGGGCTCAGCGCGATGCTGCAGCACGACGCGGGCTGGATCGCGGTACTGGACGGCGGCCGGTTCGCCGGCGTCCTCACGCCCGCCCGGCTGCACGCGGCACTGCGCCGCTCCACCGCCGCGGACGCCGCGAACGTCCCGCGCGGCAACGTCACCCTCGATACGGTGCCCGGGGCCTGACCGGAGACGCCCGCCAGACCTCCAGACCTCCAGACCACCAGACCGCCGGGCACGACAGGCCCATCAGGCCCATCAGGCCCATCAGGCCCATCCAGGCCCACCAGGACCCTCAGCTGAGACCCACCAGGACCCTCAGCCCCGGCAGGTTCGCCGAGGTTCGTCCGGCCGGGGCTCGTCAGCTCTGTGACGCTCCGCGATGGTCGTGGTCGTCCTCGACCTCGGGGAGCTTGCAGATCCGCTCCAGGAAGACCGCGGCGACCACCACGGCGGCACCCGCCAGGACGGAGAAGCCCGCATAGATCGCCTGGTCACGGCGGGGCACGGAATCCAGGCCGGAGGTCAGCAGGAAGACGCCGACACCGCCGTAGAGCCCGGCGACCAGCGACGCCACCAGGGCGCTGGCCTGCCCGAAGAGCACGGCACGGGCCGCCACCAGGGGATCCACGCCCTTGGCTCCCGGCCGGCGCTCGCGCTGGGCGCGCAGCCTCGACCGGATCGAGAGGGCCGCTGCGGCCAGCACGGCGGCGATCAGTGCCAGCACGATCGGCGCCGCCACCGGGACGCTCGGCAGCGTGCCGAAGGAGTCCCACAGCCGGGCGCCGCCCCAGGCCAGCACGCCGGCCGCCAGAAACAGCCCGACCAGCACCTTGATGTGTAGCTGCTTCACCGAGCCATCGCCCCTCGTGCCGTTCCGGCCGTCACTGCCGCCGTGACCGCCTGTCCGTTCCATATGCATACATAGGCATGCGTCCTATGTGTCCACGCGGGTATCCCGCGCCTCCACGTATCCCTACGCATCCTTGCCGTACGGCACCGCCGCCTACGCATCGTGGCCGCAGGCGACCGGCCCGCAACCCTAACGGCTACTCGGGCAGCCGCAGTTCCAGGTCCTCGCGCACCGACACGCCCCCGTGGCCGACCGACGAGAGCAGGTGGGCCACCGCGCCGTGCCCGGGGACCTCGGCGGACGGGTCCACGTCGTGCCACGGCACCAGGACGAAGGCGCGCTCATGGGCCCGCGGGTGCGGCAGCGTCAGCCGCGGGTCGTCGGAGACCACGTCCTGGTACGCCAGGATGTCGACGTCGATCGTGCGCGGGCCCCAGCGCTCGTCGCGCACCCGCTCGAAGGCTTCCTCGATGGCGTGACCGCGCTCCAGCAGGGAGTCCGGCGGCAGGGTCGTCTTGATCAGCACCACGGCGTTGAAGTACGCGGGCTGCGAGCCGCTGTCGACGCCCCACGGCTCGGTCTCGTACACCGGGGAGACGGCCTTGACCCGCACTCCGGGGGTGTCCTCCAGGGCGTCGACGGCACCCTGGAGGGTCTCCAGGCGGTTGCCGAGGTTGCTGCCCAGCGAGATCACGGCGCGTTTGGGGTTGGACAGCGTCACATCCGCGGCGTCCACCTGCTCCACGACGGAGGCGGGCACCGGCTGTACGGTCGGGTCGCTGCTGGTGTTCATACTCGGCTCCGGGTGATGGTGATGGTCACGTCGTCGAAGGGGACGGTGATGGGCGCGTCCGGCTTGTGCACCACCACCTCCACCTCCTGGACCCCCTCGTGCTTGAGGCACTGGTCGGCGATCCGTTCCGCGAGGGTCTCGATGAGGTCGACCGGCTCGCCCTCCACGACGGCCACCACCTCCTCGGCCACGACGCCGTAGTGCACGGTCATCGCGAGGTCGTCGGACGCCGCGGCGGGACGGGTGTCCAGGCCGAGCACCAGGTCGACGATGAAGGTCTGGCCTTCCTCGCGCTCCCGGGGAAACACCCCGTGGTGCCCACGGGCCTTCAGCCCACGCAGCGCGACACGATCCACGCGAATCACTCCCACTGGTTCACTGGCACCGCGGCGCCACTGCTCATCGGATTTCGGGCGCGCCCCGGACTCGTCCGGCACACTGCCCCAAAGTCGAATCTACCTGCGAGCACCGACCCTGCTCGCCCAAGGGGGCTATGGACAAGTCCCCGTCCTGCTGCTAGCGGGTCGTGAGAGGTCATCCGCGCGACCTCTTACCCCCGTGCCCGTGCCCCACCCCTACCCGTACGCCACTTGGCTCGAACGGGTACTCCGGGGCCGCCCCGCTGACGTCGCGGCGCGGGGCCCGGGGCGGGCGGACCGGCCGGTGCCTGCGGCCCCGGCGGCCCCGGCGGCTCAGACCCCGCCCGGCGCGCCGGCCCCGCCCACCGGGCCGTTGTCGTCCCCGGCGTCGTCGTCGCCGTCCTCGTCGTCGTCACGGTCCGCCAGCACCGGTGACCCGTGGTGCGACCACACCCGCCAGCCGTCCTCGGTGCGCCGGAAGACGTTCGTGGCCACGACCAGCTGGCCGATCAGCGGCCCCACCGAGCCGTCGTCCTCGGCCGGTCCGCCGCTGAGGATGTTCTCGGTGCACGTCACCAGAGCCGTGTCCCCGAGGACGTCGATCTCCACATCCGTCAGGAAGAACTGGATGTACTCGGTGTTCGCCATGATCAGGGCGTACGAGCGGAGCACCTCGCCGCGCCCGCGCAGCACCGGCCATCCCGGGTGCACCACGCTGACCTCGCCGTCGAGCCACAGCTCGGACAGGGCCTCGTGATCGCCGCGCTCGATGGTCTCGTACAGGGTCGTGTTCGCCTGCTCGACCAGCTCGATGTCCGTCCGTGGGCCCAAGCCGCTCACGCCGCTCCCGTCGCGTTCTGTGTCGTTCCGTTCGTCCGTGCCGCGGCTTCCACCGCGCGGGCCACCCGCACCGCGTCCGCGCTCGCCCGCACCTCGTGCACCCGCACCGCCCAGGCCCCCTCTCGCGCCACGATCGCCGATACCGCCGCCGTCGCCGCGTCCCGCTCCCGCGCGGGCGGCGGGGCGGATCCCTCGCCGCCCGCCAGCACCCTGCCCAGGAACCGTTTCCTCGATGCGGCCACCAGCAGGGGACGGCCCAGCGTCCGCAGCCGGGCCAGTTCGGCGACCAGCGCGAGGTCGTGCCCGGCGTCCTTGGCGAAGCCCAGACCCGGGTCGATGACGATCCGGTCCGGGTCGACGCCGCCGTCGACCGCCCGCTCCATGGACCGTCCGAGCTCGTCGACGACCTCGCGGACCACGTCGCCGTAGACGGCCCGGTTGTTCATGTCGATCGACTGGCCGCGCCAGTGCATCACCACGAACGGCACCTGGCAGGCGGCCACCACGGGGACCATCGCGGGGTCGGCGGCGCCCGCGCTCACGTCGTTGACCAGCCGCGCCCCGGCCGCCACGGCCTGCTCGGCGACGGATGCGCGCATGGTGTCCACCGAGACGACGGCGCCGGCCGCGGCCAGCTCCCGTACGACGGGCACGACGCGGCGCAGCTCCTCGGCCTCGTCCACCCGCGCCGCGCCCGGCCGGGTCGACTCGCCGCCGACGTCGACCAGGTCGGCGCCCTGCGCCACGAGGTCGAGGCCGTGCTTGACGGCGAGGTCGGTGTCGAACCACTCACCGCCGTCGGAGAACGAATCGGGCGTCACATTGACGACGCCCATCACCGCGCAGCGGTCCCAGTCCGGCAGTCCGGCCACCCGGCCACGCAAGGTACTCATGACACCAGCCTAGGGCGTGTGCCGACCGGCCGGATTGTGGCCTTCGGCAGGGGCGCGGGGCGGCCGTTCGGCGGCCCCGCGCCGCCCTCACGCAGCGGTCTCGACCCTCCCGGCGGACGCCCTCGGCTCCGTCGTGTGGACGCAGGGCCGCGGCGCGGCGGCCCGCCGGCGGCGCAGCACACGCGGCAGGCCCAGCTCCAGATAGCCCTCGGCCTGGAGGGCCGCCAGGCCGATCCGGGGGATGTCGCGGCTGTTGCGGAAGACCACGAAACGGGGCTCCCAGCGTGGCCGGAACTTGTCGTTGAACTTGTAGAGCGACTCGATCTGGTACCAGCGGGACAGGAAGATCAATGTGCCGCGCCAGACGCGGATGACCGGTCCCGCGCCGAGCTTCTCGCCGCGCTCCAGGGAGGAGCGGAAGACGGCGAAGTTCAGCGACACCTGCTTGACGGCGAGGTCGGGCGCGGCCTGCAGCGCGGCGACGATCAGCAGCTCGTTCATGCCGGGGTCGGCGCTGCGGTCGCGGCGCATCAGTTCCAGGGAGATCCCGTCACCGCCCCACGGCACATAGTGCTGCATGGCCTTCAGGTCGCCGTACGGGCCCGCTTCCTCGCCCTCGGCGGGTGCCAGGTGGGCGGTGGCGATCACCGCGTCGCCGTCGGTGGCCGCGTCGATGCGGCCCAGCGCCATGGAGAAGCCGCGCTCGGTGTCGGTGTCGCGCCAGGCGTCGGCGGCGTCCTGGATGCGGGCCAGTTCCGCCGGCTCCAGGTCGCGGACCCGGCGGACCCGGGTCTCGTAGCCGTTGCGCTCGATGCGCTTGACCATCTGGCGGACGTTGCGCATGGCGCGGCCGGAGAGGGTGAAGTCGGCGACGTCCACGATGGCTTCGTCGCCGAGTTCGAGGGCGTCCATGCCGGTCTCGCGGGTCCACACCTGGCCGCCGGTCTCGCTGCAGCCGGTCACCGCGGGTGTCCAGGAGTGGGCCCGCGCCTCCTCCATGAAGCGTTCGATGGCGCCCGGCCATGCCTCGACGTCGCCGATCGGGTCGCCGCTGGCGAGCATCACGCCGGAGATCACCCGGTAGCAGACGGCGGCCTTGCCGGTCGGGGAGAAGACGGCGCCCTTGTCGCGGCGCAGCGCGAAGTAGCCGAGCGAGTCGCGTCCGCCGTGCTTGGCGAGCAGCTCGCGCAGCCGCTGCTCGTCGTCGTCGGTGAGCCGGGCGACGGGGTGTTCGGGGCGGAAGGCGAGGTAGGCGGTGGTGGCGACGGTCAGCAGGCCGAGGGCGCCGAGGGAGTAGCCGACGGTGTAGTCGACCTGCTGGGTGTAGGCGATGGGGCCCTCGAAGCCGAACAGGCCCCACAGGACGTGCTGGGCGCGGTCCCAGAAGGAGGGGGAGCCGACGGTCTTGTGGGGGTGGGAGCTGACGATCACCATCCCGATGGCGAAGGCGGCGCCGCCGAGGACGACGAAGTTGGCGACGGCCTTCCAGCGGCTGCGGGGGTCGGGCAGGGCGGCGAATTCGCCGCGGTGCCACACCAGGAACGCCAACAGCGCGAACGAGAGCACTGCTCCGAAAATGGAGTGGCGATACACGAGCTGAGCGGCGATCCCCACCGGAAGCAGCGCCACCGCGGCGCCCCAGGCCCGTCGCTTACGCCGTTTGAGCCCGTGGGCCAGCAGGAGCAAAAGGATGCCGACGACGATGGACGCGGCGGCCGCCAGCGGACTCACCGCCCCCGGCAGCACCTCGGCCATGGCGTGCATCTTGCTGTGGCGGAACCGCGGGAAGACACCGGCCGCAAGGTTCAGCAGACCGACGACCACGCCGGCGGTACCGACGACGCCGGGGACCCTCTCGGGCCGCGGGCCGCGGAGCCAGCGTGGCGTTCGCCACGCAACCGTCTCCGACTTTTCGCCATCTAGCCTGTCAGACATCACTTTCCCGTCGCCCCGGTCGAGAGAACGTGCGAGCCTAGTCGCAGCATCTGGACTTTTTGCGCCCTGTATGACGGCGTTTCAGGGCTCGGGGTTCCACCAGCGGCCAGGCTGGACCGGCCGCCCGGCAGAAAGCACCACATGGGCCTCACCAGCAAGAAAGTGCTGCTGCTTGCCGTCCTCGTCGCGGCAGTACTTTTCGTCCTCACCGTCTGGCTCTGGCCGCGTCTGTCCAAGGCGAACTGGCGCGCGATCCTCGGCCGTATAGGTCTGCTGCTTGCCACCCAGATATCCCTTTTCGCCACCGTTGGCCTGGTCGCCAACAATTCCTTCGGCTTCTACGCCTCATGGGCCGATCTCTTCGGCCAGGAGCAGCAGCCGGGCGTGGTCAAGAATTACGAGACCGGCCCGAACGGCACCAAGCTGCAGATGCTCGGCACCGAGCGGATCAGCATCGCCGGCGCATCCCGGCCCACCAAGAAGGGCCGGGTGGAGAAGGTCCTGCTCCACGGCGAACGCTCCAGGATCAGCAGCCCAGCATATGTGTATCTGCCGCCGCAGTATTTCCAGGCGAAGTACGCGAAGAAGAAATTCCCGGCAGCCGTCGTTCTCACCGGTTATCCCGGCACCGCCGAGGCACTGTACAAAAAGCTCGCTTTCCCGCAGACCGAGCACACACTGCTCAAGCACCACAAAATGCAGCCGACCATCCTGGTGATGATGCGCCCGACGGTCGCGCCGCCCCGTGACACCGAATGCGTGGACGTCCCCGGCGGCCCGCAGACCGAGACCTTCTTCACCCGGGACCTGCGCGCGAACATCGCCGAGCACTACCGCGTCGGCACCCAGGCCAAGAACTGGGGCGTCGCCGGTGACTCCACCGGCGGCTACTGCGCCCTGAAGATGGCCATGCGCCACCCCGACGCGTACTCCACCGCCGTCGCTCTCTCCGGTGCCTACCGGGCCCCCATCGACGCCACGACCGGCGACCTCTTCGCCGGCGACCCCCAGTTGGCCCGCGAGAACAACCTGCTGTGGCGCCAGCGCCACCTGCCCGGCCCGCCGGTGAACCTGCTGGTCACCAGCAGCAAGCAGGGCGAGGGCAACTACCAGCAGACGCTGCGCTTCATACAGCAGACGAAGTCGCCCACCCGCATTTCGTCGATCATCCTCGACAGCGGCGGCCACAACTTCAACACCTGGCGCCGTGAGATCCCCGCCGCCCTGGAGTGGCTGGGCGGGCACCTCAGGCCCTGACAGGGCCATGGCCGACCCGCGGGGACCGACTCCGGCCTACGGGCCTCAGAGCCCGACGGGCACCGGCACCGGTGCGGCCGTGCGGCCTGGCGGTCCTGCATCCGCCGGCCCCGCTCACCCGCGCCCCGGCCCCGCTCACCCACCTCAGGCACCCCGGGCACCCCGGGCACCCCGGGCACCCGCTATGCCTACCGCGCCAGTATCAGGCTCATCGCCTCGGCCCGGGTGGCCGCATCGCGCAGCTGACCGCGGACGGCCGAGGTGGTGGTCTTGGCGCCGGGCTTGCGGACGCCGCGCATCGTCATGCACATGTGCTCGCACTCGATGACCACGATCACGCCGCGCGGCTCCAGGATCTCCATCAGGGAGTCGGCGATCTGCGTGGTCAGCCGCTCCTGGACCTGGGGGCGGCGGGCGAAGACGTCGACCAGCCGGGCCAGCTTGGACAGGCCGGTGATCTTGCCGTCGGTGGACGGGATGTAGCCGACGTGGGCGACGCCGACGAACGGGACGAGGTGGTGCTCGCAGTTCGAGACCACCTCGATGTCCTTGACCAGCACCATTTCGTCATGGCCGATGTCGAAGGTCGTCGTCAGGACGTCCTCGGGCTTCTGCCACAGACCGGCGAAGATCTCCTTGTACGCCCGTGCCACCCGCGCCGGGGTCTCCAGCAGACCCTCGCGGTCCGGATCCTCGCCGACCGCGATGAGCAGCTCGCGTACGGCGCTCTCGACACGCTTCTCGTCGAAGGTGCCGATCTTGCCGTCGCCATCCAGCGTCACGGGGTCCGTCATCTGGTGCCTCGTTCTCTCTGCGCCACGCTCGAAACGCGGAATGCCGCGCCCCCCAGGCTAAAACCTGCGGGGCGCGGCATTCATTCCGGGGCCCGTACGGGCCACCGGGTCAGCTCTCCGGGGTGGTGTCCTCGGGGGCTTCGGCCTTCTCCGTGGAGACGGTGGCGGCGTTCGGCACCGAGCCGTTGGCCGGGGCGAGCTCCTTGGGGGAGAGCACCGGCGGCCGGCTGGACGGCGTACGCCGCGAGGATCCGGTCCACGCCGGGCGGGCCGGGCGCTTGACCACGTGCTTGAAGACCTCGGCGATCTCCTCCTTGCCGAGCGTCTCCTTCTCCAGGAGCGTCAGCACGAGGTTGTCGAGGATGTCGCGGTTCTCGACCAGGATCTCCCACGCCTCGTTGTGCGCGGTCTCGATGAGCCTCTTGACCTCCTCGTCGACCAGTGCGGCGACCTCCTCGGAGTAGTCGCGCTGGTGACCCATCTCACGGCCCAGGAACGGCTCGGAGTTGTCCGAACCGAACTTGATCGCGCCGAGCCGCTCGGTCATGCCGTACTGCGTGACCATCGCGCGGGCCGTTGCGGTGGCCTTCTCGATGTCGTTCGCAGCACCGGTGGTCGGGTCGTGGAAGACCAGCTCCTCCGCCGCGCGCCCGCCCAGCATGTACGCCAGCTGGTCGAGCATTTCGTTGCGGGTGGTGGAGTACTTGTCCTCGTCGGGCAGGACCATGGTGTAGCCCAGGGCCCGGCCGCGGGACAGGATCGTGATCTTGTGAACCGGGTCGGAGTTCGGGGAGGCCGCCGCGACCAGGGCGTGTCCGCCCTCGTGGTACGCGGTGATCTTCTTCTCCTTCTCGGACATGATCCGGGTCCGCTTCTGCGGTCCGGCCACGACGCGGTCGATCGCCTCGTCCAGGAAGTGATTGTTGATCAGCTTCGCGTCCCCACGGGCCGTCAGCAGGGCGGCTTCGTTGAGGACGTTGGACAGGTCGGCACCGGTGAAGCCGGGGGTGCGCTTGGCGACGGCCGAGAGGTCGACGTCCGGGGCGACCGGCTTGCCCTTCTGGTGGACCTTGAGGATCTCCAGGCGGCCCTGCATGTCCGGACGGTCGACGGCGATCTGCCGGTCGAAGCGGCCGGGACGCAGCAGCGCCGGGTCGAGGATGTCGGGGCGGTTCGTGGCGGCGATCAGAATGACGCCGCCCTTCACGTCGAAGCCGTCCATCTCGACCAGGAGCTGATTGAGGGTCTGCTCGCGCTCGTCGTGACCGCCGCCGAGGCCCGCACCGCGGTGCCGGCCGACGGCGTCGATCTCGTCGACGAAGACGATCGCCGGGGCGTTCGCCTTGGCCTGCTCGAAGAGGTCGCGGACCCGGGAGGCACCGACACCGACGAACATCTCGACGAAGTCGGAACCGGAGATCGAGTAGAAGGGAACCCCTGCCTCGCCGGCGACGGCGCGCGCGAGGAGCGTCTTGCCGGTGCCGGGCGGGCCGTACAGCAGCACGCCCTTGGGGATCTTGGCGCCGACGGCCTGGAACTTCGCCGGCTCCTGGAGGAACTCCTTGATCTCGTGGAGTTCCTCGACCGCTTCGTCGGACCCCGCGACGTCGGAGAACGTCGTCTTGGGGGTGTCCTTGGTGATCAGCTTCGCCTTCGACTTCCCGAAGTTCATCACCCGGGAGCCGCCGCCCTGCATCTGATTCATCAGGAACAGGAAGACGACCACGATGAGGACGAAGGGGAGCAGCGAGAGCAGCACGCCGACGAACGGGTTCTGCTTCGACGGCGAGACGGTGTACCCGTCCTTGATGTCGCCGGTCTGGTATTTGGCCTGAAGGTTCTTGGCCAGGTCGACGCCCTGGTCGCCGATGTAGCTCGCCTGGAGCTTGTTGGAGCCCTCGATCTTCTGAGAGCCCGACAGCTCGACTTTGATTTTGTTCTCGTCACCGGTCGTCAGCTCGGCGGACTTCACCTTGTTGTCAGCGATCGCCTTGACGACCTGACCGGTGTCCACCGTCTTGTAGCCGCCGGACGAGCCGACGACCTGCATCAACACGACCACGGCGAGGACGGCCAGCACGATCCACATGACCGGCCCACGGAAGTATCGCTTCACGTCCATCCATACGGAGCCGCTTGAGGCCCCGTCCCTCCTGCCACAGTGAGGCACAACGCCCCCGGGAGGGCTGGTCGTGCGTACGGTGTATTACTGGCCCGAAAAACAACTGCCTTCGGACGGTACCCCAGCATTGTCACCCGGCGCCTGCGCCGACAGTGAACATGCGGCTGGGGATTCGGTTCTCCCCGCTCCAACGGCGGGAAGCCCCGAAGGGTTCCCGCCGTGCCGCATCAACCGCCGTAGACGTGTGGCGCGAGGGTACCGACGAACGGGAGGTTGCGGTACTTCTCCGCGAAGTCCAGTCCGTAGCCGACGACGAATTCGTTGGGGATGTCGAAGCCGATCCACTTCACGTCGATGGCGACCTTGGCCGCGTCGGGCTTGCGCAGCAGCGTGCAGACCTCGAGGGAGGCCGGCTCGCGCGAGCCGAGGTTCGACAGCAGCCACGACAGGGTCAGGCCGGAGTCGATGATGTCCTCGACGATCAGGACGTGCTTGCCCTTGATGTCGGTGTCGAGGTCCTTGAGGATGCGGACCACGCCGGAGGACTGGGTGCCCGCGCCGTACGAGGACACGGCCATCCAGTCCATCGTGACGGGGGTGGACAGCGCGCGCGCCAGATCCGCCATGACCATCACCGCGCCCTTGAGGACTCCGACGATGAGCAGGTCCTTGCCCGCGTACTCCGCGTCGATCTTCGCGGCCAGCTCCGCCAGCTTCGCGTCGATCTCTTCTTTGCTGATGAGTACCGACTGAAGGTCGGCGCCCATGTCTTTGTCGTCCACCCGTGCCACTCTCGCTCGGTTCGTGTCCATGGTCGGCCAGTCGACGCATGAAGCGACTCTTGAAGCTGGGCAGCGTGCTGCGGCTCAGCCCTGCCGAATGACCAGTCTGCCACCCTGCCGCCGGACACCGACGCGCCCGGGGAGGTTGATGGCCTGCTGGCCGCGCCAGGCGGTGATCAGCCGGTCCACTTCCTCGATGTGGCGGGCGAAGAGCGAGCCGGCGGGTGAGCCGGCGGCGATGACCGCCCGGCGCAGCACCCGGCGGCGGACCGCGGGGGGCAGCGCGTAGAGCGCGGCGACGTCCAGGGTGCCGGAGTCGTCGAACACCGCGGTTTCGGCGTCGGCGGCCCAGGCGTCGAGGGCGTCGGCGTCGTCGCGGGAGAGCTGGGCCGTGCGGGCGAGCGCCTCGACGACGCCCTTGCCGAGGGCCTTCTCCAGGGCGGGCAGACCTTCGTGGCGCAGTCGTGAGCGGGTGTAGGCGGGGTCGGTGTTGTGCGGGTCGTCCCAGACGGGCAGCGCCTGCATCAGACATGCCTTGCGCGCCGTCTGGCGGTCCACGTCGAGGAAGGGGCGGCGGTAGCGGCCGTCCGTGCCGCTGGTGGCGGCCATGCCGGACAGGGAGCGGGTGCCGGAGCCTCGGGCGAGGCCGAGCAGCACCGTTTCGGCCTGGTCGTCGCGGGTGTGGCCGAGGAGGACCGCGGCGGCGCCGTGCTGCTCCGCGGCGGCGTCGAGCGCGGCGTAGCGGGCGTCCCGGGCGGCGGCCTCGGGCCCGCCTTCCCTGCCCACCTGGACGGTGACGGTCTCCACGGGGTCGAGTCGCAGGGCCCGCAGCCGGAGTGCGACCTCGGCGGCGCGGAGGTCGGATCCCTCCTGGAGGCCGTGGTCGACGGTGATGCCGCCGGCCCGTACGCCGAGCTTGGGGGCCTCGAAGGCCAGGGCGGAGGCGAGCGCCATGGAGTCGGCACCGCCGGAACAGGCGACGAGCACGAGCGGGGAGTCGTGCCCACCCTGCGCGAGGTGGTGGTTCAGTACGTCGTGGAGTACGCGGCGGACCGCCAGGCGTATCGCGGCGACCGCTGGATGGGGACCCATGTCCGTTTCCAATCGTTCAGCTGGGAGCGAGCCTCGGCCGTGGACCGCGACGCAGTCACCATCGCGAGGACAGTCACGTCGTCACAGTGACACAGAGTGCCTAGATGGTGACAGAGGCGGGAGGTTCCCCGAGCATTGCACGCCTATCCATGGACCACGGTCCCTCAGACGGGTGATTGAAGGGGCGCTCTACTGCCGCACGGCGCGTCCGGCCGGTACTGCTCGCTTACGGCGCCCCGTCCGCCTTGCGGTGCACCCGCGCGATCCAGTCCGCCGGTTTGGCGATCTCCTGCTTGGTGGGGAGGGTGTTGGGCGACGTCCAGATGCGGTTGAAGCCGGCCATGCCGGCCTCCTCGACGACGGCGCGCACGAACCGCTCGCCGTCGCGGTACTGGCGCAGCTTGGCGTCCAGGCCGAGCAGTTTGCGCAGGGCCTGGTCGAGCCGGCCCGCGCCGCTGGCCCGGCGCTTCTGGAACTTCTCGCGGATCTCGGCGACGGACGGCACGACCTCGGGGCCGACGCCGTCCATGACGTAGTCGGCGTGGCCTTCCAGCAGGGACATCACGGCGGTGAGGCGGCCGAGGATCTCGCGCTGGGCCGGGGTCTGGACCAGGTCGACGAGGGACTGGCTGCCGTCGTCGCCCTCCTCGCCCTCGGGCTTGGCGCCGGCCAGCGACTGGGCGGCCGCGCGCAGCCGCTCCAGGAGGGCTCCGGGGTCGATGTCGGTCTCGCTGAGGAACGACTGGATCTCGCCCTCGATGTGGTCGCGCAGCCAGGGCACCGCCGTGAACTGGGTGCGGTGGGTCTCCTCGTGGAGGCAGACCCACAGGCGGAAGTCGTGCGGGTCCACTTCGAGTTCCCGCTCGACGTGGACGATGTTGGGCGCCACCAGGAGGAGCCGGCCGCCCTGTGCCGCGGCGGGCAGGTCGCGGGAGGCGGGCGCGAACGTCTCGTACTGGCCGAGCACGCGGGAGGCGAGGAACGACAGGAGCATGCCGAGCTCCACGCCGGTCACCTTGCCGCCCACCGCGCCGAGCACGGTGCCGCCGGGGACGGCCGCGCGGCGGTCCTCCATCTTGGCGAGCAGGGGTTTGAGGACGGCGCGGAAACCGGCCACGTTGGCCTTGATCCAGCCGGGGCGGTCCACGACGAGGACGGGGGTGTCGTGCGGCGCCCCGTCCTCGGTGCCCGGCTGCGCCAGCCCGGTGAACGCACGGACGTGTTCCTCGGAGGACTTGGCGTGCCGGCGCAGTTCGGCCACGATCGCGCGGGCCTCGTCGCGGCTCACTTCCGGTCCCGGCCGCACGAAGCGGGTCGCCGTGGCCACGGCGAGGTTCCAGTCGACCATCTCGGTTCCACCGAAGCTCGTCATGGGTTCACCGTACGGGGACGTGCCACTCGGGGGTAGCCGACCGGGGTTTCTCGGTGCGTGGCCCGGTGGGCGGCGCCGGCATCGGCCCCTTCGCGGTCAGCGGCAGCCGCAGTTGGCGACCGTGGAGGCAAGCTTGTCCAGGGCCTTCTGGGCGCCCTGTGCGTCGGTGGTGCCGCTGGTCATGAAGGCGAAGACCAGGAGGCGGCCGTCGGCGTCCACGACGGTGCCCGCGAGGGTGTTCACGCCGGTGAGGGTGCCGGTTTTGGCGCGTACGGCGCCGGCTCCCGCGGAGTCGCCGCGGTAGCGGGAGCCGAGGGTGCCGGTGAACGCGGCTACCGGGAGGCCGGTGACCACGGGGCGCAGGGCGGGTCGGTCGGGGGCGGAGGCGGCCAGCAGGAGGTGGGACAGGAGACCGGCGGAGACCTTGTCCGCGCGGTTGAGGCCGCTGCCGTCCTCGAAGACGGCGCCGCTGAGCGGGAGGTGCTGGGCCGCCAGGGCGCTGTGCACGGCCTGGCCGGCGCCCTTGAAGCTGGCCGGCCGGCCCGACGCGAGGGCGGTCTGGCGGGCCAGGGCCTCGGCGATGTCGTTGTCGCTGTAGGTCAGCATCCGCTCGACGAGGGCGGAGAGCGGGAGGGAGCGGGCGGCGGCGAGCCGGTCGACCTTCCGGGGGGCCTTGATGTGCCTGGGGGCGCCGGTGACGGTGATGCCGCGGTCGTGGAGCAGGCCGGCGAAGGTGCGGGCGGCGGCGGCCGCCGGGTCGCTCTCGCGGGGGGCGGTGCCGTGTTCGCTGTGGTCCAGGCGCGCCTCGTCGGCCATGAGGGGGCTGACGGGGGCGAGGTTCTCGTTGGGGCCGATGGGGTGCAGGGCCGGTCCCGAGTAGGCCGAGGTGTCGTAGCCGAGGGAGACCTTGGTGTTCTTCTGCTTCTTGAGGGCGCGGGCGGTGTCGTCGGCGAGCGCGCGCAGGCCGGCGGGCTGCTCGTCGGCGCTCTTGCGGGCCGGGCGGGCGGTGAGGGTGGGGTCGCCGCCGCCGACGAGGACGATGCGGTGCGCGCCGCCGTCGACGACCGTGGTGTCGATGCGGTGGTCGGGGCCGAGGAGGGACAGCGCGGCGACGGCGGTGGCGAGTTTGACGGTGGAGGCGGGGGTGGACGCGGTGCCCTGTGCGGCCCCGAAGACCTCGCGGCGGGAGGCGACGTCGACGACGGACGCGCTGCGGAGCGGGCCGAGTTCGGGGGCCTTCAGGAGCGGGGTGAGGGCGTCGGCGAGGCCAGCCGCGGTGGGTACGGCGGCGGCTCCCCTGCCGGAGGGGGCCCGCCCGCCCAGCGCGGGCAGTACGGGCGGCGCGTGGGGCGCGCGGGGGTCGCCCGCATCGTGATGCTCGCCACCTGTGCCGCCGCCGGCGTCCGCGAGCGCCCGCTCGGCCGTACGCTGACCGGAGTCCCAGGGACCGGCCGCCGCGACCGCGCCGACCGCGACCGCGAGACCGGTCACGGCGGAACCAGCCGTCAGCTGCCACGTCCGCCTCCGTTGGAGCGGCGTCCGCCGCCACCACTGGCGGGCGAAGAACCACTCGTCGGCCACGAACTGTGCGGCACCCCGGCCCGCGCCGGCTGCCGCCCGCATCGCGGACCGGCCCCAGCTGACCCACCTGACCTGCCACGACCTGGTCTCCGGCACCTCGGACCAGCCCCTTTCGCGATCACACACCTGCGTGGGGGACACTTAATCACCAGACGTATGTGTTGATCATGGAGGAGCCACCCGTGGAGTTCGACGTCACCATCGAGATCCCGAAGGGTTCGCGGAACAAGTACGAGGTGGACCACGAGACCGGTCGGATCCGCCTGGACCGTCGACTCTTCACCTCGACCAGCTACCCGGCCGACTACGGCTTTGTCGAGAACACCCTGGGCGAGGACGGCGACCCGCTGGACGCCCTCGTCATCCTGGACGAGCCGACCTTCCCCGGCTGCCTCATCAAGTGCCGCGCCATCGGCATGTTCCGGATGACGGACGAGGCCGGCGGCGACGACAAGCTGCTGTGCGTGCCCGCGTCCGACCCGCGCGTGGAGCACCTGCGCGACATCCACCACGTGTCGGAGTTCGACCGCCTGGAGATCCAGCACTTCTTCGAGGTCTACAAGGACCTGGAGCCCGGCAAGTCCGTCGAGGGTGCCAACTGGGTCGGCCGCACCGAGGCCGAGGCGGAGATCGAGGCCTCGTACAAGCGCCTGCAGGCGCAGGGCGGCGCTCACTGACGCAGCCTGCCGCAAGGTGCTGTCGGCAGTTTTTCCGGGCCGCCGTGCGCCGTGTGACGCGCTCTGATTTTCGTACGTGAAGTACGCGAACGGGCGGCGCCCGATCGAGGGTGCCGCCCGTTTTCGTGTCGTGGGCCGTCAGAAGCCCCGGGTCCGCTTCGCCGCCCGGCGGCCGATGGCGGCCTCCTCGACACCCGGTGTCCGCAGGAAGAGCCGGGCCACCTCGCTTCCGAGGTTCACGCCCACGGCGATGGCGAGGGCGAGCGAGGCCGCCTTGATCAGCGCCGAGATGCCGTCGATCAGGTGGCCCTGGGCGAAGTTGAGCAGGCCGAAGTAGGTGGCGCTACCGGGCAGCAGCGGACCGATGGCCGCGGTGACGTACGGCAGCGCGGACGCGTAGCGGTAGCGGGAGAGCAGCTGGCCGAAGAGGCCGACCAGACCGGCCGCGATGGCTGTGGAGGGCACTTCGTTGAAGTCCGCGGTCACCGTGAGGGCGCCGTAGACGATCCAGGCGACCCCGCCGTTTATGGTCGCGAACGCCACGGTGTGACGTTCCTGCTGGAGCAGCACGCAGAAGGCCAGCGCCAGCAGCATGGACGCCATGATCTGGACCAGCGGCTGGTTGTAGATCTTCAGCGCCTGTTCGGGGTTGAGGCGGTTGAGCTCGGGGTTCAGCTGCAGTCCGACGTAGAGCACGGAGAGCACGCCGACGACGATGCCGACGACGAGGTAGCCGACTTCCAGGAGGCGGGCGGCGGCGGTGATGTAGTAGCCGGTCAGGCCGTCCTGGACGCCGGCGACCAGCGCCCGCCCCGGGATCAGCGCGAACAGCCCACCGGTGATCACCGCGGACGCCTGCACGTTGGAGTGCGCGAGGCCGAAGGCGAGGCCCACCACGGCGGGCGGCATCGCGGCGACCACGAACTGGTAGAACTCCGGCAACCCGCGGCCGGACGCGAGCCAGGCCAGCCGGTCGCCGAGCATCGAGCCGAGCGCGGCCGCGAAGAACACCAGCGCCCCGCCGCCGACCAGCATCGACGCGGATCCGGACAGCAGGCCGGAGGCCAGCGTCAGCGCCCAGCTCGGGTACGGGTGGCGGTTACGGCGGATCTCGGCCAGGCCGCGGTACGCCTCCTCGAGGGTGATGCCCTCGGAGGTGATGTCGTCGACGAGCCGGAAGACCGCGGACAGGCGGTTGTAGTCGACGCCCCGGCGCCGCACGGTACGGCTGGCCGTGACCGGGTCGTCGACCAGCGACGGCTGGTACGAGATGGACAGCAGCGTGAAGGTGACGGTCGGCTCGACCCGCTCCAGCCCGTAGGCGTGCGCGACACCGAACATCGCCGCCTCGACGTCCTCGGCGCCCTCGCCGCCGGCCAGCAGGATCTCGCCGATACGGAGGGTCAGGTCGAGCACGCGGGGCACGGCGGGCCCGGTCTCGTCGGTGCGCTCCACCCGTTCCGGGATGGGCCGCTCGTACACCGGCATCCGCAGCATGGTGCGCATCCGGTCCTGCCAAGGGGCTTCCTTGGTGAGGCTGATGGCGGGTATGCCGTGCGGCGGGGTGAACGCGCTCATGGCGGTGGCGCCGACCGGCATCGGGGTCTGGCCGGTGGTGCTGCCGGGCGGCGCGAACTGCGAGCCCTCCTGCTCGTCCTGCCCCTCCGGTCGCAGCCCGGCGGGCAGCGCGAATTCGGAGGTGGGGTGCTCGTCCTCCGGGAGCGGCGGATACGGCACACCCAGCGGGGGCGTGAAGGCGCTGTGCGCCTCGTCCGTCTGCGGCTTGCGGTCCTCGGAGCCGCCCTGGTCCGGGCTGCCGCCCGTGCCGCTGATGCCACGCTGTGGTTCCGACGCCACTCTGCCGCTCCTCGTACGCCTCCTACCTACCGTCAGGGACACAATGCCTGATGCCGCGTGCCGGCTGCACACGGGTGGGCCGGTGTCGGCAGGAGCCGTGCGGGGTGTCGGGCGCAGCGGCCGGGCCGGCGGGGAGGCCGGAGCCTGGGGGGGCGCGGCGTCAGCGCTTGGCGTGCCGTCCGCGGCGCCCGTCGGCACCGCCCTGCGGCCGGTCGTCGTCGAAGTGCTGCGCCGGGCCGTGGCCGCCGGCCGCGGCTTCCTTCTTGGCCTTGCCGCGGGCGCGGAGGAACTCGATCGCGATCGGCACGACGGAGACCAGCACGATGGCGATCAGGATCGCCTCGATGTTCTTGTGGACGAACGCGATGTTGCCCAGCAGCGCGCCCAGCACCGTCACCCCGACGCCCCACAGCGCTCCGCCGATGAGGTTGAAGGTGAGGAAGGACCGGTAGTTCATCCGGCTCACGCCGGCGACGATCGGCGTGAACGTCCGCACGATCGGCACGAAGCGGGCCAGGATCAGCGACTTGGGTCCGTACTTCTCGAAGAAGTCGTGAGCCTTCTCGACGTTCTCCTGCTTGAAGAGGCGGGAGTCGGGGCGCTTGAAGAGCGAGGGGCCGACCTTGCGGCCGAAGAGGTAGCCCGCCTGGTCGCCCAGCACCGCCGCCAGGAAGATCAGCCCGCACACCAGCCACAGCGGCTTGTCCATTTTGCCGGCCGTCACCAGCAGACCCGTGGTGAACAGCAGGGCGTCGCCCGGCAGGAAGAAGCCGATCAGCAGGCCGGACTCCGCGAAGACGATGGCCAGGACGCCGATCAGGCCGAATGTCGCGATCAGATAGTCCGGGTCCAGCCATTGGGGGCCGAGCGCGAGAGTATTCACGGGGTGAAGGCTCCAGGGTCGAGGGCGCCGGATCGTGCGGTGCGACACGGGTGCGACGAGGATGCAGGCGCTGTGTGCGGCCCAAAGTATCAACGCCGGGTGGCCGGTCATGGTTCCACGGCTGGCACCGCCCCCCGCCCCGGGTGATCCTGGCCACAAGGAGCCGTGAGCAGCCGAGGGAGCCGCGAGGAACCCTTACGGAGGTACAGCCCCATGGGCATCGAGGAGTACGGCGGCGGGCAGCACGCCCAGTCCGACGTCATGGTGGTCACGACGAACGACGTTCCCGGCTTTCGCGTGGAACGGGTGATCGGCGAGGTCTTCGGCCTGACGGTGCGCTCCCGGCACCTGGGCAGCCAGATCGGCGCCGGCCTGAAGTCGATGATCGGCGGCGAGCTGCGGGGCCTGACCAAGACCCTCGTCGAGACGCGCAACCAGGCAATGGAACGCCTGGTGGAACAGGCCCGCTCGCGTGGCGCCAACGGCGTCCTGATGTTCCGCTTCGACGTCACCGAGGCCGCCGACGTCGGTACGGAGGTCTGCGCCTACGGGACGGCCGTGGTGCTGGCCCCGCGCTCCTGAGCCGCCGGCCGCCCCGCGGACGCCGCCCGGCTCACATGTGCCGCAGGGCGTTCGCCAGCATCGCATCGCGCATATAGACCGCCAGACCGGGCCGGATCGCCTCGTAGGTGGCGGTGAACCGCTCGTCGGCGACATACATCTCGCCGAGCCCCGTGTGCATCTCGTGGCCGCAGTCGTAGTACGAGTCGCTGATGAACCGCCGGTGCTCCTCGGCCACGTCCATCGCCGCCTCGGACTCCGCCGCCACCCCCTGCGCCAGCAGATCCGCCACCTTCCGGTGGATGGCGTCGAATTCCCCGGTCAGCCGCTTCCAGTCGTCCTTGGTGCAGGCGGCCGCCCGGCGCTGCGACTCCTGGTACGCGTCGGTGCCGCCCCACCGCCGCTCGGCCTCCGCCGCGTACGCGTCCGGATCGAATCCCCCGAACACCTCGAACTTCTCCTCCGGTGTGAGCCGTACGTTCATCCTGCGTGCCTCCATCGCGTGTTCGACGGCGGCGGCCATTTCCTGGAGCGCGCCGATCCGGGTGCGCAGCAGATCGTGCTGGCGCCGCAGATGTTCCTGGGGGTCCGCGCCCGGATCGTCCAGGAGGACCACGACCTCTTCGAGCGGAAAGCCGAGCCGCCGGTAGAACAGGATCTGCTGCAGCCGGTCGAGGTCGTCCTCGCCGTAGCGGCGGTGCCCCGCGTGATTGCGCTCACTGGGCACCAGCAGCCCGATCTCGTCGTAGTGGTGCAGGGTCCGCACCGTGATCCCGGCGAACGCCGCGACCTGCCCCACCGAATGGCTCATCGCTCTCCGCTCCCTTTTCCGTCGGGTGGTTTCGAGTACGCACGCAACGATGTGTCCTCACGCCGCGTGAGGTGCAAGCCCACATCCTGAAAAGCCGGTGAGGCGCCGGCCCGCGAGGTGAGACCCTGCCGCACATGCTGGGGATAACGGATCTGTCGACCTATTTGGTGGGCCTCGCGCTGATCATTCTGCTGCCGGGCCCGAATTCGCTGTACGTCGTGTCGGTGGCGGCCCGCCGCGGCCCGCGCGTGGCGTATCGCGCCGCGCTCGGTGTGCTGTGCGGCGACACCGTCCTGATGACGCTGTCGGCCGGCGGGGTGGCCTCGCTCCTCCAGACCACTCCGGTCCTCTTCACGATCGTGAAATTCGCCGGTGCCGGCTATCTGACCTGGCTGGCGGTCGGCATGCTGCGCGGCGCCGTGTCGCTGTGGCGCGGCCGTGCGGCCCGCCGGGCGGAGCTCGCCGGCAAGTCCGCCGAGCCCAAGGACACCGTGGAGCGCCCCTACCGCCGGGCCTTCGTGATCAGCCTGCTCAACCCGAAGGCGATCCTCTTCTTCATCTCCTTCTTCGTGCAGTTCGTGGACCCGTCGTACGCCCACCCGGTCCTGTCGTTCGTGACGCTGGGCGCCTGGGCGCAGCTGTTCAGCTTCACGTACCTCTCGATCCTGATCTTCAGCGGTACGTTCCTGGCGGCCACCTTCCGCCGCCGCAGGAAGCTGACCGCCGGCCTCTCGGCGGGCGCGGGCGCGGCGTTCCTCGGCTTCGCCGCGAAGCTGTCCCTGGCCAGCGCGAGCTGAGCCGTCCCGGCTCCGGGGGCGGGGCCGCTCAGCGCCGCCCGCCCCCGCCCGACGACCATTTGTTCAGCCGCCTGACGGCCTCCGCCATTTCCTCGCGCCGGGCGGTGTGCTCCGGTCGCTCGTGCCATTCCTCGGTGCTGAGCACATAGGGGCGTACGGGGCGGCTGTCCGCGCTGCACATCAGGAGCAGCGCGGGCGGCACCCGGCGTACGCAGACGAGGCGGCGACGCATCATCGGTTCCTCCGCGGGCCAAGTGGTGCCCGTGGTCGGGCCGTTGAGGGCGCGGTGGCGACCACGCCCGGGAAGCAGCCGGCGCAGCAGCCGGTGAAAGGTCATCCGGCGGCTGCCTTGTGGAGCGCCTCGGCCAGCTTGCGGGCGGTGGCCGCGTTGCAGTTGCCGAGCGCGACGAGCGGGACGCCGTAGCTGCCCGCGAGGCTCGGCAGGTCGACGCCGAGCGACGGCAGGGTGATGCCGTTGGCCCGGAGCGCGGCGAGCAGCAGATCGGCGCTCTCGTGTGCGTCGTCGTGGTGGTCTGGCATGCGTCGTACGCCTTCCTGTGCGCATGGTGACGAATCCCTCACAGCGTGGCGTCAACCCACGTAGCGTGGAAGGCAATTGGGTTGCGCACGGCAATCCGGCAAATGGGGTGATGAACGATGCCTCCTCGTAAGGATCCCGATGCGTCAGCAAGTGTTCCCAGCTTCTATGGCGCCGAGTTGCGCTATCTGAGGGAAACGGCGGGCCTCACGCTCGAACAGTTGGCGGAAGGGAGCTTCCGCGGCATCTCGTTCCTCAGCCAGATCGAACGGGGCGAGCGCGGGATGCCGAGGGTCTGGCCGTCTATGTCGACCGGAAGCTGGAGACGAACGGGTTTTTCGAGCGGCGTTGTGAAGATGCGCAGCGGGCGCGGCGAGCTGGGCATCCGGCGTACTTCGCGGATATCCCAGACCTGGAGAAGCAGGCCGTGACGATCGAGGAATGGGCGCCGTTCATTATTCCAGGGCTACTCCAGACCGAGTCGTACATCCGGGAGCTGATCCGGGTCGCGAAACCGTGGGAGGAACCCGAGGATGCCGAACACAACGTCCGGGCACGGATAGTGCGTGCGCAGCTCTGGACGCGCAATGACCGCCCTGCGTACTGGGCAATCCTGCGCGAGGAGCTGATCAGCAAGCCGTTGCTCCCTCCTGAGGAGATGGCCGAGCAGCTGGAGCACATCGTCCAAGTGATCCGGTCCACGCGGAGCGTGCTGCAGATCCTTCCGGAGGCAACCATCGGATACCCGCTCATGATGGGCGGCGAAGTCCGTGTGATGACTATCTCGGACGCCCCACCGCTGGTCTGGGTCGAAGGCACATTCAACGGTGAATCCATCGACTATCCGCCATACGTGACGGACCATCGGAGGTCGTACGATCTCCTGAGGGCCGCCGCAGTGCCTCCCGAGGCGTCCCTGGCCATGATCGAGGAAGCGGCAAGGGGCTACAGAGATGAAGCGCAGTAAGAGGATCGACCTGACCTCTGCCACCTGGCGCAAGAGCAGCTACAGCAACCCCGACGGCGCCAACTGCATCGAGGTCCGCGACGACCTCCCCGGCCTCGTCCCCGTCCGTGACAGCAAGGACCGGCACGGCCCGGTGCTCGTCTTCCCGGCCGCCGGCTGGACGTCCTTCGTCGGCGCCGTCAAGGCGGGCGAGCTGACGGACTCCTGAGCCACCGAGCGCGAGCGGCCCCCGTGACACCCCCTCACGGGGGCCGCTCGCGTTCCCCGGTGGGTTCCCTGGTGGTCGCCACACCAGGTTCGGCACGCTCTCCCCTCCCCCGGCAATCCGCTGCCACGCTGGCCGCATGAGCCGACCCACCACTCTGATCACCGGCGCGACCCAGGGCCTCGGCCGTGGCCTCGCTCTCGACCTCGCCGCACGTGGCGGCACCCTCCTGCTGCACGGCCGGGACCGCGCCCGTCTCGACGCCGTGGCGGCCGAGGTCCGGGCCGTCGCCCCCAACGCCACCGTCCGCACCTACCTCGCGGACCTGTCCGACCTGGACCAGGTCCACGCGTTGGCCGCCGAGATCCGGGCGGCCGAGCCCCGGCTCGACGGCCTGGTCAACAACGCCGTCGCGGGCGGCGGCGCCGAGCCGCTCACCCGGGAACTGAGCGCGCAGGGATACGAGCTGCGGTTCGCCGTGAACCACCTCGCCCCGTACGCCCTCACTCGCGACCTGCTGCCGCTGCTCACCGCCTCGGCGCCGGCCCGCGTCGTCAACGTCGCCTCGATAGGGCAGGAGGCCATCGACTTCGACAACGTCATGCTGGAGCGGGACTACGAGGGGCTGCGGGCCTACTGCCGCAGCAAACTCGCCCTGATCATGGCCACGTTCGAGCTCGCCGCGGAGCTCGACGGCACCGGCGTCACGGTGAACACCCTGCACCCGGCGCACCTGATGGACACCGAGGGGGTGCGGGCGTACGGCCTGACCCCGGCGACCGGCGTCGAGGAGGGCGTGCGGCCGACCGTGCGGCTGCTCACCGACCCGGAGCTGGCGTCCACCACGGGCCGCTACTTCGACCGGTTCACCGACGCCCGGGCGCACGAGCAGGCGTATGACGCCGAGGCCCGCGCCCGCCTGATGCGGCTGACCCGCACTCTCGTCGAACGGCCCGGCGACGCCCCCGGGGCCGGGTAGCCCCCTCTGGCCGAACCCCGCAGGCCCCGCTCCACTCCTGCCCCTATTGTCGGGTTTCAGGAGGTATACCCATGCCCGCAGCCGCGCCCCCTGGCCCGCCCCACCCGCCACCGGTGCACGTAGCCGTCATCTACTACTCGTCGACGGGCACCATCGCCGAGCTCGCCCAGGTGATCGCGGACGCCGCCGAGCACGAAGGCGCGGAGGTGCGGCTGCGCCGGGCCGCCGAGCTGGCGCCGCAGGCGGCCATCGACGCCAATCCGGCCTGGGCGGCGAACGCCAGGGCGACCGCCGACATCCTGGAGGCGGCGGCCGAGGACATGCTCTGGGCGGACGCGGTGATCTTCGGTACGCCCACCCGCTTCGGAAATGTCACCTCGCAGCTCAAGCAGTACCTCGACACCCTGGGCGGCCACTGGCAGCAGGGCCATCTGGCCGACAAGGTCTACAGCGGCTTCACGGCGTCCGCCACCAAGCACGGCGGACAGGAGTCCACCCTCCTCGCGCTCTACAACACCATCCATCACTTCGGCGGCATCCTCGTGACCCCCGGGTACACCGACCCGGCGAAGTTCGCCGACGGGAATCCGTACGGGACCTCGCACGTCGGCGGCCCGGACACCCCCGTGGACGACGAGGCGCGCACCGCCGCCCGGGTCCAGGCGAAGCGCGTCGTGAAGTTCACCAGAGCCCTCAAGTGCGGCCTCTCACAGGCCGATTGACGGAGGCCAGGCAGTCATGACTCTCCACAAAGGCGCATCCGACAGCGTCCGCCAGGCCGCCCAGCACCCGGTGAACCCCTTCTACGGCGAGGCCGACCCGGTGGCGGGCATGGTCACCTCGCCGCCGCAGCACACCCTGCCGGACGGCCCGGTCTCGCCGCACACCGCCTATCAGTTCGTCCACGACGAGCTGATGCTGGACGGCAACTCCCGGCTCAACCTGGCGACCTTCGTCACCACCTGGATGGAGCCGCAGGCCGGCGTGCTGATGGCCGAGTGCCGCGACAAGAACATGATCGACAAGGACGAGTACCCGCGCACCGCGGAGCTGGAGAAGCGGTGCGTGGCGATGCTCGCCAACCTGTGGCACGCGCCCGATCCGGCGTCCGCCATCGGCTGCTCGACCACCGGGTCGAGCGAGGCGTGCATGCTGGCCGGGATGGCCCTGAAGCGTCGCTGGGCACAGCGCAACCAGGACCGCTATCCGGGCAGCGCCCGGCCCAACCTCGTCATGGGCGCCAACGTCCAGGTCTGCTGGGAGAAGTTCTGCAACTTCTGGGAGGTCGAGGCGCGCCAGGTCCCGATGGAGGGCGATCGCTTCCACCTCGACGCGGCAACCGCCGTGGACCTCTGCGACGAGAACACGATCGGCGTCGTCGCCATCCTCGGCTCGACCTTCGACGGGTCCTACGAGCCGGTGGGCGAGATCTGCGGGGCGCTCGACGACCTCCAGGAGCGCACCGGCTGGGACATCCCGGTGCACGTGGACGGCGCGTCCGGCGCCATGATCGCGCCGTTCCTCGACCCGGAGCTGGTGTGGGACTTCCAGCTGCCGCGGGTCGCCTCCATCAACACCTCGGGGCACAAGTACGGCCTGGTCTTCCCGGGTGTCGGCTGGGCGCTGTGGCGGGACCAGGAGGCGCTGCCGGAGGATCTGGTCTTCCGGGTGAACTATCTGGGCGGCGACATGCCGACCTTCGCGCTCAACTTCTCCCGGCCGGGCGCCCAGGTGGTCGCCCAGTACTACACCTTCCTGCGGCTCGGCCGGGCCGGCTTCCGCGCCGTCCAGCAGGCGACCCGCGACGTGGCCCGCTCGCTGGCCGAACGGGTCGGCGCGCTGGGCGACTTCCGGATGCTGACCCACGGTGACGAGCTGCCGGTCTTCGCCTTCACCACCGCCGACGGCGTCACCGCCTTCGACGTCTTCGACGTCTCCCGGCGGATGAAGGAGCGCGGCTGGCTGCTCCCGGCGTACTCCTTCCCGGAGAACCGGCAGGACCTGTCCGTGCTGCGGGTGGTCTGCCGCAACGGCTTCTCCGAGGACCTCGCCGAGCTGTTCATGGCGGACCTGGAGCAGCTACTGCCCGAACTGCGGGAACAGTCCGGCCCGTTGGACCTCTCGGAGCAGAAGGCCACCGCCTTTCACCACTGACGGCCCGGCGGCGGCCGGTGGGGCGGACACCGCTCGGAGGGCACCGCGACGGGACGGGACGGGACGGGGCGGAACGGGGCGGAACGGGCGGACGCTCTGGTCCACCCGCCCCGCCCGTGCGCTCACCTCACCGTCCCAGCCCCCGGTACCGCCGCACCGCCAACGGGAAGAACACCACCAGCAGCACCACCGGCCACACCAGCGCCAGCACCTCCGCATGTCCGGCCGCCCAGCTGTCGCCGGTCCAGCGCGGGTTGGCGAACAGCTCCCGTACCGCGCTCGCCGTCGCCGACATCGGATTCCACTCCGCGACCGCCCCCAGCCAGCCCGGCATCGACTCCGCGGAGACGAACACGTTCGACAGGAAGCCGACGGGCCAGACCAGGATCTGCACGGCCTGCACCATCTCCGGCCGGCCCGCGACCAGCCCCAGGTAGATCCCGATCCACAGCATCGCGAACCGCAGCAGAAGCAGCAGGCCCACCGCTGCCGCCGCGCCGCCCGGTCCGCCGTGCCAGCGCCAGCCCATCGCCAGCCCCACACCGATCATCACCAGCAGGCTCAGCGCCGACTGGAGCATGTCCAGGACGCTCCGGCCGACCAGCACCGCCGACGACGCCATCGGCATCGACCGGAACCTGTCGATCACCCCCCTGCCGAGATCCCGGGTGACCGCGATCATCGTCGCCTCGAGCCCGAACGCCATGGTCAGCGCCAGCATCCCCGGGACCAGGTACGCCGTGTATCCGCCGCCGCCCGGCACGGTCATCCCGCCGCCCAGGAAGTACCCGAACATCACCAGCATCATCACCGGGAAGGCCAGGCCGACCACGACCTGCACCGGCTGCCGCGCCCAGTGCGCCAGCCCGCGCCGGGTCATCGTCCAGGAGTCCGTCACCGCCCACGCCACACCGCTCATCGGCCCGCGCCCTCCTTGTCCCCCGTCAGATGCAGAAACACCTCGTCCAGCGTCGGCCGCCGCAGCGCGATGTCCGCCACCTCGATCCCGGCGCCGTCCAGCACCCGTACGGCGTCCGTCAGCGCGGCCCTACGGTCCGCCACCGGGGCGTTCAGCCGCCGCTCGTCCGCGGCCACCGCCACCGCGCCGCCGCCCGCGACCACCGCCGCCAGACGCTCCAACAGCTCGGTGGCTGCGCCGAGTTGGCGACCGTCGCGCAACACGACATCCAGCCGGTCGCCGCCGGTCGCGCTCTTGAGCTCGTCCGCCGTGCCGTCCGCGACCAGCCGGCCGCCGTCCACCACCGAGATCCGGTCCGCGAGCTGATCGGCCTCCTCCAGGTACTGCGTGGTCAGCAGCACCGTCGTCCCGCCGTCGACCAGCGACCGCACCGCGTTCCACACCTCGCTGCGGCCGCGCGGGTCGAGCCCGGTCGTCGGCTCGTCGAGGAAGAGGACGCGGGGCGCCATGACCAGGCTCGCCGCCAGGTCGAGGCGACGCCGCATCCCGCCGCTGTACTGGGCCACCGCCTTGCGGCCGGTCCCGTCGAGCCCGAACCGCGCCAGCAGCTCGTCGGCCCGCTCGCCGGCCCGGCGCGGCCCCAGGTGGAACAGCCGCCCGAACATCTCCAGGTTCTGGCGCCCGCTGAGCTCCTCGTCCACGGCGGCGTGCTGCCCCAGCAGCCCGATCCGCCGCCGTACCTCGTCCGGCTCCCGCAGCACATCGAAGCCGGCCACCTCGGCCCGGCCGCCGTCGTGCCGCAGGAGCGTGGACAAGATCCGTACGAGGGTGGTCTTGCCGGCGCCGTTCGGGCCGAGGACGGCGTGCACGGTGCCCTGCCCGACAGCGAGATCGAGGCCGTCCAGGGCTGTGTGGGTGCCGTAGGTCTTGTGCAGTGCTTCGACGACGATCACAGGATCCGCGGCATGCGCGGGATCGCGGTCAGTCACGAGCTCCCCTCCCTTCCGCGTGTAGTCAAATTTGACTACACGCGCAGAAGGTAATGCCGAACCCTTCATTAGTCAAACTTGATTAACAGATTTCTGATGGACCGACGTCCCGGGCCGCGCCGGACCCCTCGGCGGACCGCCGGTCCTCCCGCTTCCCGCCGCCCGTCGCGTACGGGTTCTCCTGCCCCTCCGCGAGCACCCCCACGAACGGCGCGCCCTCCCCCGCGAAGACGTACGCGCCGCCCTCGATCCGCTCGATCAGCCCGCGGGTCCACTCCGCGCCGCTGTCCGCGGAGCACACCCACATGTTCATGATCTCGCCGATGTGGCCGAGCCGGCCGGGCCCTTCCTCGGGCGTGTAGTACTCGGTGACCGTGCTGCGCCACTCCTCCAGGCCCCGCACCCGCTCCTCGAGCAGTGCCACCGCCTCGGCCCGCGGCAGGTCGAGGAGGAATCCGATGCCCGCGCTCAGCACGTCGGCCTTCTGGTCGTGCCGGGAGAGCGCCGCGCGCAGCAGCGCGAAGAACTCCGCCTCGCCCGCCGCGGTCAGCTCGTACTCGGTACGGGGCGGGCCGCCGGCGGTGCTGGGCGCGACGTCGTGGGCGACCAGCAGTCCCTGCTTGGCCATCTGCTTGAGCGCGTGATAGATCGACCCCGGCTTGGCGTTGGACCAGTCATGGGCGCCCCAGTACTCCAGGTCGTTGCGCACCTGATAGCCGTGTGCCCGCCCGTGCTGCCGCACGGCGCCCAACACCAACAGCCGGATCGCCGACATCGTCCCTCAACCCCTTACCCGCCTACGCCGCCAGCCTAGACGGGCCGGTGCGCTACCCCTCGCGCGCCGTCCGCTCCTCGTCCACCAGCTCGAAGGCGGTCCGGCCGTCGAGGGACTCGCGGAGGATGTCGGCGTGCCCGGCGTGCCGCGCGGTCTCCTCGATCAGATGCAGCACCAGCCAGCGCATCGACTGCCGCGCCTGCGGCGGGAACCAGGGCGCCTCGGGCAGCGGGAAGGTGTCGTCCAGGCTCGGCACGTCGCGGATGAACTTCTCCGTCCGGCGGGCGACCTCGTCCCAGTACGCCAGCACACCGGCCGGCGTCTCGCCGTCCGCGATCCGGAAGCTCAGGTGCCAATTGCCCTGGTCGCGCGCCACGGACTGCGGCAGCTCCTGGGCCCGCTCGACCCAGCCCTGCTCGACCTCCGCGACATGCTTGACCAGCCCGCCCAGCGTCAGTTCGCTGGCGCTCGGCCGGGCCGCGGCCTGCTCGTCGGTCAGACCGAGCAGCGCCCGTCGCAGGCCGCCGCGCTGCGCCTCCAAAAAGGCCAGCAGTGCGCCGCGCTCGTCCCCGTGGGCCTCGGCAATAACGTGAGTGGGCATGACAGCCGCCTTTCGTGGCGTGTGGGATGCTCCGGCGGGCGACCCCGGGCCGCCCGCCTTCAACACCCCTCACGCTACGGACCGTTGCGGCCAACTTCTGTCCGCAACGCCTACGGTTCTCGCCCTCAGAACGGGAACCGCGACCGCCCGTGCTGAATGGAGATCCACTTCGTCGTGGTGAACGCCTCCACCATCGCGTCGCCGTTCAGCCGCCCCACCCCGGAGCTCTTCTCGCCGCCGAAGGGCACGATCGGCTCGTCGTGCACCGTGCCGTCATTGATGTGGATCATGCCGGTGTCGATCCGCTTGGCGAACCGCACACCGCGCTCGATGTCCGCGGTGTGCACGGCGCCGCTGAGCCCGTACGGCGAGGAGTTGGTGAGCCGTACGGCCTCGTCGTCGCCGTCGAAGGGAATCAGCAGGACGACCGGGCCGAAGATCTCCTGGGCCAGCAGCGGGGAGTCCTCGGACAGTCCGCTCAGTACGCTCGGCGCGACGAGGGTGCCCCGGGTCTCGCCGTGGAGGAGCGCGGCGGCGCCGTCGGCGAGGGCCCGGTCCACCAGCGCGGTGATGGCCTCGGCCTGACCCTCGTTGATCAGCGGCCCGATGTGGGTGCCCGGGTCCGTGGGGTCGCCGACCTTCAGGGACGCGACCTTGGCGACGAACTTCTCGGTGAACTCCCGCTCCACCGCGCGGTCCACGAGCACGCGGTTGGCGGCCATGCAGACCTGGCCCTGGTGGACGAAGCGGCTGAAGACCGCGGCGTCGACGGCGTAGTCGATGTCGGCGTCGTCCAGGACGACCAGCGCGCTGTTGCCGCCCAGTTCGAGGATGGCGTGCTTGAAGTGGGAGGCGGCGACCGTCGCGACATGGCGACCCACCTTCTCCGAGCCGGTGAAGGAGATCGTCTTGGGTACCGGGTGCTCGATCAGCGCATCGCCGATCTCGGCGATGTCGGTGACGACGACGTTCAGCAGGCCGGCCGGCAGCCCGGCCTCCTCGAAGATCTTGGCGACCAGTCCGCCACCGCAGATCGGGGTGTTCTGGTGCGGCTTGAGGACGACGGCGTTGCCCAGGGCCAGGGCCGGCGCGACGGACTTGATCGACAGGAGGAAGGGGAAGTTGAACGGGCTGATCACGCCGACGACACCGACCGGCAGCCGGTAGAGGCGGTTCTCCTTGCCGTCCACGGGCGAGGGCAGGATCCGCCCCTCGGCGCGCAGCGCCAGCTGGATCGCCTCGCGCAGGAACTCCCGGACGAGGTGCAGCTCGAAGCCGACCTTGGCCCGGGTGCCGCCGACCTCCGCGGCGATCGCCTCGCCCAGCTCCGCCTCGCGGTCGTCGATGATGCGCAGCGCCCGCTCGAAGACCAGTCGCCTGGTGTACGGATTGGTGGCGGCCCATTCGCGCTGCGCCCGCTCGGCGGCGCGGTAGGCCAGATCGATCTCCTCGACCGTGGCGACGGTTATGGAGGACAGCTTCTCGCCGTTGTAGGGATTGAAATCGACGATGTCCCAAGAGCCGCTGCCCGAGCGCCACTCGCCGTCGATGAACTGATAGGCCAAGTCGTCGAAGTAGGACATGCCATCCCGATCTGGAGAACAGGGCGCTCAGGGCGCCGCATTGGGGGGTGCTGACTCCTGATGGCTTTTCATCCTACTCACGCGTCACATCAGTTGGAGTAGACCACGGAGCAGATCGCGGGTCTCGGCCGGATTCGGCCCTTCCTTCTGGAGCCGGTCCATCGCCCGCGCGTACTGCGCGACCTCCTCCGGCTTGTCGACGTACAGCGCGCTGGTCAGCTGTTCCAGATAGACGACGTCCGGGAGCCCCGAATCCGGGAAGCCGAGCATGGTGAACGCGCCACTCTCCGCCGCGTGCCCACCGAAGCTGAACGGCAGGACCTGAAGATGCACATTCGGCCGCTCGGACAGCTCGATCAGATGCCTCAACTGCTCTCTCATCACCGCACGTTCACCGTACGGACGGCGCAGCGCCGCCTCGTCGAGGACGCAGTGGAAATCCGCGGGGTGCTCGGCCACCAGAAGCTTCTGGCGCTCCAGCCGCAGCGCGACCCGGCGGTCGATGTCGGCGTCGGTGGCACCGGGCATGCCGCTCTTGACGACGGCGTGCGCATATCCCTCGGTCTGCAACAGCCCGTGCACGAACTGGACCTCGAAATTGCGGATGAGGGAAGTCGAACCCTCCAGTCCGACATACGTCTGGAACCAGCCGGGCAGTACATCGCTGTAACTGTGCCACCAGCCCGTCGCGTTGGCCTCCCGGGCGAGGGAGAGCAGCGCATCGCGTTCCTGCTCGTCGCCGACCCCGTAGAGCGAGAGGAGATCCTCCACGTCCCGCGCCTTGAAGCTGACCCGGCCCAGTTCCATGCGGCTGATCTTGGATTCGGACGCCCGGATCGAGTAGCCGGCCGCCTCGCGGGTTATGCCGCGCGATTCGCGCAGTCTGCGGAGCTGCGCCCCCAGCAGAATGCGCCGGACCACCGACCCGCTCGCCTCACCTTCGGACACTTCCCGACCCTCCTGTGACCCGCCCCGTCGAATGGTGCGCCGCAGTCTGCCACGTTCAGGCTCCGTTGAGTGCTCATGCGATTACCGATACGTGACTTCCGCGCAAGCCCTCCACATGAAGTCGCAGGAAAAATCACGACCAAACCGCCTGGGATCACCCCATTACGGCGCGTGCACGTGCATCTGCCCTTGCATCTGTCGTGGTCATTGGGAACGATAGGCATCGCACGCATGCACGCTCGTGAAAGATCCGCCAGACCCGACTGACCGGCCAGGGTCATGACGTCCGCGAACGCCAGGAGTGCCTCGCATGGGGACCACGGTTTTGACCATGCTCGAGCCGTTATGGCAGGGCCTTCCTCCCGTCGACCCCTCGTCCGTCTCCGGCTCCGCGTCCTGCACGCTCCCGCCGCGGTACGAATCGGTCGGTGGTGCACGGAAGTTCACCCGCGACACACTCCGGGACTGGGACCTGGACGAGCTCTTCGACGGAGTCGCCCTGGTGGTCTCCGAGCTCGTCACCAACGCCCTGCGGCACGCGATCCTGGACCCCGCCGATCCCCGCCCCCCGGGCGCCCGCGTCCCGGAGCCCCGCGCTCCGGAACCGGCCACCGGCCCGGCGCCCGCCCGGCTGCACCTGATGCGCTGGTCCTCCCGGCTGATCTGCGCCGTCCGCGACCCCAGCGACGCCTCACCGGTCGCGGGCGAGGCCGACTCGGCCGCCGAATCCGGCCGCGGGCTCTACCTCGTGGAGTCCTTCAGCGACAGTTGGGGCTGGCACCGGCTGGCCGGTGCGATGCACGGCAAGATCGTGTGGGCGCAGTTCCGGCTGCCGTAGCGCCGGCGCCGCCGACTCCCCACCCTCTCCAGGGCCCTGCCCGGCGGACGACCGCCCGGGACAGGGCCTTCGTCATGGCCCCTTCCCCACACGGCGCGGGGCGGCACGGGGCGGATCGGGGAGGGGGAGATCCGCTAGTCGCGGACGAGGTGGTCGAACTCGCCGTCCTTGACGCCGAGCAGCATCGCCTCGACCTCGGCCGGCGTGTAGATGAGCGCCGGCCCGTCCGGGAAACGGGAGTTGCGTACCGCGATGTCGCCCCCGGGCAGCTTCGCGAATTCGACGCAGGAGCCCTGGGAATTGCTGTGCCGGCTCTTCTGCCAGGCCGCGTCACGGAGATCCGTTGCGGCCATGCCGTTGTATGCGTGGGGCACAGGGCTCTCCCGATGAGGATGGGCGACAACTGCCGGGGATCATATCTGTGTTCACATGCAAATGCATGCGCAGATGCACGTGCACGACAGGGGGTGCCGCCACCGTCACAGCTCGTCGACCGCTTCCGCCGGATCCCACGCCGGATCCCACCGCCCGGCCGGGCACGACGCACACCGGTCGGGGAAGGGACGAACGCCGCGGGCTCCGGGTTCCCGGAGCGCCCACGGCCCGCCTCCGTCGCGGTCGGCGGAAGGGCGGCCCCGACCACGCACACGGCAGATCCCCTGCGCAGGGCACGCAGGGGATCTCCGCCCGCACCGCGGGGCGCCCGCCACCGGGAGGCGCCGTGGCGGCACGGCACCCGTCACCGGGAGGCGTACGGCAGCAGGGCCATCTCCCTGGCGTTCTTGATCGCGCGGGTCAGCTGCCGCTGCTGCTGCGCGGTGACCCGGGTGACCCGGCGGCTGCGTATCTTGCCGCGGTCCGAGAGGAACTTCCGCAGCAGATCGGTGTCCTTGTAGTCGATGTACGTGATGCCCGCCGCGTCCAGCGGATTGGGCCGGGGCATGGTCCGGCGGCGGGGGGCGGGACGTCGGGGCATGGGAGTTCCTTCACGGGTTCTGCGGGACGGGATCCGTGCCGGATCCACGACCGGGTCACGGCACGGGGTCGAGGAGCTCGTCGAAGGCGGACACCAGTCCCTTCCAGGCGTGCGGGCCGCCCGCGTACTCGGCATCGGTCAGCAGACAGGAGTCCAGCAGGGACGTGAGCCCGTCGTGGTCCAGTCCGGGCGAGGTGAAGACCAGGTGCTGGGCGCGGTCGCCGTGCTCGGGGTGCCAGTCCAGCGCGGCCGCGGCCCGGCGCACCGGCGGCACCAGTTCCCAGGCGGCGTCCGGCAGCGAGGCCAGCCAGGGCCCGGAGTTCTCCACGCACAGCGCACCGCCGGCCGCGTCCCAGGACAGCAGCGTGTCCGGCCGGTCGGCCAGCCAGAACCGCCCCCGGCTGCGCGCGGCCGCGCAGGTCAGGTCCTCCAGCGCGGCATGGAGCCGCTCGGGATGGAACGGCCGGGTGTGCCGCCACACGAGCGTGCTCACGCCCTCCGCGTCCGCCGCCTGCGGCAGCAGCGCGCACGCCGGGTGCTGGCGCGCCGCGGCCGCCTCCACGTCGAACCCGGCCGTTGCGACGGCCGCCAGCTCTGCCGACGCGACGGGAATCCGGCGCGCCACTGGGTGCAGCTGCGAGAGCAGCGCGAGGTCCTCGGGCCCGGCCTCCTCCTCCCCGGCCGCGATCGCCAGCACCGGCGCGTACTCGAGCTGCCGCGCCCAGGTGTCGGCGATGGTGCGCCGGTCGGAGGCGGCGGCCGCGAGTCCGGCCTCGGCGAGATCGTCACCGCACCCCAGGCAGGCGAGCACCAGCGCCGGGTCGACGGCCGTGATCACCCCGGTGAGGGCGAGGTTCTCGCTCCCGCACGCGGTGATCACCTCGGCCATCGCCTTCGGCTCGACCGAGTCCCACAGCTCCACGATCGCCAGCCGGCAGGTCCGGCCCCCGGCCAGCCGCTCCAGCTCGGGCACCAGGTCCTCGCGCAGCGCACAGCAGGCGCAGTCGTTGACCAGCGGGGCGTCACCGGTGGCGAGCGTGCCGTCGGCGTCCCGGAGGGTGCGCCGCACGGTGCCGTCCGCCGCCGAGGCGAGGTCGTGGTGCAGGGCGACGCTGCCGGACACGGAGCGCAGCAGCCGCTCGACGGCGGCCCGCCGCGCATCCGCGTGCAGGCCGCCGACCAGCACGACGTCGAGCCGCTCCATCAGCGGGCCTCGCGCCGGCCGTAGCGCCGCTCGAACCGCTCGACGCGGCCGGCGGTGTCCAGCACTCGGGCGGTGCCCGTATAGAAGGGGTGGCTCGCCGCGGAGATCTCGACGTCGACGACGGGATAGGTGTTGCCGTCCTCCCACTCGACCGACTTCTCACTGGTGGCGGTCGAACGGGTCAGGAAGGCGTGACCGGCGGCCCGGTCGCGGAACACGACGGGCCCGTAGGCGGGGTGGATTCCAGGCTTCATCGCTGTCCTCAGCGCTCCTCTCGGAAGGTGACGTGACGGCCGACGACCGGGTCGTACTTGCGCAGTTCCAGGCGGTCGGGGTCGTTACGGCGGTTCTTACGGGTGACATACGTGAACCCGGTGCCGGCGGTGGACCGGAGCTTGACGACCGGGCGTAGTTCGTTGCGGGCCATGCGGCTAGTATACGGAAATGGTTTCCATTTTCAATAGGGCCCTCGGGCTCGCCCTGGACGCCGGGGACATCAAGGCCATCGCCCCGATCGGCGTCGAGGCGGCCGACACCGGCATCCGCACCGGCACCCGCACCCGCACCCGGGGAGGGAGCGCCTGATGGCCAAGCTCGGCGAGATCGTCAAGAAGGAGAGGCGGCGCGCGGCCGTCGCCCGCTACGCGGCCCGGCGCGCCGTCCTCAAGGCCGTCGCCCGGGATCCGCGGACCCCGGAGGAGGCGCGCCGCACCGCCCGGCGTGGGCTCTCCCACCGGCCGCGGGACGCCGGCCACAAGGCCGGCCGGTAGGCACGGCAGCGACCGTCCGGCGCCGGGCTCGACCCCTGGACCGGGCGGCCGAGGTCGTGGGGGTAATACTGGACAGACCGCCCCAGACGTCCCCGACGAAAGCGAGCGCCCCCATGCTCCGCAACGCCTTCGAGCCCTGGCACCTGGTCCTGATCCTCGTCGTCCTCGTACTGCTCTTCGGCTCGAAGAAGCTGCCCGACATGGCCCGCGGACTCGGCCGCTCGATGCGCATCCTCAAGTCGGAGACCACCGCCCTCAAGGACGAACACCCGGCCCGCACACCCAGCACCGACACACCCCACCCGGGCGCGGCCCCCACAGAGCCCCACACCGCATCGGCCCACACCGCATCGGCCCACGCGGAGCCGACCCGCACCCGCTGACCGATGGGCCCAGGGTCTGTCGTTCGGATCGCCCCGCGAGCCCGACCTGACCCGAACGACAGGCCCTAGCTGTCCCCGCCCTCGTCGATCAACCGCCGCACCACACGGTCGACGAGCCCCAGCCGGGCCTCGGCCACCAGCGGAACCGCACGCCGCTGACGGCGGGCCTCGGCGGGGTCGATGTCGACGGTGACCAGCGCGGGCTCCCATTTGGGCGCCTGTGCCACCACCATCCCCCTCGGGTCCACGACCCGCGAGCCGCCCCAGAACGTGGCGCCGTGCTCATTGCCGACCCGGTTGACGAACACCACCCAGCACTGCAGCATCCGCGCCGTGTAGGACAGCAACGTGTCCCAGTAGATGCCGGTGTCCATCGCCTCGGGGTCCAGACTCGCCGCACTGTTGGTGGGCACGAACAGCACCTCGGCCCCGTCCTGCACCGCCAGCCACGGCAGCACCGGCTGCCACGCGTCATTGCACACCAGTGTGGCGCCCCGCCCGCCGCTCGCCGACTTCGTCAGGTCGTACGCGCGCAACGACTGCCCCGGACTGACGTGCTTGCGTTCCTCCCAGGCAAGGTAGTTGGGCAGGTAGAGCTTGCGGTGGGCGTGCAGCATCGCGCCCTCCGCGTAGTGCGCCGCGGTGTTGTACGCCCGCAGGCTGGTGTGCTCGTGGAATCCCACCAGCACGTCGGGGCCGAGGGTGCTCAGCTCCAGCAGCCGCGGATCGCGCGCCTCGATGGCGGAGTCCCGC
This sequence comes from Streptomyces sp. NPDC048650, assembly GCF_043199095.1. Taxonomy (NCBI): domain Bacteria; kingdom Bacillati; phylum Actinomycetota; class Actinomycetes; order Kitasatosporales; family Streptomycetaceae; genus Streptomyces; species Streptomyces sp. NPDC048650. Next base: position 445,149 of record NZ_JBICVM010000006.1, on the reverse strand, counting down.
TTGAGCGCGCCCAAGTGATAGCCGTGCAGGCTCAGTTCGGGGAAGACGACGAGATCGGCGCCCTGCTCCGCCGCCTGCATGACCTGCTCGCGGGCGGTGGCGAAGTTCTCCGGCACCTCACCCAGCACGCAGTCCGTCTGCGCCAGCGCTATGCGCATGACCCACCTCACCGATCAGTCGGCTTTGCGGCTCCTGTCCAATTTTGCCAGGTCCCGGCCCGTCAGTCTCCCGGGATCAGCAGCCGCCCCTTCGAGCCACGTCAAACGGCCCGGCAGGCGGGTCCCCACCAACGGGCGAAAGAACGATCCTTCCCGTGCCGAGCCCAGGCTTCAGACGTTGATCCCCACGATCCGTCGTACGCCCGCAGGGCGACTTCCAGCCGCAGCTCCGCCCGGCGGCACGACGGTGCCCGGCCGAGTCGTCCGGCGATGCCGACGGCCGCCTCGGCCGGGCGGCCCGCCGGAACCGCTCGGCCGGGCGGACACCGGGCCCCGGCCCCGCCCCTCCGCGGCCCACCCCGCGAGCGGCGCAGCACCCCTGCACCGAGCACCGGCCCCACCCGCGCCGGCCGCCCGGCAGCGCCGGCGGCGGAGCCCGTGCCGCGGGCGGAGCGACCGCCACGGAGATTCCGTCCGGCGACGCCGCCACGGCGAAGCCCTGATCTCCTTCACCGCGAATTACCCTGCAAGAGAGAACTCCCGAAACGGGAGCCCCATTCGAAGAACACGCCGCACCGGCGCGAGTTTCCGCACCCGCACCCCTCATTGCTCACCCCTCACCCGAACAGAGGGAAATCTGCTTTCGAGTCCCCTCCCCCATTGGCCGCATCTCGACGCGCGGTGTCCCGGCCGGTCGAAGCGCAAGGTCAGAAGGTCCGTCCTGCGCCGAACGGGGGTAGCTGAAGCTCCGCCAGGTCTTGCAGGTCGTCAATTACGTTCGCAGGGTGGCGATGAGTTGCTCGTACCTCACGGCGGCTCCTTCGCACAGCACGGAAAGGAACCTGCCATGCGCATGTCCCGGAAGGCCGGTCTGCTCGTCTCCGCCGCCGTGTGCGGAACCCTGGCCCTGGGCGCCGCGGGAACCGCCCTCGCGTCCATGAACGACGCGCCGGCCCGCCCCGCCGGCTCCGCACGGCAGGCGCCCCTGCCGAACACCGACGCCCTCAAGACCCAGGCCAGGAACCTGGGCGACCTTGCTGGGGTGCTCCGGCCGGTGACCGACCTGATCGACGACGTCCTCGCGGCCGCCGACAGCGGACGGCTGACTCCCACTCAGGTCACGGCGCACACCACGGCCATCAGGGACGCCCTCACCGCCGCCCGGCAATCGGGGCCCGAGGCACCCTCCGCACCGTCCATCTCGCAGCCCGACAACGGGTCGCGCGCCACCACCGGCAAGGCCGCCGCCGAACTGCGCACGGACGCTCTCACCGGCCTGCAGAACAGAACCGACGCGCTGCTCAAGGCCCTCTCATCGGGCGACACCGCGATCGTCACCAGCGCCGTGACGAGCAGCGTCACCGCCCTGGCGAACGTCCTGGTCGCCATCACGCTCGGCGGGCTGCCGGCTCCCGATCTCCCGGGTCTGCCGTCACTGCCCAGGCTGCCCGGCGGAATCGTCTGACCCGCACACCACGGAGCCCGCGCTGCCGAATGCCGCGCGGGCCCGTTCTGCTTTTCCGTTACGGCCGCCATGCCAATGCCCTGGCAACCCCATCAAACTCGCAAGGGCATTGGCATGCGTCCCTCCACACACCTTGATAACGAACCGGTTCGGCTTCCTCGGTCACGACCGAATAACAATGCAGTGGTCACCGGCCGCCCGATTATCCGAAATAACCGCAGCAAAAACCCGGACCGTCCGGAAGGAGAGGTCCGGGCGACCCGGGTATTTGTACGGCACATCAGCGATGGCGGGCACCGTTGCCCGAGAGCGGCGCGGTGCAGTGCCTTTTCAGCAAGAGCCGATCGAGACCGCACTGTGGGCACCGCAGTGCGAAAGATTTCCCCCGTGCATTCATATGAGCCGGCGCCCCGGTCCGTAGTGCGGATCCGCACTGCCGATCCGCTCCACCGGTCCGAGGCGCCGTCCGGCATCATTCGACGCGATGCACCGGAAACACCCGCGAGGCAGCGACATGCGCGACACTTCAGCGCACGTGCCGCCGGAATCACCTGCCGATCGGCAGGCCGCCGAGCAGAGAGTTCTTCCTGGGGCCCACCTGGTTGCCGTGCAGAAGGTTCTTGGGGCCGCCCTTCACGGTGTTCGCCGTGTCCTTGACCGTCTTGACCAGCGGCACGATCTGGCGGCCGTCCAGCTGCTTGTTGTTCAGTGCGTCCGTCAGCCCACCGTTCACACTCGTGCTCGGGGAGGTGTTGGGGCCGGCGGCGAATGCGGGGGCGGCCACGCCAAGCGCCATGACAGAACCGGCAACAACCGCGGCAGACTTCGCGTACTTCACTTTTCTGCTGTCCCTTCTCGGGGCGGTGCTTGATGGGTCGCGACACCAGCGCCGCGTGAGCAATCACCTAATTGCTCGGATCACCGCTTCCGACCTGGCTAACGAGTCCCGCCCCACGGGGAAACTCCGAAGTTTCCCCTTCTTTCCGACGCCACCCGAAAGAAGCGCACCGTTCAGGTTTCCGGTGATCAGCCCGAACACCGACGGCCCCGATGCACAGGAACTGCGCACCGGGGCCGGTCAATGAGACGTGACGCGAATTCTTCGAGTCAGTCGTTGATGCACTTGTTGCCGAACGCCGGGTTGAGCAGCGCGATGACGTTGACGGTGTTCCCGCAGACGTTGACCGGCACGTGGACCGGGACCTGCACGACGTTGCCGGAGATCACACCGGGGGAGTGCTTGGCTCCACCAATGGCACCCGCGTCGGCGAACGCCGGCGTAGCCGCGCCCACTGCCATGAGGGTTCCGGCAGTAACTGCAGCAGCCTTTGCGTACTTCACTTTCAGCCCTTCCTGCAGCGGGTCCGTAGCGAACACGACCGTCGTGTCGCACGGGCGGTTACCTGCTCGCCCGTAACTCCGCTGCCGTAATTGATAACGATTGCTCCTCGCAGACGAAACTGCCATCACAGAGTTTCCCGAGGAATCGCCCGAATGACGCAAGGTCGTTGCGGGAGATTACCTGTCGCCCACCGGGCGCCGGAAAACCTGTACAGCTCGAACAAACGAGGGACCTACCGAATACGAATTCCTACCGAAAGGAGGTCGAGAAATTCCTTCCTGTCGGTTCGCATCGGGGTGCCGCGCGGCCCGAGTGGATCCGCGTGCGCCGGGTGGTCGGCTCAGTGGTTTTGAAGCCGTGTCCGGAACGCCATGGTCAACTCGCGTCGGCGGATGCGGTTTCGCCCTTTCACCCGAATGGCAGCGACAACGGAGATCTGTCGCGGGCCGCTTCGGACACCGCCGAGCACGAGATCCGGACACGCGAAAGGCCGGTACGGAGAGCGTGTACCGGCCTTTCGTCAGCTGAGGAGTGCTCAGCGGTTGAGGCACTTGTTGCCGAACGCCGGGTTGAGCACCGCGGCGACGTTGACGGTGTTCCCGCAGACATTGACCGGCACCGCGACCGGGACCTGGATCAGGTTGCCGGAGATCACACCCGGGGAGTGGGTGGCACCGCCGGCGGCGTGGGCGCCACCACCGTGCGCGGAGGCGATACCGGCGCCGCCGGCGACGGCCGCACCCGCGACGGCGGACAGGACGACAGCCTTGGAAACAAGCTTCATTGCGAACCTCTTAACTGAGCAGCATTCAGGATCCGTACACGCCGCTTAGAGCGACAAGCTGCTCAACGCATCAACCCGGCAGAGGTAGTGAGGCATACGGGTGATGATGACTGCGCGCCTGCCCGGAGCCCAAACTTTTTCCATCATTGCACGTCGTCTCAGCCCTAATCCTTTTGTCAGCCGCGTCGTGTGCAATGGCCGAATGAAGGTGACGGGCGCGCAGATGCCGCCCCGGCGGCTGCGGCAGCAGAGTCCGACGCCGCGTACGGCCGACGTGGCCGAGGGGGACGGCGCAGCGGCTCGCGGGAGTGCAGGCGCGGGTGGCCGAGAGGAGGACGCGGTCGACGACCTCCTGGGTGGGCAGGTGCCGACCCGGCAGGAGCTGCCGACGCGGTGCTGAACCGCGGCGTGACCCGCCTCTTCCGCCCAGGCGTGCCGCACCCGTCCGGCAACCGGTGCGGGTGGCGACGGTGCAGGTCAGGGCCATTGTCAGACCCTGGTGCAAGACTCAGGAACATGAGATGGGCGGTGGCAGAGACGGGCGACGGGGGTGTTCGTCTCTGCCCGCTCGGCTCGGACGGCCGGGCGGCCGGTCCGGTGGTGGCGGAGCCCTCGCTCGCCGAAGCGGTGCGGACGCGGCCGCAGGTCGAGCGCTGGGTGTGGCGGTCCACCGGGGAGATCTACCGGCGTCTGCTGACGGCCGGGGTGCGGGTCGAGCGCTGCTATGACGTCGAGGCGGCCGAGGCCCTGCTGATCGGGCACGAGGAGGGTCAGTCGGGCCAGCCGCGGTCGCTGGCCGCCGCCTGGGCGCGGCTGCACCGCCTGCCGGTGCCGGAGGATGCGCCGGTGCGGGCCGCCGAGACCCAGCCGTCGCTGTTCGAGCCGGGCCCGGTGCCGTTGCCGCCCGGCACGGACGAGCTCACCGCGCTGCTGGAGGTCTACGCCGGCCAGGTGGCCCGTACGGCGCGGACCGAGCACCCGGAGCGCATGCGGCTGCTGCTCGCGTCCGAGTCGGCGGGCATGCTGGTCGCCGCGGAGATGACCCGGGCCGGGGTGCCGTGGCGGGCGGATGTGCACCGCGAGGTGCTGAACGGGCTGCTGGGCGAGCGGTTCCCGGGCGGTCTGGAGCCGCGGCGGATGGCGGAGCTGGCCGACGAGGTGTCGCGCGCCTTCGGGTCGGGCGAGCGGGTGCGGCCCGATCTGCCGAACGACATCATCAAAGCCTTCGCCCGCGCCGGCATCGCGCTGTCCTCGACGCGCAAGTGGGAGCTTCAGGGGGTCGACCATCCGGCGGTGGCACCGCTGCTGGCGTACAAGTCCCTCTACCGCCTGCACACCGCCCACGGCTGGTCGTGGCTGCAGCAGTGGGTGCGCGACGGGCGGTTCCGTGCCGAGTACTTCCCCGGTGGCACGGTCTCCGGCCGCTGGACCACGAACGGCGGCGGCGCGCTGCAGATTCCCAAGGTCATCCGGCAGGCCGTGCTCGCGGACCCGGGCTGGCGGCTGGTGGTCGCGGACGCCGACCAGATGGAGCCCCGGGTGCTCGCCGCCATCTCCCGTGACCGCGGGCTGATGGAGGTGGCCGCCAGCGGCGAGGACCTGTACGCCGACCTCGCCGCCCGCGCCTTCCGCGGCGATCGCGCGCAGGCCAAACTCGCCCTGCTGGGCGCCGTCTACGGCCAGACCTCCGGCGACGCCCTCAAGCACATGGCGGATCTGCGGCGCCGCTATCCGGCCGCGGTGGCCTGTGTCGACGACGCGGCGCGCGCCGGCGAGGAGGGCCGGCTGGTGCGCACCTGGATGGGCCGCACCTGCCCGCCCGCCTCGGTGGCACCGCCCGACGAGGCGGGCCTGCCCCAGGAGGAGGCGCCGTCCGGCGGTTACGGCAGCACCGCGGCGGCCCGCGCCCGGGGTCGGTTCACCCGCAATTTCGTCGTCCAGGGCAGCGCCGCCGACTGGGCCCTGGTGATGCTGGCCGCGCTGCGTCATGCGCTCTCCCGGGGCGGCCTCCGCGCCGAACTGGTCTTCTTCCAGCACGACGAGGTGATCGTGCACTGCCCGGCCGAGGAGGCCGACGCGGTGGCCGGGGCCATCGACACGGCGGCCGCGGCGGCGGGCCGGATCGCCTTCGGGGACACACCGGTCCGCTTTCCGTTCACCACCGCGGTGGTGGACTGCTATGCGGACGCGAAGTGAACCGGCTCCGGAGGGAGGGGCGTTGACGCGGGAGCGGTGCGGGGCAGTGGCTCAGGGTGCGGTGCCGTCCTCCGGCCCCACCGTCGCGATCAGGCCACGCGTCATGCGTACCATCGCCGCGACCAGGGCGTCGCGCGGGCGCTCGGGGTGGTCCAGCCACCACAGCGCGAGCCCGTAGAGCGCGCTGCGGATCGCCTCGCCCAACGGCTCCAGCTCGGCCTCGGGGAGTCCGGGCACATGGGTGCGGAGCAGGGCCATGTCCGTCTCCCGCTGCCTGCGCTGGATGTCGCGGTGAAACGCCTGGACGTCCGGGTCGCCGGTGGTGTCGCGGAACATCATGCGCCAGGTGTACGGATGGCTCTGCACATAGCCGAACCAGGCGTCGTACATCGCCGCGATCCGGGTGTCCACGTCGCCTTCGCCGTCGAGGAGTTCACGGATGGGCGCGGCGGCCAGCTCGTCGCGGTGCCGCTCCAGCAGGGCGAGGTGCAGCTCCTGCTTGGAGTCGAAGTGGCGGTAGAGCATCGGCTTGCTCAGACCGGCCTCGGCGGCGATCTCCCCGATGGTGGTGCCCGCGTAGCCGCGCTCCGCGAACAGCCGGGCGGCGGCGTCCTCGATACGGGTGCGCGCCTCGGCGCGGGCGGCCCGGCTCCGATCGATCTCGCTCACGTGATCTGGCTCATTTCGGATGGTGGTTTCGGGTCGCCTTCGCGACCAACGGGATCCATACTAGGTGGTGTACCAAACGGTACACGGATAAGTAACTTAGTCCGCGACGTACGGGCCGAGGCTGGGCAGCGGCCGGGATACGGGGGTCCGACATGATCGTTTCCGTGCACTTCGCCGATATCGGCGTCCGCTCCACCCGGGCCGTGCTGGGCGCCTGCCCGCAGCCCGGCGCCGTCCCCGGCCTCCGGTACGCGGAGACCGCGCTCACCGGCGCCATCGCGGCCGGCCTCCCCGGCCTGCGACCCGGCCGTGCCGCACTGCTCGCCGCATGGGAGGACGACGCCGCCCTCGACCGCTTCCTCGCCGAGGACCGGGCGGCCCGGCGACTGGCCCATGGCTGGCAGGTGCGGCTCCGGCCGATACGGGTCCTCGGCGAGTGGGGCCCGATGCCGGTGGAGCTCGCCACCGGCGCCCCCAGCGCCACCGGCCCCGACGCGAACGGGCCGGACGAGCCGGACGGGCCGGTCGCCGTGCTCACCCTCGGGCGGCTGCGGCTGCGCCGCGCGGTGCCGTTCCTGCGGGCCAACTCCCGTGCGTCCGGCCGGGCCGCGGCCGACCCCGCGCTGCTCGCCTCGGTCGCCCTGGCCAGGCCGCCCCGGTTCGTCGCCACGTTCTCCCTGTGGCGCAGCGTGGCGGACATGAGCCGCTACGCCTACGGCCCCGCGCGGCCGGGGCACAAGGAGGCGATCGAGGGGCACCGGGCGAAGCCGTTCCATCACGAGGCGGCGTTCGTGCGCTGCCGCCCGTACGGCGCGCGGGGCCTGCTGGACGGCCGGGAGCCGCTTGCGGAGGCCGCCGCGGCCTGGGCGGGGACCTCGTGAGGCGGTACGGCCTAAACTCCCCGGGTAGGGGCCGTGGTCAGGCGGGCGGCCGGTACACGAGCCGGGAAGGGACCAGCGTTGAGCGACACCGATGGGGTTCCTGAGGGCTCGGTGGTGGCCGAGGGGCAGCCGGCCGAGGCGGCGACGGCCAAGCTGAGCCCCCGGGACCGCCGTAAGCGGATCGCCGACCGGGTGCTGGCCGAGGGCCAGGTGACCATCGAGGAGTTGGTCCTGGAGCTCGGCGTCAGCCAGATGACGGTCCACCGCGATCTGGACTCGCTGGAGCATCAGGGCTGGCTGCGGAAGGTGCGCGGCGGGGCGACGGCGGCACCCAACGCGCTCTTCGAGTCCAATGCCCGGTGGCGCGGCAATGAGCAGGTGGCGGCCAAGGAGGCCATCTGCGCGGCTGCGCTGGCCATGGCCGAGCCGGGCCAGGCCGTGATCATCGATGACTCCAGTACGGCGCTGCCGCTGGCCCGGGCGCTCTCCTCGCGGGGTGCGTACACCGTCATCACCAACTCCCTCCAGGTCATCAACGAGCTGGCCGAGGAGCCCGACATCCGGGTGATCGCGCTGGGCGGCGAGTACCACGCGGCGTTCAACGCCTTCTTGGGCATGTCCACCGCGGACATCGCCCGCAGCTTCCGGGCCGATGTCGCCTTTCTGTCCACCTCCGCCGTCGACAACGGCCACTGCTACCACCAGGCGCAGGAGAATGTCCTGGTCAAGCGGGCGTTGATGGCCGCTGCCCGGCGCAAGGTGCTGCTGGTGGACCACTCCAAGTTCGGCCGTCAGGCACTCTACGAACTGGCGCCGCTGGCCGACTTCGATCTCGTCATCTCCGACGAGGACCTTCCCCAGGAGGAGCGGGACGCGCTTCAATCCCTGGGTGTGCGGTACGAGTTGGCGGCGGAGGGAACCCACCGGAGATGAGCATGAGCACTGAGCGCCCCGTACCGCCCGCCCCCGGCTCACCGGGTGCCGGCCTGGAGCGGATCAACCCGCCCCATCTGGCGCCGCCGACGGGATTCAGTCATGCCGTCCGCGCCACTTCCGGAACCATGGTCTTCCTCGCCGGGCAGACCGCTCTCGACGCGGCGGGCCGGATCGTCGGCGACGGCATCGTCGCGCAGTTCGAGCGGGCGCTGCACAACCTCCTGGCGGCCGCCGCCGCCTCCGGCGCCGGCCCGTCCGACCTCGCCAAGCTCACCGTCTTCGCCGTCGATGTCGCCGACTACCGCCACCACGCCCGGGAGTTGGGCCAGGTGTGGAAGCGCCTGGTCGGCAGCGACTTCCCGGCCATGGCGGTGATCGGCGCGACCCGGCTGTGGGACGAGGCGGCGCTGGTCGAGATCGAGGGAATCGCGGTCGTGCGCTAGCAGGGCCGGCGCTTCGCGGGGCCGTGCCTAGGGGGTGTCCCCTGCGGCATCCCCTGCCCGCTCCTGGAAGGCGATCAGCGCCTCGGCGTCCGGCGCCGACAGGGTGATCCCGAATTCCGTCTCCAGCAGCTCGGGGGTCTCCTCCGGTGCGATCCGGCGGACCTCGCGGGAGAAGTCCGGGCGGGTACGGGTCAGCTCCCGGCCGATCAGCGCGCTGCGCAGTTCGGGGAGCGGGCGCTGGACGACCAGGCGGCGGATGAAGGGCGACCGCGGGTGGGTGGAGATGTAGTGGTGGAAGACGGCGTAGTCGACGGGGAATCGGCGCTCCGGGCCGAAGGCGTAGAGGTCCGTCCAGCCGTCCTCGGTGCGGGTGCGCAGCGCCCAGACCTCGGCGTCCGTCTCGTAGGAGAGGGCGAAGTCCCAGCCGCCCTGGCGGACCTCGATGCCGTCCCGCAGCGGGAGGGGAGCCGGCAGGGCCGAGCCTCCGAAGCCGACATCGGTGAGGAAGTTCTCGCCGCCCAGCTCGACCTCGAGCAGCGCGTGGGTGACCGGGCGGAGGCGGTCGTCGCCCATCCGGATCCGGGCGCCGAGGCCGCGGACGCGGAAGCCGAAGCGGTCCAGGGCGGCGGCGTAGAGGAGGTTCTGCTCGTAGCAGTAGCCGCCGCGGTGGCGGTCGATCATCTTGGTCTGGAGGCTTTCCAGGTCCAGGTGGATCGAGCGGCCGAGGACCACGTCGACGTTCTCGAAGCCGATGGACGCGGAGTGGCGGGCATGCAGCAGGCGCAGCGCGTCGAGGGTCGGCTCGCGGCCTCCCTGGTAGCCGATGCGGGCCAGATAGGCGTCGAGGTCCAGCCGGTCTCCGCCCCAGACGGAGACGGTGTCGGTCATGGTGCGTGCCTCCCGGCTTCCGGTGGCATGCCCTCCGGCGGCATGCCCTTCGAGCCTAGGAGGCGAGGTGGCGGGCCGCGATCGGCGGGCCGGTCCACTGCCCGCGGCCCGGTTGCCCGGGTCAGCGGTGCCGGGTCGGCGGTGCCGGAAGCGTGCCCGGCAGGAGCGGGCGGCGAATGCGTCAGGGGCACCTGTTCCACCGGATCTCCGGTAGGACAGGTGCCCCTGGCGTCGTCCGCGCGCCTGACGCTCAGTTCCGGCTGCGGGCCATGCCGACCGGGTCCTTCTGGAACGCCCAGGTCATCTTGGGCTCCATCGCCCACCGGAAGGCCCGCTGCACCGGTGGGGTGCACAGCAGGGTGATGACGGTGCCGGCGATCAGCGTCAGCGCCACCGCGCCCCAGGGGGTGTGCATCCACGGGGCGTCGTACCAGTTCCAAAAGCGCGAGCCCTTGGCGAGGAAGCCGTGCAGCAGGTAGCCGTAGAGGGTGCCGGCGCCCAGCGCCGTGCACCACATCGTGCGGCCCGGCACCCAGGCGAAGAAGCAGGCGACCAGGACCAGCGAGCAGCCGAACATCGCCAGCGTCATCACCACGCCGCTCCACCACGGGGCGGCCAGTTCCTGCGCGGCGTCCCGGTGGTAGAACCATGCGGCGTTCATCCGCGGCGCCGCCCAGTACGCGAAGACCAGCGCGGTGACGAAGACCGGTACGGCCGCGATCCGCGCCTGCTTGCGGCGTACGAGCTTGAAGTGCTCGGCCTTCAGGCACAGTCCGAGCACGAAGAACGGCAGGAACTGCAGCACCCGCTGGAGGTCCATGTCGTCGCCGATGTTGGGCGACACGGAGGCGAGCGCCGCGATGGCCAGGGCCAGCGGGAGCGGCCAGCGCACGATCTTCCACATCGGGGTGGTCAGCCGCCAGACGAACAGCGCCAGCAGGAACCACGTCAGATACCAGGGGTCCGTGAGGCTGATCGGATAGTGCGGATCGTCGTCCGCCCACCGCTTGAAGAGCGTGTAGGCCGTCTCGAAGAGGATGTACGGGACGGCGACGCCGGTGATCAGCCGCTGCAACCGGTCCTTGCGCATGTCGAAACTGCGCGAGAAGTAGCCGGAGATGATGATGAACGCCGGCATGTGGAAGGCGTACACGGTGATGTAGAGGGCAGCCGCCGAGCGGCTGCCGTCGCGCAGCGGCTCCCACGAGTGCCCCATCGCCACCAGGACGATGGCCAGGTACTTCGCGTTGTCGAAGAAGGCGTCGCGGGGCTTCGCCTTGGCGTCCGCCCCGGCCTGCGGCTTGGAGTGCCCCTTGCGTGCCTTGTGCCGGCCGTGCGAGCCGGCCGCGGGCCTGGCGCGGGTACCCGGACCGTCCCGGTCGGCCTGCGGCGCGGGCCGACCGGCGGTACCGACCCCGGTGGCGGTCGCGGCGGCCGGCGTCATGGTGGCGGTCGCCGCACCCGACGCTCTCAGCGGGTCGTACGAGGCGTCGTCGGGCACCTGTCGCTGCGGGGGGAGAGGCGTCCGCCGTTCGCCGTACGCCGGAAAGTCGTTCGTCAAGGGCCCTCCTGGAACGAACCCTGAGGAGGAGCTGGACGCGGGCCCGCACCGGGCCCCAAATAGGAACCCAAAAGCCCAATCCTGCGTCTTAGTTCTTTTACGGGGAGCGTGGCGGCGTCGAACATCTCTGGCACCATAGCCGCGCCACGGGAATCCCGTAAATCCCCGACCGGCGCGGCCCGGAGGCCGCTTGTCCGGCTTCCACAGCTCCTTCACGGACCCTGAACGTACCGTGCCACGAGGGCAAGTGTGCAGTGGGATCGGGCGACGCGCGAAATCAAGACAATGTCCCCGCAATGCGTCCTAGCTGATGATCCCTTCGATCCCGAAAGCCCTGGCCAGCCGTACGCCCGTGTTCTTGCCCACACCCCATGCGTAGATCTCCAACGGCCTGCCGTGCGCGCCGCGCAGCCGGTGGACGGCCTTGATCCAGCGTGAACTCAGCGTGGACATGCGCGGGTTGATCTGGTCGGCGAACCGGGCACAGCGCGCCAGACGGTCCCCGGCCGGCGCTCCCAGAACGCCGGTACGCACCCGGGGCGCCAGCTTGTGGACCCGCGCCACGCACGGCAGGCAGAAACTCTGAACGACCAGTCGGCTTCCGATATGGGCCCGATCCAGCCAACCGTGGCGGCGCAGTTCCCCAAGGACGCCGGCCTCGATTCCGGGAGCGGACTTCGGGGACTTGATTTCCAGCAGCAGCCCCTGGCCGTGGTGGTCCAAGCGGCGCAGAAAGGCGGCAAGGGTCGGCACCCGCTCCCCCGCGAAGCGCGGGCCGAACCAGCTTCCGGCGTCCAGCCGGGCTATCTCGGCGGCGGTGAAATCCCTTACTCGCCAGGGAGCCCGATCGGGGAACATTCTTTCGACATCGGTGGTCCGCCGCAGAGTGGTGTCGTGCAGGACCACCAGCCGGCCGTCCTTGGTGCGCTGCACGTCGTTCTCGACCCATATCAGTCCGCGGCGGTACGCGGCGTCCACGGCGGACAGGGTGTTCTCGGGCGCATCACGTGCGGCGCCGCGGTGCGCGATCACCAGGGGCGACCCGGCCCCCACCCGCGGGGCGGTGCCGGCGGCGGACAGCGGCACCGCCGCCATGGCCACAAAGGCGAGGCCCGCCGCGGCGGGCCTCATCGGTATCCGAAGCACGGCGCCTCCCGGTCGCTCACCTCACGATGCGGCGCCTCCCGGCCACCCGCCACGTGGGGCGGCCATTCGGGCGCCGTGCTTCGTCGACCCTGCGCCGTACCGCGTCAGCAGGTGCGTGCGGCCCGAGAGTTCGTCGGCGGGCGAGCGTTCCCGCAGCGGAGTGTGGTGGCTGCGGGCGAGCGGGCCCCTCGGGACGCGGCGGGACATGGGCCGTCCGGCCTTGCCCCCCCCGCGTCACCGGGAACCGGCGCGTGGTCGCCCCGCCCCTGCCCCTGACCCTGGCCCTGGAGGGCCCGACCGGAGCCCGCCCGGGGCACCGCCGGCGCTCCTACAGGGTGAGCGGGTGCCCGGTGGTCGCGTCCACGTGGTCCGGCACCTCGTCGTGCCGGTCGCCGACGGTCGGCGTCCCGGCGGGCTCGAACATCAGGATCGAGGCCCCGCCCGGGGAGTGCGGCCGGTGCGCGATACCCCGCGGGACGGTGAAGACCGAGCCGGCCGGCAGCGTCACCGCACGCTCGCCGTCGGCCTCGCGGAGCCCGATGTGCAGCTCGCCCTCGACCACCAGAAAGAACTCGTCAGTGTCTTCGTGCACATGCCAGATATGCTCGCCCGCCACCTTGGCGACCCGCACGTCGTAGTCGTTGACACGGGTGACGATGCGCGGGCTCCACAAGGCGTCGAAGGAGCCCAATGCCTCTGCAAGAGAGAGTGGTTCATTGCTCATGGCCTCATCCTCGGGCGCACCGCCCCACACCCGTGAGTGCGAGAAATCGCGGATGCCGCACGATTCCTCGCACGCCACGACGCCTCGTACGCCACCGCGCGCCCCACACCGCGTCGTCGTGATCGTCGACGAGAACTCCAACCCCTTCGAACTCGGCTGCACCACCGAGATCTTCGGCCTCCGCCGCCCCGAAACCGGCCACGACCACGGCCTCTACGACTTCGCCCTCTGCTCCCCCGAGCCCCACACCCTCATGCGGGACGGCTTCTTCACCCTCACCGGTATCGGCCCCCTCGAGCTGGCCGACACCGCCGACACCCTGATCGTGCCGAACCGGCCGGACACCGACGTGCCGCGCCGCCCGGCGGTCCTGGCCGCCGTCCGGCGGGCCCACACGCGCGGCGCCCGCCTGGTCGGCTTCTGCAGCGGCGCCTTCACCCTCGCCGAGGCCGGAGTGCTGGGCGGCCGCCGAGCCACCGCCCACTGGCAGTGGGCCGATTCCTTCCGCGCACGCTTCCCCTCCGTACGGCTGGAGCCGAACGTGCTCTTCGTCGACGACGGCGACATCCTGACCGCGGCGGGCAGCGCGGCCGCTCTCGACCTCGGGCTGCACATCGTCCGCCGCGATCACGGCGCCGAGACCGCCAACTCCGTGAGCCGCCGCCTCGTCTTCGCCGCCCACCGGGACGGCGGCCAGCGCCAGTTCGTCGAACGGCCCGTTCCCGACATCCCCGACACCTCGCTGGCCCCCGTGCTGGCCTGGGCCCAGGCACGGCTGGACGCCCCGCTCACGGTCGCCGACCTCGCCCGCCGCGCGGCCGTCAGCCAGGCCACCTTGCACCGCCGTTTCCGCACCCAGCTCGGCACCACTCCCCTGGCCTGGCTCACCGGCGAGCGCATCGCCCTCGCCTGCCGCCTCATCGAACGCGGCGAAGAGCGCCTCGACACGGTCGCCCGGCGCAGCGGCCTGGGCACCACGGCCCACCTCCGCGCCCTGCTGCGCCGCGAGACGGGCCTCACCCCCACCGCCTACCGACGGCGCTTCGGCCCCACGGCGCCGCCCGACCGCACCACGGCCGCCGGCCGCACCTGACCCACCGCGCCCCGCCGCCCGGCCCGCCCCCTCGCCACCACCGGGCGGGCCACTGCGGTCCGAACGCTGCGCCGTCCGGCGGGAATTTCCCCGCGCAGGCACACCGCGGCCCACATACGGGAAAAGGACATCACCATCCCCCTTCCTCCGCCCCTTCCCCTTCCCCTTCCCCTTCCCCTGCCTCTGCCTCTGCCTCTGCCTCTGCCTCTGCCTCTGCAGCGCACGATCCACCCGCGGCCGTATCCCGCCCCCGCACCCCGTCCCCCCACGAACCGGAGCGAGAGCCATGCACCGCACCCCGCGTACCCCTCGTACCCCGTGTGCCCCCTGGTCCCCCCGGCGCCCGAAGGCCGCCGTCGCCGCAGCCGCCCTGGCCGCGGCCGCCGTCCTCGGCACCTGCACCACCGCCCACGCGGCGGGCCCCGCCCCCACCGCGGGTCAAACGGGACACACCCCGTACGTCATCAACCACTACGGCGAGCAGAACGCCGACAGGGGCCGCCCCGAGCGCAGCCCCAAACATCTCGTGCTCTCCGAACACTCCGCGATCGGCGGCATCCGCTGGACCCGCTGGGGCACCAGGAAGGCAGTCGGCACCGGCAATCTCACCGGCACCTGGTGCCTCACCACCTGCACCACCCGCCCCCTGAACGCCACCGTCACGCTCTCGCACCCCAGAACCGTGCGCGGCAAGAAGATCTTCTCCGCCTTCACCCTCGAACCGGCCGCCAAACGCAGCGCCTACGACACCGAAGACCTCCGCGGCACCCGCCCCCTCGCCACCACCTGACCAGGGCTTTTCGGCGATGCCGACGTCGGCGCGCGAACCCCCGTGCCACGCATTACCGGCGCACGGGGCTTCCTGACGGAAATTCGAAGAAGCAGAGGAAGCGAGCGTCGATCACACGGTCATCCCCGCACCGGTGCCGCAGGCTTGGGAAGGCACAGCCCCACCACCGAGTACTCCCCATGACGGCACGCTCATGCCGGACCCGCGCCGGAGGGTACGAACACACGAACCGCACCATCACCGAACGTCCGATCGAGCCGACAGGCGCCGACAGTTCGCTGATCCGCAGCGCGCCCGACCGCCCGGGCCACGATCTGCGCCACTCGCTGAGCGGGACGAGGAGCGGAGAAGACCTGGGCTACGTCGCACGTCCCACGAGTGCCCTTTGAAGGGCTCGCCGCGGCAGTCGCCTGGTACCGCGATAATTCCGCCTGGGCGAAGATCCCCCGATCCCCCGATCGCCCGACCGACAGCTACGTGGGCCGGAGCCGTCCGCCCTCTCCCCTCCGGCCTGCCCTGAACGTCTCGGGCGAGCCGGTCGCGCCATGGTCGACCAAAACGTTGAAACCCCAGCTCAGAGAGGTCTCTGAGCTGGGGTTTCTCACAGAGCCGGCTTCGGGATTCGAACCCGAGACCTACGCATTACGAGGGGGTGCGGGATCGTGACGGTCAAGTGTGGGAGGTGCCATCGGATCCCGTTTTCCCAGGTCAGGGGAGTGCGGCCCGGCCTCCGCCTGCCGCCCAATCCACCTAATGCCACCCCATCCGCTCACGCATCGCTCACGCATCTGGGTCACTCCAAGCACCGACGGCTCAGGGCAGAGACGGTAGCCACCGGGCCACCCACTGAGCGAGCGTCCATCACTGGCCGTCGAGCTCGGTGGCTGACGCTTCAGCACTGTCTTCCTCAGGCGGGCCGAGCCTAGCGGTGACGTTCTCGCCGCCTTCGGGAACAGGCAAGCCGAGCGCCCGGGCCGACGCCTGGCGGTTCCGGATAGGCGTGACAACGCCCTCGCGAACCAGCTGGGCGGGCCTCCGGCAGGCTCGGGTAGTCCCCCTTGTATTACGCCACGGTGGCCACCGACGCGGGGGTGATCCGACAACCTCGCACCGTGCCCTTCGGCCAGGCCCGCAGAGTCCTGGACCCCAGCGGATCGGCCAGGAAGAGGTCCCACCCGTCGAAGCGGCGGACGGACGCTGACCCGGTCGGTGGAGAACGAGCACGTTGAGACCGCTTGTGCGCGTCTCTCCAAGGGCCAGCTCGATCACATCGCCGCCCGCGATCCACAAGAGGAAGTCCGCCCCGGCCAGCAGCTCCGCCGCCTGCACCGGCGAGAGTGGAGTCCACGGCCCCGCGCCCGAACCATCGCGTTCGTACCAATCACGGAATCCCCCTCCAGGCGCACCTCCTCAAGAGAGCCACTCTCGATGCTGCTGCCTAACGAAGTCAGCGCCGTTACGCTCAGCGGGAATTCGCCGCTCTCAGTCCCATCGTGACTACGCAGTGCGGCGAAGCGCTTGACGTGCAGGCTCTTAGGCAAGCAACCTGATTCGCTGATGAGGCGTGGGAGTACCCCTCGCCACCGTCCCAGCACGGCCGCCAGCCGCCGACAGGAGCACAGTGACCGCCCTGCACGCCCAGCAGCTCGAACACGCCCTTGATGAGCAGTTCACTGGGATCGTCGCCGTTGATGATCTGTCGAAGTTTGAGCAGCGAATCCAGCGGAACTCATTTCTCTCCCGTTCCCTTGCTGCCCTGGCGATCCGCGAGTTCACGGGCTATCCACTGCAGCGCTGCGCCGAGTTCGTCATCGACTCGTTCGGCGACCAGGGCATCGACGCCGTGGCGGTAGATCTCGCCTCAGAAGAGCCTCAGGTCTGGGTGGTGCAGGCGAAGTGGAGCAGCGACGGCACAGCCACCTTCTCTAAGGACGCTGCCCTCGACCTAAAAAACGGTCTGGAACTACTGATCGCCCGGGAGTACCAGTGCTTCAACGCTAAGCTGACGCCGCTCATCCCCGATCTGGAACGGGCACTCAGCAATCCGCGGGTACAGATCACCCTGCTGCCGGCCTGGGCAGGGACCCAGCCGATGGGGGCCGAGGCCAAGGGGGTACTCGACCGGTTCTGCGCGGAGTACGAGGACTCGCTGCGCCTGCGCATCCTGCGACTGCCGGACTTCATCCGCATCCTGCGCTCTGGAATCGCCGAACCCCAGATCAAGCTGAAGGCGTCGGCTTCGGCTGTCGATGTCAGTCCGATCAAGGATCCCATCCTGGCGTACCACGGCACGATCGGAGGAGCGGAGGTCGCCCGCTGGTACGAGGCCAACCATCACCGGCTCTTCCAGCGGAATATCCGAAATCCCCTCGGTGTCACCGCGGTAAATCGCACCCTTGTGGAGACCCTTCGTAGAAGGCCCGAGTACTTCTGGTACTTCAACAACGGGATCACGGTGCTATGCGACAAGGTGATCATGGGCCCTCGGGGGGACCTGGAAATGGAGGGAGCGAGCATCGTCAACGGCGCTCAGACGGTAGCCTCCATCCACGAGGCGTACCAGCAAACCCCGGATCTCGTGACACGCGCACGGATCGGTGTCCGCATCATCTCCTTGACGGACTGCCCGGAGGGCTTCGACCACGACGTCACCCGAACGACCAACACCCAGAACAGGGTGGAGCCCCAGGACTTCATCGCCCTGGAGAAGGTGCAGCAGCAGCTCCGCGACGACTTTTTGCTTCGGCTGCGGAAGACCTACGTCCTGCGCCGGGGCGAGGAGCCACCGCAGTCGAAGGACGACGGTTGCAACCTCAGGGAAGCCGCAACCGCGCTCGCCTGTGCCCACGCCTCTCCGGAACTGTCCTTCCAAGCCAACGTGGACATCGATCTTCTCTGGGATCCGAAGCAGCACCACCGGCTATTTCCGCTCCACCGTACCGACGCCGTGAAGACCTGGCGCACCATCCTGGTGCTCCGGGAGGTCGAGCGGCAGATCGGCGTACAACGCCCGCAGTGGGAGGGGCGCGCCGGCACACTCGCCGACCTTGGTCGACTGCTCATCGCCCACGTGACCTTCCAGCGCCTGCCCCGAGGCTGGCAGGAGATCCCGGAGTCCGATTGGCCAACGGTACCGGCGCGCGTCGCCCCACTCGTTGACGCCTCCGTGGCCACCTTGATCCACTGGATCGACACGGGGTACGGACCCAAGAGCCAGGTGAGCAGCATCTTCCGTAATGCGGAGCGATATTCCGACGTCGCCGGTTCAGCGCTGGCGACCCTACAGGGCGATAACCAGCCTCCGCCCCTCTCAACGGAGTACCGCGCGTCTGAGCGTGAAGGGCACGCACGGAAAGCCAAGGCAGTCACCGTGATCTTCGAGAACAACGCGCTGGAGGAAGGGACGCTCCTGGAGTTCCGCCCAGTCCCCGGCCGCGAACAGCAACAGCTCACCCCCTGGCTCACGGCGGATCCCCGCCGGGCGCATGCAACCTGGACCCGGAACCGCCGTAACTGCCTGGTGTGGGCGGTGGACGGTATCGCCTACTCACCGACCGGCCTGGCCCAGAAGATGCTCGTGGAGGCCGGTCACCAGAGCAAACCGCTTCAGGGCACGCGGCGCTGGTTCGTTCCACAGCGCGGCTCCCTAGTGGACATCGCCGACCGGTTGCGCCAGGAAGCAGAAGAAGAGGAAGAATGAGCCTGTCGCCTAACCTCGCAGGACACGAGGCCAGCTGAGGGTGTCCGAACTCGCAGCCGCGACGACGAAGGCCCAGGCCGCTCAAGGCGGTCCGGGGCCTTCCCGTATCGTCAGTCAACGAGATAGTGGGCTTCGATATAGGCGACGGTGGAGTCGTACGGCTCCCCTACGGGCTTCAACGTGTACCGACGGAAGACTGCAGCTGTGGCGCGGCGGGCACCTCGGTTGCGGGCATCGGCGTTGTCCCAAGACCGGGCGAGGGTCTGCGTGACCACCTGGTCGATCTCCTCAGCCAGGTTCCTCTCCGTGATCGTGAGGCCCGACGGCGCGTGGTCTTGGATGATTCGGGACAGGACACCCACGTGGTCCTCGTCGAGCACGATGACCGCTTCATTGGGGTGCTTCTCGGCGTTGACGACGGCGCGGGCGACCCGGAGCGCGTCGGCCAGGAAGTCGAGGGCATCCTGGGCGTTCTGGATGATTCGGTCCCGCAGCAGCCTTATCCGCTCCGCGAGGGCGGTGTACTTCGCGGACTCCGGGTCGACGCCCTTGTCGAGGGCGGCCTTGATGTGATCCAGGATCTCGGCTGCGGACGGCGGTGTCTTGTCCCCATCGTCGCCTGTGACGGGCTTGGGCCTTACGAGGGCCAGTAGTTCCTTGAGAATGGCGATGCCCTGGGCGTCCAGGACGAGGGCTTCCTCCTGGGACGCGGCCACGGAGAAGGAGTGAACGTGAGCGTTGATGATCTCCAGGACCATCGGCCCTAGTTCACCAAGTCGTTCCTTCCTCTCCTCGTCGGAGGACTTCTTGAACAAAGTTGTGTACACGGATCCGAACAGCGCAAAGCCGTCCTGGTACTTGGCTACCCGCTTGTCGCTGTTGATGAGCGGGTACAGGCGGGCCAGGAGTCGGTAGTCCTTGGCGAAGGACTGTGCGGTGTCAGGGTTGGCGTCCAGGAAGGCATTGATGGCTCGCATGGACGCGTATCCATGGAACGTGAGGTCCAAGCCGTCCACGTCCGCGAAAAGGTCTTCGATGCGCGCGAATACCGTGCGGAACTCGGCGACCAGCTCGAACAAGTCGGTGACGAACCCGCCACCCTTGCCGGCCTTCTCTTGGGTGGGGTCGACGACGGCCCTCTGCACCTCCTCGGCCAGTCCGATGTAGTCCACGACCACGCCAGAGGTTTTCACGAACCCACTTGGGGACACCCAGGTTCGGTTCGGGCGGGTGATTGTTTGAAACAGGTTGTGTGCCTTCAGCGGCTTGTCCAAGTAGAGGACACCCTCGTTGGGTGCGTCAAACCCAGTCATCAACTTCGCGGTCACCACCAGGAAGCACAACGGATCGTCCGGACTGAGGAACCGACGCTTCTGGTCCTCCTCCACGACTTCCGAGAGCTTGTACGGGCGCATGGCGGGCTCTTCGTCCTTTGCGCCCGAGACTGAGATGTTCACCTCTGCGGCGATGCGTTGGTGCTTGCCTACTTGGGCCAGTACCTGCGAAGCCTCGAACCCCGCGAGCAGTTCGTTGATCTTGTCCGTGTACGCCACTGCCAGTTCACGATTGAAGGCGACGACCTGAGCCTTCAGACCGTTGCGGTAGGCGCTAGCGAGGTAGTGATCCACGATGTCCTGGCAGACGGTGTGGATGCGGTCAGGGTTGGCGAACACTGAGGTGAGGCGCCCGAACTTGCGTGACAGGGCCTCACGGTCGGGCTCGTCCAACTCGAAGGTATCGGCGAACTCGTCGAATTCGTCCTGCAATGCCTGGTCGTTCATCTCAAAGACGACGGGGCGGGGATCCAGCATGACTGGCACCGTCGCCTCGTCCAGCAGGGATCGGGACACTGAGTACCGATGCAGCACTCTGCCCGGGTCGGTCTCCTCGCCAAAGAGGGCGAAGGTGTCTGTGGCGAGGTTCCTAATGGGGGTGCCAGTCATGCCGAAGAACTTCGCGTGCGGCAGCGCTGCGCGCATCTGTCCGGCAAGGGACTTCTTGTCGGCGGACTGGGTGCGGTGTGCCTCGTCGACCAACACGATGATGTTGGTCCGGGTAGAGAGGTTCTTGCCAGCGTCGGCGAACTTGTGGACGGTCGTGGAGATGACGCCCCGCACGTCGTCGGCCAGCAAGGCACGCAGTTCGGCGCTTGTTGCCGGCTGATGGAAGTAGGCATCTCCCATTGCCGCGGTGAACACTCCGGACGTCTGGCGGACAAGGTGCGTCCGGTCCGAAAGCAGAATGATCGTCGGAGAATCGGTGCGGGTATCGGCCAGCATCAGCGAGGCGGCGAACACCATCAACAGCGTCTTACCAGAGCCCTGGTGGTGCCAAATCAAGCCCTTCGAGCCGCCTGCCACGACGCGCTGGTGGATCAGGTGCGCTGCCTCCATCTGCGGGTACCGAGGCAAGTACTTCTTGTCCGCCCCGCCACCGGAAGTGGCGAAAAGGGCAAAGTTGGCCAGCATGTCCAGGACCGTCGCCGGCTTGAGCAGCAGTTCGACGGAGCGCTGTATGTCTGCCTGCCCCGACAGGTTCTCGTCGTCATCAGTGGACCGGAACGGCTGCCACAGGTTCGTGGGCGCGCCAGCTGCACCGAACCGCAGCTTCAGCCCATCTGAGGCGATGGCGAAGACATTGGGGGTGAAGAACCACGGGTACTCGGCGACATACACGTTGTTGATCTCGCGCGCGGCATCAGCCCACGCGGACTTAGCGGTAGGTGACTTCACCTCGACCACTACCAGAGGCAGGCCGTTGACCCAAAACACAAGGTCGAATCGCCGGGAAGTCTTCCCGGGGACCGTGATGGTTACTTCGTCGGACACCACTAGCGTGTTGGCGGTCGGGTGCCCGAAGTCGATGACCTTGAGGGTGTGCCACACCCCGGCGGCGTCGCGGAACTCCTTGTGCCCGCGCATCAGGCGCAGCACCTGCTCATTAGCCCGTACCAGGCCGCCCTCGACTGCGTTCACCGTGGCGACGATCTCTTCGACGACCGCGTCCGCATCGAACCCCTCGATCACTCCAGGGTTGAGTCGGATGATGGCGTCCCTCAGGTCGCCGACGAGCACCGTTTGCGTCGTCTCACGTTCCAGCGATCTGCCCGCTGCGAAGCCCCAGCCCATCGGGAGGGACCACTGGATCATCAGGTTCTGGAACTCACGCTCTCGAATGCCCTTCGCCACTGCTTAGACCTCCAAGTCGGCGGACTTAATGTCGATGGTGCGATCCAGCAGCCCCGAAAGGAGCGCCACCCGAGCCTGCCGGAGGCGCTCCGCCTCAGCGCGGAGGGCCGCGACCTGCCGGTCCACGGCGTCAGCCATCCGCGCGATGCGCTCCTGCTCATCACGAGGGGGGACGGGCATGATGATCTTGCTGAGGTTCGCGGCGGAGATGCGAACAACCTTGGTGACGCTCGTGAACTGGCGCTTATGCGCCTGGAATTGAGGCGAAGCGAAGAAATAGGAGGTGAATCTCGGGTCAAGGTCATGGCGAAAGATGAAGCAGTCGTCGTGAACCGCCACGGCGTCCTCGCCCAACCACGCCACAGCCTTGCCGATGTCCTCAATGTTCTCGCTCGTCCCAGCGATCACCACATCGCCAGGATGTGCCAGGCGCATCGAGTCGCGGAAACTCTCGGGAAGATGCGTCACCGTGTGTGTGGCCGAGACCCCGTAGTCCGTATAGATCTGGCCGTAGTGGATACACCCCAGACCCGACTCCACGTAGTCGCTCTTCACGAACCGGCGGCCGCGGGTGAGCTTTCCAGCCTCCGCCAGCGGAGCGGAGGACCAACCTTCGCCGCCACGGCCTAGCGCATCGCCCAAGGTGGCGTTACGGACTCGGAGGAGGGCGTCTGCCTCATCCTCGAGTGCCGTGATCTGTCCGTCCACCGCACCAATGACCTCGACAATCCGCTCTTGCATGGGCAGGGGCGGGATGGCCATGACGATGTTCAGGAAGTCTGTCGGCTTCACGCGCTCTCGCCTGCCGCCCATTCCCTTCGACGCACCTTGGAGCGCGCCCCACATGCGCTGCGTCGTCGTGAGCAGACGAAAGAAGTCGGGATCCAGGTCAGACGTGAACGCGAAGGTAGGGAACTCCTGAGAGGCGAACGATTCCGGAAGATCGCTGGGGGTGACCGTGATCGCGCCTTCGAACGCCTTGAGTCGGCTGTAGACGACAACGCCCTGGCCGATTCGGTTGAGCTTCTTGTAAGCGGTGGAGCTCCCCGCAACCGGATCGCGGTAGAGCAGTCCGCGCCCTCTGTTCAAGACTCCGACCGTTGGATAGGTCTGATGCGGGTCCACATCGATGACCTCAACGTTCGGCGTCAGGAACCGCGAGAGTGGTGCCCGGCCCCAACCTTCCCGTGTGCTCGTTGCCGGGTCAGTCATCGAAGCCCTCAATGCCGGCACCCGCGAGCGTGGCGAGCATGTGCTGCTCAGTCTGCTGACGCTCGGCTCGGGATGCGTTGTATTCCTTGATCAGGGTGGGCAGGTCTGCCTCTTCGGCCGTGACCTGCTTGATGTAGCGGCTGATGTTGAGGTCGTAGCCGTTCGCTGCGATCTCGCTCGCGGGTACGAACTGGGCGACAGGAACATCAGTGCCGTCGGGGGCACGCGTGGTGCCGTCAGCCGCGACGCGGGAGTGATAGGCGGCCACCGTGCTGGCAATATCACCCTCGGTGAGCACGTTGCGGTTCTTTCCCTTAGCGAACCGCTTGGACGCATCGATGAACAGAACGCCGTTCTTACGCTCGTCGATCTTGGTTCCGCGGGCGCGGAATACGAGGATGCAGGTCGGGATGGTCGTGTTGTAGAAGAGGTTGGCTGGCAGCCCGATCACGGCTTCAAGCAGGTCGTCGTCGATCACCCGCTGGCGGATAGCACCCTCCTGGCCGCCTCGGAACAGGACTCCATTGGGCAGGACAACGCCTGCACGGCCCTTCTCCGGATCCATGCTGGCGATCATGTGCTGCACGAATGCCCAGTCCGCCGTCGACTGCGGCGCCACCCCACCGCGGGCACGCGGATCAGTCGTCCAGGGCTTCCATTTCAGGCTGTACGGAGGGTTGGCGACGATCACGTCGAACTGTTTCACCCTCCCATCCGGCTTCGTGAAGCGCGGATCCTTCAGCGTGTCGCCGACCTCCACCTTGAACTGGGTGAGGTTGTGCATGAAGAGATTCATGCGGGCCACACCGGCGGTGTCCTGTACAGCCTCCTGACCGTACAGCTTGAGCGAGTACCCGCGCCCGCCACGTGCCTTGAGGAGGCTCGCTGAGGCGATGAGCATGCCACCGGACCCGCAGGTCGGGTCGTACACAGATTCGCGGCCCTTGGGATCAAGGATCTCGACAATCAGCTCGACGACCTCGCGCGGGGTGAAGAACTGGCCAGCGCGGGTTCCGGACCCGTCGGAGAACCGCTTGAGCAGGTACTCGTAAGCCCCACCGAGCACGTCGTGGGACATGTTGCCCTCGTGCATCTTCGGGGTGCGGTCCATCGCCCGCATGACCGCCGCCAGGACCTCCCCCGACAGGACCTCTTCGGCAGCCCAGGTCATGGATCCGAACAAGCGGGAGAACTTGCCAGGGTTCGCCGTCTCAATCGCCTGCAGGGAGGCACGGACCCTCTTGCCGAGGCCGGGCTGGGCGATCGTGGCGAGGACGGCCGACCAGAGGGCACGAGGCTTCTGGAAGGTGTCCAGGTGGATGAACGGGATCTCAAACTGTTGGTAGTCGCGGTACTCGATCTCGTGCGCTTCTTCGGCGGAGAGGTCGGCCAGGCTCCCGTTCTCGACCAGAAACTCCTGATGGTGGTGCTCCCAGGTGTCGGACAGGTACTTCCAGAACATCAGCGGGAAGACGACCGAGGCGTACTGCGCTTCGGGCATCGCGACGCGCAGTTCGTCGGCGGCGTCCCACAACCGGTTCTCGATCTCCTGCTGCGTCACTGCCATCAGTCGGGGGTGTCCTTGCTCGTCAAAAGGTGGCGGCCCGAAGGCCGTGGTGTTCCTGCCGGTCACCCTATTTCGGGCGTGCCCGGCATGTACACGACGGGCACATCCTGCCGGGGGAGCACAGGCGGGGCGCCGTATTCTCTGCGCGGGCGGCTCACCAACGATATCCCTCCCCAGGACCGCGAAATGTGGCAAATGACCCAAAGCAAGGGATGCGACCAGAAGCGGCCAGCCCCCCCCCCGCTTGTTGATCTTCTCCCCCTCTAGCACACTGCCCGCCTGAGTCACGCCGCTGAACTCCGAGGTCAGGCACGCGCCATGGCCGCCCTCCCGCGCGGGACCCTGCCCAACTTCGGCTCCACACCCCGCTCCGTGGCAAGGATGTCTTGCTCACCTCCACCTGAGTAGCCTCCTGGCTGCCCGTTCCTGTATGTCGCGGTCTGTACTCAGCGCGGCGTCGGCGAGCAGATGAATGCGCCAGTACAGATGGAGCCGGCTTTCGGTCGTGACGTCGGGCCGACTGGCGAGAGCAAGTATGGGGGTGGGGTCGTCGAGGTCGAGGCGTACGGCGAGGCGAGCGAGGTCGGAACGATGGTCGCCGAAGATGGCCAGCTCCCAGTCGATGACTAGTCGGGAACCGGTGGGTTCGCGAAGAAGGTGCCCCGGCTGCAGGTCGTGATGGAGCAGCACTGGCTGGATGGCGTTGTCGCTGGCGTCGACTTCTTGGTGGAGGCGTCGGGCCACGGCGCGTAGGGCCGGGGCGGCTGCCGCGTACATGCGCAGGCGGTCGTGGAGGTAGTCGGTCCAGCTGTGGTGTTGTCGTGCGCCAGCGAGGCGGCCGAAGTGCGTGCCGGGGATGCGGTGGATCGCGGCCAGCGGTTCGGCGAGGTCCGTCAGGAACCGGTCGAGGTGCACAGGCTTCGCGTGAAGGGCGGCCTGTGCGGTCCATGGAGGGGCGCTGCTGCCGCTGGACGCGCCGAGCAGCTGTGGAGCCGGGGCACGGCGTCTGGCCAGGAGGCGGAGAGCGGCGGCTTCGTTGGCGGCACGGCTCGGGTCCCCGTAGTGCTTGAGGATGTACGGCGTCGGCCCGTCCACCGACCAGACACGGTTGGCCTGGCCGGTGGTGATCTCGCGGGCGGCGGGTGGCACGCGGCCGTCGATGCCGTCCACGGTGCTGTCAGGGGACATCGCCGAGGTAGCTATCGAGGGGCTGGGACGCCTCAGCAAGGGAGGCGATGAGCTGGCGGATGGCCTGCGGCAGCAGGTTGAGGGTAGGGACTTTGCCCAGCGGTACCCATTCCAGGCCGGTCTGCACCTCGTCCTGGGCATGGCCGCCGAGCCGGCCGGGATCGCTGGTGGGGGTGCACAGGAAGATCGCTTCGATGCGGTGGGTGTTGGCTTCGCTTTCGGCGTGGTCGTGGTTGGCGCCGATGTATTCACGGAGCCACAGCAGCCGCTCGACGGTGACGGTCAGGCCGGTCTCCTCGTCGACTTCACGGCGGACGGCGTCGCCGAGACTCTCCCCGGGGTGTTGGCCGCCGCCGGGGAGGAAGTAGCACTCCTGGTCGTCCCAGACGGCACGCATGAGGAGCACGTTGCCGTCATGGAGGACGACGGCTTTGGCAGAGGTGCGAATTTCGGCGGTGGAGGGCTCGGTCACGGTTCTGGTCCAACTTCCTCTTACGGATTGGGCGGTGCTTCAGCGCTCAGTCTTGCCGAAGGTGGTGGCGTGTCCGGTGATGCGGCGGAAGAACATCCGCCAGGGGCCGACGAGACGGATGAAGGGTTGGGTGGGGCTGCTTGCGACCAACGCCGCGCGGCGGCCTCGTGTGGGGCTCGGGATGGCAGCAATGCGGCTCGTCGAGGGAACGACCTCAGCATGGAGAGCAGGAGCCAGCCTGATGAGCCGGGCGGTCAGGACGGGGCCATGCAGCAGGACCCCCGTGAGGGCAAGCGCGAAGCACAGTGGACCCGCCCAGTATGCGGAGACGACCGCGGCGGCGATCAGCGGGGCGCCGGCGGCCCAGGCAACCTCGTCGGCCCATTCCCGGAGCACCAGGAGCGCCTTGCCGATCCGAGACAGAGCGCTCGGCAGGTGAGCGACGGCCTTCGCATGGCGGTCCGGTCGGGCTGACGTGTGGAAGGCGAGGGCGTGGAGGTTGGTCAGGCCGCGAGGCTCGGTATAGGGCTCGTCCAGGACGGCGACAGTGGCGGGTGCGATGTCGGCGCCAAGGAGGGAGAGGCGGTGGCCGGTGCCGAGATCCTCCATCGGTTCGGGAAAGCCTCCGAGGGTCCGCACGGTCGGCAGGTGGACGGTCATGCCACAGCCGACGCCGTAGATCATTGGCCGCAGCAGTGTCCTTACGAGGCGCGGGACTTGGGTGGTAGTGAGCCAGTGCGTCAGGCGGATACGAGCGAGCTCGATGCCGAGAGAGCGGCGGAGCTGGTAGAGCCATTCTCCCGCCAGGAACAGGCCGGTGGCGCCGGGTGGAAAGGGGCGGCGGCCGAGCAGTGGCAGGCGCTGCTGCTGGATCAGGGCCGGTGGCCGGCCGCTGAGAGCCCTGTGACGAGTAGCTGTCTCGGCGAAGGCCGTCAGCGTACGGATGTCCGGGGTGGCGTCGGCGTCGTAGACGCAGAGAAAGGTGTTGTCCGCGTCATTCTCGTCGTGCCAGCCGAGGGGGCTGAGGATCTCGTCGAGGCGGTCGACGGCGTGGTTGAGCTGTCCGGCCTTGCGGCCACCGGTGTCAGGTTGGTGCAGGTGCACCAGACGCAGCCCCACGGCTGGCTGGCCTTCGGCAAGGGAGGCGACGGTTTCGCATGTCGTTGGCTCTGCGTCGTACAGCTCGGCGAGAAGGGGGAGGCGCTTCTCCTTGGGAGCGGCGTTGACCTCGTCAGCGACGTCGCCGCAGCGAGCGCGGGGGAACGTCCCGCGCAGTTGCGCCTCGGTGAGGCAGCTGGTGTCCGCCAGTTCCGGAAGGCGATCACGATCGCGACGGCGGGCGTTCTCTTCTCGCTCGGTGGTGATGGCGACGACCACTGCACGTTCTCGTGGGTACTCCAGGGCAGTGAAGGCGGCGACCGTCTCGGGGGCAAGGGCTTGCTCTCGCAGCATGGGCAGCAGGACCACCAGCCACGGCCCGTCCTCGTCGGCCGCGACGGGGGCTCGGCGTGCGTTGTCCAGCAGCCAACGGCCACAGAGTTCGACTGCGACGAGTGCCCAAAGCCCGCGAGCCAGCAGGAGGGCTAGCAGGACGGGAACGGCGTAGTGGAGCCACAGTTCGGCCAGCATCATCGTTCGTTCTCCAGCAGGCGGTAGACGGAGCGAACTTGATCGGCGATGCGCGGCCAGGCGAAGAGCTCGGCGCGCTCCCGGGCCGCGGCACGTCGTGCAGCGTGGGCGGCGGTGCCGAGTTCGCCAAGGAGAGTTTCGACGGCTTCGGCGGCGGCATCTGCGTCACCGGGTGGTGTGAGCGAGGCGGCCGGGCCATGGCCCGTGTAGTACGAGATGCCGCCTGTGTCGGTGGCGACTACCGGGGTTCCGCAGGCCAGGGCTTCCAGGAGTGCGTTGTTGGCGGTTGCGTCCGTCAGGGGGAGGAACACAGCCGCGGCCTGGCGGTAGAGCTGGGTGAGGGTGAGTTCGCTGATGCCTTCCAGCACGCGTACGGCCGGGTGCCAGGTGCGTCGGTCGGCCTGACGGGTGACGACGGCGAGTTCAATGTTGTTGCCGTGCCGTCGGTGGAGCTGGTCGTGGACCGTGTCCAGGACGTCCCAATCGCGCAGCCACCAGCCCACGGTCAGGAGCAGTGGTCGGCCGCTTGGCTCCGGGACTCCTGCCGGCGTGAAGGCGGCGGTGTCGATGCCGTGCGGGATCAGGTGCACGCGCTCCTCGGACAGGTGGTTGGCAAAGAACGCCAGCTGGTCGGGGGCGAGCGTGATGATCTGGCTCGCGTGGGCGGCAAGCTGCCGCCAGTTCGTGGCCGGCATGAAGCGGCCCAGGTGTGCGGGTGGCTGGTGATAGGTGACGGCAGTCGGGCCAGGTCGGTGGCGGGAGAACCAGAACTGCTCGTCGCCGTAGAGGATGTGGGCGGGCCCGCGCCTGGCGAGAACGCGTGCATCCGTGGCGAAGTGTTCGGCCGGGTAGAACGGCAGGGGGCAGCGGCGGCGGAGCCAGTGATGGGCTGCAGCGGCGATCTTCTGGCCGGTGATTCCCCGTGGCGCGGTGATGCGCTTGGCTTCCGGCAGGTAATCCAGGAGTCGGTCGTAGCCCCCATGGTGACTGTGCCAGGGGACGCGGACGGCCGAGGCGATCACAGTGTGCGGCACGGTGCCTCCGCCCTCGTAGCTGCGGGCAGCAGACGCATGTCTCGGAGCGTCGGCGCAACTGCCGTGGATCTGGTGAGGTGCAGCACGGGCAGCCCATGGGGCTTGTCGGGGCCGAGGTGGTGGCGCCAGCGACGGCGGTGCTGGCGGTGATGGGCCGGGCCCCAGAGGAGAATCGAGTCCCGGGCAACCAGATGCCGGAACGTCTCCTGGTTGCCGGCGAACAGCTCCTCGCCACGGGCAGCTCGCCGGAATGAGCGCTTGAGCAGCCGGGGCAGGCAGGTGTGCAGGGGGAGGTCGAGCCAGATCGCCAGCTCGGCGTGGCCCAGCAGCATCTCGCCGACAGGCCCGCCGTAGTTGCCATCGGCGATCCAGGACTCTGCGCAGAGCAGGTCCCTGGCCCGGTTCTGGAAGATCATGGGATCGACGGGCGTCCAGCCCGCTCCCCAGAACAGGTTGTCGAGGTCCAGGTGAGGCAGTCCCGTGTGACCGGCGATCTCGGCGGCGATGGTCGATTTTCCAGAGGCCACGGGACCTACAACAGCGATGCGCTTCGGGATCACGAGAGCCTCCTGGCGACGGTGTCGGCGAGGCGTTCCAGCAAGTGGGGAGTACGCACGCCGGCGGTGACCCTGAACACCGGGACTTTCGCCGCCAGCTCGTCCAGTACCTGATCGGCCTGAGCACGCAGTCCCTCCACCGACCGGCTCCGACAGGCGAACCACGGGTGGATCCAGTCCTCGTCATCCGGGGTGCAGCAGGCTGCGGCCAGCTCGGCACGGGCGGTTTCGCCGTGCAGCCCCTGGATGCTGAGCGGGGAGTCATCGTCGCGAAGCCGGGGCAGAAGCACGAGCCGCAGTGGAGCGCCCTCGCGGACCTGGGCCGCGAAGGCGGCCGCGAAGTCCCGCGGGGTGCTGCTCGCCTTCTGATCCGTACCGAACGTGCGAGGGAGCACCCGGTGCGGTGGCAGGGACTCGCGCGGCGTCAGGGAGGACAGTGTGCCTCCGGCGATGCGGATGGACAGTGGGACACCGATGACGTCGGCTGCATTCTGAGTGAGCATCGCGCGGTCGGAGGCGACCAGGTCCGCGCGGCGGTGACAGGCGAGGGCGGCGAGCACGGTGGTCTTGCCGGCTGCGGTTGGTCCGGCGATGAGCACTCCGTGTCCGTCGATGGACGCTGCGGCGGCATGGAAAGCGGTCCAGCCCCGGTCTTCGCCGCACCGCATCACGACTTCCCGGATGATGCGCAGCGGATAGCGCTCTCCGCGATGTGCATCAGGGTGGAGGACGATGTGCAGGCGGCCGGTGGAGTCGTGGGCGTAGAGATGGTCCTTGGACAGGTGCGAGCGGGGATGAGGACGCCACCAGTCCACGTCACCCACCCGTGAGCGCAGGTACGGTTCGCCGCGGAACGGCTCGACGCACCGGCTTTGCACCGCCTCAAGGCGGGCGGTCCGGTCTGCGAAAAGCTCACGATTGTGGCGGATGCGGATGCTGGTCAGCCGACCACAGGGTGGAGCCGGCGCGGCCTCCGGGACGAAGCTGTGCAGGTGGGTGCGCTGTTCGACGGCGAAGTCCTGGTCCACCTCGACATCGAAGACGTGCCCGGCGAAGGTGACGGACGTCGTCGTGGTGGTGGTCATGAGCGGCTCCCGGCGGGAACCGCGTCCTGGCTGCTGAGAAGCTCCTCAGTGGCCCCGGTGACCAGACGGCGTGCGATATCGACGCCCATCTTGACCGCGTGGTCCATGTTGCCGATCTCGTACCGCCAGGTGCCGAACCGGCCGCGAGGGTAGATCGCTTGGTCTTCCAGCCACGGCACCGTCAATGCCAGCGCCTCGTCCCGGTCCAGGGTGGGGATCGGGTAGGCGTACGGGATCATCTCCACATGGGCGGTGGCCAGCTCGGCCAGCCCGGGAACCAGGCGATGTCGACGCAGCGCGGCATCGGCGGCTTTCACCAGGGCACGCTGGTTGACCCGCGTCCCGGGCATCACAGAGATCTCCGTCATCCATGAGCTGAAGGCAGTGGTGTCGGCGCCGGGGACGTTGGCGGGCGCGTACTTGCTGAAGTTGGTGGCCCGGTAGAACGGCACGTCGTCCTCTGGGAAGTAGAACCATGACCGCTCGTCCAGGCTGGGGGCTCGGTATCCGAGGCCGACCATGGCGACGGTGGTGTGCTTCAGCCGGTGAGCGGCCTCTCGCACGTCGAGTGGGCTCGTCGTCGTCATGGTGGCGAGTCGGTCCAGTGGCAGGGTGGCCACGATCTGGTCGTAAGGAACCGCCTCCCCGCTCTCCAGCCGCACGAGGCAGGCGCCCGGGTCGATCGATGTGGCTGAGGCTCGGGTGCGGATTCGGTTGCCGAGGCGGGCGCCGAGTCGTCTCCAGATCTCTCCGGTCCCCCCGGCGGAGGGGAAGGCGAACGTGGAGTTCGGTCCCCACCGATGCGTGTGGGCCTTGACGCCGTAGAAGGCTGCCAGGATCTCGTCGAGGTCGACCGGTGCCACTCGCTCCGAGACCCAGCCCGCGCTCATCTTCTCCGGTGAGATTGCCCAGACCTTGGTGTTGTACGGGGCGAAGAATCGCTCGACGAGGCCGCTTCCGTACTGGGCCTGAAGCCACGTCGCGAAGTCGGTGTCGGTCGGCAGGGTCTGGTCACGCTGTTGGCACGCGTGGGTCAGCGACCGCAGGCACGCTTCGGCATCGGCCTGCGGCAAGCAGTGAAGGTGCTGCTGGAAGGGGTAGGGCACCCAATGGCCGCGGAATCGGATGTATGAGGAGCGGTCGTGGTGCAGCAGCTCATGCGGGGCGAAGAGCTCGCCCAGAAGGCGATCGAACTCTCCGAAGTGGGAGAAGACCACGTGGCCACCCAGGTCCCAGGTGAAGCCGGCGCGATCGACCACGGATGACGCCAGCCCTCCGACGGTGGGCGCCGCCTCCAGCAAGGTCCAGTTGCGGTGGCCGAGCCGGTCCAGTTCGTTCGCGCACGCCAGTCCGCAGGGGCCGGCACCGAGGATGACGATGTGGCCGGGTAAGGGATGTTGGGCTTTGCGCATGAATTCCTCTTTCCTCTACAGGCGTTCGTGTTGGGTGTGCACAGGTGGCGTCCCCGTCAGATCTCGTGCTTGGGCGGGCGGGGGTCAGGGCCAGTGGTCTTGAAGGTGATCCAGACGGTCTTGCCAGTGCCTTGCTGCTCGTCCACGCCCCAGCCATCGGACAGTTCGTCCACCAGGAGCAGGCCGCGGCCCGAGGTGTCATCAAGACGCGGATGCTTCCGATGCGGCCGGTCCGCGCCCTGGTCGTGGATCTCCAGCCGAACCACCGGGCCGCTGATGGCCAGCCGTGCACGGAATCCGAAGCTGGGCGGACCCGCATGTACGAGCGCGTTGGTGGCGGCCTCTGACAGGCACAGACATACGTCATCGAGGCGGTCCCGGACGCCCCAAGCCGATAGAGCCTCGACTGCGAACTTCCGTGCCTCACCCACGGACGAGCCGTGCGGAGGGAAGGTCCGCTCGTGCCGCAGGGTCAGGCCGCTGTCGCTCCATGTCGCCTCCGCGCTCCGTATCCCGGTACGTGGCTCTGCCTGTCGCCGCATCGCGCTGTCTCCTGCTGCCGGCATGACCGGAACACCACCTCGTCGCTCGCGTTCAGGGCGGGCATCGAGCCTGACGGCCAAGCGGCACGCCTCACCACGACATGAGCGCCGACGTCTGATTCGGGCTTGGCGAGGTGGACGACATGGGTACCGTCACGTTGCCGCCGTCTCCACCGTCATCTCCTCGCACACGGCAGCTCTCACTCCCGTATGGCGGCGTTGCAGGGCTACCGTCGAACCGACGAGCCGACCGGAACCCATCGGGGGATTGATGGCTCAAAGGCCCACTCTTCTCAGGACATTGATCACCAGGCGCCACTGGCAGGTGTTCGAGACCTTCAAGCTTCACTTCGAGCGCACTGCCAACGAACTCGCCGAACAGGACCGTGATCCGACGCTTGTCGGCCTGACGGTGTCGAAGCGGCAGTTTGAGCGCTGGTACGGGGGCGAGGTGAAGACCCGCCCCTACCCGGCCTTGTGCCGGGTACTGGAGGCAATGTTCCGGTACCCCGTCGACGTCCTGCTCGGTCCAGCGGACGAGGGCGGTGCCGCAGTCGATGCCGTTCCCCAGCTTCGGCTCGTCATGCCGACCCCGCCGCCGTCACCCTCCCTTGAACCCGGCGAAGGGGACGGCGGCTTCGACGGCATCGAGTTCACCAGCAGACCCGATCCAGGCGACAGCGCCGGCCGGGACACGTTAGAGAGGCAGGTCGCCATGGCAGCTCGTCGTGCATTCCGCTTCAGCGCGATGGCAGAAGGCAGCAACGTAGGCCCCGAGACCCTGGACGAGCTCCACCAGGAGGTACGTCGTCTCGCCGCCGCCTATCCGCGGCTACCACTTACCCCACTCCTCGGCGACCTGGTCGAAGTCCAGGACCTCACCTTCCGCTTCCTCGAACACGGTCACGTCCGCCCCATCCAGGCCCGCGAGTTGTACCTGCTCTCCGCCATCACCTCGGGCATGCTCGCCAAAGCCAGCCACGACCTCGGCGACCCGCGGTCGGCAATGACACAGGCCCGGACCGCCTACGTGTGCGCGGACAACGCCGACCATCCCGCCATGCGTGCCTGGGTCCGCGGCCTGCAATCGCTGATCGCCTACTGGGACGGCCGACACCAGGAAGCCTCCAAATACGCTTCCCTCGGCATCTCCCAGCTGGGAGGCGTGACCGGCACCAGCGCCGTATGGCTGTCTTGCTTGCAAGCCCGTGCCGGTGCCGCACTCGGCGACGTGGCAGCCGTACGGGAGTCCCTCGCAGAGGCCGAACGAGCCCGCGATGCGGCGTCCCCGGACGACCTGGACGAGTTCGGCGGCATCATGACCTTCCCCGTCCCACGCCAGCTCTACTATGCCGCCGACGCCACCGCCTGGCTGCCGAATGCCCCCGAGGCGGAACATCAGGCTGAAGCGGCCGTCGCCGCCTACCTCCAAGCGGAACCCGAAGACTGGGCCTTCGGCGACCAGGCCGGCGCGCACACCGACCTTGCCCTCGCCCGCATCCACGCCGGAAATCTCGACGGCGTCGACGAGGCCATGCGGCCCGTTCTCGACCTGTCCGCCGATCAGCGCATCAACGGCATCGTTGCCTCGGTGCGGCAGGTCCACACCGCGCTGCGTGATCCCCGGTGGCTCACCGCACCCGAAGCCCGCGTGGCACGGGAAGAGATCGAGGCGTTCACCGCAGCCCCTGTCGCCGCCCTGCCCAGGTAACACCGCCTACAAGTAGGGTCCCGACCATGCACCCGGTCGATATCGCAGGCCCCCGGCTTCAGTTGCGCGAACTCACCAGCGACGACGTGGACGCCGTACACGCCATCTACGGCGATGCCGAGGCCACCCGCCACCTGAGCTTCGAACCCCGAACCCGTGAACAGGTGGGGGAGATCGTCGCTCGCTCCATCGCCTCCTCCGGCGAGCAACCCCGCACCGAATACGCCCTCGGCGTGGTCCGCCAGGAGGAACGGGACCTGGTGGGCTTCGCCCGCCTTGCTCTCGACCCGCATGCCCAGAAAGCCGCCACCATCGGTTTTGCTCTGCGCCCCCACACATGGGGAGCGGGTCTGGGCACCGAAACCGTTCACCTCATGTGCGCCCTCGGCTTCAACCACCTTGGCCTGCACCGCATCTGGGCCGCTCGCGCTCCACTGAACTCGGCTTCCGCCAAGACCCTGCTACGCGCCGGCATGACGGAGGAAGGCCGCATTCGGGAGCACGTGTTCGTACGAGGAGCGTGGAGGGACTCGATCACGTACTCAGTCCTCAATCATGAATGGCGCGGTTCAGATGGATTTGCGGCAATTGACGGATGACACTCACTGCATCGTGACCAGGCGCAAAGCGCCCCGCCTGCTATGAGCGAGCCGTGCGGTCAGGGGGACGCTGCATCCCCACCGCTCTCAATCCGTCGCCCGGTCAACACATCCGCGGCCCGGCGCACTCGACGTACCGGGCCGCGGTTGCTTGGTCTCAGATCAGGGGGTCGTGCCGATCGTCACTTCTGCGCTGGCGAGCATCCGGGCGATTTACATCGGAAGGCTTCCGACTTCCGATGCATCCATTTCCGTCGACGCAAGAACACCCCGAAATCGCATTAACCCCAAGGCGAAGGGCGCTTAGGGAAAAGTTCGGCCATGATTTCTCGCGCCCGCTCGCCAGATACCACCGGAGCCCGATACTCCGATTTCCGCACATGTTCGAGGAAATCGGCTGGAAGGGCAATGTGGTAACGCGAAAGGTAGTAAACGAGGTCAACAGGCCAGACCCATTCACCATCCGTCACCAGCGACCCGGCACCACCGACCCACTCGTCTCCGGAGATGACATCACGCTCAGCGCCCATGGTGCTGAAGATCTCCTCACCGCCTTTGAGGTAGGAGAGAATTCGATCTTCATCAGGTGCTGGCGGGCCAACCATGGCTTGGGTCAGAGACTCGCTGTAGACAGCGGGGTCACCATCCTCATTGCCTTCGGTAAAGAAACCTACTCGGCGAATCATCATTCCTCGCAGCTGTGGGCGTCAGTCGGTGATGGGAAGGAATATCCGCCAGTATCCACCCTTGTCGATGACGGGTTCCTGGATTCCCAGCGTGCGATCCACTCCCATGCGATTGGTCGGCGCGTAGACAGGGGCTCCCATTTCATTTGCCACGGACTGCGCCAGCGGCTCCGCCCCGGCTCCCGAGTGGCAGGATACCAAGCGAATAGGCCCACCCGTGTAGTTCGGATTGTTGCGAATACTTTCCACTACCTGATGAGGGCTTATCTCGTAAGTGGTCTTCGCTACGCCTGCTGGATTGACGTGTCCTGCGATGAAGACGTTGTCGGGCGTACCGTGCACGACAACGTCGTGGACACCATCAACACGTCTTACCCGTTCCAAATTGGAGAGAGTACGTGGATCGTAGCCGATGGTTGTCGTCTGCTTACCGTGGTAGATCGGATGGCCGGACGGCAGTATGTCGTCACCTGCTTTGGCAGGAGGGGCCAGGGCTTTCGATTCCTTTGCGTGATAGAGCTGCCAGGTACGCCGCTTGCCCATCTGGTCGATCGCTGGGCGAAGACGGAGACCGTCGAGCTTTGTATCCGCAAGGACCGCCTTGAAGCCGCCCGCGTCTCCAACAGCCCTGGCAGTGCGGGCCGCGCCACCAAATGCACCACCCAGCAAGACGCCGGCGACCCCAGCATCTCTGGCCTCGGCAAGGTTGATGCCGTGTTGGTCGCCGAGGAGGTTGCGTCCGCCCTGGGCGACGACCACGTCCACGGTGATGGCTTCGATGCCGCCGATGGCGGCGGTGGCCAGGACAGTTCCGGCGATCTCGGCGACGGTGGCGGAAACGGCGACGCCCGCCGTACTCGCTGCGGCGACGATCGCCTCGGTGGCGCCGAGTGCCGCGAGCTCGGTGATGCCGCCGGTGAAGACGGCCAGGGCCGTACCGACGACCAGGACCGCACCGGCGATCTCCAGCTCGTGCTCGATCTTCTTCTTGGCCTCGGCGACCTGGTCGGCGTACTTGTCCAGGGCCTTGGCCATGTCGCGGGCGGCGCTGGCTACGTCGTCGAGGTAGCCCTTGCCGCCGCCGTGGTACTTGCGCCAGAACTCTCCGAACGCATCGATCGACTTGCCCTTGTTGTTGTCGATGACGTCCTGGGCCTTTTTGTGGCAGGCAGCCGTGCAGTCCTCGACGTCGTCGGCGAAGGTGCGCCAAGCACGGGCGGCCTCCCGGAGTTGGTCCTCGTCGCCCTCCGGCCACCACATGCCGGTGAGGTCCTGGACGATCTCCTTGGCTTTGTCGCCAGCGCCCATCACTTACCGCCCTCAAAGCCGGACTTGGCTGAGTGGTCAGCGTCTTCGTGGTTGGCGGCCATGTCGTTCATGGCCTTGGTGATGCTGGACAGGCCCTTGACCAGGGCCGCGGCCGCTTTCTCGATCTGTGCCTGGTGCGGGGCGTAGGTGTGCTCGAACTTCTTGCCCTGCTCGTCGCTGCCCCACGGCTCCCCCAGCCCGCCGAGCGTGTGGCGAAGCTTGGTCGCCGCCTGTTCCAAGGCGACAGACTCTCGGTGGAATGTTGGAGCGGCGGACTTGAGTAGGTCGGTGTCTATATCAAAGCCGTCGCCAGCCATGCCGTGCCTCCCCCTTGGCCGTGTACTCGTAACGCGTTGCGAGCCGCTGACAATGTTTCGGCTCACTGATGGCGACCCTCGCATACAGCACTGACAATCGCCCTGGTGGGAGCGCGTTTCAGCCACGGTGCAGCACCGCCCGGTTAGTGGGCCCACGGCAAGGCTGCGCCCCCTACCAACCAGATTGCGAAGGGGGGCGATTCACCAAGCGCACGTCCGGCCTCTCGCTGCACGACCGGAGCGGAGCCACGGTCGTGCAGCGGCGTGTTCGGCAGCTAGCAACGCGGGCGGCGCTGCTGTTCGGCTGGTGCCGTAGTTGCCGCCGCCCGCTGGACGGAGGGAGGCCCAAGGGGCGAGTGCGGGGCTGCGGTGGTGGTGCGGAGGCGGGCTGCTGCGGCGCGGCGGTTGGGGATGGGGTTGCGTCCGGTGTGCTGGATGCGGGTGATCAGGACTCGGGCGGGTTGGCGGGCGGTGGCCAGTTCGCGCTGGGCGGCTGCTTCCTTGAGGAGTTGGTGGGGTTTGTGGCCGCGGGCTTCGGCGTCGTCGAGGACGGTGGCGAGGGCCGGCCAGCCGGTGTCGGTGAGGATCCGCTCGGCGTGGTCGGGGATGGCGGCGCGTACGTCGCTGGCCAGGGTGCGGCGGGTCTCCTCCTTCGGTTGGCGTTGTGCGAGGTCTGTGAGTTCCGGGGTGAGGGCGTGGTCGGCGGCGTTCTGAAGGTGTTGGAGGGCTTGGCGGGCGGCGTCGGCCTGGTGGGCGTGGCCCTTGGCCTCGTGCCAGCGTCCCGCGAGGATTGCGGCCCAGACGAGCGCTGCGACCAGGGCAGCGAGGGCGCTGCCGTCGGGGCCGGTGGCGGTGTGGGCGATGTCGCGGGCCGCGTTGCGCAGAGTGTGGGCAGCTCGGTTTTCTGCCCGGATCTGGGAGCGTTGGGCGCGCGCGAACGCCTTCGAGGCGGCTTGGAGTTCAGCGCGCAGGTCGGCGGGAGCTTTCTGGGCGGTGGCTTCGATGAGTTCGCCGAGGGCGGTGATGTGGGCCTGGGCTCGTGCGTCGTCGGCGAGGTCGGTGTGTAGGGCGTCGAGGGCGTCGGTGGCCTGGTGCCAGGGGGTGCTGGGCTGAGTGCGGCGGGCGGTGGGGTGCTCTTCGGGCTTGCTGGATTCGAGGCGGGCCTTGATCTTGGGAAGGGAGAGGTCAGGGGCGATCTTTCCGCCGGGGTGGAAGATCTGTTCGTCGTCCTTGTTGAGATCGCCGGGGCGTCCGACGGCATATCCGAGGAGGTCACCGGACGGTCCCCGCTTGGCCTTGACTCGGATGCCCTCGGCTTCGAGGTAGGCGAGGAGTTCCTCGGCGCTCTTCGCGTGGGGAATCGCGGCGCGGATACGGTCCTGGAGCCACTCCTTGCTGGTCTGTTCCCAGCCGAGGCGCTGGGCCTTGTGCATCTCGGCCTGGGTGGGGCGTCGGGTGTTGGTGCGGTCGCCCTTCTTCAGGCGGCGCAGACCGTAGTCCTTCTCGATCTCGCGGCATGCGTCGCCGACGCGGATGCCGCTGTCGTGGAGTTTGGGGCGGCGGCCGTCTTCGCGGACGGTGGTGGCGAGGATGTGGATGTGGTCGTCTGCGTGGCGGACGGCGATCCAACGACAGGCAAGGTCGTCACCGGCTGGGGCGATGCCGGCTGCGGCGACGACGCGCTGGGCGATCTCGCCCCATTCGGCATCGGAGAGGTAGCGGTCTTCGGGTGCGGCGCGGACGGGGCAGTGCCAGACGTGGTCGGTGACGGGCTTGCCGAACTCGCTGTTGCGCAGGCGTACGGGCTCGTCGAGGTGGCGGGCGAGTTCGGTGAGGGTGGCCATCTCGTCGCGGCCGGGGTCGGGCATGCCGAGCATCGCGAAGCCGGCCACGATGTGCGGGTCGAAGTGTTCGTCGTGGGTTCCCCGACCGTAGAGGTAGGCCAGCAGGCCGCGGGTGTTGGCGCCGGGCGCCTTGATGGCGGCGATCATGCGGCGAGATCCTCCCGCGGGTCGGCAGGCTGGCGCAGAGCCTCGGCGATTAGTTCCAGCAGGTGATGGAGCTCGTCGAGGCGATGGCGTATGTCGGGTGGGGTGAGGTCACTGTTGAGGGCGCGGGCAATCTGGTTGATGTTGACGCCGATGCGATTGAGCTGGCGCAGGACCTGGGCGCGGAACATGTGCGTGCGGCGGCGATCCTCGGACAGGGGCAGGTTGGCAGTGAACCGGCCGGCGATGAAGGCCAGGACGACGTCGGCGGCGAAGCCGGATTCCCCCTTGTAGCCGTGCTCGGCGGCGGCCTCCTGAAGGCCGGCGTGCTCGTCGTCGGTGAACCGCAGCGGGCCGACGCGGACGGTGCGCTTGTTGCCGCCGAAGCGACGGATCGTGGGCTGGGCGCTCTTCACGATGGGCTCGCCGATGGCGGTCTCGGCGGCACGGGCGGGGCGAAGGGTCTCGCGTTGGACTGCGTGGAGCGTGTCCGGGTCGGGGTCGCCCTCTGCCCCGCCCTCTTGGCCCGGCGTCCCCTGGCGCAGGGCCGTCTCCGCCACCCCTGGGGCGGGAATCTCCGAAGGCCGGCCTTGAGTCGGACTCGGGGTACTACTGGCTCCGCCAGGGGCCGTCCTTCCGAATGCCCGCCGCAAAAGTCCCATCACTCCAGGGGACTTCGTCAGGGGCTGTGGCTCGTCGTGGGTGTCCTCGGCGTGGTGTGGGTCGTGCGTCATGGGTGGCTCTCCGGAAGGTGCGAGCGGGGCAGGCGTGCCGGCGGGGAGGGGCAGGCAGAGTCCAAGCGGTCCACGACCCCCTCCACAGGGGTGGATGACCAGGCGGTGAGGGGGACGGTGACCGGTGTCGGGGTGACCGGAAGGGTTCCGGTCACCCCATGGGGCGAGCGGTCAGTCCCTATCGGGACCGGTGCCGGAAGCGGCTTCGAGTTCGCGTCGAAGAACCTCCATCACCTCGGTCAGCCGTTTCCCGCTGACCGTCAGTCCCTTGGCCCGTATGGCCTTTTGGACAATGGCTCGGGTGACATTGCCCTGCTCTGCAACGGCGATACGACCGATCTCCACGAGTTCGTCGACCGTGGCCCCAGCTGGGCGGCCCCCACGTGGTTTGCTGTCCGGTTCACGGAGCTGAGGTTCCGGCGACTGGGCGGAACTGCCAGCCGGTGGCTCAGCGGCGTGGACAGCCGCATCGGTCGCCGTCCCCCGTGCCTCATCCAACGCCGGTCCCGTTCGGCCGATCGGCCGGTCGACAAGCTGGTGGATCTGCCGCATCAGAACGCCGAAGGCCAGCAGCGCGGCGGTCGGGGGTACGGCAGCGACCACATAGTCGAGCAGGGGCTTCGCTCCGGGACCGCCGGCTCCGCTGACCCCGGCTACGTTCAGCGCGATGGATCCGACCGACCCGGTGGCCGTGAGGGCGATGGCCCACCCGTCGGTGAGCCGTCGCAGGCCCGCGCGAAGCATCAGCAACTCCCCCGCGACGATGAACGCGTCCAACGTCGCGGGCCAGGCCCATTGGCGTACGGGGGAACTCCTGAGTCCGTGCTGCCCGGCGACCTCGGCGAGGTGCGCGTAGGAGAGCCAGAACCCACCGGCGGTCAGGGCGACGATGACGGTCCCCGCGGCGACGAGCGCGTACTGCTCGGCGGTCTGTTTGGTCATCACCTGCTGCCCTCCTGAGCGAGGAGTGCGGTACCCACCGGTGTCCTGATCGGTGTGGTTGGCGGGTGGTGCGAGGGTGGTCAAGCGGGGTTCTCCTGTGGTGGTGGCGTGGTCCGTCTTGGCCGTCTTGGCCGTTGAAACCGCAGGTCAGAGCAGGTACGGCGCATGTGCTGGCGTTCCGTCTCGGCGGCGGTGCCGACGTATTGCGGCACCGCCGCCCTCGGGGGGGGACATGGGGGCTATGGACGGTGCGCATCCGACTTCCGTCTTGGCCCAAGCCCCTGTGACCTGCGGCGATACGGCGGGGACGCTTAGGACGGCACAAGACGGAGATGGGAGACGTCCTGGCGGTCAGCACGCCGTTGGTGATCGCGTTGCCGTCTTGAGCCCGGCTGCCGTCTTGCCTTCACCGCGTTTGACCTGCGGGATCACGGCAGGGACGGCAAGGACGGCAACCGGAGGGGCGGGGCTCAGCCCGAGCTGGGCGCGGAGCCGGGGTCGACCGGGTGCACGGTGGGGCAGTAGCGCCGCCACGCGTCGAGGAACTTGTTGCGCATGTAGCCCTTGAGCTGCCTGCCGTCGGCCATGCGCACGTTGCCGGGCCGAATGTCGAAGTCGCGCAGCATCCTGCTGAGCTCTCGGGCCGTTAGGCCGTCGCGTCCCCGCTCCGCCCACGGGGCTTCAGGGTCTTGGCGCAGGTGGTGGAGGAGGTCCCCTGTGGACAGGCTGTCCACCTCACGCTGGGCGAAGAAGACCCGGCGGATGTCGGCGAGGATCCGTGCACCACTGGGGTGGTCCTCCTCGGCCGCCACTTCGGCAGTGACCATCCGCACGCAGGCGACCCGCGCCAGCCGGGGCCAGCGACCACCTGCCAGATCGGCGACGATCACCAGTGGCTCCCACGTGTCGGCGGCGCGGTCTTCGACCGGCATGTCCGGCTCCAGGTTCGCGGCCTCCTCCAGCAGCGGCCTGGCCCACGCGTGGATGCGGTCGCGTATCTCGTGCAGGGCGGGGATGTCGCGGCGGGAGCGGAAGGGCCTGACCTTCTCTCCCTCGGCCCGGCGCCGCATGCGGATGACCACCGACCGGTCCATGACCGTGTCCGGCAGGTCCCCGATTCCCGCGATGGCCGCCATGGCGAAGGTGGCGAACTTGTGCGGGGTGTGGTCGTTGCCGACGACCCGGGTGACGTACCGGCCGCGCTGATGACCGGCGTTGAGCAGGCCACGCGTCTCCTCGTTCTTCTCCGCGACCTTGGGGCCGAAGATGGTGTCGGCCTCGTCCACCAGCAGCGTCGGCGGCTCCTCCTCGCTGATCGAGCGGAAGATAGCCGCTGGTGTGGTGTTGATGGTGAGCATCGGCTCGTGGACCGTTTCGGTCAGCACGTCCAGCAGCCGCGACTTGCCGCAGCGCTTCGCCGGGCCCACCACCGCCAGGCGCGGGGCGTGCTGCCACGCGGGCTGGAGATGCGTCGCCGCCACCCACAGAGTGATCGCGTCCAGCGCCTCCGGTGAGGGTGGGATAACGAACTGCGCTATCTGGGCATGCAATTCGTCGAGCAGCTTCGAGCCAGCTGTCGGCTCTGCGTCGGGTATAGCCTCCAGCCCGCTCGCCGCATCCGCATCGTCGGCGCTGCGTCCGGCCGCACCCTCGCTCGGGTCCGCCGCGGCGCTGTCGGCCTGCGCAGCACGCAGGTGGGCGCCGGGCTGGCCGGGGATGGCCGTGGCGGGCCAGCCTGCTCGGGCGGGGGTGGAATAGGACTCGGGGCTCTCGGGTTGCACTGGGCGGCTCCTCGTCTGGCGGTGTCGGGCTTGCACGCCCCTGCCGCCGGGTCGGTTCTCATGGGATTGCTGGGGAGCCTTGGGGCCTCCGGCGTTGCACCGCCGGAGGCTCTCCCCCTTCTCGCGGGCGTCTCGGTGCCGCGAGCGACCACGGACAGTACGTCCACGCCGCGCCACAGTCCAGCGCTTCTGTGTCAGCTCAACGCAGAAGCGCCTGCTACGCATCAAGTGCTTCACGCCGCCAGTCCCAACAGGGCCAACAAGTCCGCGGTCACCACCCGATAGGCGTTCCCGAGCCGGAGCACCTTGCAGGGGTACTGACCACGCTTGGCGAGCTCGTACCCCTTACTCCGCCCGAGCCCCAGCGCCCGGTTGCCTGTCTCCAGGTCAACGGCGGCCGGGAGCACCAGAAGCTCCTCCCGGCTCATCCCCTTCGCTCGGCCGGCCTCTTCGCTCTCGCGCATGCGCGCTCCATCCACGACTGAGCCCTCGGCGAACGCGTTCATCGCGCCCGTCTCCAGGTCACGAAATCAACGCTAGGCGAGCTAATGTGTCTTCATGACACAACGCCGTAGCGACCATGGATACGAGAAGGCCGACGACGAGGACGACGTCCTTGAGTGGGTGGATCAGGTCATGGCCACCGTGGCCGGCGAGGTCCGCAGACGACGGAGGGAATTGAGATGGAGTGCGCAGGACTTGGCCGACAAGTGCGCGGAGATCGGCCACCCCATCCCCCGCAACGTGATCGCCAACATGGAGTCCGGACGCCGCTCCAACCTGCCCCTGGTCGACGTCATGGTCCTGGCCCAGGCTCTGAACACCCCACCCATCTGCCTCATCTACCCCGTCGGCTACGTCGACGACGTCCAGCGGCTCCCGCTCCAGGACTCCACCTCCCCACTGGACGCACTGCGGTGGTTCACCGGGGAGGAGACCGATCTCGGCGCGGACGACGACATGCTCCGCTACTTCCGGGCCCACCACGCAGCCCAGGAGCGACTGCGAAGCGCGCAACGTGACGAGGAGTACGCGCGCTACCACGCCCAGACCGCCCCGAATGCCGACCGCAAGGCCGAGGCCCTCCGCTCCCAGGCCCGTGCCGCCGAGACGGCCGATAACGCCGAAAACCGCCTGCGCAGAGTTCGCGCCTTCATCCGGGAAGAGGGCGTCACGCCTCCATTCCTATGGCCCGACCTTGCCGCCGCAATCGATTCACCCGGGAGCGATCCCGATATCACCGAGGAGAATGATCTTTGAAGGGCTCCACCTACCGCCGCTGCTCCTGCCGCGACCCGAAGACCGGCAAGGAACTCGGCACCTCCTGCCCCAAGCGCAACAGCAGGAACCACTGCACCTACTCCATACGCCAGGAGCTCTCGCCTCGTGAGGACGGCAGTCGACGCTCGTTCGCCCGTGGCGGGTACGGCAGCCTCAAGTCGGCCCAGACCGAACTCGACCACGTCCGCGCTCTCCTCGGGCTGGCCGAATCGGACGACCCCGAGGGCACGGAACTCATCGCCGAGATGCTGGCGGAGGTCAGCCGCGAGCGGTCGCCTCTGCCTGAGGTCGAGGAGACGAGGCGGCGCCTGAACGCCGGCCAGGACCTCATCGGCAGCCTGACGGTGAGCGAGTGGCTCGACCGGTGGCTGGCCGGTAAGCGCATACGCAAGTCCGGCCTCAATCGCTACGAGACCGACATTCGCGTGCACTTGAAGCCGCGCATCGGAAACCGGCGGCTGGACCGGCTGCGCGTCAGCCACCTCAGCGAGATGTTCACGGACATCCGCGACGCCAACGCCCAGATCCTGGAGGACAACGCCCAGCGGCGAGCCGCGATCGACGAGCTGGCGACCGTACCGTGGAAGGGCGTGGAGAACCGTGCCCGCCGCAAGGCGATGAAGGCCGCGATCGACGAGATGCCGCGCTTCCGTCGCATCACCGGCCCCGCCACGCGTCAGCATGTCAAGGCCACTCTCCGCGCGG
The DNA here is from genome assembly GCF_043199095.1 of Streptomyces sp. NPDC048650. Lineage (NCBI taxonomy): Bacteria > Bacillati > Actinomycetota > Actinomycetes > Kitasatosporales > Streptomycetaceae > Streptomyces > Streptomyces sp. NPDC048650. The sequence continues at coordinate 400,435 of NZ_JBICVM010000006.1, read as the reverse complement.
CCCTGAACGACGCGATCGGGCAGCAGATCATCACGTTCAACCCGGCCGCCCACGTCGAGATCGACCCCGCACGCAAGCCGAAGGCGCTCGTGTGGACGGACGAGCGGGTTGCCAAGTGGGAGCAGACGGGCGAGAAGCCGTCGCCGGTGATGGTCTGGACGCCCCAGCAGACCGGCGCTTTCCTCGACCTCGTCGCCGAGGACCGCCTGTACGCGATGTGGCACCTGATCGCCTTCCGCGGCCTGCGCCGTGGCGAGGCATGTGGACAGCCCTGGTCGGAGACGAACCTCGACACCCACTCCCTCGCCGTCTCCTCCCAACTCGTGCAGGACGGATGGGAGATCGAGGCGTCCGATCCCAAGACGGACAGCGGCTATCGCGTGGTCGCACTCGACGATGACACCGTCAACGTCCTCAAGCGGCATCGCGAGCAGCAGGAAGCGGACCGCGCGGAGTGGGGCTCGGCCTGGGTCGAGACCGGCCACGTCTTCACTCAGGAAGACGGCTCCTGGCTCCACCCGGGCAAGGTGACCGACCTCTTCGAGCGCCTCGTTGCCGCCTCCGGCCTCCCGACGATCCGGCTGCACGATCTGCGTCACGGCGCGGCCACCCTCATGCTGGCCGCCGGCATCGACATCAAGATCGTGTCGGACACGCTCGGACACAGCGACACCCGCATCACGCGGGACATCTACCAAAGCGTCCTGCCCCAGGTCGGCAAGAGCGCCGCCGAGGCGACGGCGAAGCTGGTGCCGCTTCAGCGCAAGGCCGAGGCGGAGAAGGCTGCACGCAAGGCGGCGAAGAAGGAGAAGGCCAAGAAGGCTGCGGCGAAGAACGCCGGCAAGGGCAAGGGCGGCAAGCCGAAGAACAAGGCGAAAGCCCAGGCCAAGGACGACAAGAAGGCCGAGCTCCGGAAGCCCAAGAACTAGGTCTCTGAGCGCCTCCGCTCACGCATCGCTCACGCAAGCCATCCCACGGCTCCACTGGCCGTGTGACGCGTCATGCCCCGAGCAACGCAAAAGGCCAGGTCACGGGCTATGTGACCTGGCCTTTCTACTGAGCCGCCTTCGGGATTCGAACCCGAGACCTACGCATTACGAGTGCGTTGCTCTGGCCAACTGAGCTAAGGCGGCGTGGTGCGCGGCCCAGTCTACACAGTGCCAGGGGGTGCTTCGTCACCGGTTTAGCGGCTGGTCAGGAGTGGGCGGGAGAGGGATCAGGTGCAGCGCTTGCCCTTGGGTGGGGTGGTGCCGTCGAGGAGGTAGGTGTTGATGGCGGTGTCGATGCAGTCGCTGCCGCGGCCGTAGGCGGTGTGGCCGTCGCCCTCGTAGGTCAGGAGGGTGGCGCTGGAGAGCTGGCGGGCGAGGCTCTTGGCCCAGGTGTAGGGGGTCGCGGGGTCGCGGGTGGTGCCCACGACGACGATCGGCGCGGCACCCTTGGCCTCGATGCGGTGGGTGGTGCCGCTGGGCTTGACAGGCCAGTAGGCGCAGTTCAGGGCGGCCCAGGCGAAGGCGTCACCGAAGACCGGGGAGGCCTTGCGGAAGGCGGGGAGGGCCGTGTGGACCTGTCCCGGGCTGGTGAAGGCGGGGGGCAGGTCGAGGCAGTTGACGGCCGGGTTGGCGTACATCTGGTTGGCGTAGTGGCCGTCGGCGTCGCGCTCGTAGTAGCTGTCGGAGAGGGCGAGGAGACCGCGGCCGTTGCCCTTCTCGGCCTGGGCGAGGTACTCGCGGAGCGTGGGCCAGGAGCCCTCGTCGTACATGGCGGCGATCACGCCCGTGGTGGCAAGGGACTCGGTGAGCTTGCGGGCCTCGCCGGTCTCGGCCGGATGGCCGTCCAGCTTTTTGAAGAGGGCGGAGAGCTGCTCGCCGGCGTCCTGGGGGCTCTTGTTGCCGAGCGGGCAGTCCTTGCGCTTGACGCAGTCCGCGGCGAAGGCGGTGAAGGCGGTGTTGAAGCCCGTGGTCTGGTTGATGTTGACGGTGCGGGACTCGAGCGCCGGGTCCATCGCGCCGTCGAGGACCAGGCGGCCGGAGCGGCCGGGGTAGAGGCCGGCGTACGTCGCGCCGAGGAAGGTGCCGTAGGAGGCGCCGACGTAGTTGAGCTTCTTGTCGCCCAGGACGGCGCGCAGCACGTCCATGTCGCGGGCCGCCTCGATGGTGGAGACGTGCGGGAGCAGCTTGCCGGACTGGGCCTCGCAGCCCTTGGCGAAGTTGCGGTAGGCGGTGGTGAGCTGGTGGGTCTCGGCGGCGGAGTCCGGGGTCTGGTCGGTCTGGGTGTAGCGGTCCATCTGCTTGTTGGAGAGGCACTCGACCGGTGCGCTGCGAGCCACGCCGCGCGGGTCCATCGCCACCATGTCGTAGCGCGCACGGACCGCCGCGGGCTGGGGCGCGTACTGCTGGAGGTAGTCGATCGCCGAGCCGCCGGGGCCGCCCGGGTTGACCAGCAGGGAGCCGAGGCGGCTGCCGGGGCCGGTGGCCTTCTTGCGGGCCACCGCCAACTTGATGTCGCCCGACCCGGGACGGTCGTAGTCGAGGGGCGCCTTCATCGTCGCGCACTCGAAGCCGGGGACGCCGCATGCGTGCCAGCTGAGCTTCTGGTCGTAGTACGGGCGCAGGTCGGCCGGGACGGCGCTCGGGAGGGCCGGCAGCCCGGACGGGCCGTCGCCGGGGGCGGTGTGCTGGGCCCCGGCGCCCTTCGCCCGGCCCGGGGACGCCGCCGAATCGGGCGCGCCCGGACCTCCCGAGGAACAGCCGGAGAACAGCAGGACGGCCGCCGCGAAAAGCGCGGCGGTGGTACGGGACGGGCGGCTGGTGGCCATGGGCGATCGATCCCTCGGTCTCGGTCCCTGAAGCGGCGAGGCGGCGTTGGTGGCACCCGCACCGTTGGCGGCGGTGGCGGCGGGGTCGGCATGCGCGGGGCGACGGCGGTCGCGGTGCGTCCCTGAACGGAGCGTATCCGGGCGGGGACGGTGTGTGCCTCCCGGCCGCGGGCGAGGTGGCGTACGGCGTGGCGCTCGGCGGGGCGGTGGGGCTCCGCTCCGGGGCGGATCGAGCTCGGTGGCCGATTCGGTCAGCCGGGGCGGATCGAGCTCGGTGGCCGGTTCGGTCAGCCGGCGCGCAGCGCGACGGTCATCGCCTCCACGGCGAGGAGCGGGGCGACGTTGCGGTCCAGCGCCTCGCGGCAGGCGATGATCGCCTCTATGCGGCGGAGGGTGCGCTCGGGCGTCGAGGCGGCCGCGATGCGCTGGATGCCGTCGCGGACCTCGTCGTTGGCAAGGGGGACGGTGGCACCCACCTGGAGGGCGAGGACGTCGCGGTAGAAGCCGGTGAGGTCGACCAGGGCGAGATCGAGGCTGTCGCGCTGGGTGCGGGTGGCGCGGCGCTTCTGCTTGTCCTGGAGTTCCTTCATGGCGCCGGCCGTGCCGCGGGGCAGCCGCCCGCCCGTGCCGGCCGCGGCACCGAGCGCGGCGCGCAGCTCCTCGGTCTCCTTGGTGTCGACGTCCTCGGCGACCTGCTTGGCGTCCTCGCCCGCGGCGTCGATCAGCTCCTGGGCGGCCTTGAGGCAGCCGCCGATGTCGTCGACCCGAAGGGGAAGCTTGAGTACCGCCGAACGGCGGGCACGGGCCCGCTCGTCGGTGGCCAGTCGGCGGGCTCGGCCGATGTGGCCCTGGGTGGCGCGGGCGGCGCGGGCGGCGGCCTGCGGTTCGATGCCGTCGCGGCGGACCAGCACATCGGCGACGGCCTCCACCGGTGGTGTGGTCAGCGTGAGGTGGCGGCAGCGGGAGCGGATGGTGGGCAGGACATCCTCGATGGAGGGGGCGCAGAGCAGCCAGACCGTACGGGGCGCGGGCTCCTCGACCGCCTTGAGGAGGACGTTGCCGGCGCCTTCGGTGAGGCGGTCGGCGTCCTCCAGGACGATCACCTGCCAGCGGCCGCCGGCGGGCGAGAGGGAGGCGCGGCGGACCAGGGCGCGGGTCTCCTTGACGCCGATGGAGAGCAGGTCCGTACGGACGATCTCGACGTCGGCGTGCGTGCCGACCAAGGTGGTGTGGCAGCCGTCGCAGAAACCGCAGCCGGGGACGCCGCCGAGCGCGCGGTCCGGCCCGACGCACTGCAGGGCGGCGGCGAACGCGCGGGCGGCGGTGGACCGGCCCGATCCGGGCGGGCCGGTGAACAGCCATGCGTGGGTCATCTGGGAGGCGCCCCGCTGCCCTTCGGGCGCCGGCCCGCCGAGCGGGGCCGCGGCACCTGCGCCCGCCGCCGCGTCGGCGGTCACGATGGTGTCGGCGTCCCGCGCGGCCGCGGCGAGCTGCTCCGTCACCCGCTCCTGGCCGACCACGTCGTCCCATACCGCCATCGCGCTGCCCGCCGTTCCTGTCCGTCCCGCATCGTGCTTCGCCCGGTGCCGCGCGCGCCGTGCGCCCTCACCCGTTGCTGCGACCCATTGTGGTGCACCCCACCGACAATTGGATCGGGGACCACCCGGGGGTCCGCGCGGTGGCCCGTCCGCGCGGCAGCGCTCCCGCGCCGGAGAGCGGGCCCGCACCGTGAGGGCCCCCGCACCGAAGACCCACCGGCGCCGGAAAGCGGCCGTGGCCGCAGCGGATGCGCTGCGGCCACGGCCGGTGTGCTGCGGGACGGGCGGGACGGGCCTCAGCCGCGCCGGCGGCCGCGGTTGCCGTTGTCGGCGTCCTCGTCCTGGTGCGGGCCGAGGAGTTCGTCGGCCAGCGTCGGCAGATCGTCCAGCGGGGTCTCCTCCGCCCACTCCGGACGGGGACGGCTGCGCTGCGGCGGCTCCGCGGGGCGACCGGTGGCCGGGTCGACCTGCGGGAGTTCGCGGGTGCGCTCGACGCCCGACTCGGCGGGGGCGGACTGCTGCCGCGGCGTGTCCTCGGCCTCCTCCTTGCGGAACATCCACGGCGGCACCCGGTCGGCGGGGGCGCCCCCGTCGCGCACGGGCGGCAGCACGCTGGTCTCCTCCGCGTCCGGCCCGGTGCCGTACCGGGGCAGCACCGCCGTTTCGTCCACCGCACCCTGCGGCGACTCCGGCCGTGGCAGCGACTCCGTGCGCTCGCTGTCGGCGGGCCCGGCCGGGGCCGCGCCACCGTCCTCGACGTACCGCTTCCGCAGATCCGCCACCGGCGTCTCCTTGGTCGGCGCATCGGCCGCCTCGGCGGCCTCGGCCGCCGCCCTGGCCTCCGCCGCGGCAGCCTCCTCGGCCGCCGCGATCCGGGCCTCCTCGGCGCGGACCAGGGCCTCCTCGGCCTTGCGCTGCTTCTCCAGGCGGCGCTCCTCGGCCTCCCGGCGCAGCCTGGCCTCCTCCTCGGCGCGCCGGCGCAGGCGCTCCTGCTCGGCCTGCCGGGTCTGCTCCTCGGCCTCGCGGCGCTGCCGCTCCGACTCCGCCTCCCGGCGGGCCTCCTCGGCGCGCTGCCGCGCCTCCTCCGCCTGGCGGGCGGCCTCGCGGGCCTTGGCGGCCTCTTCGTCCTGGCGCTTGCGCTCCTGCTCCTCCGCGCGCAGCCTGGCGAGCTGCTCCTGGCGCTCGCGCTCGAGCCGCGCCTCCTCCGCCTTGCGCGCGGCCTCTTCGTCGGCCTTGCGGCGGGCTTCCTCCTCGGCGGCCTTGCGGGCCTCCGCCTGGGCCTCGACCTCGGCCCCGGACAGCGGCAGGACCTGGTCGAGCCGGTGGCGCACGACCGTGGTGACGGCCTCCGGCTCCTGTCCCGCGTCGACGACCAGATAGCGCGCCGGGTCGGCGGCGGCCAGGGTCAGGAATCCGGCCCGTACCCGCTCGTGGAATTCGGCGGGCTCGGACTCCAGCCGGTCCGGTGCCTCGGTGAAGCGCTCCCGGGCGGTCTCCGGCGAGACGTCCAGCAGGACAGTCAGATGCGGTACCAGACCGTCGGTGGCCCAGCGCGAGATGCGCGCGATCTCCGTCGGGGCGAGGTTGCGCCCGGCGCCCTGGTAGGCGACGGAGGAGTCGGTGTAGCGGTCGGTGATGACGACGGCGCCGCGCTCCAGGGCGGGCCGGATCACGCTGTCGACGTGCTCGGCGCGGTCGGCGGCGAACATCAGGGCCTCGGCGCGGTCGGAGAGCCCGGACGTGGAGACGTCCAGGATGATCGAGCGCAGCCGCTTGCCGATGGCGGTGGCGCCCGGCTCGCGGGTCACCACGACCTCGTGGCCCTTGCCGCGGATCCAGTCCGCGAGCGCCTCGACCTGAGTGGACTTCCCGGCGCCGTCGCCGCCCTCAAGGGCGATGAAGAAGCCGGTGGCGGCGGGCGCCTGCCCCGGGTCGCCGCCGCGCAGCGCCTCGCGCAGATCACGCCGCAGCGGTACGCCGTGCCGGTCGTCGACCTTGCCGAGCACCCCGGCGGCCACCGGCAGCAGCAGCGCGCCGACCAGCATCAGCGTGAAGGCGGCGCCGCCGTGGGCGAACGCGAAGCTGCCGTTGTCGAAGCGGTGCGGGCCGATGACCGCGGCCAGCAGCGGCGCCACGATGGCGGCGACCGCGACGGCGAGGCGGACGACGGCGTGCAGATGCTCGGTCGTACGCGCCGTGCGGTGCTCCTCCGTCTCCTGCTCCAGCAGCAGATGGCCGGTGTTGGCCGCGACGCCCGCGCCGATGCCGGTGAGGAGTGCCAGCAGCAGCACCGTCGTCGTGTCCGGGACCAGCCCCATGGCCAGCAGCGCGAGGCCGGTGACGGCCACCGCCAGGGCGAGCAGTCGGCGCCGGGACAGGGCGGGCAGCACCTTGTGGGCGCCACGGATCCCGGCCGCCGTACCGCCGGTCAGCACCAGCACCAGGAGCGCGAAGGTGGCCGGGCCGCCGCTCAGGTCCCAGGCGTGCAGCACGGCCAGCGAGACGGCCGCGGCGATCGCGGCGGAGACGGTGGCGCAGGCGAGGACCAGCAGCGGGATCGCGCCCGTGCGGCCCTTGTCGACGCCCGACGCGGTGGTCCTGGGGCGGCGCAGCCCCTCCAGTGGGGAGCGCGGCCGGGGGGTCGGCGCACCGGGGAACTCGATGAAGTAGAGGATCGACACGGAGGCGGCGAACAGCCCGGCGGCCACGTACGAGCCCAGGGCGGCCTGGTGGAGGTGGAACCACTCGATGCCGGTGCCCAACAGCTTGCTGATGAGGGTGACGACCACCAGGGCGGCGGCCGCGATCGGCAGCGCGAGGAAGCCGGTGCGCAGCGAGAGGCGGCGCAGCGCGTCCATGTTGTCGGGGAGCGGCCGGACGGCGGCGCCCTCCGGGGGCGGTGCGGGCAGCAGGGCGGGCGCCGCGCTCTCCCGCGCGACGGTCCAGAAGCGCTCGGCCACGCCCGTGACGAAGACCGTGATCAGCAGCCAGGCCAGCGCGTCGGACGGCGTCCAGTCGATCCACAGGGGCGCGACGACCAGCAGCGCCAGCCGCAGGCCGTCCGCGCCGATCATCGTCCAGCGCCGGTCGAGCGGCCCGGAGGGGGCCGTCAGGGCGGAGAGCGGTCCCAGCAGGACGGCCCCGAAGAGCAGGGTGGCCAGCATCCGGGCCGCGAAGGCCGCGGTGACGGCGAGGGCGGCGCCCCGATAACCACCGCCGAAGACCGCGTCGCCTCCCACGGGTACGTACAGCGCTGCCTGGAGAACGAGGAGTACCAGGACAAGCATGGACAGGGCATCGCCGATGCCCCCGACAAACTGGGCGCTCCACAGTCGCTTCAGCGGAGGGAAGCGCAGCAGGGCCCGTACGGCGCGCTCGCGGGAGTCCGCGGCGAGGGCGTCTGAAGTGGGGGGCACGACCGTTGGCTGCTCGGCACGCGTCATCCTGCCAGCCTATCGGGAGGGTACGCACTACTGGGCGCCTGCCCGAACAAACAGGCGGGCCCGACGGACCGAAGTCCGTCTTGCCCGCCCTTGTCCTGCGCGAACGGCCGGGAGCCGCCCGGGAATCAGTCCTCGGCCGACGCCGCCGTCTTCTTCGCCGCCGTCTTGGCGGTGGCCTTCTTCGCGGTCGCCTTCTTGGCCGTGGTGGTCTTCTTCGCCGCGGTCTTCTTGGCCGTGGTGGTCTTCTTCGCGGCCGTCTTCTTCGCCGGAGCCTTCTTGGCGGTCTTCTTCGTCGGGCCCTTGGCGCGCTTCTCCGCCAGCAGCTCATAGCCGCGCTCGGGGGTGATCGACTCGACCTCGTCGTCCCGGCGAAGCGTCGCGTTCGTCTCGCCGTCGGTGACGTACGCGCCGAACCGGCCGTCCTTGACGACCACCGGCTTGCCGCTGACCGGGTCGGTGCCCAGCTCCTTCAGCGGCGGCTTGGCGGCGGCACGCCCGCGCTGCTTGGGCTGCGCGTAGATCGCGAGGGCCTCTTCGACGGTGATGTTGAAGAGCTGGTCCTCGGTCTCCAGGGAGCGCGAGTCCGTGCCCTTCTTGAGGTACGGGCCGTAGCGGCCGTTCTGCGCGGTGATCTCCACGCCCTCGGGGTCCTTGCCCACCACCCGCGGCAGCGACATCAGCTTGAGCGCCTCCGCCAGGGTGACGGTGTCCAGGGACATCGACTTGAAGAGCGAGGCGGTGCGCGGCTTGACGGCGTTCTTGCCGGTCTTCGGGGTGCCCTCGGGCAGGATCTCGGTGACGTACGGGCCGTAGCGACCGTCCTTGGCGACGATCTGGTGGCCGCTGTCCGGGTCCATGCCCAGCTCGAAGTCGCCGCTCGGCTTGGCGAGCAGCTCCTCGGCGTACGTCACGGTCAGCTCGTCCGGCGCCAGGTCGTCGGGGACGTCGGCGCGCTGGTGGCCCTCGGCGTCCTTCTCCCCGCGCTCGACGTACGGGCCGTAGCGGCCGACCCGCAGCTTGATGTCGTCGCCGACCGGGAAGGAGGAGATCTCCCGGGCGTCGATCGCGCCCAGGTCCGTGACCAGCTCCTTCAGCCCGCCGAGGTGGTCGCCGTCGCCGTTGCCGGCGTCCGAGGCGGCACCCTCGGCCTCGCCCTCACCGAAGTAGAAGCGCCGCAGCCACGGCACCGACTGGGCCTCGCCGCGCGCGATGCGGTCGAGGTCGTCCTCCATCCTGGCGGTGAAGTCGTAGTCGACCAGCCGGCCGAAGTGCTTCTCCAGGAGGTTGACCACCGCGAAGGAGAGGAAAGAGGGGACGAGCGCGGTGCCCTTCTTGAAGACGTAGCCGCGGTCGAGAATCGTGCCGATGATCGACGCGTACGTCGACGGGCGGCCGATCTCGCGCTCTTCCAGCTCCTTGACCAGCGTGGCCTCGGTGTAGCGGGCCGGCGGCTTGGTGGCGTGGCCGTCGGCGGTGATCTCCTGCGCGGCCAGCGCGTCGCCCTCGGCGACCTGCGGCAGCCGGCGCTCACGGTCGTCCAGCTCGGCGTTCGGGTCGTCGGCGCCCTCGACGTAGGCCTTGAGGAAGCCGTGGAAGGTGATGGTCTTGCCGGACGCGCTGAACTCGGCGTCCCGGCCGTCGGCGGCCCGGCCACCGATCTTGACGGTGACGGAGTTGCCGGTCGCGTCCTTCATCTGGGAGGCGACGGTCCGCTTCCAGATCAGCTCGTACAGCTTGAACTGGTCGCCGGTCAGGCCCGTCTCGGCCGGGGTGCGGAAGCGGTCGCCGGAGGGGCGGATCGCCTCGTGCGCCTCCTGGGCGTTCTTGACCTTGCCGGCGTAGGTGCGCGGCTTGTCCGGCAGGTAGGACGCGCCGTACAGCTGCGTCACCTGCGCCCGGGCCGCGGTGACCGCGGTGTCCGAGAGTGTGGTGGAGTCCGTACGCATATAGGTGATGAAGCCGTTCTCGTACAGCTTCTGCGCCACCTGCATCGTGGACTTGGCGCCGAAGCCGAGCTTTCGGCTGGCCTCCTGCTGGAGGGTGGTCGTCCGGAACGGCGCGTACGGCGAGCGACGGTAGGGCTTGGACTCGACCGAGCGGACGGCGAAGTCGGTGTTCTCCAGGGCGGCGGCGAGCGCGCGAGCGTTCGCCTCGTCCAGGTGGAGCACGTCGTTCTTGAGCTTCCCGTTGGGGCCGAAGTCGCGGCCCTGTGCGACACGGCGGCCGTCGACGGTGTTCAGACGGGCGGTGAGGGTCGACGGGTCGCTGGCGTCACCGGCGCGCCCCGTGGAGAAGGTGCCCGTCAGGTCCCAGTACTCGGCGGAGCGGAAGGCGATGCGCTCGCGCTCCCGCTCGACGACGAGGCGGGTCGCCACCGACTGCACTCGGCCGGCCGACAGTCGCGGCATGACCTTCTTCCACAGGACCGGCGAGACCTCGTAGCCGTAGAGGCGGTCGAGGATGCGGCGGGTCTCCTGGGCGTCGACCAGCTTCTGGTTCAGGTCACGGGGGTTGGCGACGGCCTCGCGGATCGCGTCCCTGGTGATCTCGTGGAAGACCATCCGGTGGACCGGGACCTTGGGCTTGAGGATCTCCTGGAGGTGCCAGGCGATGGCCTCGCCCTCGCGGTCCTCATCGGTGGCGAGGAAGAGTTCGTCGGACTCGGCCAGCAGCTCCTTGAGCTTCTTGACCTGGTCCTTCTTGTCGCTGTTGACCACATAGATCGGCTGGAAGTCGGCGTCGACGTTCACCCCGAGGCGAGCCCAGGGCTCGCCCTTGTACTTCGCGGGGACCTCCGCCGCGCCGTTGGGAAGGTCGCGGATGTGCCCGACGCTGGCCTCGACCACGTAGCCAGGGCCGAGATAGCCCTTGATCGTCTTCGCCTTGGCAGGCGACTCGACGATGACGAGTCGGCGGACGCCGCCCTCTGCGGTCTCGCTGGTCGCGGACAACTTCGCTCTTCTCTCCGGTCGACGCTGGGAATGCCACCCGGCCGGACGCTGGGGGGCCACTGCGGTGACGCTTGACGCTGCGGAGTGTGACGGTACCTCCCGCCCCCGTGTCAAACGGAAAAACCCCGCAACGCCACTCGAACGGTAACCCGACTACATGTCTTCATGCCGCCCCGGACCGTATACGGCCCTTCCTACGGGGCCTCGGAGATCTTCGCCACCGGAGCGGTACCCCCTCCGTAGCCTGCCGCTATCCCGTCCCCACCGCCATCTCACCGACGCCGGTGATCTCGCACAGTGACGATCCCCACGGCCGCGGCCACCGGACCGAGGCTGCGCACGTCGCGGGCGGAGCACGCAGGCGGGGCCGGAAGCCGCCACTTCCCCGATGCCCCGTATCGGGCGACTGGCAGGATGGACGCGGCACGGCTCCTTGCCCGAGCCGGCAAGCCGCCGCCATCACGCACTCGGGGGGCAACACCCATGGCGCACCAGTACCCCGGCCCACCGCCGGAAGAGCCCGACCGGAATCCGTACACCAAGCCGCCGGGGGACGAACCGGCCGGCAATCCGTACGCCGCGCCGGGGAGCGGGGGTCCCGTCGACGCCGGATACGGCTATCCGCAGGGCGGCCGCCCGGGGGAGCCCGGCTACGGATATCCGCAGGCCCCGCAGTCACCGCCCGGATACGGCTATCCGAACGCCGCCCCGCAACCGCCCGTGCCCGGCCTCGGCCCGACGCAGGCTGCGCACCCCGGCGGTATGGCGCTGTCCCTCGGTGACATCGTCGTGAGCGGCGACACGATCATGACGCCGGCCGGCCCGATGCCGCTCAAGGGCGCGATGTGGACGGCGACGGACATGTCGCGGACGGAGGAGAAGATCCCGGCGCACGCGATCGTGCTCGCCATCGTCTTCTTCTGTTTCTGTCTGCTCGGCCTGCTCTTCCTGCTGATGAAGGAGCGCACCACGACCGGCTTCGTCCAGGTCACGGTGAACAGCGGCGGGCGCTACCACGCCACGATGGTCCCCGTGCAGTCGCCCGAGCAGGTCATGTTCGTGCTCAACCAGGTCAATCACGCCAGGGCGCTGAGCGTGTGACCTCCGACCACCCCATACGTCCGGCGGGCCCGGCAGTGCGGGCGGGCCCGGGTCCGGGTCCGGCAGCGCCGGCGGGCCCGGGTCCGGCAGTCCCGGCGGGCCCCGTGGCGCCTTCCGCCACGGCGGTCCGCCGGCGCACCGTCCGTGTGGCGACCGCTTCTCTCGCCGCCGGGGCGCTGTGCGCCGTGTATCTCTGGCACACCAATCCGCACGAGTCAGGGCACGTGCTGCTGCCCTGCCCGCTCAAATGGGCCACCGGGGTGCTGTGCCCGCTGTGCGGCGGGACGCGGATGGCGTACGACCTGCTGCACGGCGATGTCGCAAGGGCCTTCCACGACAACATGGTCCTGCTCACGCTGGGCGTACCGGCCGTCGGCTATGTCGTCGCGAGCTGGCTGGCTGCGGGGCTGCGCGGCCGGTACTTCCGGCCGCGGCTCTCCGCCCGCGGCAACGCCGTGGTGCTCGGCATCGCCGCGGTGTGGATGCTCGCCCGCAACCTCGTCGGCTGAGCCGGCCCGGCCCGGAGTCGCCCGGGCCGGCTCCGGCCGCGGCTCAGCGGACGGTGACGGACACCACCGGCGAAACGGTGCTGCCCGCGCCGATCCGGAGCTGGTTGACACCCTTGATGCCGAGCTTGACCCGCACCGCGTACGTGCCGCTCGCGTTGACCGGGGCCTGCGCGGGCAGCGCGACCCACTTGGCACCCTGCTTCTGCTGGACGGTGACCTTGCTGCCCGCCGCTATGCCCTTGGCGGCGCCGGAGATCCGGAACTCCTGCCAGGGAGCCACGGTGGTCGCGCTCGCCTTGGCGGTCAGCTGCGCCGCGGCCGGTGCGGTGGCGACGACGGGCGACGGCGCGTGCAGCTGGGCCGGCTCGGCGAAGGCTGCGGCCGACCCTCCGGCGAGCAGGGCGACGGCGACCACACCGACGGTGGCGTAGCGAAGTGCACGGTTCATGGGGATTCCTCACTGACAAGCCGGTTCGTGACCTTCACTCAGAAACACGAGCGGCACGACGCGGGGGTTCCCTCATCCGCGGTGTGTCGGCCACGCAGTACGCAACTGGCCAGAAAAGAACGAAGCCGCCCCCACAGCCTGTTGACGATCCGTCCAGCCTGTTGACGATCCGTGGCCGGCAGCCGACCCGACGGCCTGCGGCGAGACGGCGGGTGGCGAGATGGATGGTGGGTGGCGAGATGACGGTCGCCTCCATTCGCGAGAGGAACGGTCCCGCGCCCTGAAGCCCTGGCCCTCAGCGCCCTCAGCGCCCTACAGCAACGAGAGCATCCAGCACCCCGCCCCCAGGAACACCGCCCCGGACACCAGCGCCATGACGGTCCCCACCACCCGGCCCACGCCGTCGGCGACCGGCACCCCCGACCGGGCACTGACCCCCGTCCACAGCAGCAGTCCGGCGCCGAACAGGGCGAACACCGCGCCCGCGAATGCCTCGGGTCCACTCTCCATACGGGCAGCGTGGCAGTCGCGAGCAGCGCTCCGAAGAACTCCGGATGAACGGATTCCGCATGTCTCGAACGAAAGCGATCCCGGCCCCGATCCCGGCCCCGATCCCGACGCCGGGGCCGCGCCCCCGGTCCCCGACCCCGCCGCCTCAGCCCTCGGACGCCACCGGCTCCAGGAAACCCTGCTCGATCAGCGTCCGGATCGAGGACGGCGTGCGGTCACGCAACAGCACCGCGTCCTCGCCGACGAGTTGGGCGATGGCGTCCAGGATCCGCCCGGCGGGCAGCGAACCGTCGCACACCCCGGCGAAGCCCGCGCCGACCGTGTCCACCTTCGTCGCCCGGCGCATACCGCGGTTCTGACGCAGCACCACATGCTCCGGGTCCTCCGCACCGGGCAGCCCGACCTGTTCCTGGAGCACCTCGTCGGCGAGCCGGAAATGGGCGGCCAGCAGCGCCGCGTCGTCCGTGGCGCGCAGATAGTCCTGCCGGTCGAAGTGGCCTACGACCGACTCCCCCAGCGGCTGCTCCACCGGGTGCGGCCATTCCTCGACCGTGACGGCCGGGCTGTCGGAGCCGGACTTGCGCAGCGTGATCCACCCGAAGCCGACCGCCTTGGTGCCGCGTGCCTCGAACTCGTCGAGCCAGGCGTCGTACCGCTCGGCATACACCTCGTCGCCGGCGCGATGGTCGCCTGCGTCCCGCAGCCACAGCTCGGCGTACTGCGTGATGTCCTGCACCTCCCGCTGCACGATCCAGGCGTCGCAGCCGCGCGGCACCCAGGAGCGCAGCCGCTCCTGCCACTCCTCGCCCGCGACGTGCTGCCAGTTGGCCAGCAGCTGGCAGTACCCACCGTCGCTCAGATGCGCCGCGCTCTGCTGGACCAGCGTCCGGCACAGGTCGTCGCCGCCCATCCCGCCGTCCCGGTAGGTGAGCCGGGCGCCGGGGGAGATCACGAACGGCGGGTTGGAGACGATCAGGTCGTACGTCTCGTCCCCGACCGGCTCGAAGAGCGAGCCCTCCCTCAGGTCCGCCGGGCGCGCCCCGGAGAGCGCCAGTGTGAGCGCTGCGGTCCGCAGGGCCCGCGGGTTGAGGTCGGTGGCCGTGACCCGGGTGGCGTGCTGCGTGGCGTGCAGCGCCTGGATGCCGGAGCCCGTACCGAGGTCGAGGGCCTTGGCGACGGGCCTGCGGACCGTGATCCCGGCGAGGGTCGTGGACGCACCGCCCACGCCGAGCACCAGTTGCGAACGGTCCGCACCGTCGCCCCTGATGCCGCTCGCACCGCCGACCGCGCAGCCCAGGTCCGAGACGATCCACCAGTCCTGGCCCTCCGGGCCGCCGTACGGCCGGACATCGACGGTGGCGCGCACCTCGTCGCCGTCCTGCACCAGCCAGCCGTCGGCGAGGCAGTCGGCCACCGGCAGCGCGGCCCGGGCCCGCCCCTCGGTCACCGGACGCTGCAGCAGAAACAGCCGCACCAGGGTCTCCAGTGGGCTGTCGCCGCGCGTCGCCCGCAGCGCGGGGACGGTTTCGCTGCGCGCCAGCGCGGCGTAGGCCGGCGCACCGAGCAGGTCCAGCAGACCGTCGGCGGTGAAGGCGGCTGTCAGCAGCGCCTGGCGCAACCGCTCGGTGCGGGCGCTGCTGTCGGGATCCTGGGCATCTGCGGTGGGGAGGTGCGTACTCACGCTCCCATTGTCAGGGCAACCGCCGACAATCGACGACGGCCCGGCGCCGCGCCCCTCGGGCGCGTCGCCGGGCCGCGCCGGCGGGCCGGTACGGGGCGGGGCCGGTGGCCCTAGGACGACTTGGTCGACGGGCCCTGAGACCCGCCCTGGCTCTGGCAGCCCTTCTGGTTGGCCATCGCCTTGCCGACGTCCCCGGACTCCAGGTTCTTGAAGGCCTGCTCGCTCTGGGTGTTGAGCTTCTTGATGCCGTTGGACAGGTTGCTCAGGCCCGCCGCGAACTTCGCCTTGTCCTGGGTGCTGAGCGAGTCGATCTGCTTCTTGAGGCCCTCGTAGCCCTTCGAGAGCGAGTTGAGCTCCTTCACCGCGTTCTTCTGGGCGTCCTGGCCGCCGTCGCTCGGCGGGGCGCCCGCCTTGTCCAGCGACGTTGCCAGCGAGGCATAGGCGTTGGAGATCTTCTGGAAGGCCGCGGAATCCGCCTGCTGCACCTTCTTGGAGTCTGCGTTGCCGCCGCCCGCCGTCTGCATGGCGGCGTTGGCGTCCTGGATCGCCTTGAACTGAGCCTGCGCGGGATCGCAGAACTTCTTCGCCCAGTTGTCGAGTTCCTTGTTGCTGTCGTCGCTGCAACCGGTCAGCGCGAGCAGGAGTGCCGCACCGCCGGACAGTGCAGCCACAAGCTTCTTGTTCACCGGATTGGTCCCTTCCATGGCTCTCGGCCCCGGAACATACACGTCCAAACGGCCTGGTCCATGGGCCGGGCAGTCCGCCCGGCCCTCATTGCAGCCATTTGCACCAAGGAATGAGCAGCCGGGCGGGCATGACGACGGCGGGTGGACGGCGCCCGCAAAATGCGCCGTCCACCCGCCCGTTGAGCCGTTTCCGGGCCTTTCACCGGCCCGCTGCGGCTAGGACACCACGGCCGTCTCTGTCGACTTGGCGACCTTTTCCTCGTTCTCGGAGTTGGATTCGTCACCTACGGCGATTCCGCGCCGCTTCGAGACGTAGACCGCCCCGACGATGACGACGAGCGCCAGCCCCGCGACCACGAGCCGCACGACGGTGTTCTTGTCCGCGCCGTAGGAGAACTTCACCACAGCCGGCGCGATCAGCAGCGCCACCAGGTTCATCACCTTCAGCAGCGGGTTGATGGCCGGACCGGCGGTGTCCTTGAACGGGTCGCCCACGGTGTCACCGATGACGGTCGCGGCATGCGCCTCGCTGCCCTTGCCGCCGTAATGGCCGTCCTCGACCAGCTTCTTGGCGTTGTCCCAGGCGCCTCCGGAGTTGGCCAGGAAGACCGCCATCAGGGTGCCGGTACCGATCGCGCCTGCCAGGAACGAGCCGAGCGCCCCGACACCGAGCGCGAATCCGACCAGGATCGGGGTGAGCACCGCCAGCAGCCCCGGGGTCGCCAGCTCGCGCAGCGCGTCCTTGGTGCAGATGTCGACGACCCGCCCGTACTCCGGCGTCTCGGTGTAGTCCATGATCCCCGGGTGCTCGCGGAACTGCCGGCGCACCTCGTAGACCACCGCGCCCGCCGACCGCGACACGGCGTTGATCGCCAGCCCCGAGAACAGGAAGACGACCGAGGCGCCGAGCACCAGCCCGACGAGGTTGTTGGGCTGCGAGATGTCCAGGCTGAGCCCCATCCCGCTCGCCGCGTCGCCGACCTCGCGCACGGCGGTGGCGATGGCGTCCCGGTACGAGCCGAACAGCGCGGCCGCGGCCAGCACGGCCGTCGCGATGGCGATGCCCTTGGTGATGGCCTTGGTGGTGTTGCCGACCGCGTCCAGGTCCGTCAGGACCTTCGCGCCGTCACCGGTGACATCACCCGACATCTCGGCGATGCCCTGCGCGTTGTCGGAGACCGGGCCGAAGGTGTCCATCGCCACGATCACGCCGACGGTGGTCAGCAGGCCCGTACCGGCCAGCGCCACCGCGAACAGCGCCAGCATGATGGACGCACCGCCCAGCAGGAACGCCCCGTAGACGGCCAGGCCGATCAGCACCGCCGAGTAGACCGCCGACTCCAGGCCGACGGAGATACCGGCGAGGACGACGGTGGCCGGGCCGGTCAGCGACGTCTTCCCGATGTCCCGCACGGGCCGCCGGCTGGTCTCGGTGAAGTATCCGGTCAGCTGCTGGATCAGGGCGGCGAGCACAATGCCGATGGCGACCGCCACCAGCGCCAGCACCCGCGGATTACCGGCATGGCCGAGGATGTCCTCGTCGGTGACGCCCTTCAGGTCCTCGTAGCTGGACGGCAGGTAGGTGAACACCGCGGCGGCCACCAGGACCAGTGAGATGCCCGCGGAGATGAAGAAGCCGCGGTTGATGGCCGTCATGCCGCTGCGGTCGGTGCGCCGGGGCGCGACGACGAAGATGCCGATCATCGCGGTGACCACGCCGATGGCCGGGACCAGCAGCGGGAAGGCGAGTCCGGCGTTGCCGAAGGCGGCGGTGCCCAGGATGAGCGCGGCGACCAGCGTGACGGCGTACGACTCGAAGAGGTCGGCCGCCATGCCGGCGCAGTCGCCGACGTTGTCGCCCACGTTGTCCGCGATGGTCGCGGCGTTGCGCGGGTCGTCCTCGGGGATGCCCTGCTCCACCTTGCCGACGAGGTCGGCGCCGACGTCGGCGGCCTTGGTGAAGATGCCGCCGCCGACCCTCATGAACATCGCGATCAGCGCGGCGCCGAGGCCGAAGCCCTCCAGCACCTTGGGCGCGTCGACGGCGTACACGAGCACCACGCAGGACGCGCCGAGCAGGCCGAGTCCCACGGTGAACATGCCGACGACGCCACCCGTGCGAAATGCGATCTTCATTGCCTTGTGCGAGACGGCCGTAAGATCTTTTTCTTTGGTGTCGCCTTCGGCCGGCGTGGCTTCCCGGGCCGCGGCGGCCACACGCACATTGCTGCGCACGGCGAGCCACATGCCGATATAGCCGGTGGCCGCCGAGAATCCGGCACCGATCAAGAAGAAGGCGCTGCGTCCCGCGCGCTGCGTCCAATCGTCCGCGGGCAGCAGCATGAGCAGGAAGAACACCACAACGGCGAATACGCCGAGCGTTCGCAACTGCCGGGCCAGGTAGGCATTTGCGCCTTCCTGCACGGCCGCCGCGATCTTCTTCATACTGTCGGTTCCCTCACCGGCCGCGAGCACTTGGCGGACCAGCACCGCCGCGACGGCCAGTGCGGCCAGCGCGACGACGGCGATCACCAGCACCATGGTGCGGTTGCCCGACGTCAGCGTCGGTCCGGCCAGAAATGAGGGGGTGTCCAGCAACTGAGGGGTGTAAGGCCCCGCCATTCGTCCTCCTTGACGTTTGGCACATGGGCGCGCGGAAGCACGCTCAGGCGTCCTGAGCAAGATGTGGACGGATTGTAGGGAGCCTCACGGCATCAAAACAGTGCGCCTCAAAGGGAATTCGCCGGTAGCCGCCATGATCAAAAGGATGACGTCCACAGAATTCGCCCGGACGGAGGAAAGCGACGAATTCGCTGACCGGTGGCCGATGATCTCGCTGTCGTACTGATCGCCGCTGTTCAAAGACGCTTCGCGTGCTCGTGCGCCGGGCGTGTCCCGCGTGACGACGGAGAAAATTGGTTCGCCTGGATACCGCCGAACGGGTGTCCCGGGAACGCCCCGCGCTCCGCGAAGAAGCGCGAGACCGCGTCGGATCGAGTCCGGATCGGAACCCCGCCGAAGACGTCGGTGGCTCCCGACGCCGCCGTCAGCAACGACCCTCGCGTACCGAGATCGCGTCCGCACGGCGGCGGCACGGAAGTCCGCCACGGGAGCGGCGCACGGACGGCCAGAAGCACCACAGCGCCGGTGTCCGCGTGGAACAGAAGCGCCGGTATCGGCGTGAACGAGATCAGCGCGAGCCCGACCGGGCTGCGATGATTGTCGACATGGCGGTTGGCCCCAGCCGGCTGCGGACGAGGAACGCTCGCTCGCGCTCCCCCGACGGCACGGCCGCCGCGCTACGGCAGAACCGCGACCTGAGGCGTCGGCCAGCTCATCCGGATCACACCACCGCTCTCGCCGGACGTCACCTCGACGTCGTCGACCAGCCCGCTGATGACCGCGAGGCCCATCTCGTCCTCGCCCTCGGGCTCGCTCTCCGCGCCGCCCTGGGCCGCCTGCTCGGCATGCGCACCGGCCGGACCGGGTCCGCCCGGAACCTCGTCGCCCACCTCGATGGAGAACTTCTTCTCGTCCTCGATCAGCAGCACCCGCACCGGAGCCCCGATGCCGTTGCTGGCATGCAGACCCACAGCACGGCTGCACGCCTCACCGACGGCGAGTCGCACCTCGTCCAACACGGCCTCGTCCACTCCTGCGCGCCTTGCCACGGCAGCGGCGACCAGACGTGCGGTCCGGACGTGCTCGGGAAGGGCGCTGAAGCGAAGTTCGACGGTGGCCATGCCATCCCCCTCGATATGCGGACGTGCAACGCAGGGGGCCGGACTGGACGTCCGGTACCCCCCACTACTTCCTTCCCCGCGCCTGGGGCGCGGGGCACCACGCAGCCGTCAGTCAGTCGCGGCGACTGCTTCGTCGACCGAGGTGTGAATCGGGAACACCTTGGTCAGACCGGTGATACGGAAGATCTTGAGAATGCGCTCCTGGTTGCAGACCAGGCGCAGCGAGCCCTCATGGGCACGCACCCGCTTGAGCCCGCCGACCAGAACGCCGAGCCCCGTGGAGTCCAGGAAGTCGACACGTTCCATGTCCACCACGAGGTGGTAGCTTCCGTCGTTCACAAGCTCGACCAGCTGCTCTCGCAGCTTGGGCGCGGTGTATACATCAATCTCGCCACCGACCTCGACGAC
The DNA here is from genome assembly GCF_043199095.1 of Streptomyces sp. NPDC048650. Lineage (NCBI taxonomy): Bacteria > Bacillati > Actinomycetota > Actinomycetes > Kitasatosporales > Streptomycetaceae > Streptomyces > Streptomyces sp. NPDC048650. Next base: position 380,602 of record NZ_JBICVM010000006.1, on the reverse strand, counting down.
CGTACGGTCGCCAACGGTCCGGGTCGACAGGGACAGGTCCACGGATCCTCCAGCACCTTGCTATCGAGCGGTCGCCCCCCTGGGGCCTCCCCACCGAAGTAGGGGCGGATCTGGCAGCCGCGATGGCATTCAATCACTTACCGGCAGGCGTGCACGACGCCTTGTCAGCATTGTCGGTCAGTCCGGTGACACACTCGGTGCCGATGGCCTCCAATCGACTGCCGCAGGACGCGGGCGCACGACCCTCCCCAGGCATGATTCTCGACCGTCTGGCCCGGGGCGCGACCCGCGCTGCGCGCATCACTCATACGGAGCACTTGCCCCCGCGCATCGGTAGCCATGCCGACTGGCCCGAAGAGATCCGGCCGGAAGTGATCGACGCCATCCGTTCGGCCGGAATCGATCGTCCCTGGGCCCACCAGGCACGGACATCCGAACACGCACTGCGCGGCGAGTCGGTCGTCGTCGCCACCGGGACCGCTTCCGGCAAGTCCCTGGCGTACCTCGCGCCGGTCCTCTCCACGCTCCTGGACGGCTCCGAGGCGCCCAACGGCCGCGGGGCCACGGCCCTGTACCTGGCGCCCACCAAGGCCCTGGCGGCCGACCAGCGGCGCGCGGTACGCGAACTGGCCACCCCCCTGGGCACCGCTGTCCGGCCCGCGGTCTACGACGGTGACACCCCGGTCGAGGAACGCGAGTGGGTGCGTCAGTACGGCAACTACGTCCTGACCAACCCCGACATGCTGCACCGCGGGATCCTCCCCGCCCACCCTCGCTGGTCCTCCTTCCTGCGCGCACTGCGCTATGTCGTGATCGACGAATGCCACTCCTACCGCGGCGTCTTCGGCTCGCACGTCGCACAGGTCGTGCGCCGGCTGCGGCGGATCTGCGCCCGCTACGGCGCCGAGCCGGTCTTCCTGCTGGCCTCCGCCACGGCCGCTGAGCCCGGCGAGGCCGCGACCCGGCTGACCGGGCTGCCCGTGGTGGAGATCACCGAGGACACCTCGCCACGCGGCGAGCTGGTCTTCGCGCTGTGGGAGCCGCCGCTGACCGAGCTCCACGGCGAGCAGGGCGCCCCGGTCCGCCGCACCGCCACCGCCGAAACCGCCGACCTGCTCACCGACCTCGCCGTCCAGGGCGTCCGGAGCGTCGCCTTCGTACGCTCGCGGCGCGGCGCCGAGCTGATCGCCCTGATCGCCCAGGAGCGGCTGGCCGAGGTGGACCGCTCGCTGCCCGCTCGGGTCGCCGCCTACCGGGGCGGCTATCTGCCCGAGGAACGCCGGGCCCTGGAACGCGCCCTCCACAGCGGCGACCTGCTCGGCCTGGCCGCGACCACCGCGCTCGAGCTGGGCGTGGACGTCTCCGGACTCGATGCCGTGGTCATCGCCGGCTACCCGGGCACCCGCGCCTCCCTGTGGCAGCAGGCCGGCCGGGCGGGGCGCTCCGGGCAGGGGGCCCTCGCCATCCTGGTGGCCCGCGACGATCCGCTGGACACCTATCTCGTCCACCACCCCGAGGCGCTCTTCGACCAGCCGGTCGAGTCCACCGTCCTGGACCCGGACAACCCCTACGTCCTCGCCCCGCACCTGTGCGCTGCCGCCGCCGAACTTCCGCTCACCGAGGCCGACTTCCCGCTCTTCGGCCCCGCGACCGCCGGGCTGCTGCCGCAGCTGGAGTCCGCCGCGCTGCTGCGCCGACGGGCCACCGCCTGGCACTGGACGCGCCGCGAGCGGGCCGCCGACCTGACCGACATCCGGGGCCAGGGCGGCTCCCCGGTGCAGGTCGTCGAGGCCGGCACCGGACGGCTGCTGGGCACCGTGGACGCCGGCGCCGCACATGCCTCCGTCCACGACGGCGCCGTCCACCTCCACCAGGGGCGCACGTATCTGGTCAAGCAGCTCGACCTGGACGACGGCGTCGCTCTCGTCCAGGAGGCCAACCCGCCCTATTCCACGACCGCCCGCGACACGACCGCCGTCTCCGTGCTCGAAACCGACACCGAGATCCCCTGGGGCGACGCCCGACTCTGCTTCGGATCCGTCGAGGTCACCCATCAGGTCGTCTCCTATCTGCGCCGCAAGCTGATCACCGGCGAGGTCCTGGGCGAGACGAAGCTGGATCTGCCGCCGCGGACGCTGCGCACCCGCGCGGTGTGGTGGACGGTCACCGAGGACCAACTCGACGCCGCGCGCGTCAATCCCGAGCAGCTGGGCGGCGCGCTGCACGCCGCCGAACACGCCTCCATCGGCATGCTCCCGCTGTTCGCCACCTGCGACCGCTGGGACATCGGCGGCGTCTCCGTCCCCCTCCACCCGGACACCCTGCTGCCGACCGTCTTCGTCTACGACGGGCATCCGGGCGGCGCGGGCTTCGCCGAGCGCGCCTTCCACACGGCCGCCGACTGGCTCACCGCCACCCGCAGCGCCATCGCCGCCTGTGAGTGCGAGGCCGGCTGCCCGTCGTGCATCCAGTCCCCGAAGTGCGGCAACGGCAACGATCCGTTGCACAAGCGGGGCGCCATCCGTCTGCTGGGCGAGCTGTTGCGTGGTGCGCCGCAGGGGGCGTAGCGCGGGCGTCGCGCCCGCTGCCACGCCCGGGCCCAGGGCCTCGGCGGCCGGCCCGGCCCTGGCCCGCACCCGCGCGGTGTACGGGCTGCGGCCCGCCTCGGCCTCGACATCGGCCACCGCCCCGGCCAGGACGCAGCGCACCACGCGGGCCTGCTGCGCCGCGGCCACCCGACGCGCTGCCGCGCAGGCGGCGGCCGGCCCCCGGAGGGCGCGGTCCGCGGCGGCCAGCGCCGCCAGGTCGGCGGCGCCGCCTGCCCGGTGCCGTGCCGTGACGGCCTGGCCCACACCGATCAGGGCCGCGAACACCGCGCACAGCGCCGCCGCCGCGAAGACCGTCCACACCGTCGCGAAGCCGTCGTCACCGCCCCACCGTTTCCTCCGCAAGAGCCACCGCCTCCCCTCTGACCTGCGCCGTAAGCCGCCCCAGGACGGGCAACCGCGCCTCGACCCGGACGCGCACCTGATCGCCCTCCCGCGACACCGCGATCCGGGCCGCCCGGGGAGCCGCGCCCCGGGCCGCCCGGAGCACCGCCGCGGGTGGTTCCGACCGCGCCGCCGCCCGCGCCCCGGCCCGTGCCGCATCCACGCACGCGATCCGGGTACCGACCGCCATCAGCCCCCACAGCAGCGCCGCCACGACCGCCACCAGCACGGGCAGCACGACAGCCGTCTCCGCAGTGGCGAATCCCCCGTCGCGGACGAACCGGTGGCGCCGTCCGCCCTCAGAACTGGACACCGATCGCCTTCTCCAACGCGCCCTGCAGCAGCGCCGCGACCTTGCCGCTGGTCACCACCTTGTAGAGCACCGCCGCCAGGGCACAGGCCGCGAGCGTGCACACGGCGTACTCGGCCGTCGCCATCCCCCGGTCCGCCTTCGCGGCGCGTACCCGCCTCCATCGACGTCGCACCATGCCAACCCCCTCGAATCCGTATCTGTGATCAGTTGTCTGCGGTCCGTTGTGTGATCAGTTGTCTGCGGTCCGCTGTGCGATCGGTTGTCTGCGGTCAGTCGTGGCCCAGCAGTCCGTCCGCCAGGCCGATCAGCACCGGCGCCACTCCGAGCGCCAGGAACGCCGGCAGGAAGCATGCGGACAGCGGCAGGGTGACCAGCACCCCCGCCCGCCGGGCCCGCACGGCCGCCGCTCTGCCCTGCTCCGCACGGAGTTCCGCAGCGATCCGCGCCACCGACTCGACGGCCGGCACTCCCGATATCCCGGCGCGCTCCATACAGCGCGCCAGCCCTCCGGCGCCGGGGAGCGCGGCCAACCGGGGCCAGACGACGGTAGGTTCACCGCCCAGGCGCAGTTCCGCCGCCACGTGGCGCAGCCGCTCGGCGACGGTCCCCTCCAGTGACCGCCCGACCACCTCCGCGGCTTCCCGTGGTCCGGCGCCGGCGGCGAGGGTGGCCGCCAACAGGTCCGCTGCCGGCACCAGTTCCGCCCGCAGCCCGGCCTCGTTCCACCGCACCGCCTCCGCGGCCCGTTGCCGCGCCAGCCACAGATGCGCGCCGTAGCCGACGACCAGGGCCGCCGTGACACCGGCCACGCCATCGACGAGAATGATCACGAAGCCCGCCGCACCCAGCGGCCCCGCCCATTCCTTCAGTCGATGCCCCAGCCGCCCGCCCGCCTTCGCCTGCGATCGCGCTCTCCCCGTCGACGGCCGTTCACGACCCAGCACCGCGTGCGCCCGCCGCCTCGCGTGCCGTCCGCGGCGCGCCTGACGCACCAGCGCGACCGCCCACACCGCAGCCGACGCGACCGCCAGCGTCATCCCCACCCTGTGGAAAACTTCTGCACTCACCGCACTCACCGCATTCCCCTGTCCCGGCCCGCCTCGGCGACGATCCGCGCCGTCCAGGCGATGCCGCCCCACTCCAGTAGTCCGCCGATCCCCAGGCACCCCCATCCCGCCGGGGTGTGCAGCAGCACCCGCAGCGGGTCGGCGCCGAGGGCACCGCCCATCAGCAGCCCGCCCACCGGAAGCAGGCCGAGCATCAGAGCCGTGGCTCTCGGCCCCGCCAACTGGGCCCGCAATTCCTCGCGTTGGTCGCGCCGGGCCCGGAGTCCGGCCGCGATCCGCTCCAGCCCGAAGGACAGCCCTGCGCCGCCCTGCACCGCGACCTGCCAGCAGGCCGCCATGCCGGTCAGTCCGTCGGCCCCGGGCAATCGCGCCGCCGCCCGCAAGGCCCGGGGCACGTCACCGCCGTAGCGTGCGGCCGCCAGCACCACCGCGCCCCGGCCGCCGAGACCCGTCGCGCCGCTCGTGAGCAGGGCGCGGTCCGGCTGCTGTCCGGCCCGCAGCTCGCCCGCCACCGCGGCGCACAGCCCGATCACCGCGGCCTCGTGCCGGTCCCGCTCGCGCTCCGCGCCGCGGGCGGCCAGCCACCGGCGGACGGCAAACGCGGCGAACGGCGCGGCGAGCACCGGCACCACGGATCCGCCGGCCACACCGACCCCGAGGCCCGCCGGAAGGCACCAGACCTCCCGCCCGATGCGGCCGCGGCTCCAGTTGCTGCCGCGCCGCCGGCGGGTCCGCCACGCTGCCCGTACCGGCGGACTCCCGAACAGCTCCCGAGCCCGCCGGCCCCGGCCGCCCCGCCCGCCGACGGCCGACCACCCCGCCGCGGCCGCGCAGAGCACCGCCAGGACCGCCGCCAGCACCACGACCACCCTCACCGCCCGCCTCCCCGCTCGCAGAGCTCCGTCAACCGCGCCCAGCCGGGCGCCTCCCAAAAGCCGTCCGGTCCCCAGCGCGCGGCCGGCACAGTGACCACGAAGCCGTCGCGATCGCGCTCCAGAACATGGATCTCGGCGATCCGCCGCCGCCCGGACCGGTCGCGCACGAGGTGCAGGACCACCGACAGCGCCGCCGCCAACTGGCTGTGCAGGGCCGCGCGGTCCAGCCCGGCAGTGGAGCCCAGGGCCTCCAGCCGCGCGGGGACGTCGCAGGCGGCATTGGCGTGCACCGTGCCGCAGCCGCCCTCATGGCCGGTGTTCAGGGCCGCCAGCAGGTCGGTGACCTCCGCGCCGCGCACTTCGCCGACCGCCAGCCGGTCCGGCCGCATCCGCAGCGCCTGCCGGACGAGGTCCCGCAGCGTCACGCGGCCGACGCCCTCCTGGTTGGCCGGGCGGCTCTCCAGACGCACCACGTGGGGATGGTCCGGCCGCAGCTCCGCGGAGTCCTCCGCGAGGACGATCCGCTCGTCCGGGGCAACCAGTCCCAGCAGCGTGCTGAGCAGCGTCGTCTTGCCCGAGCCCGTACCGCCGCTGATCACGAAGGACAGCCGGGCGGCCAGCACCGCGGTCAGCAACCGGTCGCCGCCGGGGGGCACCGTGCCGGCCGCCACCAGGTCCGCGAGGGTGAAGGCCCGAGGCCGGAGCACCCGCAGGGACAGGCAGGTCCCCGCGACGGCCACCGGAGGCAGTACCGCGTGCAGCCGGGTGCCGTCCGGGAGCCGGGCGTCCACCCACGGGCGGGCGTCGTCGAGCCGGCGCCCGGCCACCGCCGCCAGCCGCTGGGCGAGCCGGCGCACCTCCGCCGCGTCCCGGAAGCGCACCGCCGTGCGCTCCAGCCCGCCGCCCCGGTCCACCCACACCTCGTCCGGCGCCGTGACCAGGACGTCCGTCACATCCGGCGCGGCCAGCAGCGGCTCCAGCGGCCCGCTGCCCACCATCTCGGACCGCAACGCGGCCACCACGCCCAGCACTTCGGCGTCCCCCAGGAGCCGCCCCTCCTCCCGCAGGGCCACTGCCACCCGGGCCGGGGTCGGCTCCGCGCCCGCCTCGGCCAGCCGTCTGCGCACCACGTCCAGCAGGTTCTGCTCGCTCACCGGTGCCCACCGCCCAGGGCCTCGGTGCGCGCCGACCGGCCGACTCCCGGCCCGGGTGCCCCGGGATCGTCGCCCGGGGCCGTCACCCGTCCCCAGAAGCCCGTACAGAAGCGGGCCAGCGGGCCGCGCGGATGTGCCCCGGGCGGCACGTCCCGCGACAGATCCGCGGAGAGTCCCGTCTCCCAGGCGAGTTCACCGGCCAACGGGAGCTCCAGCAGGCGGGCGATCTCTTCCGGGGCCAGCCCCGGGTCCGGCCCGGGGACACCGCGCGCGACCACCCGCAGATCGCCCAGCACGGCTCGCACACCCGCCGCGGCCCGCTGGGCCGCGGCGACCGCGCGCAGCTCGGCGGGGACGACCAGCAACCCCACGTCCACCTGCGCCAACGCCTCCGCCACCGCGTCGTCGACCTGACGGGGCAGATCCACCACCACGGCCCCGCCCCGTCGGCGCGCCGCCGCAAGCACCGCGCGCACGGCCGCCGCCGGCGGCGCCGCACCCGCGCCGCCCCGGTCCCAGCTGAGTACGCGCAGGGAGTGCAGCCGCGGCAGTGACTCCGCCAGAGCGCCACCGGCCACCCGGCCGCGCGATTCGCAGAAGGCGGGCCACCGCAGGCCCTTCTCCCGCTCGCCGCCCAGCAGGACATCGAGTCCACCGCCGAGCGGGTCGCCGTCCACCAGCAGGGTGCGCACTCCCGTGCGGGCCGCCGTGACGGCAAGAGCGCAGGCCAGGGTGCTCGCGCCGGCCCCTCCGCAGCCGCCGACGACGGCGACCGTGCGGGCCGGCGGCCCCACTCCCTCGACCGCGTCGGCGATCCGGTCGACCAGCCAGCGCTCGCCGTCGGGCAGGGCCAGCACCCGCTCCGCCCCTAGGGCGACCGCCCGGCGCAGAAGCGCCGGGTCATCGGCGTCGTGGCCCGCGAGGACGACCCCCTCCCGGCGCCCAGGACCGCGCCACCGCGCCGCGCAGTCCTCGCCGATGATCACCAAGGGTGCCGTCTTCCAGGCACCGCCTCGCACCGGCGGCCCGTGGGCCACCTCGGGCCGGACACCGGCCGCCGCGCACAGCCGCAGAAGATCGTCGAGAAGCCGCTCGTCCTGGGTGACGATCAGCGGGAGGCCCCGCTCTTCCTCGCTTCGATCCGGCCGATCGGATGTCATGGATCCGGACACGTTCCGTTCCCCTATCGCTACACAACTCGCCCATCCGCGAACTCGCGGACTTTTACGGTGCAGCGATCGCGAAAATCCCGTGGATCTTGACCCAAAACTGTGGACAACTCCGCGACTGTGAATATCCCTGTCACCTATTCCGGCGACGAACCGACACTTCTGGGGCCACAGAGCGGGGCGAAGGCCGACAAGAAGATCCGGCCCAAAGAAGAGCTTTCACAGAGCAGCGCTTCAGCTACGGTGAGTGACGACCGGGCCGCGCCACCGAGGGCCGCCATGCGACGGAAGGGGAGGAGTGAGATCCGGTTGCCGCGACGCAAAAGGCGTCCGGACATGCGACGACCCCCGCCGGGGGGGAGAGCGGGGGTCGTCCCCACGGCCGACTCGGGGGGGGGGAGGAGCCGGACCGTGTTAGCACGGTCGCGAACGATCCGTGACTTCCATGGTGTACCCGAGGGCCTTCTCAGGCAAACCCACGCGCCGCACCTTACGCCGAATGGTTGGCCCCTATGCTCGCCCCGTGGAAAACCACTCCGTACCTCACTCGACGCCCCGTACTGCCGCGTTCTTCGACTTGGACAAGACCGTCATTGCAAAGTCGAGCACGCTGACCTTCAGCAAGTCGTTCTACCAAGGCGGGCTGATCAATCGGCGGGCCGTCCTACGCACCGCATATGCCCAGTTCGTGTTCCTCGCCGGCGGCGCCGATCACGACCAGATGGAGCGAATGCGCGAATACCTCTCGTCGCTCTGCCGGGGCTGGGACGTGGCCCAGGTGCGGGAGATCGTCGCCGAGACCCTGCACCGCCTGATCGACCCCATCATCTACGACGAGGCGGCCTCGCTCATCGAGGAGCACCACGCCGCCGGACGGGACGTCGTCATCGTCTCCACCTCGGGCGCCGAGGTGGTTGAGCCGATCGGCCAACTCCTGGGCGCCGACCGGGTGGTGGCGACCCGCATGGTGGTCGGCGAGGACGGCCGCTTCACCGGGGAGGTGGAGTACTACGCCTACGGCCCGACCAAGGCGCAGGCCGTCCGGGATCTCGCCGAGTCCGAGGGATACGACCTGGAGCGCTGCTACGCCTACAGCGACTCGGCGACCGACGTCCCGATGCTGGAGGCGGTCGGCCACCCCTTCGCCGTCAACCCGGACCGGGCGCTGCGCCGAGAGGCGGCCGCACGCGACTGGCCGGTGCTGTCGTTCAACCGGCCGGTGCCGCTCAAGCAGCGACTGCCTGCACTGTCGTTGCCCTCGCGCCCGGCGCTCGCCGCCATCGCCGCGGTGGGCGCCGCGGCCGCCACCGCCGGGCTGGTCTGGTATGCGAGCCGCCGCCGGACGACCCCCCGGAGCCTTGCCCGCATTGCACGTATTTGAGGCCAAACGTAAATATCTGATACCTGGGGTTCCGCTTGCCTCGCATCAGGAGTACAAAGGAATTAACGGCCCGCGAGACCAAGGACATCCGAGAGGACTACCTGAAACGCAGCAAGGCCCACGGACCGATGCATGAAAGTCGGGCACCCACGCGACGCCGACCCGTCGATTACGGGCCAGCCGCACCAGGTAACGGACAAAGTTTCCGACCTGATCGGCAAACATCGTGCACGCATGGTCACGCGACGGACATGCCAGCGGCGGTACCACGTAGCAACGGGTACCGCCGCAACCCTTGTCCGGGGAAAGGGAGTTGTCCGGTTCGCGCCCGTCCGGCGCGGACGCGGGCGCGTCCGTAAGACCGTCGCCCCTTCGCCGATCAGGCCGCGCTTCGCCGATCAGGCCGCGCCGCGCTGCAGCGCCTCACATACCGCGGTGCTCTCCCGCGACCCCAGATCCACCGCACGGCCACAGTGCGCGATCCAGGCCGCGACGCCTTCCGGGGCCCCCGAGACATAGCCCTCCAGGGCCGCGACATACGCCGCGCGCCCCAGTTCCGCGTGCCCCATCTCGGCCGGGCAGATGGCCTTCGGGTCCAGCCCGCTGCCCACCAGCACGATCCGCTCGGCCGCCCGCGCGACCAGCCCGTTGCACGAGCCGAACGGCCGCAGCGCCAGCAGCTCACCGTGCACCACCGCCGCCGTCACCAGAGCCGGGGCCTCGCTGCCGGCCAGGAGCAACCGCGCCAGACCGTCCAGCCGCCCCGCCACCTCGTCGGCATCGGGCAGCGCGAGCTCGATGAGCGGCTCGTCCACCGGTTCGGCCGCCAGTCGAGGCCGCCCCACCGTCTCGTCCGCCGCCTCGCCGCCGGCCGCCACCAAATGGAGCCGGGCCAGCACCCGCAGCGGCGACTGCCGCCACACGCTCAGCAGCTGCCCGGCCTCGGTGGTCAGCCGCAGCGCGGCACCGACCGTCCGCGGCTCGCCGCCCACACCGAAGTCGGTGCGCCGCCGGACCTCTTCGAGCGCCCAGTCGGCCCCCGCGAGCGCCGCGGAACCCCGCGCCCCGCGCAGCGCCGCCTCGGCGGTGACCTCATTGCTGCGCCGTCGCATGATCCGGTGCCCGTAGACCCGGTCGACTCCCTTGCGCACGGAGTCCACCGCCTCGGCGACCCCCGGGAGCGACGCCAGGGCGACGAGCGGGTCGGCGCTCGCATTCGGGGGTGCGGGGGTCGAGCCCCGGGAGTTTGCTGCCATGGGTACGACCCTACGCATCACCAGGGCACACCCCTCGAAGGAGTGGTCTTCTTCACGCAACGCTCTCACTCACCGCGATACTACGATTACCCTTGGTGAACATGAAGATCGCTTTCGTGGGCAAGGGCGGCAGTGGCAAGACCACGCTGTCCTCCCTGTTCATCCGCCACCTCGCCGCGGCCCGGCTGACCGTGATCGCCGTGGACGCCGACATCAACCAGCACCTGGGAGCCGCCCTCGGCCTGGAGGAGGCGGCCTCGGCCGCGCTCCCCGCGATGGGCGCCCATCTCCCGCTGATCAAGGACTACTTGCGCGGCAGCAACCCCCGGCTCCCCTCCGCGGAGACGATGATCAAGACAACCCCGCCCGGCGAGGGTTCCCGCTTGCTGCGGGTCTGCGAGGACAACCCCGTCTACGACGCCTGCGCCCGCACGGTGCCACTGGACGACGCCGCCGTGCGGCTGATGGCCACCGGCCCGTTCACCGAGTCCGATCTGGGTGTGGCCTGCTATCACTCCAAGGTCGGCGCGGTGGAGCTGTGCCTCAACCACCTGGTGGACGGCCGCGAGGAGTATGTCGTCGTCGACATGACGGCCGGTTCGGACTCCTTCGCCTCCGGGATGTTCACCCGCTTCGACATGACCTTCCTGGTGGCCGAGCCGACGCGCAAGGGCATCGCCGTCTACCGCCAGTACAAGGAGTACGCCCGGGACTTCGGCGTTCCCCTGAAGGTGGTGGGCAACAAGGTGCAGGGTTCGGACGACCTGGCCTATCTGCGCGCCGAGGTGGGCGACGACCTGCTGGTGACCGTCGGGCACTCCGACTGGGTACGCGCCATGGAGAAGGGCCGCCCGTCCCCCTTCGCGCAGCTGGAGGAGGCCAACCGCCGTGCCCTGGAGACCCTGCACAGCGCGGCGGACGCGTCGTACGAGCGTCGCGACTGGGAGCGCTACACCCGCCAGATGGTGCACTTCCACCTCAAGAACGCGGAGAGCTGGGGCAACGCCAAGACCGGGGCCGACCTCGCGGCCCAGGTCGACCCCGCCTTCGTCCTGCTGGAGGCGGCGGCTACTCCACAGCCGGCCTGATCCGCACGTCCGCACCGGCGGGCAGCACCGGTCCGCCCGGCCTGTCCGCCGGTGCGTGGGGAACGCCGTCGGGGGCGTCGGAAAGATGGGCGGCCCAGCCGTCCCGGGGTGACTCACCGACCGACAGTTCCTGCAGTCGGGCCAGCACCTCGGGCTGCTGCGCGTCCAGCCAGTCGGCCAGCTGCTTGAAACTGACGCACCGCACGCCCTTCTTCGGGCAGATGGCCTTGATGGCCTCCTCGACGGCCGCCATGTAGGTGCCGCCGTTCCAGGACTCGAAGTGGTCGCCGATGAACAGCGGTGCGCGATTGCCGCGGTAGGCGCGCTCGAAGCCCTGCATCACGCCGGCCAGCATCTGCTTGCCCCAGACGGCGTGCAGGGCGCGAGTGCCGTGGGTGGTGCCGGACTGATTGGCGAGGAAGTTGTAGTCCATCGAGAGGGTCTCGAAGTGCCGACCGGGAAGGGGTATCTCCTGCAGCGGGAAATCCCAGATGCCCCCGGTCTTCCGTGGCCAGATCTGCAGCCCCCCGGACGAACTGGCGTCGTAGCGGAAGCCCATCTCCCGGGCCGCGGGTATGAGATTGCGCTGCCCCTCGAGGCACGGCGCCCGCCCGCCGACCAGCTCCTTGGAGTAGTCGAACGGCAGCGGCTCCTCGGACTGCAGGCCGGCGTTGGTCTTCCAGTTCTTGACGAACCCCTCGGCCTGCTCGATCTCGCTGACCCACTCGTCCGACGTCCAGGAGCCGACCCCCCGGCGGCCGCAGAAGTGGCCGTTGAAGTGCGTGCCCATCTCGTGGCCTTCCTGCCAGGCACCGCGCATCTGCGTCACGGTGTCGCGGATGCCCCCGACATCGTTGAAGCCGATCGCCGAGGTGCCGACGGCGTGGCGGGGCGGGGCGTACAGCTCCCGCTTGCCCTCGGGGAGCAGATAGACGCCGCTGAGGAAGAACGTCATGGCCGCCTGGTACTTCCTGCCGACGGCCCGGAAGTGCGAGAAGAGCTTCTGGCCGTCCTCGCCCGCACCGTCCCAGGAGAAGACGACGAACTGCGGGGGCCGTTTGCCCGGCTCGAGGCGCACGGGGGTGGGCTGGTTCGGCTGCTCACCGGTGTACGCGGTGGAGCCGTCGCCTATGAGGTGCACCGTCTGCGTGGGGGCGTGCGGCGCGACCCGCCCCTTCCTGGCGTTCTGCGGCGGGTTGCCGTGCATCGCCCCGCCGCAGCCGGCTATCGCGGCGAGCGCCACGGCCGCGGCTATTCCTGCCGTCACCTTCGCCGGCGCCTCCATTCGACTCACCTCATTCCCCGGTGCCGCAGCACCCTTCGAGTGATTAATAGGAAGATCTACCCGGAAGTGAGATGAAAGCCAAGAAACGCGAAGAAAAGGCATCCTTCCAGGCGTCAGATTCACCTGACAGAGGGAACGGCCGGCCCATATGCCCGAAAAGGCTTCTCTTTTTCTTTACACGTCATTACGATCCATTTACCGCTGCTTGAGAGTTGCCGGACCGTCGCCCACCGCGAGGTCCGGCCGCTCGCGTCCCGCCGCAGTACACCGCCGCCCACGATCGCGCCCCGCGCGACCGCGTCGCCCCGGAGGAGACGGGAATGTCGCAGATCGAGAAGTCGCCGCCGCCCATGCCGCGTGCACCGCACCCCACCGAGATCCCGCCCGGGAGCCGTAGGGCTCCGGTACCCGAACCACGCGCCGAGGAGGCGGGCCCAGGAGCACTGCGCCGGGACCTCTCCGCCTCGGTCGTGGTCTTTCTGCTCGCCGTTCCGCTGTCCCTCGGCATCGCACTGGCGACCGGCGCCCCGCCTCAGGCCGGCCTGGTGGCCGCGGCCGTCGGCGGCCTCGTCGCCGGGCTGCTGGGCGGCGCCCCGCTCCAGGTCAGCGGCGCGGCCACCGGCCTGCTGGTGGTCACCGCCGACCTCGTCCAGCGCTACGGCTGGCGCGCCACCTGCGCCGTCACCGTCCTCGCCGGTCTCACCCAGATCGCCCTGGGGGCGCTGCGGGTGGCCCGCGCGGCGCTGGCCGTCAGCCCGGCGATCGTGCACGGCATGCTGGCCGGGATCGGCGTCACGATCGCCGTCGGCCAGCTCCATGTGGTGCTCGGTGGCACCCCCGACAGCTCGGCACTCGACAACGTCGCCGCACTGCCCCGCCAGTTGGAGCATCCGCACGCCGCCGCGCTGCTGATCGGCGCCGTCACCGTCGCCGTACTGGCCGGCTGGAAGCACCTGCCCGGCCGCGGCGGACGCTGGGCGCGGCTGGCGCCGGCCCCGCTGGCCGCCGTCCTCGCCGCCACGGCCGTCAGTGCCGGCACGGCGGTACCACGCGTGGACCTGCCGTCCTGGCGGCTGCCCGAACTGCCCGCACTGCCGGACGCCTCCTGGCCCGCGGCCGCCGCCGCGGTACTGACCGTCACCCTGGTGGCCAGCATGGAGTCGTTGCTGTCCGCGGTGGCGGTGGACCGCATCGCGGCCGAGCGGCCCGGTACCCCCCAGGGCCGCTCGAAGCTCAATCGCGAGCTGGCCGGCCAGGGCGTCGCCAACGCCGTCTCCGGGCTGCTGGGCGGCATGCCGGTCTCCGGGGGCGCCATGCGCGGCTCGGCGAATGTGCGGGCGGGCGCCGCCACCCGGCGCGCCACCGTGCTGCACGGCTTCTGGGTACTGCTCTGCGCGGGCCTGCTGGCCGGGACGCTGGAGCTGATCCCGCTGGCCTCGCTCGCCGCCCTGGTGATGGTGGTCGGCGTACGGATGGTCAGCTTCGCGCACATTCGCCATGTGCAGCGGCACCGGGAGTTCCCGGTGTACGCGGCCACCTTGGGCGCGGTCGTGCTGTTCGGCGTACTGCAGGGCGTGGCGGCGGGCGTCGCGGTCTCGGTGTTCCTGGCGCTGCGCCGGCTCACCCACACCCGTATCGCGGTGACCGAGGAGGCCGACTGCCACCGGGTGCGGGTCAGCGGGCAGCTCACGTTCCTGGCGGTGCCGCGGCTGACCCGGGCGCTCGCGCTGGTACCGGCGCGCGCCAACGTCGTGGTCGAGCTGTGCGGTTCGTTCATGGACCACGCCGCCTACGAGGCGCTGCGGTCCTGGTCCGCCGGGCACCGGGCACACGGCGGCTGGGTCACCCTGGGCGGCCGTTCGGGCCGTCCGATCGCCGAACCCGCCAGCGCGCACTCCTGCCGCCCGTGGACGCCTTGGCGCAACCACCACTGCACCCGGCCCGCCCCCACCGCCGAGTCGGTGCCGCAGAGCAGCGGGAGCCAACTGCTGGGCGGGGTGAGCGCATTCCAGCGCCATACGGCACCGCTGGTGCGCGAAGAGCTGGCCCGGCTGGCGCGCGAGGGCCAGCGGCCCACCCAGCTCTTCCTGACCTGCGCGGACTCCCGCCTGGTCACGAGCATGATCACGTCCAGCGGTCCGGGCGATCTGTTCACCGTCCGCAATGTCGGCAACCTGATGCCGCCGCCGGGCTCGGACACCTCTTGCGACTCGGTCGCGGCGGCGATCGAGTACGCGGTGGAGGTGCTGCGCGTCGGTTCGATCACGGTGTGCGGGCACTCCGGGTGCGGCGCGATGGGGGCACTGCTGGCCTCCACCACGCCGGACGCGGACGAGGACGAACAGACACCGCTCGCCCGATGGCTGCGGCACGGCCGCCCGAGCCTGTCCCGTATGCGGCGGATCGGACGGCTGGGCCGGGGCGAAGTCGCCATCGACAACCGGCCGGTGACCGACGAGCAGGAGCGGCTGGCCCTCGTCAACGTCCTGCAGCAGCTCGACCACCTGCGGGCCCACCCGTGCGTGGCCCGCAGGGTGGCGGAGGGCTCGCTCGCGCTGCACGGCATGTATTTCCACGTCGGTGAGGCGCAGGCCTATGTCCTCGACGAGGCCACCGCACGGTTCTCCGCGGTCCACGGCGAACCGGCGCAGGTCACGGCCTGACCTGCGCCGCTGGTCCGAACGGCCCTCAAAAGAGGCGTGTATTGAAAGGTCTAAACCAATATTTTTCCACAGGCCTTGTCACGGCCGGGTATGGGCTGATGAGCTATGACCCGGGACACACCGGACGCCCTGGGATTGGGAGAAGACGTGAGCAAAGAAAGCCTGGCCAACCTGCTCAAGGAGGAACGGCGGTTCGCGCCGCCCGCCGAGCTGGCCGCGCATGCCAACGTCACCGCGGCAGCGTACGAACAGGCCGCGGCGGACCGGCTGGGCTTCTGGGCCGAGCAGGCCAAGCGCCTCGACTGGGCGGTCGAGCCCACCGAGACACTCGACTGGTCCAACGCGCCCTTCGCGAAGTGGTTCGCCGACGGCAAGCTCAACGTCGCGTACAACTGCGTGGACCGCCATGTGGAGAACGGCCTGGGCGACCGGGTCGCCATCCACTTCGAGGGGGAGGGCGGCGACACCCGCGCCCTCACCTACGCCGAGCTCCAGCGCGAGGTCTCCAAGGCCGCCAACGCGCTGATCGAGCTGGGCGTGCAGACCGGCGACCGGGTCGCCATCTACATGCCGATGATCCCCGAGACGGTCATCGCCATGCTGGCCTGCGCGCGCCTCGGCGCCCCGCACTCCGTCGTCTTCGGCGGCTTCTCCGCCGACGCGCTGGCGACCCGCATCAACGACGCCGACGCCCGCGTGGTGATCACCGCCGACGGCGGCTACCGCCGCGGCAAGCCGTCCGCCCTCAAGCCCGCCGTGGACGAGGCGCTGACCAGGCCCGGCACGGAGAACGTCCGCAGCGTGCTGGTCGTGCGCCGCACGGGCCAGGAGGACGTCGCCTGGCACGAGGGCCGTGACGTGTGGTGGCACGAGCTGGTCGAGCGGCAGAGCGAGACGCACACGCCCGAGGCGTTCGACGCCGAGCACCCCCTGTTCATCCTCTACACCTCGGGCACAACGGGTAAGCCCAAGGGCATCCTGCACACCACCGGCGGCTACCTCACCCAGGTCGCGTACACCCACCACGCCGTCTTCGACCTCAAGCCCGAGACCGACGTCTTCTGGTGCACCGCCGACGTCGGCTGGGTGACCGGCCACTCGTACATCGCCTACGGCCCGCTCGCCAACGGCGCGACCGAGGTGCTCTACGAAGGCACGCCGGACACCCCGCACCAGGGCCGCTGGTGGGAGATCGTGCAGAAGTACGGCGTCACGATCCTCTACACCGCGCCGACCGCGATCCGCGCCTGCATGAAGTGGGGCGACGACATCCCGGCGAAGTTCGACCTGTCCTCGCTGCGGGTCCTCGGGTCGGTCGGTGAGCCGATCAACCCCGAGGCGTGGATGTGGTATCGCAAGCACATCGGCGCCGATGCCACGCCGATCGTCGACACCTGGTGGCAGACCGAGACCGGCGCCATGATGCTCAGCCCGCTGCCGGGCGTCACGGAGACCAAGCCCGGCTCGGCACAGGTGCCGCTGCCCGGCATCGCGGCGACCGTGGTGGACGACGACGCCCGCGAGGTCCCGGACGGCGCCGGCGGCTACCTCGTCCTGACCGAGCCGTGGCCGGCGATGCTGCGCACGATCTGGGGCGACGACCAGCGCTACCTGGACACGTACTGGTCCCGCTTCGAGGGCAAGTACTTCGCGGGCGACGGCGCCAAGAAGGACGACGACGGCGACATCTGGCTGCTGGGCCGGGTGGACGACGTGATGCTGGTCTCCGGCCACAACATCTCCACCACCGAGGTGGAGTCGGCACTGGTCTCGCACCCCAAGGTGGCCGAGGCCGCCGTGGTGGGCGCCACCGACCCGCAGACCACCCAGGCCATCTGCGCCTTCGTCATCCTGCGTGGCGGCGCCACCGCCGAGGACGAGGGCCTGGTCGAGGCGCTGCGGGCGCATGTCGCCCAGCAGCTCGGTCCGATCGCCAAGCCCAAGCGGATCATGCCGGTCGCGGAGCTGCCCAAGACCCGCTCCGGCAAGATCATGCGGCGACTGCTGCGCGATGTGGCCGAGAACCGCGACCTCGGTGACGTCACGACGCTCACCGACTCCTCGGTCATGGACCTGATCCAGGCGAAGCTGCCGAGCGCGCCCGCCGAGGACTGAGCCGGACCCGCCCCGAAGGGGGGCACCGGCCGACGCGGCCGGTGCCCCCCTTCGGCATGCGCCCGGGCGGCCAGACGCCCGATTTGCCCGTAAAGTGGGGGCGCCGGATAGCTCCTTGCACCCGCCCGGTAAAGTAGTGCGTGCGTCAATGACACGCCAAGAATCACAGGGTGCGCCGGGAAGTCTGGTCGGCAACTGCAACAGCCGTACACAGCTGCCGAAGTGACCGGAGGTCATCCCGTGAGCGCCCCCACCCCCCGCCGTTCCCCCTTCCTCGGCCGGATGCCCCTGCCGGAGCGGAACTTCATAGCGGACGCACTGCGCGCCGAGACGGTCGGCGGGGTCCTCCTTCTCGTCGCCGCCGTAGCGGCTCTGATCTGGGCGAACACCCTGAGCGGCAGCTACGCGGCGATCCGTGGTTTCCACCTCGGCCCCGCCTCGCTGGGCCTGGACCTGTCCGTCCAGCACTGGGCCGCCAACGGCCTGCTCGCGCTCTTCTTCTTCGTCGCCGGCATCGAGCTCAAGCGCGAACTGGTCGCCGGCGAGCTGCGCGACCCCAAGGCCGCCGCCCTGCCGGTCGTCGCCGCGCTCTGCGGCATGGCGATGCCCGCGATCGTCTACGCCGCCGTCAACGGCATCGGCGGCGGTTCGCTGCAGGGCTGGGCGGTCCCCACCGCCACGGACATCGCCTTCGCGCTCGCCGTCCTCGCCGTCCTCGGCACGTCCCTGCCGTCCGCGCTGCGCGCCTTCCTGCTCACCCTGGCCGTCGTCGACGACCTCTTCGCGATCCTGATCATCGCAATCTTCTTCACCTCGAAGATCGACTTTCTGGCGCTCGGCCTCGCCGTCGTCGGCCTGGTGGCCTTCTATCTGCTGCTCCGCAAGGGCGTCCGCGGCTGGTACATCTACGTCCCGCTCGCGCTGGTCATCTGGGGCCTGATGGAGAACAGCGGGGTGCACGCCACCATCGCGGGCGTCGCCATGGGCCTGATGCTGCGCTGCCACCGTCGCGACGGCGAGACCCGGTCCCCCGGCGAGCACATCGAGCACCTGGTCCGCCCCCTCTCGGCGGGCCTCGCGGTCCCGCTCTTCGCGCTCTTCTCCGCCGGTGTGTCCGTTTCCGGCGGCGCGGTCCACGAGGTCTTCACCCGGCCCGAGACGCTCGGCGTCGTCCTCGGCCTGATAGTCGGCAAGGCTTTGGGCGTCTTCGGCGGCACCTGGGCCACCGCCCGCTTCACCAAGGCGGAACTGAACCCGGACCTGAAGTGGCCGGACGTCTTCGCCGTCGCCGCACTCGCCGGTATCGGCTTCACGGTCTCCCTGCTCATCGGCGAGCTGGCGTTCTCCGAAGACCTCGCGCTGGCCGCCGAGATCAAGGCGTCGGTGCTGATCGGCTCGCTGCTCGCCGCCGTCTTCGCGGGCGTCCTGCTCAAGGTCCGCAACACCAAGTACAAGCAGCTGTGCGAGGAGGAGGAGCGCGACGAGGACCAGGACGGCATCCCCGACATCTACGAGATCGACAAGCCCGAGTACCACCTGCGGATGGCCGCGATTCTCGAGGCAAAGGCCGCCGAACACCGCCGCCTTGCCGAAGTAGCCGCCGAGGCACCCGCCGGAGACGATGGTCCGGCATGATCTGAGAGGCTTGGCAATCCGGGTGAAGATGATGAGGGAGACGGCGATGAGCGCAGCCGACGGCAGCACGGACCGCAGCCTCGGACAGCTGGTGGCCACGGCCACCGCCGAGATGTCCGCACTGGTGCACGACGAGATCGCGCTGGCCAAGGCGGAGTTCCGGCAGGACGCCAAGCGGGCCGGTATCGGCAGCGCCGCGTTCATGGTGGCGGGCGCGCTGGCGCTGTTCGCCCTGCCGGTGCTCAGCTTCGCGGCGGCGTACGGCATCCACAACCTCGGCCTCGGGCTGGCCTGGTCCTTCCTGATCGTGGGCGGCGCCTTCCTGGTGCTCGCCGGACTGCTGTCCCTCATCGCGATCGCCAAGATGAAGAAGATCAAGAAGCCGGAGCGGTCCATCAACTCCGCCAAGCAGACCGCGGCCGTACTGCAGAAGGCCAAGCCGCACCCGCGCGTCGCGCCCGCGGACCACCCGGTCCTGGAGTCTGTGACACGCTCGTCGGTATGACAGCCCCTGACAGCACCGCCTCGGTCGTACGTCTCGACGTCCCCGGCGGGAAAGAGGTGACGCACCGGGACGTCGCGGCGAACGGCGCACGCTTCCACATCGCCGAGATGGGCGACGGGCCCCTGGTGCTGCTGCTGCACGGCTTCCCGCAGTTCTGGTGGACCTGGCGCCACCAGCTCCCCGCACTGGCCGACGCGGGCTTCAGGGCCGTCGCGATGGACCTGCGCGGCGTCGGCGGCAGCGACCGCACCCCGCGCGGCTACGACCCCGCGAACCTCGCCCTCGACATCACGGGCGTCGTACGGTCATTGGGCGAACCGGACGCCGCGCTCGTCGGGCACGACCTGGGCGGCTATCTGGCCTGGACGGCGGCCGTGATGCGGCCCAAGCTGGTGCGCCGGCTCGCGGTGTCCTCGATGCCGCACCCGCGGCGCTGGCGCTCGGCGATGCTCGCCGACGTCCGTCAGAGCGCCCGCAGCTCACACATCTGGAGCTTCCAGCGGCCCTGGCTGCCGGAACGCCGACTGACCGCGGACGACGCGGCGCTGGTCGGCCGCATGATCCGCGACTGGTCCGGGCCCCGGCTGCCCGAGGACGACGCCATCGCGGTCTATCAGCGGGCGATGAGCATCCCCTCGACGGCGCACTGCTCGATCGAGCCGTACCGCTGGATGGTGCGGTCGCTGGCCCGCCCGGACGGCATCCAGTTCAACCGCCGCATGAAGATGCCGGTACGGGTCCCGACGCTGCATCTGCACGGCTCCCTCGACCCGGTGATGCGCACCCGCAGCGCGGCGGGCTCCGGCGAGTACGTCGAGGCCCCCTACCGCTGGCGGCTCTTCGACGGCCTGGGTCACTTCCCGCACGAGGAGGATCCGGTGGCCTTCTCGACGGAACTGATCAACTGGCTGAAGGACCCCGAACCGGACCGCTGAGACCGGCCGTCGGATGCCGTCGCACCGGGCCGTCGGACCCGGTGAACGGACGCCGATCACCGGCCTGCGGGCGCTTCGGGAGACGCCCGGCGAGGCCCGCTCCCAGCGGCGTCGAACTTTCGTGTGACGAACAGCCAATTGCCTGGCGCATAGGCCAATTGGCGGCTCCCGGAGCGGTTACGGACCCTGGGCCACGGGCAGTCTCGTGAGTATGGGCTGGACGCACGACTACCGTGACGTGGCACGCAACCGCCGCAGCAGTGCCGCTGCAGTGGGCACTCGGGAGAGGGAAACTCCGGACCTCGGTTCCGGCGGCTCCCCCGGTCCCGAGCACCCGATGGGCATTCCGCGCATCCTGCGCCGCAGAGCGCGCTGGATGAGCGCACGCCTCCGGCATCCCCGAAGCTGAGCCGCCGCGCCTCCTGACGCGGCTTCCGGCAGCGCCCGGCGCGGGAAACCTCGATTCCCCGCGCCGCTCGCGCCCCGCCTGCCTCAGATCGCGCAGCCCTGGCTGTTGACCTGCCGCACGGCCGTACGCCCCTTGGTGACGTCCTCGCGGACCTCGTCGGCGGTCAGCGCGTAGCCGGTGCGGGAGTCGTCGAGCGACTTGGCGAAGACGACGCCGTAGACCTCGCCCTTGGGGGTGAGCAGCGGGCCGCCGGAGTTGCCCTGCCGGACCGTGGCGTAGAGCGAGTAGACGTCCCTGGCGACCGTGCCGCGGTGATAGATGTCCGGGCCGTTGGCCTGGATCCGCCCGCGGATGCGGGCCGCGCGGACGTCGTAGCCGCCGTTCTCCGGGAAGCCGGCGACGATGGCGCTCTTGCCGCTGCTCGCGCCCGTGCCGGAGAACCTCAGCGCGGGGGCATCCAGCGAGGGCACGTCCAGGACCGCGATATCGCGCTGCCAGTCGTAGAGCACCACACGGGCTTCGTACTGCTGCCCCTCGCCGCCCACCTGGACGGTCGGCCGGGTGACGCCGCCGACGACATGCGCATTCGTCATGACGCGGTGCCTTCCGAAGACGAATCCGCTGCCCTCGAGGACCTTCCCGCAACTGGGCGCCGTGCCGACGACCTTGACGATGCTTCGCCTGGCCCGCTCCGCCACCGGGCTGCTGGCCAGCGCGGGATCGGGCGCCGGCACATTCGTGATCGGCTCGTTGGAGAACGGCGTGAAGACCTGCGGGAAGCCGTTCTGCGCGAGCGCGGCGGAGAAGTCCGCGAACCAGGTGTTCGCCGCCTGGGGCATCACCCGGGAGACGCCCAGCAGCACCTTGGAGTTGCGCACCTCCTTGCCGAGCGTCGGCAGGGACGTGCCCGCCAGGGCGGAGCCGATCAGCCAGGCGACCAGCAGCATCGCCAGGACGTTGACCAGCGCGCCGCCGGTCGCGTCCAACGCCCGCGCCGGTGACCAGGTGATGTGGCGGCGCAGTTTGTTGCCCAGGTGGGTGGTGAGGGCCTGCCCCACCGAAGCGCACACGATCACGATGGCGACCGCCGCGACGGCCGCGAAGGTGCCGGGCGTCGCGTCACCGGTGATCTCGTTCCAGATCACCGGCAGCAGATAGACCGCGATCAGGCCGCCTCCGAGGAAGCCCATCACGGACAGGATGCCGACGACAAAGCCTTGCCGATAGCCGACGATCGCGAACCACACGGCGGCGACCAGCAGCAGGATGTCCAGGACGTTCACGCCGGACACCGTCTCACGCGCGCCAGTCGAGCGGGACGTGCTTGTCACGGTCCCACGGAATCTCCCAGCCCGCGTAATGCAGCAGCCGGTCGATGACACCGGCCGTAAAGCCCCAGACCAGGGCGTTCTCGACGAGGAAGGCCGGGCCGACATGACCGCTGGGGTGCCGGGAGGTGACCCGGTGGCCGGGGTCCGTGAGATCCGCCACCGGCACCGTGAAGACCCGAGCGGTCTCCGCCTGATCCACCGCGCCCACCGGACTGGGCTCGCGCCACCAGCCCAGAACGGGCGTCACGACGAAGCCGCTGACCGGGATGTAGAGCCGCGGCAGCACGCCGAAGACCTGGACACCGGCCGGATCCAGACCGGTCTCCTCCTGCGCCTCGCGCAGCGCCGCCCGCACCGGGCCACGGCCCTCGGGATCGCCGTCCTCCGGGTCGAGCGCGCCCCCGGGGAAGGAGGGCTGGCCGGCATGCGAGCGCAGCGTGCCGGCCCGCTCCAGGAGCAGCAGCTCGGGCCCGCGCGGGCCCTGGCCGAAGAGGATCAGCACCGCCGACTGCCGACCGCCGCTCTCGGGCGGCAGGAAGCGGCTGAGCTGCCGCGGCTCGACCGTGGCGGCCGCCCGGGCCACCGGGGCCAGCCACTCCGGCAGGCCGTCTGCCGTGACGGTCACCTCCCGGCCGTACGCCGTACCCTTCCGGGTCTCGGCCTCCTCGCCGTACTGCTCCCGTGCACTCGTCATACGCGCCCCCTCAGGCCCTGGCATCTGCGGTCGGTCCCCTTCCGGGGTCACGCGGTGCTCACCGCGGCTTTCGTCATGGAGCCGTCATCGGGGGCGCGGGCTGCCCCGGATAGTCGGCCGGCGGCTTCAGCCGCTGCCCCGGCCGGCCGCCCAGCTCGTACTTCAGCAGTTTCTTCGCCTTCTCCGGGTCCGTCTCGCCCTCGCCGTACGCCGGGCACAGCGGGGCGATGGGGCAGGCGCCGCAGGCGGGCTTACGGGAGTGGCAGACCCGGCGGCCGTGGAAGACGACGCGGTGCGAGAGCATCGTCCACTCGCTCTTGGGGAAGATCGCGGCGACGTCCGCCTCGACCTTCTCCGCGTCTTCCTGGGTGGTCCAGCCGAATCGGCGCGCCAGGCGACCGAAGTGCGTGTCCACGGTGATCCCCGGGACCCCGAAGGCGTTGCCCAGCACGACGTTGGCGGTCTTGCGGCCGACGCCGGGGAGCGTGACGAGGTCCTCCAGGCGGCCGGGCACCTTGCCGTCGAAGCGGTCGCGCAGCGCCGCCGACAGCCCGAGCAGCGACTTCGTCTTGGCCCGGAAGAAGCCGGTGGGCCGGATCAGCTCCTCCAGCCGCTCGGGATCCATGGCGGCCATGTCCTCGGGCGTCGGGCAGACCGCGAACAGCCGCGGGGTGGTCTGGTTGACCCGCAGATCGGTGGTCTGCGCGGAGAGCACCGTGGCGACCAGCAGCTCGAAGGAGTTGGTGAAGTCCAGCTCGGGGTGGGCGTACGGATACAGCTCGGCCAGCTCCCGGTTGATCCGGCGCGCCCGCCGCACCATGGCGGCCCGCGACTCGGGCTTGCGGGCGGGGGCCTTCTTCGCGGGGGCGGCCTTCTTGGCCGCGGCCTCGGCCGTGGCGGTCTTCGCCGTCGCGGCCTTCTTCGCCGCCGTCTTCTCGGCCGCCGTCTTCTCGGCCGTCGCCTTCTCGGCCGTCGCCTTCTTGGCCGTCGCCTTCTTCGCGGCGGGGGCCTTGGCCACGGCGGCCTTCTTCGTCGCGGCCTTCTTCGTCGCGGCGTCCTTCGTCGTCACGGCCTTCGTCGTCACGGCCTTCCTGGCGACGGTCTTGGCGCGGGTCGTCGTGGCTGCGGGCTTCTTGACGGCCTTCTTGGCCGCCGGCTGCGCGGGGGTTTCCTTCACGGCGATCTTCTTCCCTGCCGAGGTCTTGCCTACCGGGCTCTTCGATACGGAGGTCTCAGCGGTTGCGTCTGCCCGTATCCCGGGCTCGTCCGTCGGGGGTAGCGCCTCTCCCGCCGCGGACCGCGACGCGCCGGACCGTCGCGGCAACTGCCGAACGGCCGCCATCACCCTGGAGGGGGATTCGTTACTTTTATCCGCATCCGCCGTATCGGTGGACGGGTGTTCGCCCACAGCGGAATCACCCTCGGCGCTCACTCACTCAGCCCCCCAGTCCCGTGCTCCCACCGGCGTATTGGACACTCGGCCAGACTAAGGCCACCCACTGACAACCGCCCCGGCCACCATGATTCGTGACCCCAATCGGCCCCCTGCCTTACGGCTCGCGGCACCGGTCCGGCAAACTTGTGATTGATCGCACTGTTTTGCATTCCGGCATGATGGGGACCACAGTCCCCCGGAGCATGTCGACAAGGAGAGATCTCGTGGACGACGTTCTGCGGCGCGCACCGCTCTTCGCGGCGCTCGATGACGAGCAGGCGGCCGAGCTGCGCGCCTCGATGGGAGAGGTCACGCTCGCCCGCGGCGACGCCCTGTTCCACGAAGGGGACCCCGGCGACCGCCTGTACGTGGTCACCGAGGGCAAGGTGAAGCTGCACCGCACATCCCCGGACGGCCGCGAGAACATGCTCGCCGTCCTGGGCCCCGGCGAGCTCATCGGAGAGCTCTCGCTCTTCGACCCGGGCCCGCGCACGGCCACCGCCTCCGCGCTGACCGAGGTCAAGCTGCTCGGCCTGGGCCACGGCGACCTTCAGCCCTGGCTGAACGCCCGCCCCGAGGTGGCCACGGCCCTGCTGCGCGCCGTCGCCCGGCGCCTGCGCAAGACCAACGACCAGATGTCCGACCTGGTCTTCTCCGATGTGCCGGGCCGTGTGGCGCGTGCCCTCCTCGACCTGTCACGCCGCTTCGGCGTGCAGTCCGAAGAGGGCATTCACGTCGTGCACGACCTCACCCAGGAGGAGCTCGCCCAGCTCGTCGGCGCCTCCCGTGAGACCGTCAACAAGGCGCTCGCGGACTTCGCCGGCCGTGGCTGGCTTCGCTTGGAGGCTCGCGCCGTGATCCTCCTGGACGTCGAGCGGCTGGCCAAGCGGTCACGCTGACCGCACCACGACGAAGGGCCCCGGCAGCAAGCCGGGGCCCTTCGTCGTGGTGCGGCGGCACCGTCGGCCGCCCGCGGGCGGCCACTGCGCCCGTAAGGGGTCGCATCAGATCAGGCCGTGCTCGCCCAGATACTCCAGCTGCGCCCGCACCGACAGTTCGGCAGCCGGCCACAGGGAGCGGTCGACATCGGCATAGACGTCGGCGACGACCTCGGCGGGCGTGCGATGGCCGGCTTCGGCCGCGGTCTCCACCTGGGCGAGCCGGTTGGCACGGTGCGCCAGATAGAACTCCACCACTCCCTGAGCGTCGTTCAGCACCGGCCCGTGACCGGGCAGGACCGTCGCCACCCCGTCGTCGACGGTGAGGGAGCGCAGCCGCCGCAGCGAGTCGAGGTAGTCGCCCAGGCGGCCGTCGGGGTGCGCGACCACGGTGGTGCCGCGCCCCAGGACGGTGTCCCCGGTGAGGACCGCGGCGTCGGCCGGGAGGTGGAAGGAGAGCGAGTCCGCGGTGTGGCCCGGGGTGGGGACCACCCGGAGCTCCAGGCCGCCCGTGGTGATGACGTCGCCCGCCGCCAGGCCCTCGCCGCCGAGCCGCAGCGCCGGGTCCAGGGCGCGTACCGATGAACGGGTCAGCTCGGCGAACCGGGCGGCGCCCTCGGCGTGGTCGGGGTGGCCGTGGGTCAGCAGCGTCAGCGCGACCCGTCTGCCGGCCCGCTCGGCGGTGTCGACGACCGCCCGGAGATGGGCCTCGTCCAGCGGCCCGGGATCGATGACGACGGCGAGGTCGGAGTCCGGTTCGGCGACGATCCAGGTGTTGGTGCCGTCCAGTGTCATCGCCGACGGGTTGGGGGCCAGCACGCAGTGGGCGCGCGCCGTGGCCTGCCCCGAGATCGCTCCGCCCCGGGGCCGGCCGGGGAGGGCGGCTGCTTCGGTCATGTGGGGTTCCCTCCCGGAGGGTTCGAGGCGTCTGAGGGCCCGTCGGAATCGCCGTCGCCCGGCTCGTCGGTCGCGATGTGCTTGGTGAACTCGTCGTGCCCCGGCCAGCTCAGCTCGATCTCGCCGCCCACCAGGCGGGCGCGGGCCAGCACCGGCGTCAGGTCCTGGGCCTCCGCCGCTGCCAACGCATCCGCGGCGGAGCCGTACGGCTCCAGCCCGCGCAGCGTCGAGATGGTCGGCGGCATCATCAGCAGCTCGCCGCGGTCGTAGCCGGCCGCGGCCTCCTCCGGGCGGATCCACACCGTACGGTCCGCCTCGGTGGAAGCGTTCCGCGTGCGCTGGCCCTCGGGGAGCGCGGCGACGAAGAACCAGGTGTCGTAGCGCCGCGGCTCGAACTCCGGGGTGATCCAGCGGGCCCAGGCGCCGAGCAGATCCGAGCGCAGGACCAGGCCGCGACGGCCCAGGAAGTCGGCGAAGGAGAGCTCGTGGGCCACCAGGGCGGCCCGGTCGGCCTCCCAGTCCTCACCGGTGGTGTCCGCGACGACGGTGTCGGCCGAGGTGCCGGCGAGCAGCACGCCCGCCTCCTCGAACGTCTCGCGTACCGCCGCGCAGACGATGGCCTGCGCGGCGGCCGGGTCGACCCCCATCCGCACCGCCCACTGGGCGCGCGACGGACCGGCCCAGGCCACGGGGCGCTCGTCGCGCGGGTCGACGGAGCCGCCTGGATACGCGTACGCGCCTCCGGCGAAAGCCATGGAGGCGCGTCTGCGCAGCATATGGACGGTGGGTCCGCTGGAGGCCGAGCCGGGGGCGGCGTCCCGCAACAGCAGGACGGTCGCGGCCCGCCGGGGCGTGACGGGGGTCAGCTCGCCACTCGCGAGCGCCCGGATGCGGTCCGGCCACTCCGGCGGATACCACTGGCCATTGGTCGTCGACGACATGGCCGGATGCTATGCGCTCGCGCGCGGATGTTCGAGGGCCTCTCGGCCCCCTCGGCCACTATTCGGCGCCCTGACCGTCGTCCGGGTGCGGGTCCGGGTCCGGACCCGGCGACTATTCGGCGATCTCGACCTGGATCTCGACCTCGACCGGCGCGTCGAGCGGCAGCACCGCCACGCCCACCGCGGACCGGGCGTGCACGCCCTTGTCGCCCAGGACCTCGCCCAGCAGCTCGCTGGCGCCGTTGATCACTCCCGGCTGACCGGTGAAGTCCGAGGCCGAGGCCACGAACCCGACGACCTTCACGACGCGCTGGATCCGGTCCAGGTCGCCGGTCACCGACTTCACGGCGGCCAGGGCGTTGAGCGCGCAGATCGCGGCGAGCTCCTTGGCCTGCTCCGGGCTGATCTCGGCGCCCACCTTGCCGGTGGCCGGCAGCGCGCCGTCCACCATCGGCAGCTGGCCGGAGGTGAAGACGTACGAACCGGAGCGCACCGCCGGCTGGTATGCGGCCAGCGGCGGTACGACCTCCGGCAGCTTCAGGCCGAGCGCGGCAATCTTGTCCTCCGCGGCGCTCACGCCTTCTCCCGCTTCAGGTAGGCCACCAACTGCTCGGGGTTGTTCGGGCCCGGCACGACCTGGACCAGCTCCCAGCCGTCCTCGCCCCAGGTGTCCAGAATCTGCTTCGTCGCGTGCACGAGCAGCGGCACGGTCGCGTATTCCCACTTGGTCATGGGCCGAGCGTAATACCTGTGCGGGGCGGCGGCGGACGCCGTCCACGCCGACCCCTGGGAGCCCGTTCCCGTCGCGACCCTGAAGTCTCCCGGAGAAATGTGCTGCGGATCTCCGGGTCTTCCCGGGTGTATCCCGTGCGTAGCCGCGACGCGGACTGGTTAGGCTCCTTGACGTGAGCAGGCTCCATGTCGTCAGCGGCAAGGGCGGCACCGGCAAGACCACGGTTGCCGCTGCCCTCGCTCTCGCCCTGGCCACCGAGGGTCGACGTACCCTCCTGGTCGAGGTCGAGGGCCGGCAGGGCATTGCCCAGCTGTTCGAAACCGAGGCGCTTCCGTACGAGGAGCGCAAGATCGCTGTAGGACCGGCATCGGAAGGTGCCCCGCGGCGGGGGTCCCCCCGGACGGAGTCCGGCGGGGAAGCGCCGCGCGGTGGCGGAAGACGGGCGGGTGAGGTGTACGCCCTCGCCATCGACGCCGAGCGCGCCCTCCTGGACTACCTCCAGATGTTCTACAAGCTGGGCAGCGCGGGCCGGGCGCTCAAGAAGCTCGGCGCGATCGACTTCGCCACGACCATCGCTCCCGGCCTGCGGGACGTCCTGCTGACCGGCAAGGCGTGCGAGGCGGTCCGCCGCAAGGACAAGAACGGCCGGTTCGTCTACGACGCGGTCGTGATGGACGCCCCGCCGACCGGCCGCATCACCCGCTTCCTGAACGTCAACGACGAGGTGGCGGGCCTGGCGAAGATGGGCCCCATCCACAATCAGGCGCAGGCCGTGATGCGGGTCCTCAAATCGCCCGAGACCGCGGTCCACATGGTGACCCTGCTGGAGGAGATGCCGGTCCAGGAGACCGCGGACGGCATCGCGGAGCTGCGCGCGGCAGGCATCCCGGTGGGTGGCGTCGTCATCAACATGACCCGACCCGCCCTGCTGGACAACGGCGACCTCGACAGCGCCGCCCGCGAGGCCCGCACAGGCGTCGCCAAGGCGCTCTCCCAGGCCGGCCTGGGCGGCGCGCGGCGCGGCGGGCTGGCCGACCGGCTGATCGACCCGCTGCTGGAGCAGGCCCGCGAACACGCCGAGCGGGTCGAGCTGGAGCGCGCCGAGCACGCCGAGCTGACGGCGCTCGGCCTGCCCACCTACGAGTTGGAGCTGCTCCCCGAGGGAGTGGACCTCGCCGGGCTCTACCGTCTGGCGAGAGACCTGCGGAAACAGGGGCCCATATGACCGCGGACGACACGACCCTGGACGCCTCGGCCCCTTGGCTCGAGGTCGACGCGCTGCTCGACGACCGACGCACCCGCATCGTGGTGTGCTGCGGCTCCGGTGGCGTCGGAAAGACGACGACCGCCGCGGCGCTGGGTGTACGGGCCGCCGAGCGCGGCCGCAAGGTCGTCGTGCTGACCATCGACCCCGCACGGCGGCTGGCGCAGTCGATGGGCATCTCGGAGCTCGACAACGTCCCGCGGCAGGTCAAGGACGTCGGCGAGGCCGCGGGCGGCGAGCTGCACGCGATGATGCTGGACATGAAGCGCACCTTCGACGAGATCGTCGAAGGGCACGCGGACGCCGACCGGGCACGCGCGATCCTGGACAACCCCTTCTACCAGTCCCTGTCGGCCGGTTTCGCGGGCACGCAGGAGTACATGGCCATGGAGAAGCTCGGCCAGCTGCGCGCGAGCGACGAGTGGGACCTGATCATCGTCGACACCCCGCCGAGCCGCTCCGCTCTGGACTTCCTGGATGCGCCCAAGCGCCTCGGCTCCTTCCTGGACGGCAAGTTCATCCGGGTGCTGATGGCGCCGGCGAAGGTCGGTGGCCGCGCCGGGATGAAGTTCCTGAACGTCGGCATGTCCATGATGACCGGCACCCTCAGCAAGCTGATGGGCGGTCAACTACTGCGCGATGTGCAGACGTTCGTGGCAGCGATGGACACCATGTTCGGCGGCTTCCGCACCCGCGCGGACGCCACCTACCGGCTGCTGCAGGCGCCCGGCACGGCGTTCCTGGTGGTGGCGGCGCCGGAGCGGGACGCGCTGCGTGAGGCGGCGTATTTCGTCGAGCGGCTGGCCGCCGAGCAGATGCCGCTGGCCGGTCTCGTCCTGAACCGCGTGCACGGCAGCGGGGCGGCCCAGCTGAGCGCGGAGCGCGCGCTGGCCGCCGTGGAGGCCCTCACGGACGACGCCGAAAATCTTGAACCGCCCGGCATTGTCGATCATCACAACGGGAAGGCTGCTTCAGGAACCGCCGGTGGCCACTCCCCCGCCACGGCGGAGCAGGTGCCACCCACGTCGGCTTCAGCGGCGCATCTCGCCGCCGGGCTGCTGCGGCTGCACGCGGAACGGATGCAGGTCCTGGCGCGCGAACGGCGCACCCGGGATCGCTTCACCGCGCTGCATCCCGAGGTCCCGGTGACCGAGATCGCCGCGCTGCCCGGTGACGTCCATGACCTCGCCGGCCTGCGCGCGATCGGTGACCGCATCGCGCTGGACCCGGCCGAGGCCACCAGCTGACCACCGGCGCCGACCGCCGACGGCCGACCACCCTCGCCCGACCCGCGCCCACTTGGGCGGGAAGTGACGACCGGCAGGCCCACGCGCCCGCCGGCACACCGACCGAACCGAACGGCTCAACGGCTCGCCGGACCGACGGCCCACATCGACCGCTTTCGGCTAGCTGACCGCGGCGTACGCATCGAAGTCCTCGCCCTCGCAGTCCACCGGCAGGATGCCCGTGCTGCGCTCGTATTCCGTACGTGCTGTCTCCAGCAGCCGGCGCCACGACGTCACGGTCGGTCGGCGGCGCAGCAGCGCCCTCCGCTCCCGCTCGGTCATGCCGCCCCACACACCGAACTCCACCCGGTTGTCCAGGGCGTCGGCCAGGCACTCCGTACGCACCGGGCATCCGGTGCACACCGCCTTGGCGCGGTTCTGCGCCGCCCCTTGTACGAACAGTTCATCCGGATCGGTAGTGCGGCATGCTGCCTGTGCGCTCCAGTCGGTTACCCAGCTCATGCTGGCGCCGTCCTCTCCCGAATCGAGGCTCCCCCACGGCGGCAAACGGCATATTCACCGTTGCCAGTTGAGGACGTTACGGAAGGCGGGCAGGGCGCAACACCCCCTTCGGGCCCAATCTTGAATGGCCCGAACGGACTATGCGTACGCGGCAGATCACCCAACGGAGTGACCGGACGGCATATGTTGCCTTCCCTCCAAGTCCGGACAATTCACCGCGGACACAAGGGATTTCTGGCGACGCAAGCGGACGAGAGGGGCGTGATTCGCACAGAGGGAGGGGGTTGACGAACCGATGCGTAACCATCCCACTGATGCAGGCGAGTACAGGCTAAGCGAACAGGTGCGCCCCTGTCCGGCGATTCAGAACGTAGGGTTGTCCGCATGGCTAAGAAGCGTGACGGCGGGGGTCAGTCCAAGGCCCAGATGGCCGCCAAGTTCCTCGGTGTCAGCGTCCTGGCCGGAGCCGTACTCGCCGGCATCGCGCTGCCCGCCGCCGGGGCACTGGGTCTGGCGGCCAAGGGCTCGGTCGAGGGTTTCGACGACATACCGGCCAACCTGAAGACGCCACCGCTCAGCCAGCGGACCACCGTCCTGGACGCCAAGGGCGGCGAGATCGCGAAGGTCTACTCCCGCGACCGCACCGTGGTGGGCCTCAAGGACGTCTCGCCGTACATGCAGCAGGCGATCGTCGCCATCGAGGACGCCCGCTTCTACGAGCACGGCGCCGTCGACCTGAAGGGCATCCTGCGCGCGGTCAACAAGAACGCCCAGTCGGGCGGCGTCTCCCAGGGCGCCTCGACGCTGACCCAGCAGTATGTGAAGAACGTCTTCATCGAGGAGGCGGGCGACGACGCCGACAAGGTCGCGCAGGCCACCCAGCAGACGCTCGGCCGCAAGGTCAAGGAGCTCAAGTACGCGATCCAGCTGGAGAAGGAGCTCGGCAAGCGCAAGATCTTGCAGAACTACCTGAACATCACCTTCTTCGGCCAGCAGGCGTACGGCGTCGAGGCCGCCGCGCAGCGCTATTTCAGCAAGCCCGCCAAGGACCTGAAGCTGGATGAGGCCGCCCTACTGGCCGGCATCGTCCAGTCGCCGACCCGCTACGACCCGGTCAACGATCCGCAGGAGGCGACCCGGCGGCGCAACACCGTCCTCCAGCGCATGGCGGACGTCAAGGACATCACCCAGGCACAGGCGCATGCGGCCGCGCAGAAGCCGATCCATCTGTCGGTCAGCCGCCCCGAGAGCGGCTGCATCACCGCCGTGAACGGCGCGGGCTTCTTCTGTGACTACATCCGCAAGGTCTTCCTCGGCGACAAGGCCTTCGGCAAGACCCGGAAGGTCCGCTCCAAGCTCTGGAACCGGGGCGGCATGACCATCCACACCACCCTCGACCCGCAGACCCAGAAGGCGATCCAGAAGTCGGTCGGCGATCACGTCTACGACGACGACCCGGTCGCCAGCGCCGCGACCATCGTCGAGCCGGGCACGGGCAAGATCCTCGGAATGGGCCAGTCCCGCCCGTACGGCTTCCGCGGCCACCAGACGCAGATCAACCTCTCGGTGGATCACGCCATGGGCGGCGGCGCCGGCTACCAGCCGGGATCGACCTTCAAACCGGTGGTCGCGGCGGCCGCCCTGGAGCAGGGCACCAGCCCGTACCAGAAGTACTCCTCGCCGTATCGGATGCAGTACCCCAGTCCGGTGCAGACCTGCAGCGGCGAGTGGCAGGGCAAGGACGTCACCCAGAACGAGAACAGGGAAGAGGTCGGCCCCTACGGGATGAAGGAGGCGACCGCGAAGTCGGTCAACACCTACTTCGTCCAGCTGATCAGCGACATGGGCATCTGCCCCGCGGTCAAGATGGCGCAGAAGCTGGGCATCGAGCGGGCGGACGGCAGGCAGTTGCAGCAG
This sequence comes from Streptomyces sp. NPDC048650, assembly GCF_043199095.1. Lineage (NCBI taxonomy): Bacteria > Bacillati > Actinomycetota > Actinomycetes > Kitasatosporales > Streptomycetaceae > Streptomyces > Streptomyces sp. NPDC048650. Next base: position 347,864 of record NZ_JBICVM010000006.1, on the reverse strand, counting down.
GTTCCGTCGATGACGCTCGGCGTGCAGGAGATGTCGCCGCTCACGATGGCCACCGCGTACGCCGCCTTCGCCAACGGCGGCGAGTACTGCTCCCCCGTCGCCATCGCGTCGATCACCGACGCGCGCGGCAAGTCGATGGCCGTCCCGCGGAGCAACTGCCGCAGCGCGATGTCCAAGAGGACCGCGGACACCGTCAACACGCTCCTCAAGGGCGTCGTCCAGGACGGCACCGGCAAGAAGGCGGGCCTCCAGGGCCGCGACAGCGCCGGTAAGACGGGCACCAGCGACAGCCGCTACGCCGCCTGGTTCGTGGGCTACACCCCGAACGCGGCCGGTGCGGTCTGGGTCGGCGACCCGATGCATCAGCGCAAGATGTACAACATCACGATCGGCGGCGTCCCGCACGACAAGGTCTACGGCGCCGACACCCCCGGCCCCATCTGGCGCGACGCGATGACCGGCGCCCTGGCGGGCCGCCCGTCGCCGGCCCTGTCGACGGTGCCGATCGACGACCCGGGCAAGCGCAAGGGCGGCGGCCACAAGGGGCCGGGCAAGCACCGGCCCGGCCGGGGCCACGGCGGCGACGACAAGCCGGGCGGCGGATGGCACATTCCAGGCTTCCCGGACATACTGGGCGGCGGCAACGGGGGCTGGTAACCGGCCCCTTGAGAGCCCGGCCCCGCCCGACGGGCCGGGCAGGGCCGGCCACCACGCCGACGCGAAGCGGAAGGGGCGCCCCCTCGTCGAGGGGGCGCCCCTTCGCACACCGTCCGGCGCACCGGCCGGTCCGGACTCAGCCCGCCAGCAGCTTCTTCACCACCGCGGCCACCCGGCCGCCCTCGGCACGACCCGCCACCTGCGGGTTGACGATCTTCATGACGGCGCCCATCGCCCGCGGCCCCTCGGCCCCGGCGCCCTTGGCCTCCGCGACGGCCGCGGCGACCAGCTGCTCCAGCTCGTCATCGGTGAGCTGCTTGGGCAGGTAGTCCCCGAGCAGCTCGCCCTCGGCCCGCTCCCGCTCCGCCGACTCGCTCCGGCCGCCCTTCTCGAAGGCGTCCGCGGCCTCCCGGCGCTTCTTCGCCTCCCGCGCGATGATCTTCTCGACCTCGCCGTCGGACAGCTCGCGCGCCTCGGTGCCCGCGACCTCCTCCTTCTGGATCGCGGTCAGCGTGAGGCGGAGAGTGGAGGAACGCAGCTCGTCGCGCGCCTTGATCGCGGTGGTGAGGTCGTCCTGCAGCTTGGACTTGAGCGTGGTCATGACGTCGAGTATGCCCCCACCCACCGGCAACCGCCGCGCCTTTTCCCCCGGGCCGGCCCGGGGCCGCCCCGCGCCCACCCGTTCCCCGCTCCCCGCCGTCCTCTGCAACGATGGGTACATGCGTGCGCGATACGGAGTACCCCTGACCCTGACCGCAGTGGGCGCGGCCGGCCTGGCCTACGCCGCCGGCTTCGAAGTCCGCTCCTTCCGCCTCCGACGCGTCACGGTGCCCGTACTGCCCCGCGGCATGCGGCCGTTGCGCGTGCTGCAGGTCTCCGACATCCACATGGTCGGCGGGCAGCGCAAGAAACAGCGCTGGCTGCAGTCGCTGGCCGGGCTGCGCCCCGACTTCGTCATCAACACGGGCGACAACCTCTCCGACCCCGAGGGCGTCCCGGAAACGCTGGACGCCCTGGGCCCGCTGATGGAGTTCCCCGGCGCGTACGTCTTCGGCTCGAACGACTACTACGGCCCCAAGCTGCGCAACCCCGCCCGCTACCTGTTCGAGAAGGCCCAGGGCCGGCACGGACTCAACGGCAACGCCCCCGCGGTCGGCGTCGTCCACAACCCGTGGGAAGACCTCCGCGACGCCTTCGACGCGGCGGGCTGGGTCGGCCTGTCCAACTCCCGCGGCCGCCTCAAGCTGGAGGGCTTCGAGGTCGCGCTGACCGGCCTGGACGACCCGCACATCAAGCGCGACCGCTACGCCGAGGTCGCCGGCGGCCCGGAGTCCGGCGCGGACCTCCAGCTCGCCGTCGTCCACGCCCCCTACCTGCGCTCCCTGGACGCCTTCGCCGCCGACGGCTACCCGCTGATCCTGGCCGGCCACACCCACGGCGGCCAGCTGTGCATCCCCTTCTACGGGGCCCTGGTCACCAACTGCGACATCGACACCGACCGCGTCAAGGGCCTCTCGACCCACACCGCCGCCGGCCGCACCTCCTACCTCCACGTGTCCGCGGGCTGTGGCACCAACCGCTACACCCCGGTCCGCTTCGCCTGCCCCCCGGAGGCGACGCTGCTGACGCTGGTGGAGCGGGACCGGTGACGCCGGCGGTGCGGACCGGCCGAGCAGGACGCCGGACGTCGGACGCCTGACGCCGCTGCGGAGGGACGGCACGGCGGCCCGGCCCGTCCCTCCCCCCTACGGGGGGCCGGCCCCCTAACGTGGAGGAATGTCCGACCCCACCCGGACCTCGCAGTCCACGCGCCACGCGGGCGGCCCGGCCGGCGCCGCCGCCCGGACCCCGGCGGCGGCCGTCGCCCCCACCGCCCGCCGCCCGCTCGCGGCCACCGTCCGCGCACTGATCGCGGCAGCCGCCCTGACGGGCCTCACCCTCGCGGCGCTCCGCACCCCCGACCCACCGCGCCTCCTCACCGACTTCGCCGTCCAGACCAACCTCGCCGCGGCCCTCGGCTTCGCCCTCTCCGCCCACCGCGCCTGGACCGGCCGCCGGCCCGTTTCCCCTCGCCTCACCGGCGCGCTCCTCGTCTTCCTCGCGCTCGCCGCTCTCACCTCCCACCTCACCCCACCCACCGGGACCGCCAACCCCTTCCTCACCACGGCCGCCCCCCTCGGCGCCCTCGCCGACTGGCTCCTCCTGACGGCGCCCCGCGCCTTCCGCCTTCCGTACGCCTGGCAGTGGCCGGCCTACCCCCTCCTCCACCTCACCGTCACCACCGCCCTCAACTCCCCGCCGGGCCCCCTTTCCACCACCCTCACCGTCGCCACGGCCGCCTGCCTCCTGCCTCTGCTCACCATCGCGATCGACCAGGTCAGGCCGGTTCCCCCGCTCCGCAGGAACCGGATTTCGCCTACGGGGATCAGTCCGCTAAAGTAGAGCTCGTTGCTTCGGGGTGTAGCGCAGCTTGGCAGCGCGCTTCGTTCGGGACGAAGAGGTCGTGGGTTCAAATCCCGCCACCCCGACTGAAGGAACACAGGTCAGAGGCACCTACTCACGCGAGTAGGTGCCTCTCCTGCGTGATGGGTGACCAACTGCGTGACTATTGCCCCGGATTCACCTTGAGGATGCCGTCCAGGGCGACCACCGCTCCCGTCTGGATCGCGGGGCGGATCCACTTCCGACAGGCCTCCCTCGGCGACCGCAGCGCCGCAGCGCCGCAGCGCCGGACCATGCGCGAGATCGCTTCGCGCGGGACTCCGCCGTCCGGCCGCAGCGAAACGCAGCCGTGACGTAGCTCACATGAAGGCCATTCCGCGGCAGTCACCCGTCGGAACCCTCCGTCTCGACCCCGCACCCGACTTCGTCCGCCCGGCGCATCCAGGTGGACGGGCCCCGGGCGCCCACACGGTCCGACCGCGGTGCCGATGGCGGCGCCGAACAGCACGGCCGCGACATCCTCGGCGCTCGCGCCCTCGCCCCCCGCCACAGCTCCAGCGGGGCTCCCGGGGCGAGTTCGGTGAAGTCGTGGTCCGTAGCGGCCTGGTCGCCGGAGACGGTGTGGGCACTCGCCACGCCATGCGCAGAAGTGGCGGCTACTCATCCCACGGAGCAGCGGAGCAGCGGAGACCGTGTGGCCGCTCGCGTCGAGCCTCCGCTCGATGCCCCGCACCGGACCATGCGACGCGGGTTGAATGGATCCGTCTTGCGTTGCTTTTTGTTTCGCCGGTCGGGCCGTGAGACCTTCGGGGCATGCCGAACCCTGGGAAGTACGCCGAGCTGGCCGAACGGCTCGCTCAGCTCATCGAGAGCGACTACGCGCCCGGCGACCAGTTCCTGACCAACTCGGAGATCGCTCGTCGCTACGGCGTCAGCGCCAACACCGCCAGCCGCTCCGTGCAGGCCCTCAAGGAAGCCGGTCGGCTCTCCGGGAAGGTAGGCGGCAAGACGTGGGTCCGGGTCGTTCCCACCCACCACCAGCGCAGCAACGAGATGTACCACCAGGAGAAGCTGCGCGTTCGCCTACCGGAAGCGGAGCGGCGAACCTGGGGGGTGTCCGAGGACAGCACCCGTACGTCGATCGACCACGTGGGCGAGGACTCGGTGGAATTCGCCGTCATCGCCCCGCCGTCCGACATCGCCGAGCTGATGGGGCTCGCGTCCGGTCAAAAGGTGCTGCGGCGGAGCTACCGACGGCGCAACCGGCCCCACGAGGGCGCCAGCACCTCGGTGTCCTACCTGCCGTACGACCTGGCATCGCGAAACCCTGAGATCCTCGATCCGACCAACGAGCCGTGGCCCGGCGGCACGCAGCATGCGCTCTGCACAGTGGGCATCGAGGTTGATCGCATCGAGGATCGGGTGACTGGCGAGATGCCGACCGACAGGGAAGTCGAGGAACAGGACATCCCGCCCGGGGTGCCGATCCTCCGAGTCCGAAAAATCCTTTACGACACCAGCGATCGGGTGGTCGGGGTGGCCGACATTCCCTTCGCCGCAGACCGCGTTGAACTCCGCTACCTCACACGATTGGAGCGTTGGACGTAATGCCGATCTTCTCTGTCATCACCCCGGTGTTCGACGGCGGCGATGCCTACCTGGCGGAGACGTACGAGTCCGTGGCGTCCCAGCGCCTGCCGAAGGGCTGGTCTCTGCAGTGGCTCGTGCAGGAGGACGGCAGGACCGGTAAGCCGTTCGACCGCCTGCCGGATCGGCCATGGATCTCGAAGGGCGCCGGCCGGGCGGGCGGAGCCGCACGCGCGCGCACCCTCGCCCTGCACCGCGCCGAGGGCCTGCTCACTCGAGCGCTGGACGCTGACGACCTCTTCCCCGACGAAGCCACGCTCGCCCGGGACATCGAGGCTTTGGCCGCCAACCCTGACCTTGCGTGGACCGTGGCCCCCTGCCTCGACCTCTACCCGGACGGCCGTCGTGTCCCCGGCCCGTGCGATCCCGAACCCGGCCGCCTGACGCCCGGTTTCCTGGCCGATGGGCTGCGGCAGGGTGCCATGCCGGTCATGGGCACCACAGCGACGATCTACACGGAACTGATCGAGCTCCACGGCGGCTGGCCGGCGATCCCCGCTTTCGAGGACGGGGGCCCGCTGTTGGCGGCCGAGGCGGTCTCCGAGGGCTGGATGCAGGAGAAGCCGGGCGAGATCTACCGGAAGCACCCTGCTCAGTCGACCGCGGACCCCGAGCACAGCGAAGAGGACGAGCAGGCTGTGCGCATGGCGATCGTCCTTGGTCGTGCCGACGCTCTCCGCAGTCTCGGCTGGAGGTATCAGCCCAAAGTGCCCGCCACTATCTAGCGGCTGTGTGAGCGGAAGAGGCGCACGACGGCGCGCTCGAGGAATCGGCCCAAGCATCCCCAGCTCAGGGCTTCCAGGCGGCCGAGTCAGCCCGACGTCCCACCGCCGAGGCCCTTATCGATGTAGGTGTCGAGCTTGCGCTCGTCCCACCGCGTGGCCAGGGTCTGCCGGAACTTGGCCCGCTCCGCCAGCCCTGTGGCGAAGAACGACGTGACGGCACCCAACAGGACACCGACCAACGTGATGATCTGACTCAGCATGCGGATCAAGCTAGCGATCCACGCACCATTTCTGAACAGCGCACAGGCGGCGTCGTCCCCGGTCGCGGTCTCCCACAACCGTCTCGTCCGCACCGCGCCGGCCTCTCGCCCTCCGCACTCCGCGCCGTTCGGCTCCGGTCCCTCCCCTCGTGGGGACCGGTGCCGAACGGCGCGGGCCGTATCGATCCACGCCCCCCGTACTGGCGTGGATCACGAAAGGCCGAGCCCGTGTCGACGGGAGTGGTCCGGCGGGGACCGGCTCCGCGGATCTCTCGGGCGCATCGGCCGAAGCCGTCACCGCCCGCCCGTGACTCCGGCGGGAGAGGGCTGAGAACATGCCTCAGGACCTGGCTTGTCCGGCCGGCGGGACTGGTGGCCTGTCCGGGCTGTGCCCGGTTGCTGCGCTGCTGCGTGATGATCCTGCCAGCTACGGCTCCCGCCGAGGAGGTTCCGGCATCGAGCCGACGGCTCAACCGCAGGTCAGGCAGTTAAGGTGAGTTTTCCGGTCCGGATGTCCGAGTGCGGGGGAAGTAAGGGGTGGAGACCTTGAGTTCCGACTCAGGGGCACGTACAGCCTTCGCGGAACGACTCGCGCTGCTGTACACGGAGGCCGGCAACCCTCCGCTCAAGAAGGTGGCCGAGGCGGTCGTCCGGCTGCAGCGGGTCGACGAACGAGGACGGCCCGTACGGGTCTCCGTGCAGCGGATCAGCGACTGGCGGCGGGCCAAGAACGTGCCTGCGCAGTTCGCCGCCCTGGCAGCGGTGCTGCAGATCCTGATCCCCCAGGCACGGCGCGCGCGGCCCACCCCGGTCTCCACGGGCCTGTACGACCTGGCCCAGTGGCAGCGACTGTGGGAGCGAGCGGTCGCCGACCCGGTCGGTGACCGCGCATCGGCACCCACGCCGGAGGAGGAACGCCCTCCGGGCGAAGCCGCGACCGTTCCCGGTGTGTGCCCCTACCGGGGGCTGGCGTCGTACCGCCAGCAGGACGCCCAGTGGTTCTTCGGCCGGGAGCGCAGCACGGAGGCCCTCGTCGCTCAGCTCCGCGCGGCGCAGAAGACCGGCGGCCTGGTCATGCTCGTGGGCGCCTCGGGTGCCGGAAAGTCCTCGCTGCTGAACGCCGGTCTGGTGCCCGCCCTGCGGAACGGCGCGCTGGGCGACGGAGGCAGCCGGGAGCGGGAGGACCTGCAGCTCGTGCCGGGCGGCGATCCCCTCGGGGAACTGACCCACCGGATCCCCGAGCTCGCCCCCGTCGTCGCCGACGCGCAGGAGTCGGCGGGGCAGGAGCCCGGTACGCGGCACTTCACGCATGCGGTGCAGGAGGCCGTCACGGCGTGGGCGCAGCGCGCGGCGCCCGGTGCCGCCCGTCCGGTCGTCCTCGTGGACCAGTTCGAGGAGGCGTTCACCCTCGGCTCCGACGAGGCGGCCCGGCGCACGTTCATCCAGCTCCTGCACGCCGCGTGCACCCCCGCCGGTCCGGATGGCCCGGCGCCCGTGCTCGTCATCCTCGGGATACGCGCCGACTTCTACGAGCAGTGCCTCGGGTATCCCGAACTGGCCGACGCGCTGCAGCACCGGCACATGGTGCTCGGGCCGCTGACCACCACGGAGCTGCGGGAAGCGGTGACCGGGCCGGCCAAGGCCGTGGGGCTGGAACTCGAACCGGGGCTCGCGGAACTGATCATCCGGGAAGTGAGTGTCGACGGCCCCGGAGGGACGCACGACGCGGGGGTGCTGCCGCTGCTCTCCCACGCCCTGCTCGCCACCTGGCAGCGGCGGAAGGCGGGCCGGCTGACGCTGGCCGGCTACCGCGCGGCGGGCGGGATCCAGGGGGCGGTCGCGGCGACCGCCGAGCGGGCCTGGGCCGGCCTCGACGCGACAGCCCGCACCGCCGCGCGGCTGCTCCTCCTGCGGCTGGTCCGGCTGGGCGAGGACACCCAGGCCACCCGGAGGCGGGGGACGCGGCGCCAACTGGCGGACGAGTCGACGGATCCGCACAAGACGGAGGAATCGCTCGAAGCGCTGGTGCACGCCCGGTTGGTGACACTCGACGCGGAGGCGGTGGAGATCACCCACGAGGCACTGCTGCACGCCTGGCCGCGCCTGCGCGACTGGATCGACGAGGACAGGCACGGCAATCTGCTGCGCCAGCGGCTGGAGGAGGACGGCAGGGCCTGGGAGGGCTCGGATCGCGACTCGTCGCTGCTCTACCGGGGCTCGCGTCTGGAACAGGCCCGCAACTGGGCGCAGTCCGCAGGTGACACCTATCTGACGCGCAGCGCGGTGGAGTTCCTGGCGGCTTCGGTCCGACTGCGCAAGCGCACGGTCCGGCTCAGCCGTGGCGCGGTGGCGGCGCTGGTCGTCATGGCGATGCTGGCGATCGGTTCGGCGGTGATCGCGTGGCAGCAGCGGGACGACACCGTTTTCGAGCAGGTGCTCGCCGAGGCCGACCGCGCCCAATATGCAGATTCATCCCTTTCGGCCCAACTCGATCTGGTGGCGCACGGCTTGCGGCCCGGCGACGAGGGCACCAACAACCGGTTGATCTCGATCGCCAACGCGCCGCTGGCGACACCGCTGCTGGGCCACACCGGCGCCGTCTACCTCACCTCGTTCAGCCCCGACGGGCGGCTCCTGGCCACCGCCAGCTACGACCGGACCGTCCGACTGTGGGACGTGTCCGACCCGAAGCGTCCCGAGCCCCTGGGCAAGCCGCTCACCGGCCACACGAGCTGGGTGAGCACCGCTGTCTTCAGCCCGGACGGGCGCACCCTCGCCAGCGCCTCGGACGACGGCACGATCCGGCTGTGGGACGTGCGGGATCCCCGCCACCCGCAGCCGCTCGGCCCGCCCCTGGCCGGTCATGACGGCACCGTCTATCTGGTCGCCTTCAGCCCCGACGGGAGGACTCTGGCCGCCGCCGACGAAGATCGCACCGTGCGCCTGTGGGACGTACGCGATCCGCACCGGCCGAAGGGGCGCGGCGCCCTGACCGGCCACACCGCCGCCGTGCGCTCCGTGGCGTTCAGTCCCGACGGGCGGACGCTGGCGGCCGGGGGCGACGACAGCACGATCAGACTGTGGCACGTGGCCGGCCGAGGGCGTCCGACGCCGATCGACAAGGTGCTGAAGGGCCATACCGGCACCGTGCACTCGGTGGCCTTCAGCCCCGACGGCCGCACGCTCGCCAGCGGCGGCGCGGACAACACCGTCCGGCTCTGGAACACGGCCGACCCGCGTCGGGCGGCGCCGCTCGGCACGCCCCTCACCGGCCACACCGGTCCCTTGTGGTCGGTGGCCTTCAGCCCCGACGGCAACATGCTGGCCGCCGGCAGCGCGGACAGCACCGCGAGCCTGTGGAACGTGAGCGATCCGGCGTACCCGTCGCAGGTCGGCGAGCCCATCGCGGGCAGCAGCGGTGAGATGTACACGGTGGGCTTCAGCCCGGACGGGCGGACCCTCGCCACGGGGAGCGGCGACAGCAAGGTGCGGCTGTGGTCGATACCGAGGTCGGACATGATCGGTCGCAGCGGAGTGTTCCGCCCGGACGGGCGGGTGCTCGCCACGACCGCGAGCGACGGAGAGATCCGGCTGTGGAACGTGCAGAACCCCGCCCGACCCACGGTGCTGAACAAACCGTTCAAGCCCGGGAGCGGCGGCGACGATGCGTTGGCGTTCTCCCCCGACGGCCGCACCCTCGCGGTGCTGACGGCGGGCCGGGCGGTGTATCTCTGGAACGTCACCGACCCGGCCAAACCGGTCTCCTACGGCCCGCCCATCCGCCTGCAGACCCGGTTCATGGGGCCGGACGCGCTGGCGTTCAGCCAGGACGGGCGGACGCTGGCGACCGCGTACACCGACCGCGCGCTGCAGCTGTGGAACGTCAGCGACCCGTCCCACGTCGTTCCGTCCGGCGCGCCGCTCACCGGCCACAAGGGCTACATCGACGCCCTCGTCTTCAGCCCGGACGGGCGCACGCTCGCCAGCGGCAGCGCGGACGGCACCATCCGGCTCTGGGACATCACCGACCCACGCCGCACCACTCCGCTCGGCACGCCCCTCAAGGGGCACCTCGGCCCCATCAACGCGCTCGCCTACAGCCCGGACGGCCGTACGTTGGCCAGCGGCGGCGACGACGAGACCGTCAGGCTCTGGAACACTTCCGACCCCCGCAGGGCGAAGGGGCTGGGCTCCCCTCTCGCCGGCCACACCGAAGCCGTCGCGTCGCTGACGTTCAGCGAGAGCGGCCACACCCTGGCGAGTGGCGGCAACGACAACGCGGTCCGGTTCTGGAACGTCAGGTCCCCCTCCAGGGCCGCTCCCATCGGGCGATCGACGAGCCCCAACGCCAAGACCGGCAATTTCTTGTCGTTCAGCCCCACAAGCCATGTGCTCGGAGTGTCAAGTGGCGGCGGCACCGTCCGGCTGTGGGACCTCGACACCGACAACGCAATCCGTCGGATCTGTTCGACCACTCGGGGCGTTCTGACACCGGAGAAATGGCGCGAGTATCTGCCTCACCTCTCGTACGAGCCGCCGTGCGGCACGTAGGGGCGCCACGGCCCGGCCACCGGCACGCACCCGCCGCTCCGCGTGATCCCGATCACAAGTCCTCGTTCTGGCTTGGCAGTTGGCCCCCGCCACACATGTCGCCTTGTTAGTGTTGGCCACAGCCCGATCGCTGGTGCATCCCCCGTCGCCAGCGGTCGGGCGCTGCCATGTCCTGTGCAGCACGGGAACGACGTGGCGAGGAGCGCGGGCGGCGGCTCGCGGAAGCCCCCTCGGCGCACGCCCCCGCCGCGGCGAGTCCCGGCGTCCGGTGGTTCCACTCTGCTGTGCGAGTGGCCCCGGCCAGGGCGCGCGCTCCCCCATCCTCCACACCTGTTGAGGACTCGTAAGCTGGGGCCACCCGGCCGACCCGTCGGCCGGGGCACCGAGCGACGGGGCGGTGAGCACCCATGGCAACGGCGTACGAGTGGATCGCGGACCAGCTCCGGCAGGCCATCCGTGCCGGCCGGCTCAAGCCTGGCGACCGCCTGCCCGCGGAGACGAGGCTCGCCGAGGAGTTCCGGCGGAGCGTGCCGACCGTCCGCGACGCTCTCCGCGTCCTGCGGCACGAGGGGCTCATCGAGAAGCAGCACGGGCGCGGCAACTTCGTCCGGCGCCCGCGCACACGGGCACTGCGCACCAACCTCCGCCACCAGTGGGAGAAGGACCGCGCGCGGCAGCCGCTGGAGCAGCGGGCCCGAACCGGCGCGACCGAGCACGAAACCGGCCTGCAGGCCGACGACCTCGTGTTCGCCGTGACGTACCGCGAGATCCGGGCGAACGAAGGCCTTGCGAAGGCGTTCGACCTCCCGGAAGGCGTCACCCTCCTCGAACGCTCCTACCGAACGCGGTACGCGGCGGAGAGCGCGCCCTTCAGCCTGGTGACCTCGTATCTCGTCCATGACCTGGTGGCGCAGAATCCGGATCTGCTGGACGAGACGAAGGAACCGTGGCCGGGGGGCTCGCAGAGCCAGCTCTCCACCGTGGGAATCGAGCTGGCCCGCATCGAGGAGCGCGTCACCGCGCGCCCGCCGACGCCCGAGGAAGCGGCAGAGCTGGCGCTGCCGCCGGGCACCTCGGTGCTCGTTCTCCGGAAGACCTCGTACGACACCGACGACCGCGCCGTGGACATCTCTGACGTCATCCTGCCCGGCGACCGCACGGAGATGCTGTTCACCACCCCGCTGGAAAGGTGGTGAGTGCCGTGCGCCGGGGCATCTTCATCGGCACTGCCGTGCACGCCCCTTCGGCGCCCACCGAGGGGGGCGCCCATCCGGTCGCCTCTCCGCGGGCCCGGCACGAGCCGTCGCGCTGAGGGCCATGGCACCCCGAGCGCTCCACCGCCGGCTCAGACCGCAGGCGTAGCCACCCGGCCCTTGTCGAACGACAGGTCCAGCATGCGAATGGCGTTCCCCCGCATCAGCTTGTAGATCACCTCGTCGGAGAGGCCGGCGACGTGGTCGGCCGCCACCTGCTTGGTGTGCGGCCAGGTCGAGTCGACGTGGGGGTAGTCGGTCTCGAACGTCGCGTTGTCCACCCCCACGGTCTCGATCGAGGCGACGCCGTGCCTGTCGCGGAAGAAGCAGCAGAAGATCTGCCGGTAGTAGTACGTGGACGGCGGCTCCGGAATGAGGTCCTTGACCCCGCCCCAGGCCCGATGCTCCTCCCACACGTCGTCCGCCCGCTCCAGGGCGTACGGGATCCATCCCATCTGGCCTTCGCTGTAGGCGAGCTTGAGCCTGGGGAACTTCACGAGGACGCCGCTGAACAGGAAGTCCATCATCGAGGCCATCGCGTTGTTGAAGCTCAGGGACGCCTGTACGGCGGGCGGGGCGTCCGGCGACGCCGCCGGCATCTGGGACGACGAGCCGATGTGCATGTTCACGACGGTGCCGGTCTCCTCGCACGCCGCGAAGAACGGATCCCAGTAGCCGGAGTGGATCGACGGCAGGCCCAGGTGCGTGGGGATCTCACTGAAGGTGACGGCCCGCACGCCCCGGGCGGCGTTGCGCCGGACCTCGGCGACCGCCAGGTCGATGTCCCACAGCGGGATGAGGCACAGCGGGATCAGCCGACCGCCGCTGTCCCCGCACCACTCCTCGACCATCCAGTCGTTGTACGCGCGGACGCACGCCAGCCCGACCTCCTTGTCCTCGGCCTCCGCGAAGGTCTGCCCGCAGAAGCGGGGGAACGTCGGGAAGCAGAGGGACGCCTCCACGTGGTTGACGTCCATGTCCTCCAGCCGGGCCTTGGGGTCCCAGCACCCGCGCCGCATCTGTTCCCTCGTGATGCCGTCCAGCGTCATCTCGTCGCGGGAGAAGCCGACGGCCGCGATGATGCGCTTGTACGGGAAGAGCAGGCCCTCGTACTCCCACCAGTCGGTGAGCTGGCCGGCGGGGTCGGTGGTGAACCGGTACTTCCCGCCGACGTACGCCAACTCCCCGATGCCTGCCGTGAAGGGCTTCGGCCCCCGGTCCCGGTACTTCCTGGGAAGCCAGGTCGCGAAGAGGTGCGCGGGCTCGATCACGTGATCGTCCACGCTGATGACCTTGGGGAGGTCCCCCGTGACGCTCTCGTTGCTGACCATGCCGTACCCCCAACTGCCTGCCGGTTCGGACCGCCCAAATCTGACGCCCCATCAGTTTTAGACTATGGGCCAACCCCCGCGACGACAAGGTGAAGTCGAAGACCGCACACCTTGCGGGATCGACCGGCGTCCGCTGAACTGACACCTCGTCAGTTCCGTACAGACCGGTCCGCACAGGCCGGTCCGCACAGGCCGGTCCGTGCAGGCCGGGAGGAGCAGCATGCAAACGATCTGGCTCAGTGGTCCCGAATGTCTCGCCGTCCTCCGTATCGGCCTCGGCCTGTGGTGGCTGGAGAGCTGGCGGCACAAGGACAAGAAGGACTGGTTCGCCGGCGGCGGGATCGCCTGGGCGGCCGGAGTCGCGGCCAAACACCGCTGGCCCGCGGTCCGGAAGGGCTTCGAGGGCCTCGTGCAACCCCACCCCCGGCTCATGGCGTACCTCGTCGCCTACGCGGAGCTGGCTCTCGGCCTGGGCCTGGTCGTCGGATTCCTGACACCCATCGCCCTGGCCTGCGGGTTCGTGCTCAACCTGATCTACCTCGTGCTGATGATCCACGACTGGGGGGAGCAAGGGCAGAACCTGATGATGGCGCTGATATCCGTCACGGGACTGCTCGCCATGAGCTGGCAGAGCTGGTCGGTCGACAGCGCTCTGCATCTCTTCGGGTAGCCGACTTCTCTTCGGCCACCCGACTTCTCTTCGGCTACCCGACTTCTCTTCGGGTCCCGACTTCCCGGGCGGTCAGCGGCCGCTGCCGGGGTGCGGTCCGGTGTTGCCGGACCGCGGCACCGCGGCCGGCTCCCCCCTCCGGACCGCGCCGGGCGCGCGGGCACTCGGCCGCTGCGGATGGCGCTCGGAGGAGCTGAGGTGCCAGGGGACGCTGGTGACCATGACGCCGGGGGCGAAGAGGAGGCGGCTCTTGAGCCAGAGGGCGGTCTGGTTGTGGAGGAGGTTCTCCCACCAGTGGCCGACGACGTACTCGGGGACGAAGACGCTGATCACGTCGCGGGGGCTGGTGCGGCCGATGGACCGTACGTACTCCACGACCGGGCGCGTGATCTCCCGGTAGGGCGAGGCAAGCGTTTTGAGCGGGGTGTCGAAACCCGTGGCGTCCCATTGGGCGGTGAGGGCTTCGGCCTCGTCGCGGTCGACGGCGACGGTCAGCGCCTCCAGGACGTCGGGGCGGGTGGCGCGGGCGTAGGCCAGGGCCCGGAGCGTCGGCTTGTGAATCGTGGAGACCAGGACGACGGCGTGGACGCGGGAGGGCAGGACGGTCTCCGCCCGCGGGTCCACGACGGCCAGCTCGGCCGCGGTGTGGTCGTAGTGACGTCGGATGCCGCGCATCATCACCCACAGGACGACGGCCGCGATCACCGCCAGATAGGCGCCCTGGGTGAACTTCGTGAGCAGGACGATGACCAGCACCAGGCCGGTGACCGCGGCGCCCACGGCATTGATGGCGCGGGCGGTGTGGTGGTGCCGTCGTCGGGCCGCTTGCGGCTCCTCGCGCAGGGCGCGGTTCCAGTGCCGGACCATGCCGGTCTGGGAGAGCGTGAAGGACGTGAAGACGCCCAGGATGTAGAGGTGGATGAGACTGGTCACGGAGGCGTGGAAGGCCCACAGGAGGGCCGCGGCCACGAGCGCCAGCGCCACGATGCCATTGGAGAAGGCGAGTCGGTCACCGCGGGTGTGCAGCTGGCGCGGCAGATATCTGTGCTGGGCCAGGATCGACGCCAGCAGGGGGAAGCCGTTGAAGGCGGTGTTGGCGGCCAGCACCAGGACCAGGGCGGTGGCGGCCTGGATGTAGAAGAAGCCGACACTGTGGACGCCGCCGAAGATCGATGCGGCGAGCTGGGCGATGACGGTGCGCTGCGGCGTGGTCCGGCAGTTGCCGCTGAACCCGGTGAGCCGGCAGGTGTCGTCGGCGATGTGCACGTCCGAGATCAGGGCGAGGGCCGTGATGCCGGAGAACATCACGATCGCGATCAGGCCCATGAGGCCCATCGTGGTGGCCGCGTTCTTCGACTTCGGCTTGCGGAACGCCGGGACGCCGTTGGAGATCGCCTCCACGCCGGTCAGTGCCGTACAGCCGCTGGAGAACGCGCGCAGCCCCAGCATGAGCAGCGCCAGACCGGCCAGGTGGGCGTCCCCCGGGGCCGGTTCGATGCCGTACGCGGCGGATTCGGCGACCGGGGCGTCGCCGATCAGCCACCGGAAGAGCCCGGTGACGCACATGATGAGCACCCCGGCGATGAAGAGGTAGGTGGGGGCGGCGAAGGCACGGCCCGATTCGCGCAGGCCGCGCAGGTTGACCGTCGCGAGCAGGGCGACGAAGACGATCGCCATCCCCGTGCGGTACTCGTTGAGGGAGGGGAGGGCGGAGATGATGTTGTCCACTCCCGAGGCGACCGAGACGGCGACGGTCATGACGTAGTCGACCAGCAGGGACGCGGCCACCACCAGGCTCGCCGACGCTCCCAGGTTGGTGGAGACCACCTCGTAGGAGCCGCCGCCCGACGGGTAGGCGTGGACGACTTGGCGGTAGGACAGCACCACCACCGCCAGCAGGCAGACCACGGCGACCGCCGCCCAGGTGGCGAAGTGCAGATAGGCCAGTCCGCCCAGGGTGAGGACCAGCAGGATCTCCTGGGTGGCGTACGCGACCGACGACAGCGGGTCGGAGGCGAAGATCGGCAGGGCCAGGCGTTTGGGCAGCAACGTCTCGGTCAGACCCTCACTGGGAAGCGCCCGGCCGATCAGCAATCGCTTGAGTGCGTCCACGATTTTCGCCACGCGGGCGAGCGTACGGGCAGGTCAGCGCGGAGCAGGGGTTTGGCGTGACCGCCAGAAGGGCTAGGGCTCTGCTTTCGGCGCCGTCCGGTCGGCGCCGTTTCCTTCGGCACGCCGTTTCCTCCGGCTCGCTGTTTCCTCCGGCACGCTGTTTCCTTCGGCTCGCTGTTCCTTCGGCTCGCTGTTCCTTTCGGCGCCGTTGAGGGCGTGGTGTTCGGGACGCAGTGCTCGGGGCGTGGTGTTCGGGCGGTCACTTCGGGTGTCGGGTGCCCTGCCCGGTATCCCCGTGGCCATGGGAGGGGCGGCCACCGGTACCCGCCATACCCCGGGGAGCGACGGGGAGCCAATCGTGGTGTCATCGAAGGCGGGGGAAGCAATGTTCCGAAGGCGGGAGAAATCATGGCTATGAAGCTGCGAGCCCGAGACATCATGTCCGCCGGAGTGCAGTGCGTCGGCGCGCACCAGTCCCTTATGGACGCGGCGAAAATGATGCGTGACATGAACGTCGGCTGCCTGCCCATATGCGGTGACAACAACAGGGTCATGGGGTTGATCACCGACCGCGACATCGTCATTCAGTGTTGCGCCGAAGGAATCGATCCGGCGACGGTGCAGGCCGGTTCGCTGGACGGGGCGCTGCACTGGATCGATGCCGACGCGGACGCCTCAGAGGTCCTGGAGACCATGGAGACGCACCAGATCAAGCGCCTTCCGGTCATCGACGTCAAGGGCGGCCACCAGCTGGTCGGAATGATCACGGAGGCCAATCTCGCGAAGAACCTCTCCGACGAGCAGATCGCGGAATTCGCGAGCCGGGTGTACGCGGGCGCCGGCTAGAGCGTGAGCGCAGCCGCGGCCGGGGTCCCGGTGGCCCGTCGGAAAGCCGTCACCCGCCTGCCCCGGCCCGGTCCCACCCGCGGACCCCGCTCCGAGGACCTCGCTCTGGGGACCTCGCTCTGGAGACTTCTTGTGTTTCCTTTCGGCCGCCGAGCGTTGAACTGAGCGTTTCGGCCGCACGCATTTCCGTCGTTCGCGATTTCCGTCGTGCGCGATTTCCGCCGCGCACAATTCCCTCCATGCACATTTCCGCCGCGCGCAATTCCCCCGTCGACGGGCCTGGGACGGGCGCTACTCGCCGCCCTTCGGCGCCGCCCGCCAGGTGATGGCGGGGATGTTCTCCAACTTGCCCTGGAAGACGAGGGCAACCGGCGGGTCGCTCTTCGCCATCAGGTGGAGGGAACATTCGGTCACCGTGGCGCCCGGCTTCACCATCTTGTTCGGAACGGCGTCGGGGCACTGGGGGACACCGGGGCCGCCGATGTCGAGCAGGAGCAGCTTCTTCGCCTGCCGGCCACCGGCGCTGCGCAGCGTCACCCCGTCGTTCATGCTCGGCAGCAGGTCGTGCTGGCCGACGTTCCGGTACTCGATCGTCACGTAGTAGGGGATCAGCTTCCTCTCGTCCGCGTCCAGGTCGAACCGGCTCAGGTCGGCGATGGTGCCGGTGCGCACGCCCTTGGGAGTGATGTGCAGGGCGACGGGGCGGTTGCTGCTGTCCCCTGTGACGCCGTCGGCGGGCTTGCCCGCGGGCAACAGCCCGTCGGCACCGCCGGCCTTGGGGCCGTCGACCTGCCACAGCAGCGGGTCGTGCCCGTCGTCCTCGTACGAGACGGTCGCCGGGCGGGTGCCCTTCGGCAGCATGAAGATGTCGCAGTCCGCGGTGGTGTCGCCGGCGCCGAGGGTGCTCGCACCGCTCTCGCGGCACTCGGGCGGCGTGCCCGAACTCGTCGCCAGCGGGTTGCCCTGGAACAGCGAGACCTGCTGGGCCGCCGTGCCGTCCGCCGCGTTGAGGGAGAAGTTCTGCGCCGGGGCAGGACGGTTGACCGTCTCCTTGCCGGTGTTGGTGTAGGAGAAGGTGAAGTAGTAGGGCACCTTCCCCTTGAGGTCGTCGTCCAACTGGACGCGCTCGAAGTCGGCATCCGCACCGCGGGCCAGTCGCGCGGGCGTGATGCGCAGCTTGTGCGCCCGGCCGTCGCTGTCGGTCCAGGTGGCCTGTCGGGTCTCGGTCTTCATCGGCAGTTTCGTGGCCGGGTGAACGGCGTCGGACTCCGCCTTCGCCCCCTTGCCTGTCGTCTGGGCACCGCCACAGCCCACGGCCAGCAGCATGAACACACCAGCGCCCACGGCCCCGGCCATACCTCTGCGCATCCGCACGACAAACCCCCGTTGATCTCAGACCTGCCCCGAGTCGGCACCGCACGGCAGCGGTACGCGAACCCGCCGGGACGCCCTGCCCCGGGCAGACGCCCTACCCCGGGCCGCCGGCCTCCCGGTGGCCGCTCCGGGCCGGCCGACAGGCTATCCGCCCGGTGCAGGGCGGACGGCGGCGGGCCGGGGCGGGGCGGCGGCCCGGGCGCATGAGAGGCCCGTTCACGAGGGGGCGGCGCCGTCCTACACCGGACGCCGGGCCTTCAGCGAGTACATGAGGGGGATCCTCGGGCGGCCGTGGGGAAGCCGGTAGTAGCCGTCGCCGTCGCGGCGCAGGGTGGTGAAGCGCTGGAACATCGTCATGTCGTGTTCGTGCAGGAACTCGATCCGCAGACCGGCGCCGGCCACAGCGGTGACCACGTCGCCCAGCGGGTGCTGCCACTCGACGCTGCGGTTGTGGACCGTCGGTGCGCCGAAGTCCGTGTACGTGCCGGGGGTTTCGTCCACCCACGCGTCGCGGCGGAAGTAGTCATGGGTGAGGCGCGATCCCGTTTCGTCGTCCAGGGAGTCGCACAGCGGATGGAACTCGGCGAGATAGAGAAAGCCGCCGGGAGCGATGAGCGAGGCCACGGTGTCGGCCCATCGGGTCAGGTCCGGGAGCCAGTTCAGGGCACCGATGCCGGTGTAGACGATGTCGTACGACGTGTCGGGGACGGCTTCGGCGGCGTCGTAGACGTCGGCGGTGACGAAGGAGGCGCGATCGGGGCCGTAGCCGAGCTCGGCCGCCAGGTCGCGGGCGGCCTCCATGGCCGGTTCGGAGAAGTCCAGGCCGACGACGCGGGTCGCGCCTCGATGGGCCCAGGACAGGGTGTCCTGGCCGAAGTGGCACTGGAGATGCAGGAGGGTGCGGCCGGTGACGTCCCCGACCTCCGCCGTCTCGAAGTCGCGGATCACGTCCCGGGCACGGCGGAACCCGTCCTGGTCGTAGAAATCGCTTGCGGTGTGGAGGGGTACGCGTTCGTCCCACATCGCGCGGTTGGCGTCGCGCCAGTCGTCGGGGCCGGTACGTAGATGCATGCGCCGAAGTTATCCACAGGCTGACGCCCCCGCCAACGCATTTATGCCGCCGGGCGCAGAATGGGCCCATGACGAACGAGACCACAGGCTCCGCCCAGGCCCCCGACCCGAACCATCCGAACCACCAGACCTCATCGAGCAGCGCCGCCGGCTCCGTGAGCTTTGCCGGCTCCACCGGTTCGGCGGTCTCCGCGGACCTGCCGGACTGGGAGAAGCGGTTCCGGGCGCCGCGGATCGGCCTGCCTGACTGGGCCGAGGACGCCCCGGACCGCTCCCTGTTCGTCTCGAACGCCACCGGCACCTTCGAGCTCTACGCATGGGACCGTGGGACGGGCGCCCAGCGGCAGGCCACGGACCGGCCGAACGGCACCACGGACGGCACACTGTCACCGGACGGCGCGTGGATCTGGTGGTTCTCGGACACCGACGGCGACGAGTTCGGCGTCTGGATGCGCCAGCCCTTCGCGGGAGGCCCGGACGAACCGGCCACACCCGGCCTGGACTCCTCGTATCCCGCGGGCCTGTCCATCGGCCGGGACGGCACGGCGGTCGTCGGCCGCTCCACGGACGACGACGGTTCGACGGTCCATGTCGTTCGTCCCGGAGAGCCGCCGGTGGAGATCTACCGCCACCGCGAGTCGGCGGGCGTCGGTGATCTCTCACACGACGGTGCACTGATCGCGATCGAGCACACCGAGCACGGCGATGCGATGCACTCCGCGATCCGCGTCGTGCGGGCGGACGGCTCGACCGTGGCGGAGCTGGACGACACCAACGGCGGGGCCGAGGAGCTGGGCCTGTCGGTGATGGGCTTCGCGCCGGTGGACGGCGATGCGCGGCTGCTGGTGGGGCACCAGCGGCGGGGGCGCTGGGAGCCGATGATCTGGGACCCGCTGACCGGGGTGGAGACGCCTCTGGACATCGATCTGCCCGGTGATGTGGGTGCGGACTGGTACCCGGACGGATCGGCCCTGCTGGTGGAGCACGAGTACCAGGCGCGAAGCGAGCTGTGGCGCTACGACCTGCGCGCCCCGGGCGGCGGTGCCTCCACGGCCTCCGGGCCCGGACATCCGCTGAGCCGAGTCGACACCCCGGCGGGCACGGTCTCGGGCGCGACGGCCCGGCCGGACGGGACGGTGGAGTTCCTGTGGTCCTCGGCGGCGCAGCCGCCGGAGGTGCGGTCGACGAGCGGCAAGGTCGTCCTGGACCCGCCCGGGTTCAAGGCGCCCGGGTCGGTGCCGGTGACCGACACCTGGGTGGAGGGGCCCGGCGGCCGCATCCACGCGCTGGTGCAGCGGCCCGCGGGCGAAGGCCCGTTCCCCACGATCTTCGACATCCACGGCGGCCCGACCTGGCACGACAGCGACTCGTTCGCTTCGTCCCCGGCGGCCTGGGTGGACCACGGCTTCGCGGTGGTCCGCGTCAACTACCGCGGGTCGACCGGCTACGGCCGCGCCTGGACGGATGCACTCAAGCACCGCGTCGGGCTGATCGAGCTGGAGGACATCGACGCGGTCCGCGAGTGGGCGGTCTCGTCCGGGCTCGCGGACCCCAAGCGGCTGGTGCTGGCCGGCGGTTCGTGGGGCGGCTATCTGACGCTGCTCGGGCTCGGCACCCAGCCGGAGGTCTGGGCGGTGGGCCTGGCCGCGGTCCCGGTCGCCGACTACGTCACGGCGTACAACGACGAGATGGAAGCCCTCAAGGCGATGGACCGGACCCTCTTGGGCGGCACCCCGGAGGAAGTCCCGGACCGCTTCGAGGCCTCGTCACCGCTGACGTATGTGGACAAGGTACGGGCGCCGGTCTACATCTCCGCGGGCGTGAACGACCCACGCTGCCCCATCCGGCAGGTGGAGAACTACGTCGAGCGCCTGGAGCAGCGTGACCACCCGCACGAGGTGTACCGCTACGACGCAGGGCACGGCTCCCTCGTCGTGGAGGAGCGCATCAAGCAGGTCCGCCTGGAGCTCGAGTTCGCGCAGCGGCATGTGTCCGTGACCGAGGGGGGTGGCCACGGAACGGCTTGAGGCCGGGCCACAGGGCGGCATGGGCCGCGCGCGGTGCGCGGCCTGTGCCTGCCGGGCGGCTCATGGGGCGCGGCCGGGCTGGGGCTTGGCCAGGCGAAGGGCTTGCGGGGGTGAGAGCCTAGCCATTCCAGGGGGCGGACGCTGGTCGTCATCGCTGAGCGTGATGAGGCCGCGGGGTGGTACGGGGGTACGGGCACCTGCCGTGGGTGAGCGCCGAGCGGTGGGACCCGGCCGGTGACGGTGACCGTCGGGCTGGGCGGATGCCGCGAGGTCGATGCCATCGAGCTGGATGGGTCTCACCAGAGGCGGTTGGCGGTCGGCGGTCGGCGGTTGGCGCTTGGCGGTCGGCGGTTGGCGATCCGCGGTCCGAGGTCGGCGGTTGGCGATCCGCCGTCCGAGGTCGGCGGTTGGCGGTCCGCGGTTGGCGGTCCGCGGTTGGCGGTTGCCGGTTGCCGGTTGCCGGTTGCCGGTTGCCGGTTGCCGGTTGCCGGTTGCCGGTCCACGGTTGGCGATCCGCGCTTGCTGGTTGGCGGTCGACGGGCCGCAGTTGGCGACGGAGGGCCGACCGAGCGGGGTGAGCCGAACGCGGTAGGAGCGTGCCCGGGCGGCGGGAGCCCGCCAAACCGGCGGAAGCTCGCCACGTATGCGGGCGACCTGCCCGGGCACGGGTGGAACCTCCATGGATCCCCCACCGGGAATGCCCCGTGGCGGGCGGGCGGAGCGGGAGGGGTGGGGGCGGGGCGGGGGCGGGGGAGGGGCGGGGCCCCAGGAAGCGCAGACCCCAGGCTCAAGCGTGAGCCGCCGGCCTCGCTCCACCTCCGGCCGAACCCGTATCACCGGCGCCCCCGGCCGAATCCGCACCGCCGACATCACCCGCATCGCCTGAACCGCCTGAACCGCCTGAACCACCGGCATCGCCCGCACCACCGGCATCGCTGTCATTGCCCGCATCGCTGTCATCGCCCACACCGCCGTCGCCGTCCGGGACGATGCCCAGGGCCAGATCCTTGGCGGCTTCGGCCTCGCGGCGGAAGAGGCGGAACCACATGAAGACGACGAAGCCGGCGAAGACGAACCACTCACCGGTGTAGCCGAGGTTCTGGAAGGCCTTCAGGTCCAGGCCGCTGCCCTCGACGGCGGCCGGCGGGACCGCTCGCAGCGGGGCCGGGGCGTCATTGAGGGTGATCCAGGCGTCGTAGACCTTGTACGACACGATGTTCACCAGCGACGCCGCACTGATCATGCCGAGCTGCCCGTGCGGAAGGCCGCCGCCGGACTGCACCCCGTCGGTGCCCTCGTTCTCGGACGCCTGGAGCGCCCCCGTGACCGTCACCTCGCCCTTCGGCGGGGCAGGTACCTTCGCCCGGTCGGACGCCGAGTTCGCGTCGCCGGGCAGCCAGCCCCGGACGACCGGGAGGGCCTTGCCGCCGTCCGTACGCAGCAGGGTCAGGACATAGAAGCCCTGCCGCCCGTCCTCGGCGCTCAAGGTGCGGTCCGGTACGAGCAGTTGGTGGGTGGCGTCGTAGTGCCCGCGGGCGCCGGCCTGCCGGCCGGAAGTGATCTGGTCGACCGGCAGCAGGCGCTCCAGCGGAAGGGCGGCCGCGGCCTTGGCCCGGGCGGAGCGGTCTTCCTGCTGGTGGTGTGTATCGACGCGGTCCTCGAAGCGGCTCAGCTGCCAGCTGCCCATGAAGATGCAGAAGGGGATCGCCAGTACGGCGAAGACGTTGATCCCCCACCACCGCGGGGTCAGCAGGAACCGATACACCCCACCAACGGTACGGGGCTCGTACGCCGAGGCCGCACCGCCCCCTCCACCGGCCCCTCCACTGCCTCCTCCACCGCCCGGTTCCGGCAGCGCGGAGCTGGGCCGTACGTCTCCGGCCGGCCTCGGCTCCCGGGCCCGGCCCGCCACCAAGACGGGCGGGCACGGGCGCACGGCACGCTACGGAACAGGAGCACCGCGGAACAGGAGCACCCGGCGCGGGGACGCAAGGACGCGGGGACGGGGACGCGGGGACGCAAGGACGCGGGCGCGCCGTGCCTCCTTACTGCGGGGCGGCTACTGGGGGGCGGCCAGCGCCTCGGTCCGGTACACCGTGCCAGCGCATGCGTCCGCGATCTTGGCGTCGGCGGCGGCGGGCTCGCCCGCCTCCGGCGTGTGGTTGAGGACCACCGCGTCCGGCCCCGCCCCGCCATCGGCGCCCCCCGCACTGTCGCCGCCGCCCGCCTGTCCACCGCCGCCGTCGGCCGCCGCCCCGGAGTCCGGGGAGTCTCCAGGTGCGTTCGAGGGGGCGGGCGTCGGCGAGGGACCCGGGGTGAGGCAGCCGCTCGCGCCGCCACCGGCGTCCGGGATCCACGCGAACTTGACCTCGTACGCCTCCCCGGGCTTGAGAACAAGCTGGTCGGGCGTGGTGGCCGGGTCGGGCAACCCGGTGGCTTCGTCTCCCGAGGTGTGGTCGACGACATGGATACGGTCGGCGTTCGTCTTGCCCTGCGCGACCACGCCTACGCTGCCGCCGCCGTCGATCGAGCAGGCCGTGGCGGACGTGTTGACCACCCGGAACGCGCCGTAGACACGACCGGCCGAGTCCGCCTGGCCGACGGAGCCGGTGCCCTGCCCGAGCTGATCGCGACTGCAGGCCGGCGAGGTGACGTCCATCGTCTCGTCCGGGGCGGGTGTGCCGGCGCCCGCGCCATGGCCCGCGCCGTCCTTCTCCGTCGGCCGGCCGTCCTTGCCCTGGTGCTCGTCGGCTCCCGGCCCACGGCCGTCCTTGCCGCTCGGCTGGGGGAAGGCGTGCTCGGTGCCCTCGCCGTGCGATCCCTCGGTGCTGCCCGGGGCGCGCTGACTGCTGGCGGCGTTGGCGGACCGGTCCTCGGCTGAGTCGTGGAGATTGGCGACGTGCATCATGGCGGGGATCGCCGTGCCGCCGAGCAGCAGCGCGGCGGCCGCTCCGACGACGGCGTGCCTGCGACGCCGACGGCGGGCGGGCACCGCACGGCGCAGCTGTTCCAATGCGTCCGACGCGGGTTCCAGGTCGCCGACCCGGGTCTGCAGCAGCCGCCGAAGTTCGTCCTCGCCGCCGAGGCCGCCACCGAATCCGCCGCCGGTGCCGGGCCCGCGCTCGCCGCCCCCACCGCTACCACCGTGGGCTCCCCCGCTCGCGTGGGCGCCCACGACCCTCCCCGCACCAGCACCTGACTCGGCGCGGTCACCGAACTCGGCATCGTCACCGGAACCGGGACCACCACAGAGCCCGGCGCTCGCGCCGACCCCGGACCCCTCACCGATCCCGGACCGCTCACCGGCCCCGGGCCCAGCCCCGGGCCCCACAACCATCCCGGAGTCAGAAGCAGCCCCGGCCCCAGTCCCAGGACCGTCGGCGTTCCCAGGACCGTCGGCGTTCCCACGGCCTTCGGCGTTCCCACGACCATCGACGCTCCCAGGACCGTCGACATTCCCAGCGCGGCCCGAGCCGCACGTTCCGGTGCCGCCGACCCCGCCGACCCCTCCGGCTCCGCCGGCCCCTCCGGCGGCTCCTGGCCCCTGACCCTCACGCACCACGTACAACCCACGCACCACATCACTCGGTGCCCGGCGCACGCCACCTGCGCCGCCGGCCGCCCCGTACGAACCGGTCGCCGCCCGCGACCGCGGGGCCGCCCCGGCCGGACCGCGCCGCACGCCCCTCCGATCGAACCGATCGAACCGATCGACCGGCCCGTACGGCCCGAACGTCTTCCCACTCATGCCGGAGCCTCCATCGCGACGCGCAGCGCCGCGATTCCCCGAGACCCGTATGCCTTGACGGAGCCGAGCGATATGCCCAACGTCTCGGCGACCTGCGCCTCGGTCATATCGGCGAAGTAGCGCAGCACCAGCACCTCGCGCTGACGGCGCTGCAGGCCGCGCATCGCCTGGATCAGCTGATCCCGCTCCAGCAGGTCGTACGCGCCTTCCTCGGCGCTCGCCATGTCGGGCATCGGCTTGGACAGCAGCTTCAGCCCGAGGATGCGGCGGCGCAGCGCGGAGCGCGAGAGGTTGACGACGGTCTGGCGCAGATAGGCCAGGGTCTTCTCGGGTTCCCGCACCCGTCCGCGCGCGGAGTGCACGCGGATGAAGGCCTCTTGGACGACGTCCTCACAGGAGGCGGTGTCGTCGAGCAGGAGCGCGGCGAGGCCCAGCAGTGAGCGGTAGTGCGCGCGGTAGGTCTCGGTGAGGTGGTCGACTGTTGTGCCCGCTGCCATCGCGTCGTCAGTGTCCCCACGCTGAGCGGAAACCTGCGCGGGCCCCGCGGTGGGCCAGGGCGCGATCACCGGCATGCCCCCGGGAACACGGGAGCGCGGCGGGCGTACCGCCGCTCCGGCGGCGCCCCCTGGGGCGATGGTGAATCCGAGTACCTCTGCCACGCCTGTTGGACACGCTTCCCCCCACAAGGGTTGTACGCGCAAGGCACCGCTTTTGACGATGCATCGAATGCCCTCATGCGTACCAGCTCTTCCCCAATGCCCCATATTTCCGACGCATTTGCCCCGATATCCGGGGGCTCCCAGGCGGCCCACGGACACCCTCGAACCGCCCGCGAGGGGTAGTCCGAAGGACGCTGACCGCCCAACCGCCGGTTGCAGTGTGACGGAGGCGAACAGTCGAACGGATAGTCAACCCAGATCAGACGGCTCGACCCGGATTCCACACACAGGATCTTCACACGTCACACGAGGGCTCCACAAAGTATCTCCGAGGGATCAAGCCGGCGACACCCCATCCCCCCAACTCGGTTGACCGGCTTCGGAGAAGCCCCTGAGACAGGCCGTCGAGATGAGCCGAAAACGCGCACGGGCCGAGCCACCACGAGCCCGACCCAAAAAATGCACAAAGAAAGAAAGAAGGAAGGCGACAGATCACCCGACTCCCGGGCTATCGGCTCCCCAGCCCTCAGCCCTCAGCCCCCGACCCTCAGCCCCCACTACTCGCCTACGCCCGCAGCTCCCCCGCCACCAGCTCCCCCACCTGCGCCATGTTCAGCGCCGCACCCTTGCGCAGATTGTCCCCGCACACGAACAGTTCCAGCGCCCGCGGATCGTCCAGCGACCGGCGGACCCTGCCCACCCAGGTCGGATCCGTCCCCACCACATCGGACGGCGTGGGGAATTCGTCCTCCGCCGGGTCGTCGCTGAGGACGACGCCGGGGGCCGCGGCCAGGATCTCGTGCGCCCCGCCGACCGTGACGTCGTTCTCGAACCGCGCGTGCACGCTCGCCGAGTGGGTGGTGAGCACCGGCACCCGTACGCAGGTCGCGCTGACCCGCAGATCGGGCAGCCCCAGGATCTTGCGGGACTCATGACGGACCGCGAGCTCCTCGGAGGACCAGCCGCCCTCCTCGAGCGACCCGGCCCAGGGCACGACATTGAGCGCGATCGGCGCGGGGAACGGTCCGAGCGTGTCGCCGACGGCCCGCCGTACGGCGCCGGGCGTCGTGCCCAACTCCGTACCGGACACCGCGGAGAGCTGCGCCCGCAGCGTGCCGATGCCTGCTCGCCCCACCCCCGAGACGGCCTGGTACGTGGAGACGATCAGCTCGCTCAGCCCGTACTCGGCGTGCAGCGCACCCAGCGCGACGATCATCGACAGGGTGGCGCAGTGGGGGTTGGCGATGATTCCGCGCGTCCGCACCCGTGCCGCATAGGCGTTGACCTCGGGCACGACGAGGGGCACGTCCGGGTCCTTCCGGAACGTGCCCGAGTTGTCCACCACCACCGCGCCCTTGGCCACCGCGACCGGTGCCCACTGCGCGGAGATGTCGTCCGGTACGTCGAACATCGCGACGTCGATGCCGTCGAAGGCTTCCTCGCTCAGTGCGACGACCTCGACCTCCTCGCCCCGGACGGTCAGCTTGCGGCCGACCGAACGGGGTGAGGCGATCAGCCGGATCTCGCCCCAGATGTCGGCGCGCTCGGACAGGATGCCGAGCAGTACCGAGCCGACGGCGCCGGTGGCGCCGACGACGGCGAGATGCGGCTTATGGGCCGTACGGGCGTCCGCCCCCGCGATGACCTCGTGGGACGGACGGCCCGCCTCGGCCGGAATCATCGACCGGTGCCTCCATAGACCACGGCCTCGTCGCTCTCGGTGTCGAGGCCGAAGGCGCTGTGGACGGCCTGTACGGCTTCCTTGACGTCATCGGCGCGGGTGACGACCGAGATGCGGATCTCGGAGGTCGAGATGAGCTCGATGTTCACGCCCGCGTTCGACAGCGCCTCGAAGAAGGTCGCGGTGACGCCCGGGTTGGTCTTCATCCCCGCGCCGACCAGCGAGATCTTGGCGATCTGGTCGTCGTAGCGCAGCGAGTCGAAGCCGACGGCGGCCCGGGTGCGCTCCAGCGCGGCGACGGCCTTGCGGCCCTCGTCCTTGGGCAGCGTGAAGGAGATGTCGGTCAGTCCGGTGGACGCCGCGGAGACGTTCTGGACGACCATGTCGATGTTGACCTCGGAGTCCGCGATCGCACGGAAGATGCGCGCGGCCTCGCCCGGCTTGTCCGGGACTCCGACGACCGTGACCTTCGCCTCGGAGGTGTCGTGTGCGACGCCCGAGATGATTGCCTGCTCCATCGGCTGGTCCCCTTGCGGTTCGTTGCTGACCCACGTGCCCTTGAGCCCCGAGAAGGAGGAGCGGACGTGGATCGGGATGTTGTAACGGCGTGCGTACTCGACGCAACGGTGCAGCAGCACCTTGGATCCGGAGCTCGCGAGCTCCAGCATGTCCTCGAAGGAGATCCAGTCGATCTTCCGGGCCTTCTTCACGACCCGCGGGTCGGCGGTGAAGACACCGTCCACGTCGGTGTAGATCTCACAGACATCGGCGTCCAGGGCCGCCGCCAGTGCGACGGCGGTGGTGTCCGAACCACCGCGGCCCAGCGTCGTGATGTCCTTCTTGTCCTGGGACACACCCTGGAAGCCGGCGACGATGGCGATGTTGCCCTCGTCGACGGAGGTCTTGATACGGCCCGGCGTGACGTCGATGATCCGTGCCTTGTTGTGCACGGAGTCCGTGATGACGCCGGCCTGGCTGCCGGTGAAGGACTGCGCTTCATGGCCGAGGTTTTTGATCGCCATCGCCAGCAGGGCCATGGAGATCCGCTCTCCGGCGGTCAGCAGCATGTCGAACTCGCGCCCCGACGGGATCGGGGACACTTCCTGAGCGAGATCGATCAGCTCGTCCGTCGTGTCGCCCATCGCCGAAACCACCACGACAACCTGGTTGCCGTTCTTCTTGGCTTCGACGACTCGCTTGGCAACGCGCTTGATGCCCTCGGCATCCGCAACGGATGAGCCGCCGTACTTCTGCACGACAAGGCCCACGTGCGCTCCTCGCAACTGTCTCATCGGAGGTTTCCCTCCGGACCCCCGGAAATGGGGGTACTGCGGTCGGCTCAGTCTAACGAGCAAGCGGAGCCCGCCCGGTGAATACCACATTGTGAGACACGAAACTCACGTGGTGATCACTCCGTGATCACCGCCGAGTGACGTGTCCCGGGGCGAATCCGCGAGGCGCGTCCTTACGCCCGCTCGGCCAGCACATGCCCGCTACCGGCCGGAGCACACAGGAACGTAACCCAGCTCACAGGCTGCGCCCCGTATCCGCGCCCTGAGCCGCTCACATTCCCCGCAGCCCCAGCGGGCCCGCGATCTCCGCAGCCATGACCTTTCCGGCCTCCTCGGCCAGCCGGTCCTCATCGGCGCTGGTGAGGTCGCTGTCGGTGTCCAGGCCGTCCAGCTCGTCCAGCGGCTGGTCCAAGCGGACGTGGGCGACCAGCGACTGCAGCGCGCGCAGCGCGGCCGAGGCGGTGGGGCCCCAGTTGGTCAGGTAGGAGAACTGCCACCACCACAGGGCCTCGACGATCCGGCCCGCGCGGTAGTGCGCCAGGCCGTGGCGCAGGTCGGTGACGATGTCGGCCAGGTCGTCGGAGATCCGGCAGGGCACCGGCTCCGCACGCGGCACATAGGGGTCGAAGAGCTCGGAGTAGACGTCGATCGGTTCGAGCAGCGTCGCGAAGCGCTCGCGCAGCTCGTCCACGTCCGGCTCCGGGCCGCTGTCCGGTTCGTAGCGCTCGTCGGGGACGATGTCCTCGTGGGCGCCCAGCCGGCCGCCGGTGAGCAGCAGCTGGGAGATCTCCAGCAGCAAGAACGGCACCGCGCTGTCCGGTTCGTCGCCCTTGGCAACCTCCGTCACGGCGACGATGAAACTCTCGATCGAGTCGGAGATCGATACCGCGAAGTCGTCCGGATCCTGTGTCGCGTTGTGCAGCGTGGCATCAGACATCGAGAAGTCTCCTCCCTTCGAAGGCCCGCCCCAGCGTGACCTCGTCGGCGTACTCCAGATCGCCTCCGACCGGCAGTCCGCTGGCCAGTCGCGTCACTCTCAGCCCCATGGGTTTGATCATGCGGGCCAGATACGTGGCCGTGGCCTCCCCCTCCAGATTGGGGTCCGTGGCCAGGATCAGCTCGGTGACAGTGCCGTCGGCGAGCCTGGCCAGCAGTTCCCGTATCCGCAGATCGTCGGGACCGACGCCTTCGATCGGGCTGATCGCCCCACCGAGGACGTGATAGCGGCCGCGGAATTCGCGGGTCCGCTCGATGGCCACGACGTCCTTGGGTTCCTCCACGACGCAGATGACCGCCGGATCGCGCCGGGGGTCCAGACACACCCGGCACTGCTCCTCCTGCGCGACGTTGCCGCACACGGAACAGAACCGGACCTTCGCCTTGACCTCCATCAGCGCGCTCGCGAGCCGGCGGACATCGGTCGGCTCGGCCTGAAGAATGTGGAAGGCGATCCGCTGCGCGCTCTTGGGACCGACGCCGGGCAGCCTGCCCAGCTCGTCGATCAGGTCCTGGACCACGCCTTCATACACGGGACGTCTTCTCTCTTCTGCCGTAGTGCGTACGCTAGTTGGCTACTCCTCAGAAGGGGAGACCCGGGATGCCGCCGCCACCCAGCCCCTGGGCGAGCGGGCCGAGCTTCTCCTGCTGCAGCTGCTGGGCGCTGGCGTTGGCGTCGCGGACCGCCGCGAGGACGAGGTCGGCGATGGTCTCGGCCGTCTCCTGCGCGGAGTCGGGGTCGACCGCCCTGGGGTCGATGACCAGGCTCTGGAGCTCGCCGGAACCGGTCACCGTCGCCTTGACCAGACCGCCGCCCGCGGAACCTTCCACGGGCGTCTCCGCCAGCTCCTGCTGGGCGGCCGCGAGGTCCTGCTGCATCTTCTGGGCCTGCTGAAGCAGCTGCTGCATATTGGGCTGACCACCGGGGATCACGACGTGACTCCTGCCATACGACAACGATTGGTGCGGTAGCCCGAGCCTACGTGTTTCCCGCCCGCCGCGCCCTACGCCGTACGGAGGAGCCCGGATATGCCCCGCGGGCCCCCGGACGGGCTCTCGTACGGCCTCCGGGCACGGGTCCCCGGGCGGTCGCTCACTCGTCCGTGAAGGCTGTCCGGCCTGCGGGACGACGGGCCGCGACGCCGTGCGACGGGGCGTCTCCCCCGGGCCCCGGTCGGCCCGCTCCCGCGCCGCCGCCCCCGTTCGTCACCGGTGTCTCATTCGTTGTTGTTGAACTCTTCCACGACCGTGGCGCCCAGCTCGCGGACGATGAGGTCGTGGCCGCTGAGCGCGGAGTCGACGAGATCCGGGTCGTCCTCGGCCGGCATGTCGTACTCGATCGGCGTCGGGGGCTCGGGCGGAGTGTACGAGGGCTCCGCCGCGGGGGCGCTCCGGCCGCCGCCCGAGGCCGCCGACGGGGCGACCGCCTCCCGCGCCATCCGTGCGCCCTGGCCGCCGCCGGAACCGCCGCCCGGCCCGCCCCCCTCGCCGCCGGAGCCCTGGGACGCCGCCGGAGCGCTCTGCCGGTGCGGCTGCGCCGCCGGCTGCTGCGGGGCGGCGGGCGGCGGGCCACCGAAGCCGCCGCCGGCTCCCCCGCCGCCGCGCGGTGCGCCGCCGGCCGGCGGACCGGCGCCGCCCGAGGGATCGACGATCGCCTCGACGCGCCACTGCACATGGAACCGTTCGGCCAGGACGTCCTTGAGGACGTCCTCGCTGCCGCCGTTGGCGAAGCTGTCGCGCGCACCGGCGTTGGGGAAGCCGATCTGCAGGGTCGTGCCGTCGAATCCGGACACCTGGGCGTTCTGGCTGAGCAGGATCCAGGTGAAGCGGCGGCGGCCCTTGACCGCATCGAGGATGTCCGGCCACATCTGGCGCACCTGCGCCGCGCCCTGCGCGGCCGCGGGCTGCCCGGCCGTCGGCTGCCCGGCCGCGGGCTGCTGCGGCGGCGGTACGGGGGCGGCGGCGGGCGCGGGGGAAGCGGGGGGCCCGGCGGGCGCGCCGCCCGGTGCTCCCTGGCCGCCCTGCCCCGGCGCCACGGCCGAGGGCCAGCCGCCGGGCTGCCGTCCGCCACCGGCACCGCCGCCGGTGCTTCCGGGCCAGGCTCCGGGGCGCGCGGGCGCACTCGCCTGGGGTGCTCCGGCGCCGCCCGTGTCGGCCCGCTGGTGCTCGGCACCGGAACCGGCCGGGGGGCCGCCCGGCGCCGTCGCGGGGGCCGGTGCCGGCTGCTGCACGGATTCCGGGGCGGGAACGGGGGCGGGAACGGGGGCGGGAGCGGGGGCGGCCTGGGGCGCCTGTCCACCGGGGGCCGGGCTGCCGTCGCTGCCGCCGCCCGTCGCGCCGCGCACCGCGGCCCGCGCGGCGGCGGGACCGGCCGGGCCGGCGGGCGCCGCCGGGTGGGCCTCCGGCCCCGGCACATAGCCGGCCGACGGCCCGCCCCCGGAGGAGACCACCGGAGCCCCGGCCCCGAGGCCGCCGCCCCCGGCCGGTGCGCCGACCGGGCCGGCCGCCGCCATGGCGCCCGCGCCGCGCTCCAGGCGGTCCAGCCGCGCCTGCACCGAGCGTTCGTCGTCGTACGCCGCGGGGAGCAGCACCCGCGCACAGATCAGTTCCAGCTGGAGTCGCGGCGAGGTCGCGCCGCGCATCTCCGTCAGGCCGGTGTTGACCAGGTCGGCGGCCCGGCTCAGCTCCGCCGCGCCGAAGACGGAGGCCTGCGCCGTCATCCGCTCCACCACATCGGCCGGAGCGTCGATCAGCCCCTTCTCCCCGGCGTCCGGCACGGCCGCCAGGATCACCAGGTCGCGCAGCCGCTCCAGCAGGTCGGCGACGAACCGCCGCGGGTCGTTGCCGCCCTCGATGACCCGGTCGACGACCTCGAAGGCCGCCGCCCCGTCCCCCGCCGCGAACGCCTCCACGACGGAGTCCAGCAGCGACCCGTCGGTGTACCCGAGCAGAGCCGTCGCCATGGCGTATGTCACACCGTCGGCGGCCGCGCCGGCGAGCAGCTGGTCCATCACCGACATCGAGTCGCGGACGGATCCGGCTCCGGCCCGCACGACCAGCGGCAGCACGCCGTCCTCGACCGGGATCTCCTCCTGCCCGCAGACCTGGCCGAGGTATTCGCGCAGCGTGCCCGGCGGCACCAGCCGGAACGGGTAGTGGTGGGTACGCGACCGGATCGTCCCGATGACCTTCTCGGGCTCGGTCGTCGCGAAGATGAACTTCAGATGCTCCGGCGGCTCCTCGACGACCTTCAGCAGGGCGTTGAAGCCCGCCGAGGTCACCATGTGCGCCTCGTCGATGATGTAGATCTTGTACCGGCTCGACGCCGGCCCGAAGAACGCCTTCTCGCGCAGCTCACGGGCGTCGTCGACGCCACCGTGCGAGGCGGCGTCGATCTCGATCACATCGATGGAGCCGCGGCCGTTGCGGGCGAGGTCCACACACGAGTGACAGGTCCCGCAGGGGGTGGGGGTGGGACCTTGCTCACAGTTCAGGCACCGGGCCAGGATCCGCGCACTGGTCGTCTTGCCGCAGCCGCGCGGCCCACTGAACAAGTACGCGTGGTTGACCCGGTTGTTCCGCAACGCCTGCTGCAGTGGGTCGGTCACGTGCTCTTGCCCGATGACCTCGGCGAAGGTCTCGGGTCGGTATCGGCGGTACAGCGCAAGGGACGACACGCATACGACGATATCGGGCCGCGCTGACAACCGGTCCGCCCGCAAACGCAAGGGCCCCCCACGCACCCGCCAGAGCCAACCTACCCTTGCTGCCTTCCGGCCCTGGGGGAGTTCAGTCAGATAGCGCCACGTGAGGGGCTGCGCACCACAGTAGCCGATCCCCCGCCCGAAAAACGAACCCGCCCTCGGCCCCACTCCCCGCCCGGACCCCTCCTGCGGATCATGTTCGCGAGCACTCCCCAACGTCTTGTATTGTTTGCGGCGGAGGATTCGCCTAGTGGCCTAGGGCGCACGCTTGGAAAGCGTGTTGGGGGCAACCCCTCACGAGTTCGAATCTCGTATCCTCCGCCATTGCTCTCACCGGGCAATACGTCGAAGGGCCCCACCGCTTGCGGTGGGGCCCTTCGGCGTTGGGCGGTGGCATGGGCCGTGGTGCGCGGCATCGGCGGGCGCCCCGGTGGCGGACGCGCGTCGCACAGCCATGCGAGATCCCGGCGTGGTGTGTATAGGACACCTGGGACGCAGGGTAGATATGGGGCATGGCCCGAAACTCCGGCCGCTTCCCGTGGCCACCTTCGGGGCGCTGGTTCGCCGGTCGGCGTCCGGGCCGCAGCGACCGGCGGGGGCGGCGTGCGAGCTCGCCGAAGTCATCAGCACGGCGGCTGCGCTCGGTGGCGGGCATTCACAGCGTCGCCGGCCAGATGTTCTTCCTGCAGATTCTGATCGTGCTGCTGCTCGTCGTGGCCGCGGTCGTGACGCTGCTGATCCAGTCCCGCACCGATCGGTTCCAGGGGGCGCGGGACCGTTCGGTGGCCGCGGCCGAGGCCTTCGCCCACAGCCCGGGACTGGTGCAGACGCTGCGCGGCCCCGACCCCAGCGCGGTGCTCCAGCCGCTGACGGAGGCCGCCCGCAAGCAGGCCGGCGTCGACTTCATCGTCGTCATGAACCGGGCCGGTATCCGCTACACGCACCCCGAGCCGGACCGGATCGGGAAGCCTTTCGTCGGCACCATCAAGCCCTCGCTCAACGGTCACGTCACCATCGAGAGCGTGTACGGCCCGCTCGGGCATGAGGTGCAGGCGATCGTCCCGGTCACGGACGCGCGGGGCAGGGTCGTGGGCCTGGTGTCGTCCGGTCTGAAGGTCAGCCGGGTCAGCAGCGCGATCGACCGGCAGCTGCCGGTCGTGCTCGGCGCCGGGGCGGCGGCGCTCGCCCTGGCCACGGCCGGCACGGCGCTGGCGAGCAGGCGGCTGCGGCGCCAGACCCATGGGCTGGGGACCGCGGAGATGGCCCGCATGTACGAGCACCACGACGCGGTGCTGCACGCGGTGCGCGAAGGCGTACTCATCGTGGACGCGGACGGGCGCGTCCTGCTGGCGAACGACGAGGCGCGCCGGCTGCTCGGCCTGGCCCCGGACGTGGAGGGGCGGCATGTCTCCGACCTCCGGCTGATGCCCCGGATCAGCGACATGCTGGTTTCCGGGCGGGCCGCCTCCGATGAGGTGCTGCCTGTCGGGGACCGGCTGCTGGCGGTCAACATCCGGCCCACGGACCGGCGGGGAGGGCCGCCCGGCAGCGTCGCGACCCTGCGGGACTCCACCGAACTGCTCGCCCTCGCCGGCAAGGCGGAGTCCGCCCAGAGCCGGCTGCGGCTGCTGTACGACGCGAGCGTGGCCATCGGCACCACCCTCGATGTGCAGCGCACCGCGGAGGAGCTGACCCAGGTCGCGATGACCTGGTTCGCCGACTACGCCTCCGTCGACCTCGCCGAGCCCGTCCTGAGGGGCGAGGAGCCGCCTTCGGGGTCGTATCGGGAGGCGCCGGAGTTGCGCCGGGTGGCGATTGCCGGGATCCGTAACGACCATCCGCTCTACCGGGCGGGCGAGACCCACCGCTACCCGGCGCCCACGCCGATGGCCACGGGCTTCGTCACCGGGCAGTCCGTGCTGGTCACCGACCTGGAGGGCGCCGACGCGTGGCGTGCCTCGGATCCCGAGCGCTTCCGTCTGGTCATGGAGCAGGGGTGCCGGTCGCTGATCACCGTGCCCCTCCGGGCGCGCGGCGTTCTGATGGGGGTCGCCAACTTCTGGCGTTCCCGGGACCGGCCGCATTTCGAGGAGGGGGATCTGTCGCTGGCCGAGGAGATGGCGACCCGGGCCGCGGTGTGCATCGACAACGCGCGCCGCTTCACCCGCGAGCACGCCATGGCCGTCGCGCTGCAGCACAGTCTGCTCCCCCGTGGCCTGCCCGAGCAGAACGCCCTCGACATCGCGCACCGCTACCTGCCCGCGCAGACGGGGGTGGGCGGCGACTGGTTCGATGTGATTCCGCTGCCGGGTGCCCGGGTCGGTCTGGTCATCGGCGATGTCGTCGGCCACGGCCTGCACGCCGCCGCCACCATGGGGCGCCTGCGCACGGCGGTGCAGAACTTCTCCGCCCTCGACCTGCCGCCCGACGAACTCCTCAGCTATCTGGACGAGCTGGTCAACCGCATCGACCAGGAGTCGACCGCGGCGGACGAGGAGAACGTGGTCACGGGCGCCACCTGCCTGTACGCGATCTACGACCCGTCCAGCGGCGTGTGCAGCCTGTCCCGGGCCGGGCATCTGCTGCCGGCGCTCGTCCATCCCGACGGCACGGTGGAGTACCCCGACCTCCCGGCCGGCCCGCCGCTCGGTCTGGGCGGCCTGCCCTTCGAGGCGGCGGAGCTGCGCCTGCCCGAGGGCAGCAGCTTCGTCCTGTACACCGACGGCCTCGTCGAGGACCGCAAGCGGGGTATCGACGCCGGGCTGGAGACGCTCGCCGCGACGCTGGCGCACACCGGCCGGACGCCGGACGAGACCTGTGACGCCGTCCTCGAAGCCCTGCTGCCGGACCGTCAGCGCGATGACATCGCCCTGTTGGTGGCGCGCACCCGGCTGCTGGACCCGGACCGCATCGCGGAGTGGGAGGTGCCCTCCGACCCGGCGTCGGTGGCCGACGCCCGCGCGGTCCTCGCCCGGCACCTGGCGCGGTGGGATCTGGACGAGCTGGTCTTCACCACCGAGCTCATCCTCAGCGAACTGATCACCAACGCCATCCGGCACGCCACCGGCCCGATCCGGGTGCGCCTGCTCTACGACCGGACCCTGATCTGCGAGGTGTCCGACACGAGCAGCACCTCCCCGCATCTGCGCTACGCCGCCGACGAGGACGAGGGAGGCCGCGGGCTCTTCCTGGTCTCCCAGCTCGCCCAGCGCTGGGGCGCCCGTTACACACCCGAGGGCAAGATCATTTGGGCGGAGCAGGATCTCGGTCGGCCCGTGCTGTGAGCGGCGGCCGGTGCGCCGGCAGGCCGGCGGCGGCGCGCGGCGAAGCGGGCCGGGTGCGCGCGCGGAGTACGGCGAGCGCCGCGACGGGCATCCAGATGTCGGCACCGAAGCAGGCGAGGCGCTCCAGGGTGCCCCTCCCGATCCCGGGGTCGGATCCGCCGAAGAACATCACCGCGGCGGCCAGCGCGAGGACGGCGACGGCGAGGGTGAGCGGGCGCAGGCTCCCGAGCCGGGAGTGGCGGGGGAGGAGTCCGGCGCAGATCAGCGCGGCGTTCCCGATGACCAGGATGACCAGCGCGGCCAGCACGTGGAGGTTTTCGTCGACGTCGGCGGGGGTGAGTCCGACGACCACCCAGGCCGCCCCCGTCAGCACGAGGAGGGTGCGGCCGGTCAGCGCGGCGCCGCCGCGTCCCCAGGCCGCGCCGGTCAGCAGGACGCCGGCCGCCAGCAGCGCGCCGTGCGCGACGAAGGACGCGTTCATGAGGTCGTGCAGCGGCGAACACACGTAGCGCGGGCGGGAGTCGTCCCAGATCCGGCAGCTGACGTTGCCCAGGTCGCTGATGTTGTTGCGCTGCCGGCTGTAGGGCGTGCGCCAGGCCGCGCCCACGACGAGCTGGGCGGCCAGGAACTGCACTGCGGCCACGATCCACAGGGCGGCCCCGATTCGGGTGCGCGTCGGGGAGCGGCGTTCGGGGTCCTTCGGTACCGGCTTCGCCCGCACGGTTCTTCTCCTCGGTCCGACGTCGATGGGTGGCTCCGTCGGGGGAGTTGACGCCGGTGGGCACGTCGTCCGGGGAGCGGCACGGCACATCGTCGCAAGCGGCCGGTGGGTGCACATCGCCGTGCCGGGGGAAGGGCCCTCCCCCGTCGTCGGGAGGGCGTTCTCGCTCTTTCGGGGGAGGTGCGCGGTCTGTCCGGGGGGCGGCCGGCGGCGCGCGGTCGTCAACGCGCCTGCCGGTGGGGGGAGTTATCGCGCGTGGCCGTCCGGGGAGTGGACGGGTGGGGTGCCGGGGCCGGGTGGGTGGGGCTGCGCCGTGCCGTTGCGGGCGGGGGGATGGGCCTCCAGGAGTGTGGCGTACATGCCGCTCTGCTGGATGAGCTGGGCATGGGAGCCCGACTGCACCAGGCGTCCCTCGTCGAGCACGAGGACGCGGTCGGCGCCGGCGGCGAGGGCCAGGTCGTGGGTGATCACGATGGTGGTGCGGCCTTCGGCGAGGCGTCGCAGCGGCCCGAGGATGCGCTGGGCGGCCAGGGTGTCCAGGCCGGTGGTGGGCTCGTCGAGGAGGAGGACGGGAGCGTCGCGCAGCACGGCGCGGGCGATCGCGATGCGTTGGAGCTGGCCTCCGGAGAGCCGGGAGGTGCCGGGTGCGATGACGGTGCGATAGCCCTCCGGGAGCGCGGAGATGAAGCCGTCGGCATCGGCCGCCTGTGCGGCGCGCACCACGTCCTCGTGGGTGGCGTGGTCACGGCCGGAGGCGATGTTCTCCTCCACCGTGTCGTGGAGGACGAGCGTCTCCTGGGGCAACAGGGTGATGTTGCGGCGGACCTGGGCGAGCGGCAGCCGGTTCACGGGGATGCCGTCCAGCCGGATACTGCCGGCGTCCGGGTCGTAGAACCGCAGCAGCAGGGAGGCCAGGGTCGATTTGCCCGCTCCGCTGGGGCCGGTGACGACCAGCAGTTCCCCGGGGCCGGCGGAGAACGAGAAGTCCTTGAGCACTTCGGCCTTGTTGCCGGGGTAGCGGAAGGTGACGTCCCGTGCCTCCACTTCGCCGACGGCGCGTTCCGGGGCCGCTATGACCTCGGAGGCGGGTGGGTCGGTGACGGCGGGTCGGGCGTCGAGGATCTCCAGGAGGCGGTCGGCGCCGGCGGTTGCGGCGGTGATGGTCAGGCCCAGCTGCCCGAGGTTGCGGATCGGCGGGTAGAGGTAGCCGATGAAGGCGGCGAAGGCCAGCAGCTGCCCCAGGGTCATCCGTCCCGCGGAGATCTCCCATGCGCCCAGGCCGATGATGCCCAGCACGCAGATCGTCTCCAGGACCTCCAGCAGCTGGGCGTAGAACTCGTTGAGACGGGCGCTGGTCACCGATGCGCGGAACCACGTACCCGACTCGCGGCGGAGCCGCTCCTCCTCGTCGCGCTGCCGGTTGTACGCCTGGGTCAGGACGACGTTCACCAGCGTCTCCTCGACGACGGAGGTGATGGCGCCGTCGGCCCGGCGCTCACGGCGTGCCACGCGTTGCAGACGGCCGGTGAACCGGCGGGTGACGATCCAGAAGAGCGGGGCCACCAGGAAGGTGGCCAGTGCCAGGTCCCAGCGCAGCAGCAGGGCGGCGCCGGCGTAGAAGAGGATGCTGAACAGGGCCGTCGCGGCCTGGACCAGGCCGGAGACCACGAGCTGTTCGATGGCGTCGACGTCGCCGGTCAGCCGCTCCACCAGGTCGCCGCGCCGGTTGCGCTGGTAGAAGTGCGGCGGCAGTTTCTGGAGATGGCCGAAGACCCGGGCACGCAGCCGGACCACGAAACGCTCGGCGGTCCAGGCGCCGAGCGAGTTGCCGAGGTACCCCACGACCGCTCCTGCGACGCCGACCAGCAGCCATTTGCCGGCCGGTGACCAGAAGGCGCTGACGGAGCCCTTCTGGAGGGCGTTGTCGGTGAGGTCGGCGAACAGCAGGATCGCCGCGGTCTCGGCGAGGGCCGCCACGATGGCGCACAGGAGGATGCAGACGAGCCAGCGCCGGTCCCCCTTGGTCAGGGGCCAGAAACGCCGGAACGCCTCCTTGGCGCGGAAGTGCTGGGGATAGGGGAGCTGGTTGTCCGTCACGAGCCCGGAACGGCTGCGCGACGGCGCGGGCGGGACGAGGGCCTTGGCTCCGCGCGGTTCCGGTGCCAGCGGTTCCGGGGGCAGGGGGTCCAGGTCCAGGGGAGGCGGTGCCAGGGAGTCCGGGTCCAGGGGGGACGGGGACGGCGGCGTGCCCTCGGGGGACGGTGTCGTGCGCCGGGCGGTCGGTGGCCCGGCACCGAAGCGCTTGCGGCGGGGTTCGGGGCTGGAGCCCTGCGGCTCCTCTGCGGGCATATGCCCGGCGCTGCCGCCGGTGCCCGGTGTCGACGTTGCGGGCGTGCCGGCCTGGGCGGGGTCCTGCCCCAGGGCCGCCGGGCCCGCGTCGTTCCGGGGTGCCGCGGTGGAGCGCGCCGGGCGCTGACGTGAGCTGCGATAGTCCATAGCGCTGCGTCTCACCCTCGCTCGAGGTCACGGGACCGATGGGTCCCGGGCCCATTCCGGGCCCAAAGACACGAGGCCGACTCGCGCAGTGCGCGAGCCCGCCTCGTCTCAGGACATCTCGTTCAGGACTACTGAAGGGGGACAACCGGTCAGCGAACCGACCTAGTCGTAGTACCCGAAGTACCGGCGCCGACGCAGCCGACGACGGAACCGACGACGGCGTCCATATCCGCCGTATCCGCCGTATCCACCCCAGTCGTCCCAGTCACCCCAGCCGCCGCCACCGTGCCGGCGCCTGCGGGGAAAGACCTTTCGGAAGCTCATGATCGCCTCCTGCTATTCCGTTTGGTCTCGTCGTGCCCTGTACGACCACGACACTTTCGAGGCTACGACGCCTTATTGCTCCCAACAAGGGACTTTCCGTGAATTTTCACGCAAAACGGAAATATGACCCTTTGTCATTCCGTGACCCCACAGCGTGGGATCGCGTACAGCGGTCCGCCGCCTGCCCCTCCGGCCCCGGAAACGGCCCGCCGGGCGGGCGGCGGACCGCCACCAGGGGCGGCGACAGCGGCGGTCGGCAGGGGCGGTCGGCGGGGGCGGAGGGCGCGGAAGGCCCTTCCGGGGCGCGAGGAGCTCGCGTGCACACCGGGGAGGGGCGGAGCGCGAGAGCTGGAGTGGGGGCAGGGCGGGAGGCGCCGGGCGGGGGCGCAACGGATGGGCCCGCGTTCATTGCGTCCGGGGGCGCCATCGGCACCTGACGTTGCGTCAATTCGGTTACGCGGCAGGCGAGATGGCGGCCACGGAGGCCAACGGAAAGGAGCCGACGAAGGAAACCGACGACGGCGCGCGGCCGCCCCGCCCAGGGGTGCCGACGGGTCGTGGTCGATCAGCCCGGCTGGACGCCCGCCGCCCGCAGCCGTGCACGGGCGGCCCCGAAATCCGTCTGCTGCGCAGCCGTCTGACGCGGCTTCAGCTCGCCGTCGTCGGCACAAGCGTGTTTCGGACATCGTCCGGGCGCCGTCGAGCCCGTCGAGCCCGTCCGGCCCGCCGAAAGCGGCGGGCCGGCGGCCGAGTGCCGGCCGGCCCGTCCGCGCCGGTCAGCCGCCGTCGCGATGCCGTTCGTAGAAGTGCGAAAAGCGCTCCATCGGGTCCCCGTCCGCACTCCACGGCCAGGGGGCAGCCATGCCTTCCGTCGCGCGCAGCACGGCGCCGGCCTCGGCGTTGCGGGTGGACTTGAGCAAGGCGTAGGCCAGCAGGTTGAGGTCGGCCCGCGCCGCGGCGTGGGTGAGGAAGCCCGGGGTCAGCCAGTCGCTCGCCGCCTGGTCGAGGGCCTTGGCGACGTCGGCCCGGCGCCAGACCTCCGCGGCACCGAGGGCCATCAGGCCGCCGATGGCGACGGCGCGCTGGTGGTTGCGGACGATGGCGGTCAGTTCCAGGCCCGCGGTGGGGGCGTCGGGCGGCATCGAGGCCCGCAGACCGTCGAGCAGGTCCAGGACCAGGACGCTGGAGCCGCATTCCTCGGGTGACAGATAGCCCAGGGCCTGGAGGTGTGCCTCCCGGTTCCAGGGGTCGCGGTCCTTGATCTCTCGCCAGATCGGGGACAGTTCGCGGGTGGGGCGCCGCTCCAGGCGGAGGGTCGCCAGGTGCAGCGTCCAGGGGGTGGGGTCGGCGGGGAGCAGCTCGGCGGCGCGGCGGCAGGTCTCGCGTGTCTCGCTCAGATCGGTGCCGGAGGGCTGCTGGCGGGCCTGGACCAGGTCCGACCAGGCGTGGAGCAGCAGTGCCCCCTGGTGGCGGGGACTGTGCTGGTGCCAGATGCCGGGCAGCGACCGCCCCGCGGAGGCGGCGAGCACCTGGAGGCGGTGGGCCTTGCGGTCCCAGTCCGTACCGGCGTCGTCGATCACCTGCGCCAGCAGGGCCATGACGGCGGTGTCGAGCGAGCCCCGGGACCAGCAGTTTTCGACGCGTTTGCGGACCTTGCCCAAGGCGCGGTCGTCGAGCTCGGGGACCAGGCGGGGAGAGCTGGATCTGCGGCGGCGTATGAAGGCGGGCATGTCTTCCGGCGGCCTTCCGATGGTGTGGCTTACGGAGCGGTGGTGGTGCGGGACGCGCTGTACGGGCGGCAGCGTGTCATGCACGCCGCCACCCGTACAGCCCTGGGACTTTGCAGGCAGTCCTAGTGGGAGGTGAGGTTGTTCCGTCCGGCGCGGTCGCCGTTGCGGCCGAGCCGGTCGCGGACGAGCGAGATGGCGACGACCACCACGGCCAGGAGCACCGACAGCAGCACCTGGATCCGCCCGCCGCCCTCACTGTCGTCGGTGAGCATGTAGACCAGCACGAACGAGATCATCGCGATCGTCGCCCAGGTCAGGTACGGGAAGAGCCACATCCGGACGACGAGCTTGTCGGGGTTCTCGCGCAGGATGATGCCGCGCATCCGCAGCTGCGAGAAGCAGATGACCAGCCACACGAAGAGCGCGACCGCGCCCGACGAGTTCAGCAGGAACTGGAAGACGGTGTCGGGCCACACGTAGTTGAAGCCGACCGCTACGAAGCCGAAGAGTACGGAGGCCAGGATCGCGGCCTGCGGGACGCCCCGGGAGTTCGTACGGGCGAAGGCCTTCGGGGCATCGCCGCGCTGGCCGAGGGAGAAGGCCATCCGGGAGGCGGTGTAGAGGCCGGAGTTGAGGCAGGAGAGCACCGCGGTCAGCACGATGACGTTCATGATCTGGCCGGCGTGCGCG
The DNA here is from genome assembly GCF_043199095.1 of Streptomyces sp. NPDC048650. Classification (NCBI taxonomy): domain Bacteria; kingdom Bacillati; phylum Actinomycetota; class Actinomycetes; order Kitasatosporales; family Streptomycetaceae; genus Streptomyces; species Streptomyces sp. NPDC048650. The sequence goes on along the minus strand of NZ_JBICVM010000006.1, from coordinate 305,573 downwards.
ATGCCGATGGAGTCGAGGGCGGCGACGTACGAGCCCTTCTTGGCGATCGAGGGGTCGTTCCACGGCAGGAGGGAGACGACGATCAGGATCGAGCCGAGGTAGAAGATGCCGACTCGCCAGATCACGCTCTTGGTGGCCTTGGTGACCGCGCGCTGCGGGTCCTCGGACTCACCGGCGGCGAGGGTGACGATCTCGCTGCCCATGAAGGAGAAGACGACCATCAGCACGCCGGTGAGGATGGCGCTGGGCCCGTGGGGCAGGAACCCGCCGTGCGCGGTGAGGTTGCTGAAGCCGGTCGCGGCGTTGTCGGAACCGGGCAGCACGCCGAAGACCGCCAGGCCGCCGAGGACGATGAAGGCCGCGATGGCGACGACCTTGATGCCCGCGAACCAGAACTCGAACTCACCGAACGAGGCGACCGAGGCGAGGTTGGTGGCGGTGAGGACGACCATCACGATCAGAGCCCAGGCCCACTGCGGGACGGCCGGGACCCAGCTGGTGAGGATGGCCGCACCGGCGGTCGCCTCCACGGCGAGCACCACGACCCAGAAGAACCAGTACAGCCAGCCGATGGAGAAGCCCGCCCAGCGGCCGAGCGCCCGGTCCGCGTAGGCGGAGAAGGAGCCGGACGTCGGGTTGGCCGCGGCCATCTCGCCGAGCATCCGCATCACGAAGACGACCAGCGCGCCGACCAGGGCGTACGAGAGCAGGATGCCGGGGCCGGCCGCCTTGATCCCCGAGGCGGAGCCCACGAAGAGGCCGGCGCCGATGACCCCGCCGACGGCGATCATGGACAGATGGCGGTTCTTGAGGCCCGATTGCAGACCTGACTGTCCAGGGGCCTGGCCGTCACCGGGAGGTGCGGGCGGCGCAGCCACAGGGCTGGAGGGAGGTGTAGTCATCGCGACATCCATTGAGGGTTGGAGGGGTCGTGCACGGGGTGACGGCAGGGATCGCCTCGGGTAGCTGTTCGACAGGGGTTCTCGGTGGCGTTCTCGTGTCCGGGCGGGCGCATGGGCCGGTGGGCAGGTGGCGATCCTGGCCCTGACGCATGTGGGGCCGCGGCGGCAAGAGGGGTCCGCGGTCTTCTGATGCCTGCGTGGGTGGGGGAAGCGCCTACCGCGCGGCCACGCTAGTGCCCGTCCTCCTTGTGGGAGGTGAGCCGCATCACGTCCGGATTGGATTTGCGCAAGCGTATGCGGCAATCCGCAACGGCGTATTTGTTCACCCCGACAAATTCGTCCCCGAGAGCTGTGCGGTCGGCCAACGTCGCCGTGCGCGAGAGGCGTGCCATCCGCCCGGAGAAGGCGGCGCGGCGCAGGTGAGGACGTGCGGTCGGGCCGGTGAGGCGTTGGCCGTGCGGACAGCGGGCAGCGCCCGCGCAATCCCCGGAGTGATTCCCGCTACATCGCCCACTTCAGCAGCGGTGGGCGACGGCGGCGGAACAGGGAGCGAAATGCCGGATGAATGAGACCAGTAATTCGATGGCGAATGCAAGGAAATTCGATGGTGCGTGCAAGGAAAAGGGAGCGGGAATCCGGCGGGCCGGGCGGAGTGCTGCGGGCCGGGCGGCGCGGCGGCACCTGTGGACGACGGCGGGCTCACTCCGGCAGGTCCGCCGCCGGGGCCGCCTCCGCCGGGGCCGCCTCCGCCGGGACCGCCTTCTGCTCGGTCCAGATGACCTTTCCCGTGGGCGTGTAGCGCGTCCCCCACCGATGCGTCAGCTGCGCGACGATGAAGAGTCCCCGCCCGCCCTCGTCGGTGGTCCGGGCGTGGCGCAGCCGCGGTGAGGTGCCCGAGGTGTCGAAGACCTCGCAGATCAGCCCGTCCTGACGGATCAGGCGCAGGGTGAGGGGGCCGGCGGCGTGCCGGACGGCGTTGGTGACCAGCTCGCTGACGATCAGTTCCGTGGTGAACAGCAGCTCGCCCATGCCCCAGGCCGTCAGTTGGCGGTCGGCGAACGTGCGGGCGGCGGCGACCAGGGCCGGGTCGGCGGGCAGCTCGCAGGAGGCGACCTGGTGGGCGCCGAGCACGCGGGTGCGGGCCAGCAGCAGGGCCGCGTCGTCGGCCGGCGGGCCGGTCAGCAGCGCCTTGATCACCTCTCTGCCGGTGCCCTCCAGGGACGCCGAGGGCCGCGCGAGGGCCTCGGCCAGCCGGGACATCCCGACGCCGATGTCCCGTTCGCGGGTCTCGATGAGGCCGTTGGTGAAGAGCGTGATCAGGCTGCCCTCGGCCGGCTCCAGCTCGACGGACTCGAAGGGCGTCGTCCCGAGGCCGAGCGGTGGGCCGGCGGGCAGGTCCGGGAAGTCCACCGTGCCGTCGGGAGCGACGATCGCGGGCGGGAGGTGGCCGGCCCGCGCCATGGTGCACTTCCTGCTGACCGGGTCGTACACCGCGTACAGACAGGTCGCCCCCATGAGGGTGGCGGCCACGCTCGCGTTCTCCGCCTCCGCCGCCGCGTCGGCGCTGCGCGTCTCCACCAGGCCGATGACCAGGTCGTCCAGCCGGGCCAGCAGTTCGTCGGGCGGCAGGTCGAGGTTGGCGAGGGTGCGGACGGCGGTGCGCAGCCGGCCCATGGTGGCCGCGGCGTTGATGCCGTGTCCGACGACGTCCCCGACGACCAGGGCGGCCCGGGCGCCGGAGAGCGGAATCACGTCGAACCAGTCCCCGCCCACTCCGCTCGGCGCGTCCGCCGGGTAGTACCAGGACGCCACGTCGAGCGCGGAGCCGCCGGTCAGTTCGTGCGGCAGCAGGTTGCGCTGCATGACCCGGGCCGCGGCGCGTTCACGGGTGAAGCGGCGGGCGTTGTCCACACAGACCGCGGCGCGGGCGACGAGTTCCTCGCCGAGCCGTACGTCGTCCGCCTCGAACGGGCCCAGCCGCGCCGAGCGCACGAAGGTGGCCGCGCCCAGGGTGACGCCCCGGGCCCGGAGGGGCGCCACCAGCACCGAACGGAACCCGAAGGCGCGGACGACCGCCGGCCGCTCCGGGGTCTCGGCGACCCAGGTGCTGCGCTCCGGGTCCAGGACCCGCTCCACCAGGGCCCGGCCCTCCAGCAGGCAGCGGGCGGTCAGGGAGGAGGGAGCGCGCTGGACGGCCTCCCCGAGAGCCGGGCCCGCCTCCGGGCAGCCGTCGTGGACGGACTGCTGGCCGCAGCGGCGCATGACGGGGGTGCTGGACACCGGTCCGGGTGCCGGTTCCTCGCCCCGCAGGACCGAGTCCAGCAGGTCCACGGCGACGAAGTCGGCGAACGGCGGCACCGCGACGTCGGCCAGTTCCTGGGCGGTGCGGCTGACGTCGAGCGTGCTGCCGATGCGGGCGCTGGCGTCGTTGAGCAGGGCCAGGCGTTCCTGGGCGCGCCAGCGTTCGGTGACGTCGATGACCATGTACCAGATGCCGACGCGCCGCCCCTGGGGGTCCGCCAGCACGAAGAAGGAGGCGGCGTAGGCGCGCTCCTGGCGGGGGTCCGCGTAGGTGGGGCTGCGGAATTCGAAGTCCATCACCGGGGAGCCGGTCCGAAGGACGCGCAGCATCCGCTCCTCGAACGCCTCGGCCTCCGGCTGTGGCAGGACCTCGTGCACCGTCCGCCCCAGCCGCCGCTCCAGGGGGATCAGCCGCTCCAGCACTTCGTTGACCCAGACGTAGCGCAGGCTGGTGTCGAGGACGGCCATGCCGACGGGCGCATGGGCCAAAAACGGCTCCAGCATCAGCTGGTTGATCCCGCCGCCGGGCAGCCGCCACTCCTCCAGGGCCAGGACCGACCACCGCTCACCGGCCGGGCCGTCCGCCTCGTCGGCCGCCGCGGCCCCGTCGACCACGGGCGTGATCTGCACCGCCAGCTGGAGTTCCCGGCCGTCCCGGCGCCGCGCAGCGACCGAGCCGCCCCAGCCCTCCCCTGCCCGGCACCACCGCGCGACGGCGGCCACCCGCGCCGCGTCCTCGGGCAGCGCCAGCAGTTCCGCGGCGGGGTGGCGGAGGATCTCCTCGGCGCGGTACCCGAGCAGCCGTTCCGCCGCCCGGGTCCAGGTCACCACCCGCCCCTGCGCGTCCAGTTCGGCGGTGGCCGCCTTCGCCATGTCGCATGCCGGGGCTGCCCCGCCCGGTGGACCGTTCTCCGAGGTCGTCATCGCCCGCCCGTCACCCCTCCCGTCGACCCCCGGCGGCCCCCAGCAACCCGATGTCGCATATGGACCAGTTTAGAAGGGTCTACGGGTATCGGGGGCCCGGCGGCGGGTCAGAGCGCGGGCGGCAACCGCAGCTGGAGCATCGCCAGCAGCCGCTGGTCGGGGCGGCTCAGATCCAGGCCGGTGAGCTCCTCGGCCCGGCGGATCCGGTAGCGCAGCGTGTTGGGGTGCACATGCAGCTCGGCCGCGGCGGCCCGGACGTCCCCGAAGGCGTTCAGATAGGCGAGGACGGTCTCGGCGAGCTGCCCCTGGCTGCGGCTGTCGTGCGCCACCAGGGCGGTCAGCCGCGGATCACGTATGTCGGGATGCGCGGTCAGCAGCGCCAGGAGTTCGCTGACCAGAACCTCCGCCTGGATGTCGGGCAGCGCGGCGACCGTCGTGGCGACACCGACCCGCACCATGGCGTCCAGGATCCGGTCCGCCTCCCGGCAGGAGTCCGGGACGTCCCCGAGCGCCGGCACGATGCAGCCGACCGATCCGCGCAGCGACAGCCCCAGATGACGGCGCGCGGCCTCGGTGATCTCCTGCCCCCAGCCGCGCAGGATGCCCAGGTCGATGCTGCGCGGCAGTTGGGGCAGCAGTACGTAGATCCGCGCATCGGCCTGGGTGACAAGGGCGCTGCGGTGCCGGGCGGCGATGTGCACCGAGATCAGGTTGCCGACCTCGGCGCGGGTCAGCTCGGAGGCGGACGCGGTGGCCTCGGCGGCGCCGTAGGAGAAGCCCAGCACCGCCGCGGGGCGGGCCGCGTCCAGTCCGAGGTGGCTCGCCAGTGGCTGCGGCCCGGTGTTGCCCTCCAGCAGCCCGGCCGCCAGGGTCCGGGTCAGCGTCAGATCGGCGGAGAGCTCCCGGCGGCGGCGTACGAGATGGAGGGCGGCGACCCGGGCCGCGCCCAGCAGCGCCTGGTCCGCGTGCTCGGTCAGCGCCGACGAGCCCTCCTGCACCCAGATGGTGCCCAGCTGCCGCTCCCCGGAGCGGATGGCCACCGCGAGGCGGCGGCGGATACCCAGCTCGGGATGGCTGTCGATCCGGATCACCTCGTCCGAGGCGCGCAGCCGCTGGAAGACGCCCCACTTCCGCAGCCGGGCCAGATACGCCTCCGGGCCCTGCCAGCCCAGGATGGACAGCCGCCGCAGATCGTCGACCTCGTCGGAGTCGGTGGACCGGGAGTAGGCGAGCACGCGGTTGGCGGTGTCCTCGATGCTGACGATGCCGCCGGTCAGCACGGCCGTCGTCTGGGCCAGCGCGAAGAGGTCGCCCTCCTCGCCCCGCTCACCGCCGCGCCCCGACGGCACGTCCTCCAGGGCCGCGCGGGCCAGCGCGTCCACCTGCTCCCAGCGCGCGTCGCGCCGTACGGACAGCAGCGCGACCCCGGCGTCGGCGGCGGTCTCGCTGAGGACGGTGGCCTGCCCGGGAGCGTCCAGCTTGACGGCGACGGCGGCGGCCCCGTCCCGGCCGGCGGCCCGCAGCGCGGGGAAGGCGGCGCGGCCGCGGGCGCCGATCGCCAGCACCAGGGCGCCGGGAGGGACGGCGGGCGGATCCTCGGGGTCGAGCAGCGCGACGCTGCGGATCTCCACGTCCAGCCCGCCGGGCGCGGCCTGGAGCTCCACCAGGGGCTCGCCCAGCGCCATCAGCAGCTGACGCAGGCTGATGCCGGTGCGGGGTGGCGGTGCCGCGGGAGCTGGATCCATGATCGGCGCCTTCGGTGGGTCGGACCTGTTACTGATGCTATGCGCTCCGGAAAACCGCCACTGCCTGCGGACGGCCCTGCGGGCAGCGGGCGGCGGCGCGCGATCCCGGCGCGGGCCGCCCGCGCGGTGCGCGCCGCCCCGGCGGCCGCCCGCAGCCGCCGTCCGCCGCGCTCACCCGAAGACACTCCGCACCGTTTCCGTCCTGCCGGAAGCCGCTCCGGGGCCGGGCTCCTCGTCGGCCGCGGCCGGATCGGTCAGGGAGAGCGTGCGGGCGGTGCCGAGCAGCACCTCGCGGTAGTCGTCGGCGAGCGCCACCGACCCGGTCACCAGCTGCACGGTGATCACCGACGACGAGGCGATGTCCGGTACGGCCACCAGCCCCTGCCAGATCGTGCCCTCCAAAGGCTCCTCCTGGCCCTCGGGGGGCAGGCCCGGCGCCACCGTCGTGCGCTCCGACTGGACCAGGAAGCCGGTGCCGATGGGCAGTTCCACCGGCCGGATGCCCTCGTCGGGCCCGGTGCCGGTCGAGTCGGCCAGCATCTTGGTCAGCACGACCTTGGGGTTCACGCCGGGCATCGGGAGGCTGGAGACGGTGATGACGGACATCGCGGCCGCACCGCCGTCGTCCGGGTGCACGCCGAGCGCACAGCCCAGCACCTCGTGCTTGCGCAGTTTGGTCAGGACGACGGCGTAGAGCCGGAACACCTGGTCGGCGCGGTCGCGGAACTCCTCGGGCAGCTCGCGTATCCGCTGCGCCACCTCGTCGAGGCCCTCGGGGGACGGGTCGAGGTCCAACTGCTGGTATCCGTGCGGGAGTCCGTACCAGAAGAGCGGCTTCGGCTCGGCCACGGCAACATCGAAACGGTCGTTCACAGCCGGATCCCCCTCGCCAGTTCGCCGATATCGGCTGCGATCTCGGTGGCCGCGCCGGTGATCCCCGTCGAGGCCGCCGCCGCCTTGGTGCCCTCGGCGGCGTCGTGTCCGGAACCGCCGTCCGGGATCACGTGGAGGCTCTCCAGCGACGACGCCGTGTTCGCCGCGACATTGACGCCGTTGACGGCGAAGTCCCAGGTCTTGGCGCTGGTGGCGACGTCGAGTGCCTTGTACGAGAAGGCGGGCACCACTTCCTTGGTGAAGGAGCCCAGCTTGCTGCCGGCCGACATGGCCTCGCCGCCCTCCCGGGCGACGGCCGCCGCGAGACCCGCCTCGCTGCCCGCGCGGGCCAGGGCGCCGACGCCGGGCACCATGCCCAGGGTGTCTCCGCCGACGGACGCCCATGCGGTCAGCCCCTCCTTCCAGCCGTATGCGCCGGTCAACGAGTCCCGGAAGTCCTCACTCGCGAGGTTCTTGCCCATGGACACCGCGCTGGCGGCCACCGCGATTCCGGCGAAGAGCGGCGCCAGCGGCGTCGGGAAGAGCGCCAGCAGACCGGCGATGGCGCCGATCGTTCCGGCGTGCTCGACCAGGAAGTCGATGGCCGCCTTGATGCCCTCGCCGATGGCGTCGAGCGTCTTGCTGAACCAGCCCGGCTCCTTGGGAGCCAGTTTGTCGTCGGCCTCGTCGAGCTTGCCGGCTATTTCGTCGGCGCGGTGGGTGTGGTCGCCCTCCAACTCCCGCGCCTTTTTGAGGACGTTCTCATGGGCGGAGTCGGCGTTGTCGAGGTGCGTGGTCGCCTCGTTCAGCGCGCGTTCGGCGGCGCGCAGCCGGGCCGTCGCGGCATCGGCCTCGGCCTGACCGGGGTATTCCTTGCCGCCGAGTTCGAGGTCCGGGTTCCGAGCGGCCTGGTCGCGACGGGTCCTGGCCTTGTCGGCGGCTTCTTTCTTCTGGGCCGCCTCCCCGTCGTACTTCGCGGCCAGGTCCCGGTGGGAGGTGAGATCGCCGTCCCATGTGCCCAGCCAGGTGGCGGCTTTCTCCAGGGAATGCGCCGCATTCTTCATATACGTCGGGAGATCGCCCTCGAGTGCGTCGCGGAACGCGTCCGCCGCGTCCCCCTCCCAGTGGCTGCTCTCGCCGAGCAGCCGCTCGATCTGCCGGTGCGAGTTGCTCAGGGCGGTCGCTGCGTCCTGCACCTTGCGTTGCAGTGCGGAGACCTCGCCCGGAATTCCCGGGACCGGATTCCAGCCGAGGTGCGGGTACGGATTGTCGGCCATCAGCCGTGTCCTCCGCCGGACGAAGTCGCGGCCTTTTCCATCTGCTTGAAGGCCGTCGAGAGGTTGTCCTCGAGCTCCTGGTAGCTCAGCTTGTTGGCCTTTACGCCCTCACTGATGGTGCTGATCATTTCCTTGAGCTGCTCGGACCCGTACTTCCACTTCTCCTGGAAGGTGTCGCACGCCTCGTCGAGCCGCCCCGTGCCTATCTGATCGGCACGGACGTGCGCGAGGGCATTGCGCGCGTCATCGAGCTCTTTGAGCGAGTCCTGCAGCGACCTGACGAATCTGTCCAACTGATCCGTATCGGTCTTGAAATGATCCCCCATGAAAATGGCCCTTCTTGGTGCCAGGCGAAGCGAGTAGGCGACACATGCAGGACAGAACAGACATTCCCTTATGGCGTCGATCGGCGGCAGTTTAATATATGAGTAAATGCCGGGACGGCTCTTGTCCCTTGGACGGCGGGACCGTCCGGCCGCACCACAAGACCGGCGCTCTCGAGGTCCGAGAGGACCGCCTACGAGGAGGACCCGTGGACGACGCCCGCATCCAGGCTGCCCGGGAGAGGGCCCGGCGCGCGGCGGACCGCAGGGCGCGCCCGGAACCGGCCCCGGGCGAGGCGGCGTTCGACCGGCCGGCCACCCGCGAGGCGTGGACGAAGGCCCGCCGCCGGGTGCGCTGGAGTCTGACCCTGTGGACCGTGCTGTGGCTGGCGCTGTTCGTCGGCGTCAGCCTGCTCGGCGAGCTCGACCTGCCCGCCAGGACCGGGCGGAACCTGGTCGGTGGGCTCGGCGCCCTGCTGTTCCTCTCCTACCTCTGTCTCCTCTATCTCCGGCTCGGCTCTCTGCGGTGCCTGGCCCGGATCCGCGGCGTGCTGCGGGCCGAACCGTGGCGTCCGATCGCCGGCGCGCACCGGAAGTCCGGCGTCAAGGACCCGCACGGCGTCGCCGTGGAGCTGCCCGCCGACGCCGACGAGGACACCGGGGCGGCCGGGAGCGTCACGGTCCGCAAGACGGGCGACGGCGTCAGGGGCGCCTCGGCCCGCAACCCCGTCCACCGCCGCCGCTGGGACCAGGCCATGGAGGAGGGCGCCCGGTACGCCGGCGACACCGCGCACGGCGTCCTCGCCCTCCCGGACGGCACCGGCCTGATGGAGGTCAGGCGCCGGGACTTCTAGCGCTGTCCGAGGACGTCCACCGACCCGCCGGCACCACGTTCTGGTTCGCGTGGAAGAAGTTGTCCGGGTCGTAGGTCCGCTTCACCTCCGCCAGCCGGTCGTAGTGGTCCCGGTAGGTGGCCCGGACCCGGTCGGGCCCCTCGCCCGTGCCCATGAAGTTCACATACGACCCGCCCATCGACTGCGGGTACAGCTCCTCGGAGTAGTCCACCGACCACTGCTTGATGGCCTCCGCGTTGTCCGGATCGGGGTCGATGCCCGCGATGACGCCGGACCAGACGGCGTCGCGGTAGGCCCACGCGGTGTCGTCCCGGCCCACCCGCGCCGCGGCACCGTTGACCGGGTAGAGGTGCATCGTCGACAGATCGGTGGGGAGGTTCTCCCCGTACTTGAGGTGGACGCCGATCGCCTCGTCCGTGATCCGGTCGAAGAACGCGCCCCGCCAGTACCACTGCAGTCCGGCCGGCATCAGGTCGTCGAACATGCTCTGCAGCGCCGGATACGGCATCGGCGCCGCGAAGTGGAAGGTCGGCGCCCCGGGCCCGTCCGGCACCGCGAGCACCGTCTCCGCGGCCGCCGGTTCGCCCGTCCAGCACCACACCACCGCGCACATCTTCTGGCCGTGGATCTCCTCCGGGAACGGCGGCGCGGGCGGCACCACCAGCAGCGCGAAGAATCCGCTCAGGTCCTCGGGTGCCGCCGGGAGGAAGTCGCGGTACCACTCCAGCACCTCGCGGGTCTGGTCGACGGGCCACAGGGTCACCCCCATGCCCACCGTGTGCACGGGCCGCAGCCGGAAGGTGAAGGCGGTGACCACCCCGTAGTTGCCCCCGCCGCCGCGCAGCGCCCAGAACAGGTCCGGGTGTTCGGTCGCACTGGCCCTGACGAAGCTGCCGTCGGCGAGGACCACGTCGGCGCCGGTCAGGCTGTCCACCGTCAGGCCGTACTTGCGGGTGAGGTGGCCGTGCCCGCCGCCGAGGGTCAGGCCCCCGACGCCGGTCGTGGACACGATCCCGGAGGGAAGGCCGAGGCCGAAGGCGTGCGTGGCGTGGTCGACGTCGCCGAGCAGGGTGCCGCCGCCCACGTCCGCGGTCCCCGCCTCGGGGTCGACGCGCACCCACCGGTTCGGCGTCAGGTCGATCGTGACGGTGTCGTCCCGGACGCAGAGGCCGGCGCCGCTGTGGCCGCCGCCCCGGACGGCCGGCGGCAGGCCGTGGTCGCGGAGGAAACGGACCGCGGCCATCACGTCCGCCGCGTCCGCGCACCGCACCACGGCGGCCGGGCTCCGGTGGATCATCGCGTTGTAGATCGTGCGGGCCTCGGAATAGGCCGGGTCCTGGGGGCCGATCACCGGCCCGCGCAGCGCGGTGCGCATCTCTTCCAGCGTGGTGCCGTCCATGGCGAACCTCTCCTCGAGGAGGTGCCGGCCGCAACCCACCCGGGCGTCCGGGCCTCCCGGCCGAACTCCGGCGGCCCCGCCATTTCAGCCTCCCGACGGCAGCGCGGAGCCGCGCGGGGCTGTTGCCTCCAGCGTCCCGCCGGTCACCAGGGCCCGCAATTCAGACCGCCTCAGACCGCCTCGAACGCGCGGGCCAGGGCGAGGCTGTCCTCGAAGGTGACATAGCGGGTGATCTTCCCGTCCTCGACCGTGAGGTGGAAGGCGAACGGGGAGGCGAAGACCTTCCCGGTCGCCTTGACGGTGTGCCGCATATGGCCGAGAGCCACGGCGTCCGCGCCCTCGGCGACGATGCGGGACACCGTGAAGGCCTCCAGCCGAAGGTGTTCGGGGAGCGACCTGAAGAACTCGGCGGCCTCGGCGCGCGTGCTCCGCCGGCCGGTCCACGGCACCTCCTCGGCGCCGTAGATGTCCCAGTCGATCTCCTCGGCCAGCAGCTCGAGCAACTCCTCGATCTCGCCGTCGCCCAGGCGGCGGTAGAACTCTTCGACGACGGCGCGGGTCTCGCTCACAGGGTGCCTCACAGATGCGTCGGTGATGATCCGCACCTGCCAGCGTCGGGCGCGGGCACGGTATTCCCCATTCCCCTCGCCGTGCCCCCGGAGCCGGCCGGGTCACCCGGCCGGCGACTCAGCCGCCGGCGCCGATCGCCTGGAGCACCCGTGCCGCGGACGTCCCCAGTCCGGCCGGCGCTCCGATCCGCCCCGGGGAGCCCGGCGGATGGCGCAGGTCCGACTCGCGGTAGCGGAAGCACCCGTCGTGCCAGGTGAGGATGCCGGCCATCCAGTTCTCCAGCTCCCGGACATAGGAGTCCAGGGCGGCGCGCCCCTCCGTCGAGAGGCCGAAGTCGTCGTGGACGATCGGCAGTTCGTTGGCGGCGACGTGCTGGAATTCCCGCATGCGGGAGGTCATCAGGTCGTTGATGATGCCCAGGGCGGTCGGGTAGTCGCAGTCGAAGAAGTTCTGCACGACGAGGATGCCGTTGTGGACCTCGCCCTCGTACTCGATCTCCTTCTGGTACGAGTAGACGTCGTTGACCAGCATCGCGAAGTCGGCGGCGGCGTTCTCCAGGGAACGCAGGGTGCCGGTGCGGTAGATCTCGGGCGGGACCTGCCGGCCGTGGCCGATGCGGCAGAGCGCCATCGTGAGGTCGGAGCCGAAGGTCGCCCGGCGCATCTCGATGTAGTCGACGGGGTCGGGGATACGGTTCTGCGCCTGGTTGTCCAGCTCCCAGAGCCAGCTGTCCGTCATCGTGTCGACGGCGGCCCGGAAGGAGCGGCGGGCGTCCGGTGTCATGCCGCCGGCGGTGCGGGACCACAGGTCGGCCAGGCCGCGTTCGAGCGCGGTGAGCGGTTCGGGCGCGGGCTCCGAGGCGTCGACGGGCATCAGGGACGACAGTCGTTCGTTGGTCGCCTTGGCCCCGGCCAGGTCGCGGGTGCGGCCGAAGACCGCGGGGTAGTAGTCGTCCGCGTAGGTGCCCCACGTCAACCACTGGGAGCTCAGGTCGAGTTCCTCCGGGTTCGCGTCCGGGTGGATGCCCGCGGCGCACAGCGGGAAGTCGCAGCCGGCCACCGCGCGCTCGTCCCAGACGTCGGAGAACGGCACGCCGGGCTGGGGCTCCAGCAGGCCCATCCGGCGCGACCAGTCGATGCAGTTGCGGCGGGCGGCCTCCAGATGGGGGCTGAGGGTGGTGGTGAACGGCATGTGGATGTCGGGGATCCGGGACGGCCCGACCTCGTGCGGGATGTGTCCGTAGCGGCGTACGCGCGACGTCTCGGAGGCGGCGAGGGACACCTTCAGGTCCGCGGCCGAGGTGCCGATCCCGCCGAGGGCGAACGGCGACCAGGGTGCGGTGGCGGCCCCGGCGCCGCCGCCGTTCATGTAGCGGCTGGAGCGCATGTGCCACTCGTGGCCGCCGGACTGCCAGTCCTGGAGCCCCTTGGCGTACGCCAGGACGTCCGCGCAGGAGTGCGGGTCGAGGCCCTTCTCGGCGAAGAGCACCGGGAGTTCGGTGAACACCGTGTTCTCGAACTGCTGGAGGCGCGACGTGATGAGGTCGTTGACGGAGTTCGCGGCTTCCTGCGTCGTGCAGTTCAGGAAGGTCTCCAGGACGAGCACGCCATTGCTCAACTCGCCCTCTTCCTCGGTCTCCCGCTGGTAGGAGAAAAGGTCGTTGCGCAGATGGACACCGTCGGAAAAGGAGTCCCTGAGGACGCGCAGCGGACGTGAACCGGCGACCGTCGCCGGCACTTCGGCCCCGGTCGCGTACTCCACCAGGCCCGCCGACCAGGGTGCGCCGCCCACCTTGCGGCGCATCTCGATGTACTCGACGGGGTTGGGGACCCGGTGGATATTGATATTGGACAGTTCCCACAGGGATTCGTTGAGCAGATGCTCGGTGCTTTCCCGGAAACGCTCCCGCCAGCCGATCGACATGGCCGGGACGGTGCGGGCCCACAGGTCGGCGAGCCCCGCCTCCACCGGGTTGGTCGGTTCCGGCACCGGCGTGGCCAGGTCCATCGGCATGAAGTCCGGCAGCCGGTCGAGGTATTCCTTCCCGCCCGTGCGGTCCAGCGTCCGCTTGAACTTCTCCAAGAAGTGGTCGTCGAAGAAGAAGACCCAGACATACCAGTCGGTGACGAGGGAGAGCGCTTCGGCGGAGCAGTCCGGGTGGGTATAGGCGCAGAGCAGGGCGTAGTCGTGCGCGTCGAGGTCGCTCTCTTCCCAGATATTCGACCCCTCCAGCATTTCCATGCCCCGGGCCCATTCCTTCGAGTGCCGCCGTGCCTCTTCCAGATGCGGGTTCAGTCGCGCCGGATACGGCGTGTAGAAGTCCGGCAATTCGAATGGCTGTGTCATTGATGCTGCCCTCTCCCCATCGGTGCGCCCAACGGCACAGCACTACCCCGGGGTGTTGCGGACTAGGCTTTTCGCAGCATTAACTTGCGGAAACCGGCGGGGCGTTGGTAAAGGACTTGTTCGCCACCTGCCCCGGCGCGTCCCGCCGGGCGGACCGCAGCGCCAACTCCGCCAGGGCCGCAGGCGCGCCCGCCTGACCGCGGATGCCGGGGAAGGCGTTGATGTCCACGATCAGCGGTGCGCCGCCGCCGGCGTCGAGGATGTCCACGCCGTAGACCGCCAGGTCGAAGACCTCCCCGACCCGCAGTGCCGCCTCGGTCCACTGCGCGGGCAGGTCGCGCACCGCCAGCGGCAGCGTCGGCCCGCGGCCCTCCGGGGCCAGTTCCGAGCGGCGACGCGCGGCGAAGAGCCGGCCGTCGACCACCCACAGCTTGTGGTCCCAGCCGCTGTTGGCGGTGAACTCCTGGACCACCACCGGTTCGTCGGCCCACCGCTCGGTCAGCGCGCGCAGCTGCGCGGCGCCGTCCGTCCGGGCCACCAGGTCGCCGCGACGGCTGTGGCGGCTCTTGACCACCAGGGGCGTGCCGGGCGTGCCGGGTTCGGCGGCCAGCCGGCCGAGGGTGGGGACGTACCGGGTCCCTGCGAACGGCAACCCGGCGCTCCGGGCCAGGTCCGCCATGGTGACGCGGTCCTGGCACCGGGCGGTGGCCGCCGCGGGGTTGATGACCGTGGCGCCGCTCTCCTCCAGGCGGGCGGCGAGGGCGAGCGCCCGCGGCGTACGCGCCTTGAGGAGGAAGACGTCGGCGAGGTCCCCGGGGGCGGGCGGCTCGGTGAGGTGCGCCCCGTGGTCCTTCCCCGGGTCCAGGACCTCCACCTGGTGGCGGGGCGTCAGCAGCGCGGTGACGGCCGCCAGCAGCGGGTGCCCGGGATCCGCCGTGATCAGAGCGATCCGCATCACGCACCGCCCACCGCGGCGGCGGGCCGGGTCTTGGCCAGGACGACTCGGGGCCGGGTGTGCGCGGTGCGCCCGGTGACGGCCGGTCCGCCGGCCGGCGGGTGACCGGGAACGCCGGTGCGGGACCCCATGCGGCCTCCGGTGCGTGCGAGCCGCAGCACCGCGTCCGACACCTTGGCCACCGCGTCCGGCACCTGGCGGAAGCTCGGGAAGTCGTTGATGTCGACGACCACCGGGCCGTCCGGGCCGAGGAGGATGTCCGCCCCGTACAGGTCCAGGCCGAAGACCTCCCCGATCTCGGCCGCCGTCCTGGCCACTTCCGGCGTGAGCGGGACCTGGCGTTCGCGGACGGTGTGCGCCGGGTGCAGCGGTGAGCAGCGCTCGGTCGCGTAGATCTCGCCGGCCACGCTGTAGACCTTCAGGTCCGTGCCGGAGTTCGGCACGTACGGCTGGGCGATGAGCAGGCCGTCGCCGGCCGCTTCGAAGCCGGGGTCGAGCAGGCGGTCGGGGGAGGCGACCAGCCGTACGGCGCGTCCGGAGCTGCCGTCGGCGGGCTTGACCACCAGCGGGTAGGCCGCGTCGGGGAGTTCGGCGAATTCCGCGGCCCGGGCCGCGGCGTAGGTGACGGGGACCGGCAGTCCGCTGCGGTGGGCGATCACCGCGGCCAGGGCCTTGTCGCGCACGCCGCGGATCGCCCGGGCGTCGTTCACCGTCGTCAGGCCGACGGTGGCGGCGGCTTCCAGCAGGGTCAGGCCGGGGCCGCCGGAGACGGTCTTGAGCACCCAGGCGTCGTGGCTGCCCGCCTGTATCGCCTCCGATATCCGGATCAGCGACCGGCCCGGCCACACCACGTCCACCTGGTGGCCCCAGGCGCTGAGTTGGCGGATCACGTCCAGCGGCATGCCGTCGTGGCGGTACTGCTCCTCCACCAGGAAGCAGAGTTTCATCGATACACCCTCAAAGCTGTCGTGATCGCCGCATGACGCACCAGGATCCCATGCGCACCTTGGGCACCGGGCTGTGGCCCGGATCCGGCCGCCCCGCGCACGGGGCGGCGTTTCGGCGAAGTTACGCCACCGGTCCGGGCCCGAACCGTGGGTCATGACCTGGGCTTTGCCGGACGCCGCGGAAGGCTCCGCCACCACCTTCCCGACCTGGCGAATCCCGTATGTCGGAAGCCTTGTTCCGCTTCTGGCGTGGTCCTAGGGTCGGGCCACCCGGCGCGGCCGACCTCGTACACGGGTGCCGTCCGGCGTGGGCGTGGGCGCGGCTGACCCGCCGCCTCCGTGCCCGGACGCCGGAGGGCGTACGTCCCCGGTGGAATCCACCGCAGACCAGGAGCACCGAAGCGCGGAAGTACCGGATTCAGGGAAGCAGGCGAGCGCGTTGGCGAGCGAAGAGCAGGAACAGCGGCCGGGCACACGGCACCAGCAGGAGGCCGGGCCGGGCGACGGCCGGGGAGACGGCGGCCGGGACGGCGTCGGCCGGCGGGGCTTCCTCAGGAATGTGGGCCTGACCGGCGCCGGCGGGCTCCTCGCCGGAGCGGCGGCCGACGGGCCGGCGCATGCGGCAACGACCGCCGGGGCGGCGGGGAACGGCGCCCCGCACCCCGACCGGTTCGGCGGCCACCGGCAGCTCCTGGTGCCCGAGCTGCTCCTCCTCCCGGACGGGCCGGTCCGCGGCCACGCCGTCCTCGTCGAGGGCGGTGAGTTCCGCGCGATCGGCCCCGTGCGCAAGCTGACAGCCGCGCACCCCGGGCTGCGCCCGGTACGCCTGGACGGCCATCTGCTGATGCCGGGGTTCGTCGACGCCCACCACCACCTCACCCAGAGCTTCGGCAAGGCCCAGTCCTTCGGGCAGCCGTCGGAGATCTTCAAGACGGTCTGGGAGCCACTGGAGCACGCGCTGGACGAGGAGAGCGCCTACGTCTCGGCGAAGTTGGCCGCGCTGGAGTCGCTGCGGGGCGGCTTCACCACCGTCGCCGACGCCGGCACCCGCGCCCCGGTCGACGTGGCGGCGCTGGCCAGGGGCACCGAGGAAGCCGGCATCCGCTGCGTCCTGTCCGAAATCGTCTCCGACGGAAAGGGTGGCCCGGCGCACCTGTCCCGGTGGGAGCACCACCCGCTGATCCATCCGTCGCTGGCGATCGCCGTCCCCGAGGACGCGCCGGCCACCGTCCTCAAGCGCACCGCGGACCTGTGCGCCGAGGCGGGTGCGGTCCTCCAGATCCACGTCAACGAACATCTCGCCTCCGTGGAGCGCTCGTTGAAGAGCGTGGGCCGCCGCCCCGTCGACTACCTGCACCACATCGGCGCCCTCGGCCCGCACACCCTCGGCGCTCACGCCACCCTGCTCACCCCCGCCGAGATGCGCATGCTGGCCGACTCCGGGGCGGCGATCAGCTACAACCCGGTGGCCAGCGCCTGGAAGGGGAACGCCGTCGCCCAGGCCACCATGCTGGCCGCGCTGGGCGTGCGGTTCGGGATGGGCACCGACGGCACCCGCGGCGACGGCTTCCGGCTGCTCGACGCGGCGGAGTCGGCGCAGCGGCTGACGAGCGGCCTGGCGACCGGGGACTCGGTGTGCGGGGCCGGCCGGCTGTGGCTGGAGCACGCGACGTCGCGGAGCGCGGACGCACTGGGGCTGGGCCGAGTGACCGGTGAGATCGCCGTCGGCAAGGCCGCCGACTACCTCGTCGTGGACATCGCCGTCCCGGAACTCACGCCCTCCTACGATCTGCGGTGGGAACTGGTCCGCCTGGCGAACCGCGACCTGATCACCGCCGTGGTGGTGGGCGGCCGGCTGCGGCTGTGGCGGGGCTGGCCCCCGGACTGGGACGCCCGCGCGCTGGTGCAGCGGGCGGCGAAGACCGGACCCGAGGTCGTACGGAGGGCAGGGATCCAGCGCGTCGAGCCGCGGTAGGCGCGAGGGGGCCGGTGCGCGCCGGGTCACCGGCCCTTCGGGAGCCACCGCGCGATGGCCGGCGCCGTGACGAGAACGCCCCCGGCCAGCACGAGCGTGGCGGTGTGCAGCCCGCCGGTGAAGGCGTCGACGACCGCCGCGTGCAGCCGTCCGCCGGGCGCCGCCCCCGGACGACCCTCGGCGGCCGCCACCGTCGTCGGATGCCCCGGCCCGGCCAGCGGAACGGGCAGCCGGGCCGTGAAGACCGCGGTGGTGATCGTCCCGGTCACCGCGATGCCGACCGCGCTGCCCAACTCCCGTGCCAGGCTCTGCAGCCCGGACCCGGTGCCCGCCCGCCCGGCGGGCAGCGCGGCCATCATGGCGTGCGAGAGCAGCGGGGTGGCGATGCCGCAGCCCAGCGCGGTGAGCCCGGCGCCGAGGGCGTAGAGCGCGTACGGGGTACGGGCGTCGGCGGCGGACACCGTGGCCAGCCCGCCCGCCAGCACGGCCATGCCGGCGACGACCGTGCCGCGCCGTCCGCACACCCGCTCCAGGAGCAGCCCGCAACGCGGCCCGGCCAGCAGCGCCGCGGCCATCGGCAGCAGCCGCACTCCCGCCCCCAACGGCCCGTGGCCCTTGGCGTACTGGAGGTACTGGCCGTTGAGGTAGAAGAGCCCGAACATGCCGGTGAACAGCACCGCCATGCCCACCGCCCCGGCGCGCAGACCGGGGAGCGCGAACAGCCGGGGGTCGAGCAGCGGTTCGGCGGCCCGGAGCTCGTGCCGCACCCAGGCCGTCAGCAGCAGCCCCGCCGCGGCGAACGCCCCCAGCACCGCCGGGCTCCCCCACCCCGACTGCGGTCCGGCCACGATCCCGTAGAGCAGGGCCAGCACGCCGCCGGTCAGCAGGGCGCCGGCGAGCGGCGCGGCCGGGCGCGGGCGGCGGGCGGTCACGGGCGTGACGACGGCGGCCAGCAGCAGGGCACCCACCGCGAGCGGCACCGGGCAGACGAACAGCGTCCGCCAGTTCCCGGAGGCGAGGGCGGCGCCGCCGCCGACGTTCCCCAGGACGGCGGCCAGCCCGGTCATCGACGCCCAGACGGCGATGGCCCTGCGGCGCGGACCGTCCGGCAGCCCGTCCACCAGAAGTGCGAGCGTGGTGGGCAGTACGGCGGCGGCGCCGGCGCCGCTGATCATGCGGCCGGCGATCAGCACCCCGACGTGCGGTGCCAGGGCGCACACCGCCGAGCCGGCGGCGAAGACCCCCATCCCGCCCAGCAACGTGCCCTTGCGGCCCCGGCGGTCGGCGAGCGCCCCCGCGGGCACCAACAGGCAGGCGAAGACGACGACATAGCCGTCCACGACCCACACCACGGCCTCGGCGGACGGGTGCAGACTGCCGGCCGAGAGGCCGGGGATGGCGAGGTTCACGGCCGAGACCATGCCGACGACCAGCGTGACGCACAGACACATGGCAACGGTCATCAGGGCGCCGGGCCGGCCGCGCGCACCGGTGCGCGCGGCGGCGTCCACACGGGCCCGCGGGCCCGTTCCCGGGCCGCCGTCCGTACCGGAGAGCTCCACGGGAGGCCCCCTACGCCGGGCGAGTCGGGCGAGGGTGGCCGGTGGACGTGACCCGAGCCCGGTCGAGCGTGGCGTGCAGCGTCAGCCGGTCTCCCCGCAGGTGGATGAACTCCAGGTCGGCGGGGCGACCGTCGGCGAGCCGGGTGAGGCGCTCGACGGCGAGGACGGCGCCGCCCGCCGGCATCGCCAGCACCGCGCAGGTCGCCGGGTCCGCGACCACGGCCTGCACCGCGACCTCGGCGCTGCCCAGCGGCACCCCCACCCCCGTCTCGATCAGGTCGAAGACGTCCTGCCGCTCCAGCGCGGCCCGTCCCCGTGCCAGCAGCGGCTCCCCCACCTCGGGGATGAGGTAGGTGCAGTCCAGGGACAGCGGGGCGCCGTCCACCCGGCGCAGCCGCTCCAGATAGACGGCCGGCGCGCCGTCGGCCAGTCCCAGCCGCCGGGCGACCGCGCCCGGCGGCTGTACGGCCTTGGCCTCCCGCACCTCGTTGACCACCGTGCCGTGCCGCTGGAGCACCTCGGCGAGGCCGGACAGCTCCCCGAGCGGATGCTGGTACGCCCGCCCGACGACCACCGTCCCCACGCCCCGCCGGCGCGCCACCAGCCCCTCGTCCCGCAGCAGTCCCAGGGCCTCGCGCACGGTGTTCCGCGTGGTCGCGAACTCGGCGATCAGCGCCCGCTCGTCCGGCAGCACGCCACCCGGGAACGCCCCGCGCAGCACCTGCCCCCGCAGCACATGGGCCACCCGCCGGGCCCGGTCGGCCCGCGTCAGCGGCTCACCGGCCGCCGCGCCGTCCCGGGGCATCGGATCGCTCACCACGCCACCTCCGTCACCACGCCACGCCCGTGGACGCCCCCGTCGGACGCCCACGGACTTCTCCGATGAACCCGCCCGACGAACCCGCCGACGTCCCCGTCCACGAACCCGCCCACGAACTCGTCCACGAATCCACGAACTCGCCCGACGCTAGGCGCCCCATGTTGCGGCGAAGTTACGCCACCGCCGCTGACCTGCATGGATGACTGACCTGGGAGTTCGGTTCCCGGAGCCGGGGCAACGCCACCCGCACCACCGTGGCCCCGGGCCCCGCCGATCGCTACGGTGGGCCCATGCCCAGCAAGACCGCCCCGTTCGACGCCCTGGACCGCAAGATCGTCGCGGCCCTGATGGAGAACGGCAGGGCGAGCTTCGCGGAGATCGGCGCGGCCGTCGGTCTGTCGTCCACCGCCGTGAAGCGCCGCGTCGACCGGCTGCGCGAGAACGACGTGATCACCGGCTTCACCGCCACCGTGCGGCCCGCCGCGCTCGGCTGGCTCACCGAGGCGTACGTCGAGGTGTACTGCGACAGCGCCGCCCCGCCCCGCCGTCTCGCGGAGGTCGTGCGCAACCATCCGGAGATCTCCGCCGCGATGACCGTCACGGGCGGCGCCGATGCGTTGCTGCACGTCAGGGCCACCGACGTCGAGCACTTCGAGGAAGTTCTGGAGCGGATTCGTACCGAACCGTTC
Organism: Streptomyces sp. NPDC048650; assembly: GCF_043199095.1. NCBI lineage: Bacteria > Bacillati > Actinomycetota > Actinomycetes > Kitasatosporales > Streptomycetaceae > Streptomyces > Streptomyces sp. NPDC048650. The sequence continues at coordinate 285,111 of NZ_JBICVM010000006.1, read as the reverse complement.
ATCCGCAAGACCATCAGCTACATGGTGCTGTCCCATCTGCTCCCGGACAGTCCGGATGCCGGCACCCGGCGCCCCGGCACCGATATCCACGCAGCGAACCCGCAGTAACTCCCCTCGATACGCAGCATTCCTGCGCTCATGAGCAGCTTTCGTTTCTTGTGGGCGGAATCGGCGCTCCTTACCGTAGAAACCCACCGAGTAACGATCAGTGACACTCGGTCACCCCGCCTGTTCACCCCCTGCCACCGCAGGAAGCGAAGGGATGCTTCTGTGCCTAGGGATGTCTCCGCGCCGCCGAGCCGTGTACCGCGCGCCCGGCGCTATCTGGTCTGCGAGCCCAGACACTTCGACGTGCAGTACGCCATCAACCCCTGGATGCGCGCCGACGCGCAGGTGGACACCGCGCTCGCGACCCGCCAGTGGCTGAGCCTGATCGACACCTACCGCGCCCACGGCCACCGGGTGGAGACCGTGCCCCCCGTACCGGGGTTGCCCGACATGGTCTTCGCCGCCAACTCCGCGCTCACCCTCTCCGGCAAGGTCTTCGGCTCCCGCTTCCACGCGCCGCAGCGCCGTCCGGAATCCGCCGAGTACGCGACCTGGTTCAAGGCGGCCGGCTACGACGTCTACCAGCCGGAATCGGTCTGCGAGGGTGAGGGCGACCTCGTCCCGGCCGGCCGCTTCGTCCTCGCCGGCACGGGCTTTCGCACCACCCGCGACGCCCACGCCGAGGTGCAGGAGTTCTTCGGCGTACCGACCATCGGGCTGCGCCTGGTGGACCCGCACTTCTACCACCTGGACACGGCCCTCTTCGTCCTCGACGAGACCCCGGGGACGGGCGGCGACGGGAGCGCGGGCGGCGACGCCACCCTCGCCTACTACCCCGAGGCGTTCTCCACCGGCAGCCGCGAGGTGCTCCGCCGCCTCTTCCCGGACGCGATCCTCGCCACCCGGGACGACGCCATGGCCTTCGGCCTCAACTCCGTCTCCGACGGCCGCCACGTCTTCATCGCCCCGCAGGCCACCGGCCTCATCGACCAGCTCACCGCCCGCGGTTACCTCCCCGTCCCCGTCGACCTCTCCGAGTTCCACAAGGCCGGCGGCGGAATCAAGTGCTGCACCCAGGAGATGCGTTCATGACCACCGCACCCGCCCGTACCACCGGCGTGCCCGCCCCCCGGTCGTCGGCCGACCTCATCCGGGCCGAAGGCCCCGTCCTCGCCCACAACTACCACCCCCTCCCCGTCGTGATCGCGCGCGCCGAGGGCGTCTGGGTCGAGGACGTCGAAGGCCGCCGCTACCTCGACATGCTGGCCGGCTACTCGGCCCTCAACTTCGGCCACCGCCACCCGGCGCTGATCGAGGCCGCGCACCGCCAGCTCGACCAGCTCACCCTGACCTCCCGCGCCTTCCACCACGACCGCCTCGCCGACTTCGCCGGGCGCCTGGCCGAACTGACCGGCCTGGACATGGTGCTCCCGATGAACACCGGCGCCGAGGCGGTGGAGAGCGGCATCAAGGTGGCCCGCAAATGGGCCTACGACGTCAAGGGAGTCCCCGCCGACCAGGCCACCATCGTCGTCGCCGCCGGCAACTTCCACGGCCGTACGACCACCATCGTCAGCTTCTCCGACGACGACACCGCCCGCTCCGGCTTCGGCCCCTTCACTCCGGGCTTCCGCGTCGTCCCCTACAACGACCTCGCCGCCCTCGAGGCGGCCGTCGACGACACCACGGCCGCCGTCCTGATCGAACCCATCCAGGGCGAGGCGGGCGTCCTGATCCCCGACGACGGCTACCTCACCGGCGTCCGCGACCTGACCCGCCGGGCGGGCTGCCTCTTCATCGCCGACGAGATCCAGTCCGGCCTCGGCCGCACGGGCCGCACCCTGGCCGTCGACCACGAATCCGTCGTCCCCGACATCCTCCTGCTCGGCAAGGCACTCGGCGGCGGCATCGTCCCGGTCTCCGCCGTCGTCGCCCGCCGCGACGTGATGAGCGTCCTCGGCCCCGGCCAGCACGGCTCCACCTTCGGCGGCAATCCGTTGGCCGCCGCCGTCGGCTCCGCCGTCATCGACCTGCTGTCGACCGGCGAATTCCAGGCCCACGCGACCGAACTGGGCAAGGTTCTGAACACCGGCCTGGCGGCGCTGTCCGGCAAGGGCGTCACCGGCTTCCGCACCCGGGGCCTGTGGGCGGGCGTCGACATCGACCCCTCCCTCGGCACCGGCCGCGCCATCAGCGAACGCCTCCTCGCCGAAGGCGTCCTGGCCAAGGACACCCACGGCTCCACCATCCGCCTCGCCCCACCCCTGACCATCACCCGGGGAGAGCTGGAGGGGGCGCTGGGGAGCCTGGAGCGGGCGCTGTCGTCGTGATGTGAACCCGGCCCCCGAGGCCGGGCGATCCACGCCAGAACCCCCGGCCACTTTGGCCGGGGGTTCTGCACGACGTGTGTGGCGGCCCGTGGATCAGTCGCTCTTCAGCGTCTCTACGAATGCGGTCCAGGCATGGGCGGCGAAGACGAGGTGAGGTCCACCGGGCGCCTTGCTGTCCCGTACGGGTATGACACCGGGCGCGTCATCGGCGACCTCGACACAGTTGCCCTCTTGGCCCGAATAGGACGACTTCCGGAAGGCGCTGACACTCTCAGGCTTCACGATTCCACTTCCCTGTGCTGTGGTCCGGCATCGAGAAGCTGCCGGATGCGATCGACGGTCTCATCAGGCGACATTGCCGCCGAGCGTAGACGATCGAACACGTTGACGTATCTCGCCAGATCTTCTGGCGCTTCCACAACATGGGTATTGGCCGGGTTCTCCAGTGTCACCGCCTCCACGTTCGCTTCTACGCCGAACGAGAAGGCCGTGAAGGCCGCGGACATCCCGGCCGTCAGGATCGCGGCCGCGGGCAGCAGTTGGATCGTGATGTTCTGGCGCTGGTGCACCTCGAGAAGATGGGCCAGCTGGGACTCTCGGACGTTCCGTTCACAAGGCAACGTGGTGACGGACGGCTCCCAGACAATCGCCGCGAAGTGCGCACCACCCTCTTCGATCCTGCGCTGCCGCTCTTGCCGTAGCTTCACCAACTCAGCCACACGCTCCGGCCGAATGATTCTGGGGCCTGTGGCAATGACGGCTTCGGTGTACTCCGGAGTCTGCAGAAGACCGGGGATGAGCACAGGCTCCCAGGACCGGATGTACGTGGCATCACTCTCGAGCGTGATGTGGTCCGCGTAGCCGGGGCGGACCGTGCCCTGATAGTCGATCCACCATCCCCGCTCGTTGCTCCTGCGGGACCACTCCAACAGCCTGTCCCGTTCCCCCGCGTCCTCCACTCCGTAGCGATCCAGCAGCGTACGGACCTCCAAAGCCGAGGCAGAAGTCTGCCCGCCCTCCAAGCGGCTGACCTTGGAGACGGACTTCGTGATCGCTGCCGCTGCATCAGCCTGGTCCAGTCCCGCCGTCTCCCGGAGACGCTTCAGGGCGTTCCCCAGCCTCCGACTTCGCACGGTCGGCTTCCCACCTGCGGGCATGCCCACTCCTTTCAACTGCTGCCTCAGTCTGACGGGTTGGAATGCTGCGCAGCCAGTTTCGGTGACCACGGAAAGCTATCGCAAATTTGCGAAACGCTCACTTGCGGACAGGCGACGGACGCCTCTACCGTGAGTTGCGTGACTCAGTGCGCTCAATCGATAGCGCCCTGTGGACCTCACGATCCGTCACGCGCTCCAAGGGATAGCCATGTCCACACGCGCCCGCCCCGCAGCAATCCGCCCCACCCTCACCCCATCGCCGGCCGCGGCCTACCGCATACCGAGTGACGCGCGCAGCGTCGGCTGGGCCCGCCGGGAGCTGCGCAGACAGCTCCGGATCTGGGGCATCGACGCCGAACTCAGCTACACCGCAACGCTGTTGCTCTCCGAACTGGTCACCAACGCCGTACGGGCACAAGCGGCCCGGACACCCGCCGCCCCGACCGTCGGCATCCGCTTCGCGTTCTCGGACGGCCGCCTCCGGCTGGAGGTCCGCGACGCGAGCGACGAACAACCCGTGCAGTACGCAACGCAGGAGGACGAGGAATGTGGGCGCGGCTTAGTACTCGTGGACGTCTTGGCGGATGGCTGGGGCGTCACCCGGCACGCCACCGGAAAGACCGTGTGGGCCGAATTGGCCGTCACCGGGGCCGTGTCGGTGCGCCGGCCCGACGAGCCGCCCCGACCGTGAACGAACGCCGCGTGACCTACCGCGCATCGGCCGTGGCCCGGTGCCCGGACGGCACCGTCATCACCCTCGGCGGCCGGGAGTCCGGCTCCCCACGGCGGGCCCTGCGCTGGCTGCGCAGCCGGGCCGAGCATGTGGCGGAGCAGTTAGGCGCCCCCTGCGACACCGCACTGCGGGCACGGCTCGACGACGACGCCGGGTACCAGTGGGCGCTGTACGGGCTCGTGGCCGACATCCCGTTCGCGGTGGAGGTCGTTGACGGCGACGGGTGCGTCTACACCCTCGCCGCCCACCGCGAAGCCGCCGTCCAGCACCCGCGCGTCCCCGCCTCGTACGGTCGGGAGGTGGCATGGCCGGCAGCGTGACACCGGTCCGCACGACACCCGCCTACTGGTGCGAGCGGGTCGTCCACCGATCCGTACAGGCCGACGAGGTCGCCTCCTGGACGGCCTTCGCCACCCACAGCCCCGTCCGGGCCGTCCTCCACATCAGCCGGGACGCCTGGAAGATGGCCGCCGGGCTGTCGCCTCACCAACGGCGCCGAGTCCTGTGCCGACTCGCCACCGAGGACCGCATTGCGGCCATGGCCGGCCTCCACCGGGGCGAACCCTGCGGCCTGGCCCTCCTCTGCGGTGGCACCTGGGTGGAGTGGTCGGCCGCTCCCATCGGCCTCCTGCCCCTCGTCACCCGTACGGGACCCGCTTGCCCCGGCGCCGACGACCGGCGCGACGAGGGATTCGGTGCGCCCCTGACGGCGGCGGATCGCTGGTGATGCGCAGCGACGGCCGTCCACGTCCCTCCCCCTATCCCCGCACACTGCCGAGCAGCCCGATGTAGAGCACCACGAGCGCGACGACGGAGCACGGCGCGAGGGCCGCGACGACGATCCGCGTGACGGAGTGCCGCCTGCGCCAGGGCAGGGCCCAGTCGACGATCAGCAGGACGACCGGGATGAGCATGCTGAGCACGTAGAGGGAGAAGAGCGTTTCGAGACGGTCGAGTTCAGGGGCCGAGCACGAGTCGCAGACCATCGGCGAGAACATCGCGACGACGGCGGCGAAGGACCCCGCTGCGACGGTGAGGAGGGTCGCGATCAGCGGTGCGATCCACGCGTTCGGGTCGCGTTCGGCCCCGCGGTCCAGCGTGCTGCCGTACGGCCGGGAGTCGGGCATGACACCACTCAACCCCCCAGACCGCCACCGCGCCTGAGCCCGCGTACTCAGGCGCCCCAGGACGCCGGCACCAGCGCCTCCGCCGCACCGCCGCACGACCACGCCCCGCCGCATCCGGAGTCCCGGAGACGGCGGGGCGTGGTGATCGTCCCGCGGACCAGGGGACGGGTTCGGTGCACCGTTGGCGGCGGCCGACGGCTGCTGGCGGCTGCTGGCGGCTGCTGGCGGCAGGCGGCGCGGCTACGCCCCAGCGGTCGCGCCCGTAGCGGCCGGCTGGACCGACTGGGTCGACGGGGCCGCGTCGGCGCCGTTGCGCTGTGCCGTCCAGTCGTCGAGCGCCGTGCGGCAGGCGTGGTCCAGGTGCCGCAGTTCGGTCAGGTCCATCTCGACGGGCTTGTTCGGGGGCAGTGCCTCCAGCGTGTCCAGAATCTTGGGCAACCGCAGGAAGGTCGCGTTGCCACGGAGGGTGACGACGAGTCGGTCACCAGTCAACTCCCTTACCTCCACCTGGACATGGGAGGTCTCCCAGGCGGATTTGACGACGGAGAGCAGCAGTCCGAGGAGGACGCCCTCGAACATGTTGGTGACGACGACGGCGCCCGCGGTCACCGCGAGGATCACCGCCTCGCCCCGGTGCTCGCGCCACAGCTGCGGCAGCTGCCGTGCGGGTACCAGCTTCACTCCGGCGTGCACCAGGACGGCCGCGAGCGCGGCGACCGGGACGACACCGAGGGCGGCCGGCAGCAGCGCCGCGAAGATCAGCAGCCAGACGCCGTGCAGCACCCGCGAGGCCTTGGTCCGCGCCCCGGCCTGGACGTTGGCCGCGCTGCGGACAATCACCGCGGTCATCGGAAGCGCGCCCAGCACCCCGCACACCACGTTGCCCGTGCCCTGCGCCATCAGCTCCTTGTCGTAGTCGGTACGCGCCCCGTCCGTCATCCGGTCCACGGCTGCCGCGCTGAACAGCGACTCCGCGGACGCGATGAGCGTGAAGGCGAGCACCGTGCCGATGACGGACAGCTGGGCGAGTCCGCCGAGTTCGCCGAGGCCGGGCGGCTGGATGGACGCCAGCAGGCCCTGCACCTCCACCTTGGCGAGGGGCAGCCCGAGCAGCGCCGTCGCGGCCGTCGCGACACCGATGGCCACGAGCGGGCCGGGCACCGTACGGACCTTCGCGGGCAGCCGCTTCCACAGCACGAGGAGGCCGAAGGTGCCCGCGCCGACGGCGAATGCCGCGAGGGCCTCGGGGCGGCTCACTATCTGTGCGGCGAGCCCGGGAAGTCCGGTGATCTTCCCCGGTCCGCTGCCGGGCTGGTCGGCGTCGGCCATCGCGTAGACCTGGCCAAGGATGAGGATGAGGCCGATACCGGCCAGCATCCCCTGGACGACGGCGACGGATATCGCGCGGAACCACCGGCCGCAGCGCAGCGCGCCAAGGGCGAGCTGGAGGGCTCCTGCGGCGAGCACGATGGCGCCGAGCGAGGCGAGCCCGAATTTCTGCACGGCCTCGTGGACGAGGACCGTCAGCCCGGCCGCGGGGCCGCTGACCTGGAACGAACTGCCCGGCAGGCAGCCGACGACGAGGCCGCCGACGATGCCGGTGATCAGCCCGAGTTCGGCGGGGACGCCGGAGGCGACGGCGACGCCGACGCACAGCGGTACGGCGACGAGGAACACGACGAGCGAGGCGAGGACGTCGTGGCGAAGGGTCGAGGGGCTCAGCGCCGCGAGCTTGGCGGAGAGGCCCTTGGCGGAGAGGCGCTTGGCGGTGCGCCGGTTCGAGCGCTCGGTGGGCGGCTCGGTGGCGCGGTTGGTGGAACGCTCGGTGGAGCGCTTGGGTGAGACGAGCATGGTTCTCCGGTTCCTCCGGAAGCGGTGCGCGGATCGTGCACGGGCAGGGCGGCGAGGGATCTCTACAGCGGCTGGAAGGTCCCCGTCTCGGGCCGATGGGTGCGCACGGCCCCCGTGTGCACCTCGTAGAACCAGACGTCCAGCGCGAGCCGTCCGGCGGCGATCCCTTCCGCCACACACGGATAGGCCCGCAGCCGCTCCCCCTGTGCCAGCGCATGCCGCTGCACGGCATCGGCGAATTCCGGTGCACTCCCGTCCACGGGATGCGCCCCCGCTCCGCGCAGCCGCTCCGGCGCGGCGGTGTCCAGCCAGCCCTGGACGGCGGGCGCCCCGCTCAGGTCGTCGTCGCGCACCATGGCTCCCAGCCGACGGAAGTCCTCGCCGCGCTCCGCACAACGGCTCTCGAAGGTACGGGCATACGCGGTGAGTTGCTGCATGGTGGCCTGCCTCCTACTCGCCCTCTCGGGCGTGTGGTGTGGTCGGGTCGAGAAGTGACGCGGAGCTCTGTGAGCACCTGCGGCACACCATGTCGCAGTGATCCTGAAGCGAAGCTGAAGACCGCTTCGCCGGCTGTTCGCCGGCGAGGTCGTGTCCGACGGGTCGAGCACGCGAGGCGTCGGACAGGGCCCGGAAACGAGCGAAGCCTGTGGGGGCAGCGCAGTGCGCTGCCCCCACAGGCATTCATACCGACCCAGCCCCCCGAGGAAAGCCGCTCTCCCCAAAGAGCGGCCTACTCAGCGGTACCGGGCCGGATGGGACGGACGACTCCGCCGTGCGGGCACACCCAGGAGGGGATGCCCTTCACCACGTCCGCGACCGCCGGGTGCCCGTGACCCGGGCACGGCGGAAAGGGAGCGCCACCGGTGTTCTCCAGCACGCTGTCCTGCAGCCCATCGGCCAGTCGGGCCAGGGCCTCGGACTCGCCCATGGTCCCGTCCAGGTGCACGGAGACCGAGGAGCCATCACGGAACGCGAGCGTGGCGACGACGGCGGAATCTGCCGAATGAGGAAGGGACGGCCCGCCGGCCAGTTCCTCCCGGTCCTCCAGTGGACGCGAATCGAACACCGCACCGGCACCGAGCTCTCTCGGCACCCCGTCCGAACTGGCCGCCCCAACGTCCAGTGTGTGACCGGAAGGGTCGCCGAGCTGGTGCAGGATCATCTCCGCCCAGTCCCGAACCGTTGCCGTGGTCAGATTCATCGCCACTCCGCTACTTCTTGGCCCTGACCCTGCCGGCCCATGTGAGGGTGCCGGTACCGGTCTTGCCGTTCTTCTTGATCTTGAACTTCAGGTGGTCCTGGAACTCCACGATGTCACCGTGCTCCACCGTCTTGAGCGTTCCGTGGAGGTGATAGTCCTTGGGCACATCGTGGGCCGAGTTCTTCGGCATGGGCTTGCCGTTCTTCCACCAGTGCACGCCGTCCTCGTGGACCTTGCTGGTGATGGTGGCCCGCACCTCCGGGGCGATTTTCCATCCCCAGTTCATGACGCTGTGCTTGCAGTTGAAGCGGGCGTCCAGCGTGCCGTGCTTGGAGCGCTCCTTCAGATCCTTGTCGCAGCGCAGCGTGGCGGGCTCCTTCTTCCCCGACACGGCCCCCCGATCGGCCTTGGCTCCAGAGGCGGGGGCCGACTGCGCCGCTTGGTCGGCGGCGAGCGCCTCGAACTGCTCTCGCTCCGCATGGGTCAACGTCACCGGAGAGCCGTCCGCGGCCGCATCCAGGGTGATGCGCAGGGTCGCCTTGCTGTTGCCCTTGACGGCGGTCGAGCTGAAGGTCTGCTGCCCCGTGCTGGTGGTGGGCGTGGCACCGGCGGCCTTTGCGGCCGGCCCGGTGAGTGCCGCGTGTGCCGCGCCGGTGGCGGACACCGTCAGCGCCAATGCCGCAGCGGTGACCGCCGCAGCGTTCTTCAGTGATGCATGTTTCAAGCTGTACTCCCCCTTTATGGGCTGCCGCGGGTCATGAGGAGCCCCGTGCTTCCGCTACGGCAGCGTGCAGAGTCAGTAAGTGATCAGCGGTGTTGCGACCTCGGTTGCGGAATTCCGCAGCAGCTGACGGAAGGCCCGCCGCCACCGGGTGCACGGGGCGGCGGGCCTGCCTGATTCAGGGGGTCACCGCGTCAGCGGGCGGCTCTTTACCAGTCGTTGCAGGGCCTCGGGTCCTCCATGCACGTGGGGACCACGGTCTTCGACCACTTGACGTAGCCGGTGGTGCCCTTCTTCAGCCCGCCGGCCTTGTGGGTCAGCTTGACCTTGTCCCAGTGCGTCTTCTTGTTGTGGACGAGGATCCTGACCTCGGTGCCGCTGGGCAGGGTGCCCTTCGGCTTGGAGGACTTCTTCGGGTTGTAGCGCAGCTTGTACTTGCCTTCGGTGTCCATCAGCTTGCCGTTCCACCAGTTCGAGGCGGATACGGACGAGACCGACTTCGTGGCCACCGGCGACACGGGGTGGTTGCTGTCGGCATGCGCCGTGCCGGCCAGGACGCCGAGTCCCAGCACGGCGGCGGCGGTGATGGTTGTAGCGGTACGTCGGATTTGCAAGGTGAATCCCCCATGTTGCACATTCCGGTCAACTTGCTGCCGCTTCAGCAGTAACTCCTGTGGCTTCCAGGACACTTCTGCCTCTTCGGCCGCCTTGCTCCCAGCTTGCCGAAGTGTTGCGGGAAGGTCCTTAGCGCTGAGTCCACAGCCTCGTTGGCACTGGGTTCACTCGTGGCAGTGGAGGGCCTGGTCCCGGTGTTCCTTGGGTGTGGCCCCGTAGGCGGAGCGGTAGGCGCGGGTGAAGTCGGCTGCGCGGGGGAATCCGCAGCGGGTGGCGATGGCGTGGATGGGGGTGGTGTGGAGCGCCGGGTCGGTGAGGTCGCGGTGCGCGGCTTCCAGGCGCCGGCGACGGATCCAGGCGGCGACCGTGGCCTCTTCGTCCCGGAACAGGCGGTGCAGGTAGCTGGTGGAGATGTGGTGGGCGGCGGCGACGGTGGCCGGGGTGAGTCGAGGATCGTGCAGGTGCTGCTGGATGAAGGACTGGATGCGCAGGGTGAGGGTCCGCTGACGGGTCTCCGGGGGGAGGGAGTCGGCGGCTTCGAGGGTGTGGGCGAACAGCGCGCCGACCAGATCGGCCACGACCGTTCCCAGCCTGGGACCGTCGCAGGGCTGGTACGGGGCCGTGTCGGCGGTCACTTGGGTGAGGAACTGCGCGAGCAGGGCGCCGATCCCATCCCGGGTCGACACCGGCCGCCCCGCGATCTGTTCGGCCATCTTGCGGGGCAACGGCAGCAGCGCCCGGGGAATTTCCACTCCCACCGTGGTGATCGGGTCCCCGACGGCGTGGACCTCGTACGGCATCGAGGAGGAGTTGATGTGCAGGTCGCACGGCTTGTACTCGGTTTCGCGGTGCCCCCACACGCCTCCCCCGGTCCCGTGGACGACGAGCGAGAGATGGTACGTCTCGGGATCGGACTGCCGGATCAGCTTCGGGCTGCGCCGAAAGGTGAGTGGCTGGAATTTGGCAGGCCACACAGAGACCGCGCCGAGGTCGAGCACGCGCTGGGTCGCCCGGAAGTCCTCGGCGTGCTCGCTGCGCAGCTCCATGGGAGCGTGAGTGCGGCCCAAGAGGTCGCTCCAGTAGTCGAACCGATCTCTTGCCGGCAGGTTCTCACTCCGGAACACCGTCTGATGCAACAACTGCTCTTCCCCCTTTTCTTGAGTTCTGATCAGCGCGCATGCCAGTCACCGATGAGAGGCCACCCCCGATGGGGCCCCTCCTCCCGTGCGGGCAAATCCTGTCAGTAGACCGGCACTTGCCCTGCCGGCAGGCCCGGCACGTGCCCTGCCAACACCAAACCCGCAAGGATACGACATGAGTTGCCGTACGCCACATCTGCCCCATCAACCGCACCGAATTCGGCCATGACGGTCAGAGGGACGCCACGCACCCCCAAGCCCCGGGCTAGTGGGCCGCCGCCACAAGAACGCCGGCCGCCGTACGGGCGTCCAGGGCCGCGGCCGGGTTGCCGGTCAGCGCTGCGGTGGTGATCGCGCCGTCGATCAGGAGCACCAACTGCCCGGCCAGCCGCGCGGGATCGTCGATCCGGAGGTCGCGCACGAGATCGGCCAGGTAGGCGTGGAGGGCCAGTTTGTGGTGGCGGGCGATCCGGGTGACGCCGTCCGAGGAGGCGCCCAGCTCGCCGAAGGAGTTGATGAAGGCGCAGCCGCGGAAGCCGGGGGCGGCGAACCAGGCGTGGAGCCAGTCGAAGAGGGCGGGCAGGCGGTCCTCGGGGGTGACGGCGCGCTCGGTGACGTAGGTGGCCAGATCCGCGCGCCAGCGGGTGTCGCGGCGTCCGAGGTAGGCGGCGACGAGGTCGTCCTTGGAGGGGAAGCAGCCGTAGAGGCGCTTGAGGGAGACGCCGGCCTCGGTGCGGAGTGCGTCCATGCCGACGGCCTGGACGCCGCGCTCGTAGAACAGCTTCTCGGCGGCGTCGAGTATCCGTGTGCGGGAGTCGTCCGCGCCTGCGGCCTGCTGCATGGTGGCTCCCGTCTGCCCTGCGGTTCCCCTGAGAACGTTCGTTCTCTAGACTAGCGGAGCGCGCGGAGAACGCACGTTCTCCACTGCGTCGGAAGCAGCTCGCCACGCAGCGGACAGCAGCGGCAGACAGCAGCGGCAGACAGAAGGAGTGCGCCATGGCGCCACGGCCCCCGTTCCCCCCGTTCGACGAAACGAGTGCGCGACAGAAGGTGCAGGCCGCGGAGGACGCATGGAACACCCGCGATCCCGAACGCGTCGCGCTCGCGTACACCGAGGACTCGGTCTGGCGGAATCGGGACACCTTCCTCACGGGCCGCGACGCCATCGTGGCCTTTCTGCGCGACAAGTGGGATCGGGAGCGGGACTACGCGCTGCGCAAGGAACTCTGGAGCTTCGGCGGCAATCGGATCGCCGTGCGGTTCCAGTACGAGTGCCGTGCCGCGGATGGGCAGTGGTGGCGCAGCTACGGGAACGAACTGTGGGAGTTCGCCGAGGACGGGCTGATGCGGCGGCGGGAGGCGAGCATCAACGACGTCGCGATCACGGAACCGCAGCGGCGGATCGTCGGAGCCCGGCCCGAGGGCGAACGGGACGGGTCCGCTGTGCTGCCGGTGCGCTGAGGATGCGCACGGGCCACGGTCAGCGCAGCCGGCGCAGGGTCTCGCCGAGGGTGGCCACGCCCTCGGCGATCGCCGCCGGGGAGATCGCGGCGTAGCCCAGGACGAGGCCCGGCGGGTGGGAGTTCTGGCTGTGCCAGGACAGGGGGTGGGTCTTGACTCCGGCGGCGAGGGCGGCGGCGGCGAGAGCCGTGTCGGCGAAGCCGCTCCCCGCGGCTCGGGCAAGGGTGACGGTCAGGTGCAGCCCCGCCGCCGCCCCGTGCACCACCGCGCCCGGCAGGTGGGTGCGGATCGACGCGATCATCGCGTCGCGGCGGCGGCGGTGACGGGTGCGCAGCAGCCGTAGCCGGCGCTCCAGTTCGCCCGATTCCATCAGGCGGGCCAGCACGTACTGCGGCAGTACGGCGTTCCCGAGGTCCGCGAAGCGCTTGGCGTCGACGAGGGCGTCCCGGTGGCGGGGCGGCGCGAGGAGCCATCCGACCCGCAGGGCGGGGGCGAGCAGTTTGGAGACGCTGCCCGCGTACCAGACGTGCTCGGCGAGCATGGCCCGCAGGGCGGGCACCGGTGGCCGGTCGTAACGGTGCTCGGCGTCGTAGTCGTCCTCGACGATCAGGCCGCCCTCACCCGCCCAGCGCAGCAGTTCGCGGCGTCGGCCGCCCCCGAGGACCACCCCGGTGGGGAACTGGTGCGCCGGGGTGAGCATGACGGCGGGCGCGCCGGTGGCCCGTAGCGCGTCCACGCGAATGCCCTGGTCGTCGACGGGTACCGGCGGGGTCCGGAGCCCCCAGTACCCCAGATGCTGCCGCACCCCCAGCGATCCGGGGTCCTCCACGGCCATCGCGGAGATGCCGTCGCGTTGCAGGACCTGGACGACCAGGCCGAGCGCCTGGGCGGTTCCGGCGACGATCAGCACCTCCGCCGGGTCCACCCTGATACCGCGGTTGCGGGCCAGCCAGTTGGCGACGGCGAGGCGCAGGGACGGTGTGCCTCGGGGGTCGCCGTACCCGAGGGCGGCCGCGGGGACGTCCCGCAGGACCGCGCGTTCGGCGCGCAGCCAGGCCGCGCGCGGGAACGCCGCGAGGTCGGGCACGCCCGGCGAGAGGTCGATCCGGGCCGGGGCGGTGCGCAGGGCGTCGAAAACGTCCGGGCCGGGCGGTCCCGTGAACGGCACGGGCGGGCCGGTGAAGGGTGCGGGCGGGCGCGTTGCGGCGGTGGGGACGGGAGCCGCCAGGGGTGCGGCGACGACGACCGTGCCGCCCCGGCCCCGCCCCGCCACCTGGCCGTCCTCGGTCAGCCGCCGGTATGCCTCGGTCACCACGCCCCGGGAGACCCGCAGGTCGGCGGCGAGTGCGCGGGAGGCGGGCAGTTTGCTGCCCACCGGGAGACGGCCGTCACCGATCGCCGTCCGCAGCTGCCGGGCCAGCCAGTCCGCGCGCCCGCCCACGGGGGCGGCGTCGATGCTCAGCTGGAGGAAGTCGGCCCCGAGGGCGGCGGGGGCGGGAGAGGCGAGGGGGCCTCCACCGGCTTCCTCCGTACCGCTGGGCGGGGAGGTTACGGTCCGGTCGGCAGGGTTGTCTTTGGACCTGGGCACCGGGCCATTGTGGCGAGCACGCTGACGTCATGCACAGCGAAGACGAGTCGACGGCCCTCGCCGGGCGCACGACCGGCACGGCTCCCACGACCGGCACGACCCGAACGCCCCGAACGCCCCGAACGCCCCGAACGGATACCGCCCGTACAACCGGGGCCGGCCCTGAGTACGTCCACGGATACTCCCCGCAGGAGGCCCAGCGGCTCGGCGATCAGGCCGACACCCTCGCCGCCCTCCTCCACTCCGGTACCTCCTACCCCGCCGGCAGCCGCGTCCTGGAGGCCGGCTGCGGGGTTGGCGCGCAGACCGTGCATCTGATCGAGAACAGCCCGGGGGCACGGATCGTGGCCGTCGACCGGTCCGCCGCCTCGCTCGCCCAGGCGCGCGCCCATGTGGCGGCCGCACGGCCCCCGGGAGCTCCGGCGGCGGTCGCCTGGCAGCAGGCCGACGTGTACGAACTACCCTTCCAGGACGCGTCGTTCGACGCCGTCTTCCTGTGCTTCGTGCTGGAGCATCTGGCGGACCCGGTGCGGGCACTGGGTGAGCTGCGGCGCGTACTGCGGCCCGGCGGCAGTCTCACCGTGATCGAGGGGGATCACGGATCGGCGCTCTTCCACCCGTTCAGCCACGGCGCGCACACCCTCGTCGCGCACCTGATCCGGCTCCAGGCGGACGCCGGCGGGAACGCCCTGATCGGCCGGGAGCTGCAACCCCTGCTCACCAGCGCCGGCTTCCGCGACGCGGTGGTCCGGCCCCGCACCGTCTACGTGGACGGGACCCGGCCCGCGCTGGTCGAGGGGTTCACCCGGCGGACCTTCATCGCCATGGTGGAGGCCGTACGGGAGGATGCGCTGCGTGCCGGGCTCACCACCGCCGCCGACTGGGACCGGGGCATGGCCGGGCTCCGACGCGCCGCGGCGGACGACGGCAGCTTCCACTACACGTTCTTCAAGGCCGTCGCCGTCAGGGCGGGCGCGACCAGCCCCGGCAGCCTGCGGGTCGTCTCCGCGTCCGCCGGCATGCACGCGAACAGCTTGACGCCGGGCGCGTCCAGCGCCGCCAGCTTCACATAGTCGAAGGTGAGCGTCCCGACGACGGGGTGCACGAAGTCCCGGCGGCTGCTGCCGAAGTCGGCGAGGTCGTGCTCCTGCCACCAGGTGCGGAAGTCGGGGCTCAGCCGGCACAGTTCGCCCGTGATCCGTTCGAAGCGCGGGTCCCCGAACTGCCCGTGGGTGTCGGCCCGGAACTGGGCGACCAGATTCCGGGCCTGTCCGCGCCAGTCGCCGAGCAGGGTGCGCAGGGCCGGGTCCGTGAACACCAGCCAGAGCAGGTTGCGTTCGGCGGGCTCCAGCTGCCCCGGGTCGCCGATCAGCCCGGCCTCGGCGCGGTTCCAGCCGACCAGGTCCCAGTTGGCGTCGAGGAGGTAGGCGGGGTGCGGTTCGAGGGCGTCGACCAGGCGTTGCAGGGCGGGGCCCGGCCCGCGGCCCGGCGGCTGGTCGGGGGGCCGCTCGCCGGCCAGGACGAACAGATGGCGGCGCTCGACCGAGCTGAGCAGCAGGGCGCGCGCCAGGCTGCCGAGGACCTGGCGGCTCACGGTGATGTCGCGCGCCTGCTCCAGCCACGTGTACCAGGTGACGCTCACCCCGGAGAGCTGCGCGACCTCTTCGCGGCGCAGACCCGGCGTACGCCTGCGGGGGCCCGCGGGGATGCCCACGTCGTCCGGGGTGGTCCGCTCCCGGCGCGACCGCAGGAATTCCGCCAGGCGGCGCCGTCGCTCCAGGTCGGCCATCGCACTCGATTGACGTAGGGGGTAGCTGGCACACCAGCATAAGCGGTCTCTGTATCTCTGTTCGGGCCTCCACAACGCTGACGACATGATCCGAACCACGCCCTCGAACGGGCGCTCGCGGCAGGCCGCGGGGCAGCACACCACCACGCCGCACGCACCGGCCCCACCCGCCACCGCCTCTCCGGCGTCCCCGTGGCGGGCCCTGGCCGTCGTGCTGGTCGGTGCCTTCATGGCGGTCCTCGACACCTTCATCGTGCTCGTCGCCGCACCCGCCATCCAGGCCGATCTGCATGCCTCCGCCGCCGACATCCAACTCGTCCTGGCCGGCTATCAACTCACCTACGCCATCGCCCTGATCACCGGCGCCCGGCTCGGTGACCGCTACGGCCGCAGGCGGCTCTTCCTGACGGGTACGGTCCTGTTCGCGCTGGCCTCCGTGGGCTGCGCCGTCGCCCCCGACCCCGGCAGCCTGATCGCCGCTCGGCTGGCGCAGGGGCTGACCGCGGCCATGATGTTCCCGCAGGTCTTCGCGATGATCCAGGTGCTGATCCCGGCGCCGCAGCGACCGAAGGCGTTCGGTGCGCTCGGTGCGGTGATCGGCATGGCCGCCGTGGCCGGCCAGCTGCTGGGCGGCCTGCTGATCTCCACCGGCTTCGCCCCAGGTTTCTCCACCGGGTCCTCCGCCGGCCCCCTGGGTGCCGCCTGGCGGTCGGTCTTCTGGATCAACGTCCCGATAGGACTGGTCACTTCGGTCCTCGTCCTGTTGTGGGTGCCCGAGTCGCGCGCGCCGAAGGCCCGGCGTACGGACGTGCCGGGCGCCCTCGTGCTGACCGCGGCGCTCTTCCTCCTGGTCGTGCCGGTGGTCGAGGGGCGGGCGTACGGCTGGCCGTGGTGGACCGGGTGCAGTCTGGCCGCCAGCGTGCTCGCGTTCACCGCATTCGTCCTGGTGGAGCGGCGGGTGGCCGCTTCGGGCGGGGCTCCGCTCGTCCGCCCGGGGCTGTTTCGCACGCGCCCCTTCGCGGTCGGCACGGCCCTGGTGGTGACCGCGTACGCCGGCATCAACTCCTTCTTCCTGGTCCTCTCGCTCACCCTGCAGGACGGGCTGGGGGCGGACGCGCTCGGCGCCGGTCTGGTCTACACGCCGTTCGCCGTCACGTTCTTCGTGGCCAGCGTCGTCGCCGGACGGCTGACCCGTCCCCGGGATCTCCACTCCGTTCGAGCGGGGGAGACGCCCATCGGGCGCCGGGTGCTCCAGGGCGGGGCGCTCGTCGCCGGCCTGGGGTACGCGGCCACCATCACGGTGGTCGCCGTCGCGGGCCGGGGGCTGACGCCGTGGGCGCTGGCGGCGCCCCTGGTCCTGGTCGGCGCGGGCAACGGACTGCTGGTCACCCCGTTGCTGAACGCCGTGCTCGGCAACGTCGGCCCGCAGGACGTGGGCACCGCGTCCGGCGTGCTCGCCACCTGCCAGCAGGTGGGCGGCGCGGTCGGCGTCGCCGTCATCGGCATCCTCTATTACGGCGCCCTGGGCGGCGCCGCGCACCAGGACACCGGGGCCTACGGCCATGCCCTGGCCACGGCCGCCCTCTTCAACCTGGCCCTGACGGCCGCGCTGACCGCCCTGCTGCCGCTGTTGCCCGACACCACCGCCACCGCACGCCCCGATGCGCCCGCCCGGCGAGCCAACACCTCCGCGGAATCGGGAACTTGAGGGACGGTCGGCGAAAAACCCTTGGCATCCGACGGCCGCTGACATAACTTGGAACGAACGTTCCAGGAATTGCACGCCCCGGGGCCCTCCCGGGGCGTTCCTGGTCTCCACCCGCGCGGGAGCCGCCATGCCACCGGACTTCAAGCACTTCAACCCCGACGTCGTCCTCGACGACGCCGTCCGCGTCTTCTGGCGCCAGGGCATGCCCGCCACCGGAATCCAGGCCCTGGTGACCGCGACGGGCGTCAGCCGCTCCAGCCTCTACGCCACCTTCGGCAACAAAGACGGCCTCTACGCCGCCGCCCTCGACCGCTACATCGCCCAGCACTCGACGCCCGCGTTCGCCGCACTCGCCGCCGACCCCACGGGCCTGACCGCGATCGAGACGTTCTTCGCGGGGCTGATCGACGTGCGCTGCGCCGGCCCGGTCGCCGGCTGGGGCTGCCTCGTCACCAACGCCCACGCCGGGCCCGAGAGCACCGACCCCGACATACGCGAACTGCTCGACGCGCACCACCGGTCCCTCGAAGCGGCCCTGCGCTCCGCGCTGGACTCGGCCGCCGGTCTCGGACAGCTCCACCCGTCCGTCGCCCGGGACTCCGCGGCGGCCGTGCTCGCGACGCTGGCGTACGGCGTCAATCTGCGCTCGCGCGCGGGCGCCGCGGCCGACACGCTGCGGGAGGCCGTGGCCGGCGCCCTGGCCCCGCTGCGCGCCCACCCCTCATCCACACCCCAGGGGGTACCGCCGCAATGAGCCTCAAGGACGAACTGACCGCCTTCCTCCGCGCCGGCCATCACGATCTCCCGCCCGCCGCACGCGAGGTCATCGAGCGCACCGACCGCGAACTCGCCGCTTCCGGCCAGGCGGACCGCGCCCTGGGACCCGGCGCACGGGCACCCCGTTTCACCCTGCCCGCCGCGGACGGCACGACGGTGGCACTGGAGACGCTGCTGGCCGACGGCCCGGTCGTGCTCACCTTCTACCGCGGCGCCTGGTGCCCGTTCTGCAATCTGGCCCTGCGCGCCCTTCAACAGCGCCACGACGAGATCACCGCCCGCGGCGCCCGGCTGGTGGCCGTATCGCCGCAGATCCCCGACGAGTCCCTCTCCGTCGCCGAGAAGCACGACCTCACCTTCCCGGTCCTCAGCGACCTCGGCTCGGACACCGCCAAGCAGTACGGCCTCAGCTTCGATCTGACCCCCGAACTGGCCGCCGTCTACGACTCCCTGGGCTTCGACCTCCAGCGCGTCAACGGCGGCCACCCGCACACGCTTCCCGTCCCCGCCACCTACGTCATCGACCGCGACGCCACCATCCGCTGGGCCTTCGTCGACACCGACTACAAGGCCCGTGCCGAACCCTCCGACATCCTGGCCGCCCTCGACGAACCGACCTGACCGAACGACCCGATCGGGAGGCCGCTCGGGCGCCCCGGACCCGGCCCGCGCACGGCCGGCACCCCGCAGACGCCGGCGTGGAAAGGCGGCTGCTGCTCGGCGCGCCCCGAGGATAGGCCGCCGCGCGACGGAGCGCTAAGGTCGGATTTCCAGGAACGTAACGGGGAAGGCAGCCGCCGATGGCGCAGGACGAGGCCGTGATCGGCTGTACGGGGGTGCTGTTGATCGGCACCCGTGGGTCCGCCGGACCCGGTGAGGTTCTGGTGTCGGTCAGAGGTGGCTCCGAGGCCTTTGTCGCCTGGTCGGCCGAGCCTCTTGCGGTGGGCGCGACGGTACTCGTGGTCGAGTCCCGCGGCGCGCGCCAGGTCGACGTCATTGAATGGGCTGATCCGTTGGAGGCGTTGTCCGGCGATCCCGGCGACGCCGGTTGAGGAGACGAAGGATGTTCGGTTACCGCGTTCCGGCCCCCGATCAAGCAATGCTGATCTCGGGAGGCAAGCGTGGTCAGGGGGGCGCGCCATTCCGAGTGGTGACCGGTCACGGCAAGTTCGTGCTGCCGGTGTTCCGCAAGGTCCGCTTCCTGACACTGGCCATGTGCGAGTCGGAGGTCGACGAAACCTGCGTCACCCGGCAGGGCATCGCGCTCACCGTCCGTGCCGTGATCGCGTTCAAGGTCGGCAACGACACCGAGAGCGTGGTCAACGCCGGCCAGCGCTTCCTCTCCGACCAGGACCAGATGTCGGTGCTGACCGGCCGGATCTTCGCCGGTCATCTGCGGTCCATCATCGGTTCCATGACGGTCGAGGAGATCGTCACGGAACGCCAGAAGCTGGCCACCGAGGTCCTGGAGACCTCCAAGACGGAGATGGCGAAGATCGGCCTGACCGTCGACTCGCTGCAGATCCAGTCGATCGACGACGGAGAGACCGGCTACATCGAGGCGATGTCGGCCCCGCACAAGGCCGCCATCCAGCGGCAGGCGCAGATCTCCCAGGCCCAGGCCACCCAGGCGTCGGTCGAGGCCCAGCAGGAGGCGGCGCGTAATCAGGCCGAGTACTCGCGGCGGACGGCCATCGTCCAGGCCGAGTACAACGCCGAGGTCGACCGCGCCCAGGCCCAGGCCGCCCAGGCCGGTCCGCTGGCCCAGGCGCACGCACAGCAGGAGGTGCTGGCGGCCCAGACGGAGCTCGCCGAGCGCGCCGCCAAGCTGCGCCAGCAGGAGCTGGTCGCCGAGGTCGTCAAGCCCGCCGAGGCAGAGGCCGAACGCATCCGGCTGCTGGCGCTGGCCGAGGCCGAGCGGATGAAGATCCAGGCCGAGGCCGCCGCCTCCTTCGACCGCGTGGCGCTGGACCGGATGGTCATCGACCAGCTCCCGCAGATCGTCAAGGAGGCATCGGCCGGCCTGCAGGGCGCCAACGTCAACGTCCTCAACGGCGCCGACGGCCTCGGCGAGATCGCCGCCGGCCTGGTCGGCCAGGGTCTGACGATCCTCGACTCGGTGCGCCGCAACCTCGGTGCCACCGACGCGCCGGAGAAGGGCGCGGACAAGAACGGCAACACCGGCCAGGGCGGCGACCAGGGCCACAGCGGCCGCATCGAAATCCAGTAGCCGCGCGCGGGCCGGGGCCTCGCCCCGGCCCGGGATGGTGACGACAGCCCCTACACCCCCCGTCCCCGCTGCCGGTCCTCCTGTGCGTGGCGGCGGCGGGCGTGGGCCACCAGATGGTTGAGGACGTCGACGGTCGTGGCGACATCCGCATCGTCGAATCCGGCCAGCGCGTCGTGGAGGCCCGCCTGGCTGGTGCGCTGGAGGCTCTTCAGGACGGCCCTGCCGTGCGGCGTGATCGCTACTTTGCGGGCCCGGCGGTCGAGCGTGTCCGCGGTGCGTTCGACCAGGTCCTGGGACTCCAACTGGCCGATCTGACGCGTGACATGGGGCGGTTCGACCATCAGCAGGGCGGCCAGATCGCCGACCCGGCTGACGCCGCCGCTGTCCTCCAGGGCCATCAGCAGCCACAGGTCGGAGCGGGCCACCGTGACACCCGCCTGGTTCGCCTGGCGCTCGTGCGCCCGGGAGCGGGTCAGCAGATACGACAGCGTGGCCAGCACCCGTTGCAGCGCGGCAGTGGGGTCCTGCTGACGAGCCTGGTCACGGCCCTCGTCACGAGCCTGGTCACGGGCCTGATCGCAGTCCCTGTCGCAGTCCCGATCATGCGCCTGACAGGTGGCCTGGTCTCTTGCGGGGTCCGGCATGGGGTGACTGTAGCCGGACGGGCGCACGCGGGCCTCGCCGTGGCCGCCCGCCGATGGTCCCGCAGTGGAGCGGCGCGCCGGCGTTCCGTGCCGCACAACGGCCCCTTTGAGCCAACCTCGTACGGCCCGCGATCACCCCTTCCCCGCCGACCGGACCCGGGGTTACCGTGAGGTACTCAGTTACTTAACTTCGGTAATTAAGCGAGTGTCACCTGCACCCCCGTGGCGGCAACGCCGCGTTCCGATCGTGGAAGGACAGCCGGATGACCACCGCCCAACGCCCCCAGGAAACTCCCGCCGCGCGCCCGGACCGCCTCGCCGTCCCGGCCGCGCGGGCCGCCGGCTGCCCCTTCGACCCACCGCCGGGCGTCGAGCGCGCCCGTACGGAAGCGCCCGTCACCCGGGCCACCCTGTGGGACGGCTCCTCCTGCTGGCTGGTGACCCGGTACGAGGACGTCCGGGCGGTCCTCGGCGACCCGCGGTTCAGCGCCGACGCGACCCGTCCCGGATTCCCCTTCCTCGCCGCGGGCAGCCGGGAAGTGGTCACCAGGAACCCGACCTTCATCCGCAAGGACGACCCCGAGCACGCCCGGCTGCGCCGGATGCTCACCGCCGACTTCATGGTCAAGAAGATGGAGGGCATGCGCCCGGGGGTGCAGCGCATCGCCGACGAGCTGCTGGACCGGATGACCGACGGCCGGAACTCGGCCGATCTGGTCGCCGAGTTCGCACTGCCGCTGCCGTCCCTGGTGATCTGCCTGCTGCTCGGCGTGCCCTACGAGGAGCACGAGTTCTTCCAGAAGCGCAGCAGCGTCCTGCTCGACCTGCGGTCCGCCCCCGACGACGTGCGCACCGCCCTGGACGAGCTGCAGGAGTACCTGACCGGACTCGCCGAATCCAAGCGGCGCGAGCCGGACGACGCCATCATCAGCCGGCTGGTCGCCCGCGGCGAGCTCGACTCCGCCGAAATCGCCTCCATGGGACGGCTGTTGCTGGTCGCCGGGCACGAGACGACCGCCAACATGACGGCCCTCTCCACGCTGGCGCTGCTGCGCAACCCCGAGCAGCTGGCCCGGCTGCGCGCGGAGCCGGCGCTGGTCAAGGGCGCGGTGGAGGAGCTGCTGCGCTATCTGACCATCGTGCACAACGGCCTGCCGCGGGTCGCCGCCGAGGACGTCACCGTCGGCGGGGTGACCGTCCGCGCCGGTGAGGGCGTGCTCTGCGTCCTGAACGCCGCCAACCGCGACGAGGAGACCTTCCCCGCGGGCGACGCCCTCGACGTCGGCCGCGACGCCCGCCGGCACGTCGCCTTCGGCTTCGGCGTGCACCAGTGCCTGGGCCAGCCGCTGGCCCGCATCGAGCTGCAGATCGCGGTCGAGACGCTGCTGCGCCGACTGCCGGACCTGCGGTTGGACACCTCCTTCGAGGACATCCCCTTCCGCCACGACATGGGGATCTACGGGGTCCACGCGCTGCCGGTCACCTGGTAGCCCGCGCCCGGGTCCGCCCCCACCACCGCACCCGCCCGAACACCGTTCCTTCCGCACCACTTGGGAGAACCATGCGCATCCACGCCGACCAGGAGAAGTGCTGTGGCGCCGGCAGCTGCGTGCTGGCCGCGCCGGACGTCTTCGACCAGCGCGACGACGACGGCATCGTCGTCGTCCTCGACGCCGAGCCGCCGGCCGGGCTGCACGACGCGGTCCGCGAGGCCGCGGCCATCTGCCCCGCCGCCGCGATCTCGATGACCGACTGAGCCCCGCGCCCGTCGCGCCGGCCCCGCATCAGGTGCGGGGCCGGCGCACCTCGCCCTACGGGCGCGGCATGAGCCTCGCCCTACGGCTGCGGCACGAGCCCGTCGGCGACCAGGCCGGACAGCACCGCCTCGCTCAGCGTCTGCACCGCGGACAGCGGCCGCACCATCACCGTGAACTCCTTGATCCGCCCCGCCTCGTCGAACTGCAGCAGATCGATCCCGTGGATCTCCTTGCCGTTCACCGTGGCCCGGAAGATCAGGATCGCCGACTCGGCGGAGCCGCCCGCCACCCCGGCCGCCGTCTGCGCGGAACCGGCCAGCTCGCCCACGTACCGGAAGTCCTCGAAGGTCCGCAGCAGCACCCCGAACAGGCCGAGCACCATCGCCCGCCCCTCGAAGGGCTTGAACTTCACCGGGCTGTAGAAGCGGACATCCTCGGTGAACAGTTCCTCCAGCGCGTCGGTCCGGCGCTCCTCCACCGCCGCCCGGAAGCGATCCGCCGCGGAAGCCTCGGTGGTCGCAGCGGTCACCGTCGTCGCACTGGTCTCAGTCGTCGCCATGTCTTCTCCTCGTCCGTGCTGGTCGTTCCGTGCCGGTCGGTCCCGTGCCGGTCGTCACCTGTCATCCCTACTCACGATTATGATTAGTCAGATTCTTGAGTATGGGAAGAGGAGAGAAGGGGCGGACCCGGGCGATGGCTCTCAAGCACGCGGTGCTGGCGGCGCTGCTGGACGGCGAGTACAGCGGATATCAGCTGGCCAAGGCGTTCGACGCCGGCGTCGCCAATTTCTGGCACGCACTGCCGCAGCAGCTCTACGCCGAGCTGAGCCGGTTGGAGACGGAGGGGCTGGTGGCCGGGCGGCAGGTGGTCCAGGAAACCCGGCCGAACAAGCGGCTGTTCCAGGTCACCGACGCGGGGCTGGCCGAGCTGGAGCGGTTCGCGGCGGCCACGTCCAAGCCGTCGTTCATCCGCGACGACCTACTGGTGAAAGTGCAGGCCGTGGACCGGATCGACGCCGCCCCGGTGATCGAGCAGCTCATGGAACGGGCCCGGATCGCCGATGCCAAGACGGAGATCTTCGGCAAGCTGCTGGCCCGGCTGCGGGGCACCGCCACCGAGGAGGAGTTCCTGGCGCGGGGCGCGCGGATCGGGCCGTACCTGACGTGTCTGCGCGGCCTCGGATTCGAGCGGGAGACCCGCGACTGGTGCGAGCGGATCGCCGGGGTGCTGCGCACCCGGGCCGCCAACTCCGCTGCGGGCGAGTGTGGTTGAGGAAATATTCGGACAGCGCGCGAGGGATCGATTCGGCAGGCACTCCTTCGCGTGACGGGCACATCTGCGGGCGTATGCGTGGGCATCAGGCAATCCGTACGGATCACCCAGGGATCGTCATGGATCCCCCAGGGAAAGGAATATCCGCATGCGTCTTCGCCGCACAGCAGCCACCGCCGCCGCCGCTTTCGGCGCCCTCGCGCTCGCGCTGAGCGTGCCCGCCCCGGCCGGCGCCGCCGCCACGGGCGCCTTCACCTACCGTGTCGACGGCGACCCGGCGAGCCATCTACTGGCCTACCCGCCGAGCCGCGAGTGCATCACGCTCCCCGAGGTGGCCGACCCCGAGGTGGCGCCCGCACACTCACCGCGCAATGACACCGGCTCGACCGCCACGGTCTTCGCAGGCCCCGACTGCACCGGCCCCTACTTCAGCCTCCGGCCCTTCGGCGGCCACGGCTCCGAGCGGCTGAAGGTCCGCTCGGTGGTCTTCTCCTGACCTTCCGGGCCGGGCACCCGGGGGCGCCCCCGGGTGCCCGGCCCCACCCCACCGGTGCGACGCTCAGCACACCGCCCACCCCACCCGCCGTCGCGGCCCGGCGCCGGGTGGTCCTGCCAGAACCAGGCACGACGGACCTACGATCAAGAGGGCACTGGCTAGCGGATCCGCGATGGCGCAGGCTCGATGCCATGACCACCCACACCTCTGTCGCCGCGTAC
This sequence comes from Streptomyces sp. NPDC048650, assembly GCF_043199095.1. NCBI lineage: Bacteria > Bacillati > Actinomycetota > Actinomycetes > Kitasatosporales > Streptomycetaceae > Streptomyces > Streptomyces sp. NPDC048650. The sequence continues at coordinate 260,246 of NZ_JBICVM010000006.1, read as the reverse complement.
GCCGCACCCGCCCCGAAGGCTCCGTTGGAGCGGACCACCATCCCGCGCCGTGAGCTGGGTGCCCACGACATCCTCATCGACATCAAGTACGCCGGCATCTGCCACTCCGACATCCACACCGTCCGCGCCGAGTGGGGCGACGGCGGGAACTTCCCGATCGTGCCGGGCCACGAGATCGCCGGCGTGGTCGCCGAGGTCGGCTCCGCGGTCACCCGCTACACGACGGGCGACCGGGTGGGCGTCGGCTGCTTCGTCGACTCCTGCCGCGAGTGCGAGAACTGCCGGGCCGGTCTGCAGCAGTACTGCACCGGCGAGTCCGGCAACGTCGGCACGTACAACGCCACCGGCCGGGACGGCGAACCCACCTACGGCGGCTACTCGACCCACCTGGTCGTCGACGAGAACTACGCGCTGCGCATCCCCGAGAGCATCCCGCTGGATGCCGCCGCGCCGCTGCTGTGCGCCGGCATCACCCTCTACTCCCCGCTCGCCCACTGGCAGGCCGGCCCCGGCAAGAAGGTGGCCGTCGTCGGTCTCGGCGGCCTCGGCCACATGGGCGTGAAGATCGCGCACGCGATGGGCGCGGAGGTCACCGTCCTGAGCCAGTCGCTGCGCAAGAAGGACGACGGGCTGCGGTTCGGCGCCGATCAGTACTTCGCGACGTCCGACCCGGCCACCTTCGAGGCGCTGGCCGGCTCCTTCGACCTGATCCTCAACACCGTCTCGGCCGACCTGGACATCAACGCCTACCTCGGGATGCTGCGCACCGACGGCACCCTGGTCCAGGTGGGCGCGCCGGAGAAGCCCCTGACGATCGCGCCGTTCGCGCTGATCCCGGGGCGGAAGTCGTTCGCCGGCTCGATGATCGGCGGCATCCCGGAGACCCAGGAGATGCTGGACTTCTGCGGTGAACACGGTCTGGCCGCGGACATCGAGGTGATCGGCGCAGACCAGATCAACGAGGCGTACGAGCGGGTGCTGGCGAGCGACGTCCGCTACCGGTTCGTCATCGACACCTCCACCATCTGAGTCGCGGACACCGTCCCGACGCCCCGCCCGGGGCGGCCTGCCGCAGGCCGCCCCGGGCGGTCGTGTACCCCATCGCCTGCGGGGGCGGTGCGCGGGACGCGGACCACGGCCCGGCCGGCGCCAACTCCCGTGCGAGACTGCTCGGATGAGTGCCCGCCCCGCCTCCGCCCGCCCGTCCGTCCGCCCCCGTAAGGCCCTCCTCACGACGCCGCTCGCGACGGCGCTCGCCGTCGCCGGCGCGGTGGCGCTGACCGCCTGCGACTCGGGGACCTCCGACGGCAGGGCCGACCGTCCGGCGGGCTTCGTCCAGGGCAAGGACGGCACCGCCACCGTCCCCGCGGCCGACCGCACGCGGGCGCCGGACCTCTCCGGCAGCACCACCCGCGGCGCGCCCCTGGACGTCTCCCGCTACCGGGGCGGGGTCGTCGTCCTCAACGTCTGGAGCTCGACCTGCGGCCCCTGCATCGCGGAGGCCCCGGCCCTCGCCAAGGTCGCCAGGAGCACCCGGAGCAAGGGCGTCCGGTTCGTCGGCATCAACACCGGGGACACCGGCACGACGCAGGCGACCAGCTTCGAGAAACAGCACGCGATGCCGTACCCGAGCCTGTTCGACCCGGCCGGCAAGCTGCTGCTGCGCTTCCCCAAGGGCGTCCTCAACCCGCAGTTCGTGCCGGCGACGATCGTCCTCGACAAGCAGGGGCGCCCCGCCGCCCGGGCCATCGGCTCGGTCGGCGAGGACACTCTGCGGGCGATGATCGCCCCCTTGCTCAAGGAGAAGTGAGCGTCCGCACCCGGGGGGCGCCGGCCGCCGCGTCCTGCTGGGCCCGCCCCATCCCCCGCGACGGCCACCAACTCGCCCGCCCCAGCAGCGTCATCGCCGCCGGCAGGATCAGCACCCGGATCACGAAGGCGTCCAGCAGGACCGCCACGGCGAGACTGAAACCGACCTGCTTCATCTCGGCGAGATGGAGCAGCATGAAGCTGGCGAACACCGTCACCATCACCACCGCCGCGCTGGTCACGACCTTGGCGGAGGTGACGGTGCCCTGCAGGACCGCCTGTCGGGTGGGGACACCGGCGAGCGCGGCCTCGCGGATGCGGCTGACGACGAAGACCTGGTAGTCCATCGACAGCCCGAAGAGGATGACGAAGAGGAAGAGCGGCACCCGGGAGCCGATGGCACTGGTCGCGGCGGGGTCGAAGCCGAACAGCGTGGTGGCCAGGCCGTGCTGGAAGAAGACCACGACCAGCCCGAAGGCCGCCGCCGCGGAAAGCAGGTTGAGCGCGACGCCGAGCAGCCCGAGGACCACGGAGCGGAACACCAGCGCGGTCAGCACGAAGGTGAGCAGCAACAGCATCCCCACGACCAGGGGGAGCTTCTCGTCCTGGTGGGCCAGATAGTCGGTGTCGTGCGGGACATCGCCGGTGACCGCGAACCGGGCCCCGGCCACCTTGCCGACGGTGGCCGGCAGGTAGTCCTCCCGCAGGTGCTGGAGGGAGGTGAGTGCCTCGGGCGAGGAGAGCCTGTGGGGAACCGCCAGGTACAGGCTGCTGGTCCGCCGGTCCGCCGAGACCCGTACCGTCGGCCGCAGGTCCTTGGCGTACAGCGGGTCGTGCGTGGCCCGCCGCCCCAACTCCTGCAGCGCGCCGCCCACTTCGTCCGCCTGCCCGGCTCCCGCCCGTACGACGACCTGATGCTGGATGCGCAGTTCGGGAAAGGCCGCGGTGAGACGGTCGTACGCCTGGAGAGCGGGGATCTCGCGTGAGTGGCTGTCCTTGTTCAGGACCCGCAGCTGCATGCCCAGGGCCGGTGCCGCCAGGGCCAGCATGACCAGGACCGAGACGCCCAGGGTGAGCGCCGGGTGCCTGCTCGCGGGGCGGAGCAGCGCGGTCCACATCCGGCCGGCCTCGGCATGGTCCCGGGCGCGGCGGGCGGGCCGTCCGGCCGCCCGGGCCGCGCGGCGGGCGACCCGCGCCTCGGCGCGGCGCCCGATCGTGACCAGCAGCGCGGGCAGCGCGGTCAGCGAGCTGAGGACGGCGGCCAGGACGACGACGATGGTGCAGGTCGCCAGGGACGAGAAGACGATGTCGGTGGCCAGGTAGAGGGTGGCGGTGGAGACCACCACGGCGAGCCCGGAGGCGACGATGGCCCGCCCCGATGTGGCGGCGGCCAGTTCGACCAGGGCCTCGGGACCGAGCCGGCCTCCCGAGCGGGCCCGTTCCTCGCGTTCCCGCTTGAGGTAGAAGAGCGTGTAGTCCACGCCGACGGCCATGCCGATCAGGATGATGACGTTCATGCCGACCCCGGCGTCCGGCAGCACATGCGAGACGATCATGGACAGGCCGACGGCGGCGGCGATGGAGGTCAGCGCGAGCAGCAGCGGAACGGCCACCATCACGGCCGAGCCGAAGACGACCAGCAGTGTGATCAGCGTGATCGGCAGGGTGATCGCCTCAGAGAGCGCCAGGTCGCTGCCGCGCTGGGCCTCCACACCGAGGCTGATCGACGGGCTGCCGGTCTCCTCCACCCGTAGCTCGCGGTGGCTGCGCTGCGCCGCCTCGGTCTGTGCGACCAGCGGCGCGACATGTTTCTTCGCGTCCGCGTCGTCGCCCCACAGGGTCACCTCGACCCGCAGCGTGTGGCCGTCGGCCGAACGGACCGGCGGCGCGACCCGCTTGACCTCGGACAGCTTGCGCATCCGGGCCGTGATGTCGCGAACGGCCGCACCGGCGGCGGCCGGGTCCGGTGCGCCCGGCCGTGCGGAGATCATCACCTGCTCGACCGGCTCGTGGTCCAGATGCCCCTGGGCGGCCATCGTCTCGGCGCGGCCCGCCTCGCCGGTGCGGTAGTCGTCGCCGGTGGCGTTGTGGTTGCCCATCGCGATGCCCACGCCCAGCGACAGCACCACGAACGCCAGCCACACGGCCAGGCCACGCCAGGGACGCCGGGCACTCCAGGCCGCCATCCGCACGGTGACCAGCCGTTTTCTTCCGGTCGCGCTGGCCGACGGCCGGCTCTACGTGAGCGAACTCGCCCGCCGTCTGGAGATCTCCCGGCCGCTGCTCTACATGCATCTGGACCGGCTGGAGAAGGCCGGTCTGGTCGTGGGCCGGCTGGAGCTGTCGGAGGACGGCAAGGCACTGAAGTACTTCGAGCTGGCCCCGTTCGAGCTGAAGCTCGACATGGCCACCGTCCTCGCCGCCCTCGAGGAGGACCGGCAGGAGGACCGGCCAGGACCGAACGACCTTAAGGGGACGCCGACATGAGCAGCACCATCATCCCGATAACCGTCATCGCGATCATCTTTGCCTCGGTCGTGGCGATCGTGTCCTCCTACTTCAAGCTGCAGCGCCATCGCGCGGACGCCGCGGCGCTGGCGGAGTACCGCAAGCTCGCCGAACAGGTCGCCGTCGGGCAGCAGGCGATGAACGACCGGCTGGCGGAGCTGGGCGACCGGGTCAAGGCCGTCGAGAAGCTGCTGCAGAGCGTCGGCTGACGCCGCGGGCGTGGGCCGACGCCCGCGGCACCCCGCGGAAAGTTTTTCCCTCCGGTCGGCAACCCCCGCCCCCGATGCACGTCGTCACGGGTGAGGGCGCCATCAGGCGCCGCCCCGTCGAAGAACGTGGAGCCGACCGTGAAGCCCCTTCGTCCCGCCCGCCGCCACACGCCCGGCGCCACCCGCACCCGCCTTCGGGCTGCCTCCGGTGCCGGGCTGCTCGCCGCGCTCGTCCTCGCCACGCCGGCCATCGCCACCACGGCACACGCCGACGCGCCCCGGCCCTCGGCCGCCGCCCCGAGCCAGGCGCCCACCCGCGACACCCACGCCACCCCGTCCGCCAGCGCCCCGCCCCACAGCCGCCCCACCGCGCAGCCCAGCGCCCCGCCCACCGGAAGGCCCACCCCACAGCCCAGCGCACCGTCCACCGGCACCCCGAGCCAGGCGCCGACCCAGGCGCCGAGCCAGGCGCCGAGCCACGCCCCCTCCCCCAGTGCGGCACCCGGCCGTAGCGGCAAGGAGCTCGCGCACACCGGTGCGTCGCCCGCCACCACCTATGCGCTCGGCGGTGCCGCCGCCGCGCTGCTCGCCGCGGGCGGCGGCACCGTCTACGCGGTCCGCCGCCGGCGCGCCTGACCCCCGATCGCGCCGATGGAGTTCGTAGTCCCGCGCATCGCCCCGGTACGGCCTGCCGTACCGGGGCCGCGGCACGCCCTGTGGCGGTGGCTGCTGCGCACCGCCCGCCCGGCTGCCGCCCGCCGCGAAACCCCCCGCACCGGGGCGCCCGCCCATCCCGAGTACGGCCGCGCCGAGTACGGCCGACACGACGACGGCCCACGCGCGTACGCGCCCCAGCGGCCCCCGACGATCAGCGAGCTCTACCACGCCCACCGGCTGAACATGGTCCGGCTGGCGATCCTGCTCGTCGACGACCGCGCCACCGCCGAGGACGTCGTCCAGGACGCCTTCGCCGCGCTCTACAAGCGCCACGGAGAACACCTCGGCGAGGTCGACAACGCCCTCGCCTACCTCCGCACCGCCGTCGTCAACGCGGCCCGCTCGGTGCTGCGCCGACGCCGTACGGCCCGCGGCTACACACCGCCGTACGAGGCGGACGCGCCGTCCGCCGAGGAGCGCATCGTGCTCGACGAGGAGCACCGCGAGGTGTTCGCCGCGCTGAGCGGGCTGACCGCGCGCCGCCGCGAGGTGCTCGTCCTGCGCTACTGGTGCGATCTCACCGAGGCGCAGATCGCCCAGACCCTCGGCATCAGCCGCGGTGCGGTGAAGTCCCTCGCCAGCCGCGCCCTGAAATCCCTGGAGAAGATCTTGGAGGAGCGGTCATGAGCCCACCGGACGTCAAGGACACCACCGGCCGTCCCGTCGAGGACCGGCTGCGGCGGGCGTTCGCGGCGCGCACCGCGTCGGTGGAGGTACGGGACCTGCGGCCGGCCGAGCCGCCGGGTCCGCAGCTGCGCCGCGGCCGGCCCTGGCTGCGGCGCTTCGGGCTGCCCCTGGCGGCGGCCGCCGCGGCCGCCGCCGTGGCACTCGGCTTCCTGGCGCTCGCCCCCGACAGCCCGCCGGTACGCCCGGCTCCCGTCCCCGCGGCCCCGCCCACCCCCGCACCGCCGACGCCGTCCACCGGCCCGTCGGACACCCCTTCCCCCGCGCCCCCCTCCTCGTCCCCCTCCCCCTCCGTACCGCAACGCCCCACCGGCACCCCGACGCCGCCCCGCTCCCCCGCCACCACTCCCTCCCGCTCCGCCCCCGGCCGCCCGAGTGCCACACCGACCCCGGACCCCGGCCGCTCGGGCGTTCCCTCCGCGTCCGCCACCCCCACCGCCGCGCCCACCTCCACCGGAGAACCGCGTTAGCGGCGCGTTAGCCGATCGCCAGCGCACCCGCCGAGGATCGGGGCCCTCACCAGCCAGCAGCGCCCGCCTCGGGGAGCCCCCATGACGTACGCCGCCGCCACCGGGCGCCGCCTCATCGCCGTCGTACTCCTCGCCACCGCCGGCCTGTCCCTCACCGCCTGTCACGACGGCGGTGGCGGTGGCGGCCGACTCGGGGCGCCGACCCGTGCCGCCCCGGCACCCCGACCGCCGGCGCCCCGGCCGCCGTCCCCGGGGGCCCACCTCGCCTGTGCCCCCGAGATGCTCGGGTTCCACGCCCGCGGCCTGCGGCACCCGGCCCGCCGCATGCTGCTGACCGTCACCAACGCCTCCGACCGGACCTGCGACTTCGCCGCCCAGCGCTACCCGCTGCTCCGCCTCGACGCGGAGCAACGGACCACCGTCCCGGTGATCGGCCCCAGCGATCCGGTCACCGTCATCACCCTCGCGCCGGGCCGGACCGCGTACGCCACCCTCGTCACCTCCGGCCCGGGCGCCCAGGGCCGGGGCGAGAAGATCTCGCAGTTCGGGGTCGCGCTGGCCCCGCACACCGCGCCCTGCCAAGTCGGCCTGGACAGCGGCCCCCCGGTGCGGGTGGACCCGCACTCGGCCACGGTCACGTACTGGCAGTCGCGCCGCGAGGCCGCCCTCAACTGGTGAGTCACGCGAACATCCGCCCGTACGCCGCGGCCCTCGATACCCCGATCGTGTCGATTTCCGGTGGGCCCGAGAACGGCCCGATGCAGGGCCGTCACTCATGATCACTCCTGTTTTGCCGCTATTGATCCGCTTTACGCTCCTGTGGCATTGCTGCGCCCGCAGCCGCTCGCCCGGTAGGCTTTCCGTGTGATCTTCAAGCGCATCGGAAATGGGCGGCCGTATCCCGACCACGGCCGGGAGAGCACCCGCCAGTGGGCGGATGTCGCCCCGCGCCCGGTACGCCTCGACCAGTTGGTGACGACCAAGCAGCAGCTCGACCTCGAGACGCTGCTCGCCGAGGACTCGACGTTCTACGGCGACCTCTTCGCGCATGTCGTGAAGTGGGACGGCGATCTCTATCTGGAGGACGGGCTGCACCGCGCGGTGCGCGCCGCCCTTCAGCAGCGCCAGGTGCTGCACGCCCGGGTGCTCGAACTGGACGGCAATACCGCGACGGGCTGACCCGGCCCGTATTGACCCGTTCGGGTTGCCTCGTACACCACCTGCCGATCATTTAGTAGGCACGGACCCCGGACCGCACTACGCTGCGGACATGAGCATGCTGACGCCCCCGGGCATGGGCGGTAAGAAGTACCGCATCACGGGCGACAGGTACCCGCGGATGCGCCGCCCCCGCCACCGTCGCCGGATCGTCCTCAGCGTCGTGGCCGCGGCCTGCGCGCTCGGCCTGGTCGCCTGGGGGTCCCTGCAGCTCATCGATGTCTTCGGGGGCGAGGGCAGTACGGCCCAGGCCGCCCCGGGCAAGAGGAAGTGCGCGTCCGGCAAGGCGACGGAGCAGGCCCGCGCCAAGGCCGCCGCCCGCAAGCCGCTGCCCCGGCCGGGCGCGCTGACCGTCAACGTCTTCAACGCCACCCCGCGCGACGGGCTGGCCAAGCGCACCGCCGACGAGCTGAAGAAGCGCGGCTTCAAGATCGGCAAGGTCGGCAACGCCCCGGCCCACTTCGACAAGCAGGTCAAGGGCGCCGGGATACTGCTGGGCCCCAAGGCCGCCGCGGACGGCCCGCTGAAGGTGCTGGGCACCCAGCTCGTGGGCGCCGAGCAGAAGACCGACAACCGCAAGGGCGCCGATGTCGACCTGATCATCGGCACCGCCTTCAAGGATCTCGCCACGCCGAAGGACGTCGAGAAGGCGGTGAGCGTGCTGACGCACCCCTCGCCGGCGCCGTCCGACGCCACCCGCTGCTGAGAGCACCGCCGCGCGCTGGGGCCCCGCACCGGATTCCGGTGCGGGGCCCCAGCGCGCGGCCTCCGGCGGCGGGTCAGCCGGCGGTGCCGTACATGCGGTCGCCCGCGTCTCCCAGGCCCGGCACGATGTAGCGGTCCGGGTTCAGCCGCTCGTCGACCGCAGCGGTGACCACCGTCACGGGCGCGCCGGCCAGTGCCTTCTCCATGACCTCGACGCCCTCCGGCGCGGCCAGCAGGCAGATCGCGGTGACGTCGTCCGCGCCGCGGGCGATCAGCTCACGGATCGCCGCGACCAGCGTGCCGCCGGTGGCCAGCATCGGGTCGACCACGTACACCTGCCGACCGGAGAGGTCGTCGGGCATCCGCGTGGCGTAGGTGTGCGCCTCGTACGTCTCTTCGTTGCGGACCATGCCCATGAAGCCGACCTCGGCGGTGGGCAGCAGCCTGACCATGCCCTCCAGCATGCCCAGACCGGCCCGCAGGATCGGGACGACCATCGGGCGCGGGTGCGACAGCCGCACGCCGGTGGTCGCCGTCACCGGGGTCTCGATGTCGACGCGCTCGGTGCGCACATCACGGGTGGCCTCGTAGGCGAGCAGGGTGACCAGCTCGTCGGCGAGCCGCCGGAAAGTAGGGGAATCGGTGCGCTTGTCGCGCAGTGTGGTGAGTTTGTGCGCCACCAGCGGGTGGTCGACGACGTGCAAGCGCACAATTTCCTCCATGGGGTCTGATCTGCAACAACGGCCGCAGGAGCGACCCAGCCCTCAAGGCTACCGGGGGGCGACGCGCGGCGGCTCCCCGTGCGGCCTCCGAGCAGGCCAGAGGCCACGGCCCTGAATTCGGCGCTTCACTGGCGCCAAACCACGCAAAAGAGGGAAAGTAGGCACATAGGGCTGGTTTTCCCTCCGGTGCCGCGGGAGGTGGTGGTGTCGTGCCCGACCGTCAGCAGCCACCCGGTGGCGCGGAAAACGCCGGCCGGGACGCCGAGAGTCAGACGGCACGCCGAAGGCGCCGGGCTCAGTTTCTGCGCGAACGGCACGATGCCAAGGAGTTGCGGGACCTCGTCCAGCCGCGCCGCGCGCGGGCCGCACGGATGCGTCAGGCCATGCGAATGCGCACGTTCCGCTGGTAGTCGTGCGCCCCGCGCACGGGCCCGCGCTGCGGCACGTGAGCGACATCTCTCACAACCTCCGCACGACGCAGCGCCGAAGACCCCGCGCGGACGCCCGGTTTCTGCCACGATTCCGAAGGGGCGGACCCGCGGCGCGACAGCGCCGCCCCGCCCGGCCCGGACGTTATGACAGGTGGGAGAGGAACGGTGTATTTCGCCGCACTGCTCGCGCGCACCGAAGACGGGTGGGAAGCGAGCGACACGGAGCTCGACGAAGTGGAAACCCTCGCCGATATGGCCGATCTGGCCCGAGAGGCGGCGGTCGACGACGACACGGTGGTGGCCTTCATCGAGCAGGAGGGCGCCTGGTTCGGCGTCATCCGGGTGGACGGGGAGGACGATCCACGGGTCTTCCTCTCCAACGCCGCCGCCGCCGCAAAAAGCTCGTACGGAGCGATGCTGACCGACGAGCTCCTGGGCCGCGAGGAAGATGACGCGGACGACCTCGACAGCCTCAATCTGGACGGCACGGAGGACGGCGAACCGGAAGATGACGACAGCGTCGATGACGACGACGCCATGGACGCGGTGAACGGCGCGGAGGACATCGCCATCGCGTCCGGCCCGCTCGGTGACTTCGAGCTCCTGGCCGACCTCGGTGTCAGCGAGAAGGAGCTGCTCGCCCTGGACGGCGACGCACTCTCCACCATCGCCGACTCCCTGGGCTGCACGGAGGTCCTGGAAGCCGTGCGCTGATCCCGGCCGGGCCCGGCGCCGGGCCCGCCTCAGGTCACGTCCCCGACACTGGGGACATGACCGTCCCTCCCTCAGCACCGCCTTCCTCCCCCGCCCCCGACCCGCTGCGCGATCCCTGGACCGCGCCGATGCGGCGGGCGCTGGACGAGGCCGCCCGCGCCCCCGGGACGGGAGACGTCCCGGTGGGCGCCGTCGTGCTGTCCGCGGACGGCGCCGTCCTCGGCACCGGCCACAACGAACGCGAGGCGACCGGCGACCCGACCGCGCACGCGGAGGTCCTGGCGCTGCGCGCCGCCGCGCAGCGGGTCGGAGCGTGGCGCCTGACCGGCTGCACCCTCCTCGTCACCCTCGAACCCTGCACGATGTGCGCGGGCGCGATCGTCCTGTCCCGCGTCGACCGCGTCGTCTACGGCGCCCGTGACGCCAAGGCCGGAGCCGCCGGGTCCCTCTGGGACGTCGTCCGCGACCGCCGCCTGAACCACCGCCCCGAGGTCATCACCGGCGTCCTCGAAGCCGAGTGCGCCGCCCTGCTGACCGACTTCTTCCGGGACCGCTGACCCCCGCCCCGGCCCTGTCCCGCAATCCGATTTCGGCGCACGGCCCCCCTTGGGCTAAGCTCTCTCTCGGTAGCGTGTCCGAGCGGCCGAAGGAGCTCGCCTCGAAAGCGAGTGTGGCGTAACCCGTCACCGTGGGTTCAAATCCCACCGCTACCGCTGACAACACCCCTCCGACCCGTGAATGCGCGGTCGGAGGGGTGTTCTGCGTGGTGCCCGCCAACCGGCCCGGGGGTACGCGGCCTTGGCGGGGCGATGCGGTGAGAGCGCGTCAGGAGAGCGGATCCGACGGGGCGGCGGCGATGGGTGCCGTGGCGCGCCAGGGCCGTACGTGTGGGGACTGGGGGCCGCGGGGCCGTAACCGCCGTGCGGCGGCGCCCCGCAGTGGGGTGCCGCCGCACGGTGTGATCCGGTCTCCGCCCAAGGGCCGGTTCGTCAGTCGCGACGACGACCCAGGGCGCGGCGAACGAAGTGGACGATCAGCCAGATCACCACGATGGCGATGACCAGGAAGATCACGAACAGCACGATCGCGATGATCCCGAGCTTCTTGAAGAAGCCCTTCGACTTCTTCTTGATCTTCTTCTTCCACTTCGAGGACTTCTTCTCCTTGAACGCCGTCTTGGCGTGGGAGGAGTGCGACGAGTGGTGCGAGAAGGAGTGGTGCGAGAAGGAGTGGTGCGAGGACGAGTGCCATCCTGCGGGGGCCGCCGGAGCGGCGGCGGGGCGCACGGAGCCGTCGACGGCGCTCACCGCGGTGCGGGGTGCGGCCGCGGCGGCCGCGGCGGGCGCGGCCACGGCCGGCCCGGCGCTCACGGCGAACAGGCCGAACAGCAGCGCCAGGACGACGGCCGGCCGGCGGCGGGTGCGCGGCGCGGCGGGCGTGGTCGTGGCGGGCGCGGTCATGGGTTGCGACATGGTGGAAGTCCCCCTCGGGTTGTGGCGTCAGCCATTATGGGCAGGTGCGGGCACCCCTGCCGAGGTCTCGACCTCCAGGAGGGAGGCGCTCTGCCGCTCCTCGTCGAAGGCCCGGCGGCCGCCCCGGAGCCCGAACAACCGCTTGGTGACCGCGATGTAGAGCACCGCGAGAATATTGATCACCAGTGTGGCGATCTTGAGCCAGCTGATCTTCTCGCTGAGCTCGTAGATCTCCAGCGGCAGGAAAGCCGCCGTCGCCACCACGGTCAGGTACTCCGCCCACCGCTTGGCCCGCCACAGCCCCACGCCCTCGATGATCTCCACCAGGGCGTAGACGAGCAGCAGCGCGGCTACCAGCATCAGCGTGGAGTGCTGGTAGCCGAAGGTCTTCTGGATGGTGCCGACGACCGGCGAGTGGTCCAGGTCGTAGTGGAAGTGCCGGGCCACCGGCCGGAGCACCGCGATGTACTCGTCGAAGAACCGGCGGACCGCGTCCTTGCGGTTGCTGAACTGCCACACACCGACCGCGGCCAGCACGATGAACACGCCGCGGATCGCACGCTCGACGGCCAGGAAGCGCAGGATGAACAGATCGCGCAGGACCTTGCCGCGCGGAACCAGCGGGGCATCGGCGGCCGGGCCGGAGCCGTGCGGCTCCCCGAGGGCGAAGTCGCCGCAGCGCAGACAGCGCCATGCCTCGCCGAGCGCGGTGGTCGCGTGCAGCTTCTCCCGCAGGTCGTCCTCCTGCGGACGGTAGGTGATGTGCCCGCGGCGCGCGCAGGTACGCCGGTCCCAGTCGATCTTCATCGTCGGAGCCCTGTGGTCCTTTCGTTCTCCCGGCGCGGGCCACGCCGCGCCGCGGCGCGCTGCCACGCCCGGTTCTGTCGCGTACATGATGCATGCCGGCCAGGGCATCCAGGTCGTACGGGGTGGGGGACGCGCAACGCCGGGCAGCCGGTTGCAGACGAAGGGCGCGGGCGGCGGGCGCGGGCGGGGGACGTCGAACCGGGGACGGGGGTGGCGGCGGCGCAGGAATGCGCGGGGCGGCGGTGCGGCGACGGGGCCCGGGCCGCACGCCGAAGCCCCGGCTCCGGGCCGCGGACCGGCGGCTCGGAGCCGGGGCTCCTCGGTCGGTCGGGGGGAACGGCGTCGGGGGACGACCGCTCCCCCCGATGAGGGCCGGACCCCAAAGCCCACGCCGCAGTCAGGGGGATGTACACGGCGCGGGCCCCGCAGTGAGGTCCCGGTCCCGGCCCCGCGGGTTCCTGCCAGATCCGCCGGGCGCACCACCATCGTGCCGTTGCCGCACGCCCCTGCCATCCGGCAAAGGACCTTCGCCGACGGGCCTTTCGTCCCTAAAGACCGGATCAGTGCCACATCGACCGGAGCGGTGCCGCCGCGCCGGCGCCGTACGCGCGCCCCGGCCTCTCGATCACGGATACCACTGTCGAACACCTGTGGTTACACTCACCCGACTGCATTCGGGACGGAACATGCAGGGGAGTTTCAGGGACTGCCGTAGGGAACAGGGGAGACAGGACCGATGGCGCAGGCGAAGAAGATCGCGGTGTACTTGGTCATCGTCTTCGTGCTCTACACGATCATCACGTCCCCCGGGCGGGCCGCGGACCTCGTCCAGATAGGCTTCGAAGGCATCTCGTCCGCTGCTCAGGGCGTCGGCGAGTTCATGACCCAGCTGGTCAAGTAGACGGCTGGGACGCCGGCCGGTCGCCCGACCGGACCGCGCACCGCCCGCCGCACGGAGGTCCCCAGTGATCCGCCACCTGGTCCTTTTCAAGCTCAACGAAGGCGTCTCCCGTGACGAGGAACGCGTACAGGCCGGGGTCCGCGCCTTCGCGGAGCTGGCGGACCGGATCCCGGAGCTGACGTTCTGGGAGTGCGCCTGGAACATCACGGACCGGCCGATCGCCCACGACTTCGCGATCAACTCCGCCGTGGCCGACACCGACGCCCTCAAGCGCTACATCGAGCATCCGGCCCATCAGGCTGCGGCCGGTCAGTGGCGAGAGTTCGCCACCTGGGTGATCGCCGACTACGAGTTCTGAGCCCCCGCACTCCACACCGAGAGCCCCTCGCCCCTCACCGGCGGGGGGCTTCGCCGTACCCCGCCCCGTAGGGGAAAACCCCTTCCGGCACCCTTCCGCACGCCATTCAACTCTGGCCCCAACACGGCATTATGGGGTGCTTGCACACAGTGCACATAACTTGTGATGCTATGACCGCTTTTGCCGGATACATGCACTGTGAAGGGTGGCGTGAACGTGACGGCCCGTACTGCGCCCAAGGCTCCATCCCGCGAGAGCCGAAGCGCGGACACGCGGGCACTCACACAGGTGCTGTTCGCGGAGCTGACGGGCCTCGAGCCCGGCACCCCCGAGCACACCCGGGTCCGCGCGGCACTCATCGAGGCCAACCTTCCGCTGGTCAGATACGCCGCGGCACGCTTCCGCAGCCGTAACGAGCCGATGGAGGACGTCGTCCAGGTCGGCACCATCGGCCTGATCAACGCGATCGACCGGTTCGACCCGGACCGCGGCGTCCAATTCCCGACCTTTGCCATGCCGACCGTCGTCGGCGAGATCAAACGCTACTTTCGGGACAACGTCCGCACGGTGCACGTCCCCCGCCGCCTCCACGAGCTGTGGGTGCAGGTCAACGGCGCGACCGAGGACCTGACGGTGCTGCACGGCCGCTCCCCGACCACTGCGGAGATCGCCGAGCGCCTCAAGATCAGCGAGGACGAGGTGCTGGCCTGCCTGGAAGCGGGCCGCTCCTACCACGCGACGTCCCTGGAGGCCGCCCAGGAGGGCGACGGACTGCCCGGCCTCCTGGACCGCCTCGGGTACGAGGATCCCGAGCTGGCCGGCGTCGAGCACCGCGACCTCGTCCGGCATCTGCTCGTCCAGCTCCCCGAGCGCGAGCAGCGCATCCTCCTGCTCCGCTACTACAGCAATCTGACGCAGTCGCAGATCAGCGCGGAGCTGGGGGTGTCGCAGATGCATGTCTCGCGGCTACTGTCGCGGAGCTTCGCCCGACTGCGATCCGCAAACAGGATCGACGCCTAACCGGGACGGGCGACCCGCCCCCGCACAGCCTGCGCAGATATGTCGATATGGCGCTACAGCGTGTTGCCGACATGTGACATTCTGCAGAAACCGCGTTTGCCGTGGCGCTGCCTCCGGTATTCAGGTGGAGGCATAACTCCTCGGTCCGCCTTGGGCCGAGGACCCCGCAGCGACACCTCAAGGGGGTGGCATGTCCGTAGAACTGGGCAGCTCGAAGGTGCTTCCCGCGATTCCCGCGCCCGCGCCGCACCTGCACGACCAGGTACACGACGACGCCATCAACACCCGCACGCTCTCCCGCTCCCTGTTCCTGCGGCTGGCCACGCTCGACAAGGACTGCGCGGAGCGCACCTACGTCCGTGACACCCTCATCGAGCTGAACCTCCCGCTCGTCCGTTACGCCGCGGCGCGCTTCCGCAGCCGTAACGAGCCGATGGAGGACATCGTCCAGGTCGGCACCATCGGCCTGATCAAGGCCATCGACCGGTTCGACTGCGAACGCGGCGTGGAATTCCCGACGTTCGCGATGCCGACGGTCGTCGGTGAGATCAAGCGTTTCTTCCGCGACACGTCCTGGTCGGTGCGGGTCCCGCGCCGGCTCCAGGAGCTCCGGCTCGCCCTCACCAAGGCCAGCGACGAGCTCGCCCAGAAGCTCGACCGCTCCCCGACGGTTCCCGAACTCGCCCTGTGCCTGGGAGTGTCGGAGGAGGACGTCGTCGACGGCCTGGCGGTCGGCAACGCCTACACCGCCTCCTCGCTCGACTCCCCCTCCCCCGAGGACGACGGCGGCGAGGGCTCCCTGGCGGACCGCCTGGGCTACGAGGACACCGCGCTGGAGGGCGTGGAGTACCGCGAGTCCCTCAAGCCCCTGCTGGCCAAACTCCCGCCCCGGGAGCGCCAGATCATCATGCTGCGCTTCTTCGCCAACATGACGCAGTCCCAGATCGGCGAGGAGGTCGGCATCTCCCAGATGCACGTCTCCCGACTGCTCACCCGCACGCTGGCACAGCTGCGCGACGGGCTCATCGCCGACTGAGGTCCGGTCCGCCGAGGGGAGCGCCGCTCGGCGGACTGCTGCACGAACCGGCCGCACGGCCCCGTGGCGTCTCGTACCCGCTCACCCCGCGCCCCGCACGCCCCGGGCTCGGACTCGGACTCGGGGACTCGGACTCGGACTCGGACTGCGAGACCGCCCGCCAGGGCGCGTCAGAGGCGCACCACTGCTCAAGATCGTGCGCTGCGCAGCGTGAGGATGTATGCCGCGGTGAGCGCAACGCCGCGGTCCTCGTCCTGCGACAGATCTGCGAGGGCACGTGACGTCGTGATTCCCGGGATATCCGCGAGCGCCTGTGTCAGCCGTCGACGCGCGGACGATCCAACGGTGCCGCGGGCGAGGCAGTCGACGAGCCCGGTGGCGATCTGATCCGCCAACGCGGGATCACCCGCCAGCGTGCTCAGCGCATCGGCTGCATCGGCGTCGTTCGCCCCCTCGACGATCATGTCCATGAGCATCGGGACCGCGTCGGTCACGCCGCGTGCCCCGAGCGCCAGAGCCGCATACCTGCGGACGACGATGTCGGAGTGCGCGAGGGCGTCCCGCAGCAGTGCGGTCGCCGCACCGTTCGGCATCTCGGCGAGGGACTGGACGGCACGTTTGCGCACCTCGGCCGCCGATGAGCCGAGGCCCTCCGCCAGCAGCGCCGAACCGCCGTCGCCCGATTGCGCCAGAGCCCATCGAAGGGCTCCCGCGACGTTCGGGTCCGACTCGCTCAGCGCCGCCTCCACCAGAGCTTCCACCGGCACCGGAACCTCTTCGACCGAGGACAGGGCCGCGCGCTGGCGCTTCCCGGCGCTCTCCGCCCCCAATTCCTGGAGGAGCGCAACGGTCTGGAGGACGCCCTCCCAGCCGGCGGGTTCCGCGGCACCGATCCGACGGAGTCGGGTGAGCAGCGCCGTCTCACCCGCGATGCGGTCTCGCGTCCGGCGGATGAGGTCGTCGACGAGCTCCGAGGGCCGGAAGTCGGGATCATCCAGCGCGCACCCGACTTCACGCAGCGACAGCCCCAACGACCGCAGGCTCTCGATATGGAAGATCCGCCGGATGTCCTCGCCGGAGTACTCCCGATAGCCGGCCGCGGTACGGCCCGTCGGCCGTACCAGGCCGAGCGAGTCGTAATGCCTGAGCATGCGGGCGCTGACCCCGGACCGTCGTGCCACCTCGCCGATCAACACCGCCTATCCCCCTTCCTGGCCGTTCGTGCCGAGGACCGTGACGCGCTTGGCCTCCTCGATCGCGAACGTGAATCCGGAGTCCGGGTCGCGCAACAGCCGTTCCGTGGCTCGCGCGTGCGCGCGCACGCGCGGATCGAGATCCGTCATCGCGGCGCGCAGGGTCGGCATGATCACCTCGCCGAGCGCGATCAGAGCCCGGCTGAGGCTCAGCTGCGTCTCCCGTTCCCCGCGCCCCAGCTGTGTCGCCAACACTGCGGCCAACTCGGGCTCTTCACCTTCGGGCACGAGCGCGACCGCTGCCCGCCAAGCGCTCCGCGCCACCTCGTCGTCGGCGTCGGTCAGAAGCGCCCGGGTGATCGCCGGCCACGCCTGCCGGTCCCCGATCTTGGACAGCGTGTGCAACGCCTGGCTTCGTGCCTGCGCACGCTCCGAGCGGAGTTCGCGGAGAAGCTCGGGGACCGTCATCGGCGCCGAGTGGCGGGTGAGCGCCCAGGTGAGCATTTCGCGAACGGAGAATTCGGGCTCGATCGCGCACCGTTCGATGAGCTTGTCGATGAACCGCGGGTCAGGGGTCGTGCCGACCGCCAGCGCTGCCTGCAGCCGCACCGACGCGCTGCTGTTCTCCAGCCCCTGGAGAACTCTCCTCGTATCCGTGTCCTGTTTCGGCATGATCTTCGGGACCACCTCCTCGGCCAGAGTGAAGACCTTGTCACCGTGACAAGGTCAAGCGGGGTCGTGCCGCGAGATCACCGGGCGCCTCTCCCGGCCGCGGCGCGTCGCCGGAACCGGCCGGTGGCACCTGTGGTTCTCCCCCTGTCCTCCCACCCCTGCACGCCCACCCCTGTACTCCTGACACTCCGTCAGCAACACTGGCCCGATGCGACGGACGACGACTGTTGCCTCCGCCTCGGCGGCCGTGGTGTGCCTGGGCGTCCTGCTCACCGGCTGCGGCGGCGCGGCCCACACCGGCTATGTCGCGGTGGGCGCTGCGGGCCCCGCAGACGGCCGGGCCCCGGACAAGGCCGTACCACCCCACGGCGGCGTCGAGTTGACGCCCCTGGACGGCGGAGACGGCGATGACCACCGCGGCCCGGGGAAGGGCTCCGCCGAACGCCCCGCACCGGGCACCTCCTCCGCGCCGCACGGCGGCTCGGGCTCCGACGACTCGGGCGCCGACGACTCGGGCGCCGCCCCGCACGGCGGCACAGGCGGCGCGGGACACGCATCCGGCGCCACCACGCCCGGCTCCCCCTCCTCCCCCGCACCGCCCGGCCCGTCGCCGGACCCCGGCTCCCCCGGGGGCGGCGGGAGCGGCTCCGGGAGCGGCGGCGGGGGCGGGGGAAGCGGAAACGGCGCCCCCGCGCCGCCCTCCCCGACCGTCCCCGGCGGTCCCGGCGCCCCCGCCGGACTGCTCATCGGGAAGCCGGAGCTCGCCGGCACCGACGTCCGCTGGTGCGAAAAGGTCAGCGTCGAGTTCCTCAACACCGGCAAGCGCACGGTGAGGGACGGCACGGTCACCTTCGGCACCCACGTCATCGGCGGCCTCGGCGTCGACTGGGCGACCATCGACTCCACCCACGACCTCCCCCTGCCGCTCGCCCCGGGCCGGAAGAAAACCGGGACCTGGCGGGTGTGTGTGGACGGCTGGCGGGTGCCGCTGGGGATGCACATCGACACCCGGGACGTCACGTTCCACTGGAAGTGACGGCCCGCACGCCGCCTCCCCCGGGCCGCTGAATGCCCGCCGGGATTTTTCCTCCCGATGGCCGATGAGTTCCGCCGGGTGCACCGGTCAGTACTGCTACAGGCGCGGACCACCGCCTGCCGGCGTACCGGTCGCCGGAGCCGAAGAGGCCCGCGCGGCCATCGACACCAGGAGAGCCCCATGCCCCAGATCACGCCCAACCTCTGGTTCGACAACCAGAGCGTGGAGGCCGCCGAGTTCTACTGCTCGGTGTTCCCGAACTCCAAGATCAAGAACATCGCCTACTACACCGAGGCCGGCCCCCGCCCGGCCGGCACCGTCCTGACCGTCGACTTCTCCCTCGACGGCCAGGACTACGTCGCGATCAACGGTGGCCCCCAGTTCACCTTCGACGAGGCCGTCTCGTTGATGATCACCTGCAAGGACCAGGACGAGATCGACTACTACTGGACCAAGCTCTCCCGGGACGGCGAGGAGGGTCCCTGCGGCTGGCTGAAGGACCGGTACGGCCTGTCCTGGCAGGTCGTACCGGTCGGCATGGCCGAGCTGATGAGCGACCCGGACCAGTCCCGCGCCGCCCGCGCCATGCAGGCGATGTTCGGCATGAAGAAGATCGACGTGGCGGCCCTCCACGCAGCCGCCGACGAGCGGTAGCGGGGGCACGACGGGGCCCGGACACGACGGGGGTTCGGGCCCCACAGCGGTTACGGGCGACGCCCGACCGCCGGCAGGTGCGAGCCGACCCGGAGGCCGGACCCAGAGGCGCACCCCCGGGCCCGGCCAGAGCCGCCGGCGATCGGTACAGGCTCAGTACGGGATCAGCTTGAACGAGTACGTACCGGAGTTCCAGCCCGCGTTCTTGCCGCCGGCCGGGATCACGACATCCGGATCACCCTTGCAGCTCTTGCCCTTCCACATCCACAGCTCGTACTTGCTCCTGTTCCACACGGAGTGCTCATACGTCGCGAGGTTGGAGCAGAACTTGGCCATGGTGCCTTCGCTGTGGAACGCACCCTTGTACTTCTGCTTCGACCACCAGCAGGTGTTGTGGGGGCCGGGCGGGCAGTCGGCGCTGCTCGCGGAGACGGGAGCCGAAGCCCTCGACGCCGACGCGGGCTGGGCTATCGCGCCGTGGGCGGTCACCACGCTGAACAGTGCCGTCAGCGCCGCGGCGCTGACGGCGGCAGCGGTGGCACTTCTCCTCGATTTCCAGAAGGACATGCGCGAACTCCTCGCTTGTGAAGGCGACTTGCGTACGTAGATCACCGTACGGTCGCCCACTGACAGAGCCCGTCCCGAGCACGGGACGGGCACCACGTGCGGCGTCGGATCGCTGCGACGCACGGCGTCCTGGCAGTCCGGCCGACACATGGGAGGACCGCTCGGAGGAGGTTCGCGGCGTGATGTCCGGTAGGCCCGTCGGCGGAGGCGATCAGCCGCTCGGCCGCATCACCGGCTACCGGCTACCGGCCGAGCCTCGAGGCCGCCGCGGGGTGACGAACGAGCCCATGCCCGGCGTGGTGACGATGAGCCCTTCTTCCCGGAGGGCGGCGGTGACCTTGCGCACGGTCACGCGGGCGACGCCGAACTCCTGCTCCATCCGGACCTCGGAGATCAGATGGTGCGTCGGGTACTCGCCGCTCACGATCCGCTTTCGGATCACGTTGGCGATCTGCACCCACTTGGCCGCGCTCACCGGCCCTCCGGGCTGCCGCTTCGCCACGAAGGATCCCAGGCCCGGCTCCGTATAGATCAGGCCCTCGTCCCGCAGACCACGGTGCACCTTCTGGCTTGTCGCCGTGGCGATGCCGAACTCTTCCTGGAGTTTGAGCACGGAGGGAATCTGCGTTCCCGGAGGGTATGTGCCGTCGGCGATGCGCTCACGCATCACATCGGCGACCTGTCGCCAGCGAGGCCGGTCGGGAGCAAATTCGATCACCTGAACCAGGCTAAGTACGCCACCGCATAGCAGGCGATCCCTACCTTCCCCTAGTACGGCATAGACAGCCTTGCTATGTTGGTCCAACGCCGAAGCCCCGGCGACCGCTGGAACGGCCCCGGGGCGTGGCCAACCTGACATCTGAAGGAAGCAGGTCGACATGCGAAACCCTATGCGCCGGTTCCTCGACCGGTGAAGCGGCCGACGGACGCCGCCTCCCGGGGCCTTCGACGCCCCCGTTCCACCTCGTCGCGCGGCGGCACGAACCGCCGCCACCCCTCCGGCCCGCCCCCTCCCCCACTCCGCCCCCCCTCGACGGCGACGCCACCCCCCCTCGTGCGGCCCTATCTGCTCGCGTACGAGCACGCAGAGGAGCGCCGGGAGCGGGCCTTCCCCTACGGGGGCGGTGGCGTGGTGAGCGGAGGGTCCGGCGCCGGCGGTCTGCGGCTGCTGCCGTGTTACGTGTCGGCGGACGACGGCGGCGGGTACGTGTCGCGGCTCGCGGACCGGATGGAGGAGATCCAGCTCGATACGGGGGCGGAGATCCTCGGGCACGCCACCACCTTGCTCGGCGACACCGCCTGCCGGGCCACCGTCGACGAACTGCGCTTCTGCGCCCAGCGATTGACCGAGGCACTCCGGGACGCGCTGCGGGTCGCGGAGAGCCGGGGTGCGCGCATCGACGTCGACTGCGACTGCGACTGCGACGAAGGAGTCGGCGTGGGCGGCGGCGAAGGCGGCGACTGACGCAAGGGGCGACAGCTCGCCGGGCTCAACGGCGGAGCCTTCGGGGCAAGCAGAAGGACGCGCGCGCGGACGCGTAAGAGGCAGACAGAAGGGGCCCGGCGACCGCCGGGCCCCTTTTCGTACGGAAAACCTTGGGGGGAGGGGAGAAGAGGGGGTGCGCCGTCCGTGACAGCGCGGCGACACAGGGGCCGCTACTTCAGCGCCAGCCAGGCCGCGCCCGCGATCACCAGGACCGCCACGATCACGCCGATGATGACGCCCACGCGCGCCCCGCCGCCGCTCTGCTGCGGCGCCGCCGCACGGCGTCCGTTCGGGGACTGGGCGGGGCCGGCCTCGTCCACGAAGGCGCGGAACATCTGGGTGCTGCCCGCCGGGTCGCTGTTGCCGCCGGCCTGGTTCTGCGGGTTGGTCGCCATGGGGAAGGACCCTAGCGAACCGGGCGCCTCCGAGGCACCCCTGGGGCGCGTGCCCACATGACCTGCACCTATACGTGACGCGACGGGCTCATTGACCACAACTCGCCGAGACTTTTCGTTCCCTTTACCCCAGAGGCCCGGAAACAGTTTGCCTTCAGCAACCAACCTATTCTATGGTTGCCTCAAGCAACAAAGCTGTGAAGTGAAGATGCGTGGAGGAGCCCCGTGGCCGCTCAGAGTCAATACGAAGAGCTGGCCAGGCAACTCAGTGCCATCGGAGCCGTCAAGCGTGAAATGGGCCGGATCCTGCCCCAGGACTGCCCGCCCGCGTCAGCCGGCGTGCTCACCCTTCTCGACCGACACGGCGAGATGCGGATGAGCCAGCTCGCCGAGCTGCTCGCGATCGACATGTCGGTGACCAGCCGGCACGTCGCCCATGTCGCCGAGCGCGGCTGGATCGAGCGCGAGCCCGATCCGGCGGACAAGCGGTCGCGACTGCTGCGCCTGACTCCGAGTGGCCGAGATCTCCTGGCGGAGCTCTCCGAGCGCTACACCGAGACCCTCGCCCGGTATCTGGACGACTGGACCGACACCGACGTCGGGCACCTCATCGAGCTGCTCGCCAGGCTCCGTACGAGCTTCGGCGACTGCCGTACCCGGGCGCATCACGACTCCCTCACCCGTACACCCGCAGGATGAAAAGGAAGCAAAGGAACCACATGGCTACGACCTCACCAGCCGGTGTGCGGGGCGGCCACGCCAAACACGGAGGCGGACACGGCTCCGCCGACGGGGCCCCCATGACGCACCGCCAGATCATGGAGGCGTTGTCCGGGCTGCTGCTCGGCATGTTCGTCGCCATCCTGTCCTCGACGATCGTCTCCAACGCCCTGCCGGAGATCATTCACGATCTCGACGGCGGGCAGAGCGCCTACACCTGGGTCGTGACCGCCTCGCTGCTCGCGATGACGGCCACCACCCCGCTGTGGGGCAAGCTCTCCGACCTCTTCAGCAAGAAGCTGCTGGTCCAGTTCGCCCTGGTCATCTACGTCACGGGCTCGGTCGTCGCCGGCCTCTCGCAGAACACCGGCATGCTGATCGCCTGCCGTGTGGTGCAGGGCATAGGCGTGGGCGGTCTGTCCGCCCTGGCCCAGATCGTGATGGCCGCGATGATCTCGCCGCGTGAGCGCGGTCGGTACAGCGGCTACCTCGGCGCCACCTTCGCCGTCGCCACCGTCGGCGGCCCGCTGCTCGGCGGCGTCATCACCGACACCAGCTGGCTCGGCTGGCGCTGGTGCTTCTACGTCGGCGTGCCCTTCGCGATCATCGCGCTGATCGTGCTGCAGAAGACCCTGAAGCTCCCGGTCGTCAAGCGCGAAGGCGTCAAGGTCGACTGGGCGGGCGCCTTCTTCATCAGCGCGGCGGTCTCGCTGCTGCTGGTGTGGGTGACCCTGGCCGGCGACAAGTACGACTGGATGTCGTGGCAGACCGCCGCGATGGTCGGCGGCGCGGTCGTGCTCGGCGCGATCTTCGTCTTCGTCGAGTCCAAGGCCAAGGAGCCGATCATCCCGTTGCGGCTGTTCCGCAACAAGACGATCACCCTCGCCTCGATGGCCTCGCTGTTCGTCGGTATCGCGATGTTCTCCGGCACCGTCTTCTTCAGCCAGTACTTCCAGCTGGCGCGCGGCAAGTCGCCGACGATGTCCGGTGTCATGACGATCCCGATGATCGCCGGCCTGTTCATCTCGTCGACCGTCTCGGGCCAGGTCATCACCAAGACCGGCCGGTGGAAGGCCTGGCTGGTCTCCGGCGGCGTGCTGGTGACCGCGGGCCTCGGCCTGCTGGGCACCATCCGCTACGACACCGAGTACTGGCACATCGCGATCTTCATGGCGCTGATGGGCCTCGGCATCGGCATGATGATGCAGAACCTGGTCCTGGCCACCCAGAACCAGGTCGCCCCGCAGGACCTCGGCTCCGCCTCGTCCGTCGTGACCTTCTTCCGCTCCCTCGGTGGTGCGGTGGGCGTCTCGGCCCTCGGTGCGGTGCTCGCCAACCGCGTCACCCACTACGTCAAGGACGGCCTGACCGAGCTCGGCCCCAAGGCCGCGAAGGCCGCCGCCCACGGCGCCGGCAACAGCGGCGGCGGCATCCCCGACCTGGACGCCCTCCCGGCGCCGCTGCGCACCGTCATGGAGAGCGCCTACGGGCACGGCGTGGGCGATGTGTTCCTGTACGCGGCGCCCTGCGCGCTGCTCGCCTTCCTCTTCACCCTGTTCATCAAGGAGGTCGCGTTGAAGACGCGTGGCGGACTTTCCCAGAGCGCGGACGGCGTCGAGACCGCGGACCCCGCGGCCGCCCCGGCCGACACCGCCGCGGCGGCGGCCACCACCGCCGTCACGCCCGTCGTCGAGGAGCGGGAGCTCGCCCTCGTGGGTGCCGCTCCGGCCCCCGCCGACGACGAGTTCGGCCACACCCCCTCCTGGGCGCAGCCGGCCGTCGCGGCGGCCTCCCAGCCGCTGGCGGCGTTCGCCTCCGCCGGTGGCGACGGCACCCCGTCCGGCCCGGCGATCCACGGCTTCGTCCGCAACGCGGAGGGCCACCCCGTCCCCCGCTCCGCGGTGACGCTGATCTCGCTCAGCGGCCGCCAGCTGGGCCGCGCGGTGGCCCAGGCCAACGGTTCGTACGTGCTCAGCGCCCCCGGCGCCGGCAGCTACGTCCTGATAGCCGCGGCCGACGGCCACCAGCCGCAGGCGTCCACGGTCGTCGTCGGCGAGACGCCCTTCGGCTACGACATCCTGCTCAGCGGTACCAGCGGCCTCGGCGGCCAGGTCCGCAGCGCGGTCGACGGCCGGCCGGTCGACGGCGCGATGGTCGTCGTCACCGACGTCCGCGGCGAGGTGCTGGCCACCGGCAGGACCAACGCCGAGGGCTACTTCGCCTTCGACGAACTGGCGCCCGGCACCTTCACCCTCGCCGTGAACGCGGCCAACTACCGCCCGGCCGCACTGCCGGTCGAGGTCGGCGGCCAGGGCACGACCCGCATCGAGGTCGAGCTGCTGTCCGGCGCACGGGTCCAGGGCGTCGTACGGGCCGGAGCGAACCGCATCGCGCTGCCCGACGCGCGGGTGACACTGGTGGACGCGGCGGGCAACGTCGTGGCCACCTCGACCACCGGGGAGGACGGCGCATACGCCTTCACCGACCTGGACGCCGGCGACTACACGGTCATCGCGAGCGGCTACCCGCCGGTCGCCAACGGCCTTGCGGTCGACGCACGCGGGGTCGACGGCTACGACGTCGAGCTCGCCCACCCCGGGGACTGATCCCGGGCCCGGGACCCCGTACCGAGGGTGTGTCCCGGGCGGCAATACCCCGGACCGGGGCGCGTGTTGAGCGGAGACGCGTCCCGGCCCGGACCCAGGGCTCCGGCGGCGGCGTTGCGCACAGGCAGGGGACGGCCTGCACGCCGCCGCCCGGAGCCCGACACTTCCCCACGCTCCCGGCTCCCCCACACTCGACTTCTCCCCCACACTCGACTTTGCTCGAGCGGGGGACCATGAGTGGGAGGGCCCCAGGAGCAGGGGACATCCCCACCAGGCAACAAACGGGAGAAGCAATGACTTCGAGCGGCGCGGGAGCTGCCGGACTGCGGGCCCAGGTCCGCACACGCGACGGCTGGGCGCTCCAGCACGCCGTGCTGACCGTCACCGACATGACAGGCGCGCAGGTACTGCGCGTGGCCGCCGACGAGGAAGGCGCGATCCGCAGCGAACAGCCGCTGCCGGCCGGGCCGTACACGGTGATCGTGACGGCCGTCGGCTACGCCCCGGTCGCCTCCAGCGCGATCGTGACGGCGAGCGGCCGGATGGACGTGGGCGCCGTCGTTCTGGCCCGGCAGGGCGGGGCCGAGCTGCCGCCGCCCGGCGCCTGGACCATCGACCCGATGCACTCGACGGTCGGCGCGGTCGCCCAGCACCTGGGCATCTCCAGCGTGCACGGCCGGTTCACCGAGTTCAGCGGCCGGATCGAGATCGCCGAGGACCTGGACAAGTCGCGCGTCGAGGCGTCCATCAAGGCCGCCTCCATCGACACCGGCAACGGCATGCGCGACGGACATCTGCGCAACGAGGACTTCCTCAACGTCGAGGTGTACCCGGAGATCACGTACCTCAGCACCGGCCTGTCACCGGCCGGCCCGGACCGCTGGACCGTCCACGGCGACCTGTCCCTGCACGGCGTCGTGCGCCCGGTGGACCTCGACCTGAGCTACCTCGGCACCGGCCCCGACCCGTGGGGCGGCGTCCGCGCGGCCTTCCGCGCCACCGCCGAGCTGCGCCGCGAGGACTTCAAGATGAACTACAACCAGGTCGTGGCGGCGGGCATCGCGGCGATCGGGACGACGCTGAAGGTCGAGCTGGACATCCAGGCGGTGCAGGGGGAGAGCCTGCCGATGGCCTGAGGCCGATGCGGCGGGTGCGGCGAGTGCGCCGGGTGCGGGTGGTGCGGGTGGTGCGGATGGGCTGCCGGTAAGGGGGCCCGCCCGTGGAACGGCTCGGTCCGCGGAATGTCCCACTACGGGCCGTACCACACAAACGGCTCCCCTGCGCCCCTTTTCGCCCCAGATCGAAAAGATGGTACGTCCCCGACGAGCCGGGCAAACTGCCTCTCGCGACGGCCCTGCGGCCCCTGCCGGACACCCGGCAGGGGCCCGTACGGCGCGTCGCGCGACCGGATCACAGGACCGTCAGGGGGAAATCCATGCGCAAGATCACGAGGGCCGCCGCCGCGCTCGCACTCGCCATCGGTGCCACGACCATGGCCACCGCCACCAGCGCCAACGCCGCCCAGGCCGCGGGCACCGTGCACGGCTGCCCGTCCGGGGCCTTCTGCATCTACCCGCAGAACGCCGGCTGGAACAACGACCGCCCGTCGAACACCTATTACAGCTACGGGGCCCACAACCTGTCCGGCCAGGTCGGGAACCACATGATCTTCAACAACCAGACAGGCGGCGCGTGGGTGCGCACCTGCACGGGTTACAACGGCACGGGCGACTGCCAGGGCTGGATGGCCGCCGGCCAGTCCTTCACCAAGGACCTGACGCCGATCAACTCGGTCCTGCTCATCCGGCAGTAGTCGCCCACCGGCGGCAGTAGTCGCCCTCCGGCGGCGGTAGGCGTCCGCTGCCGGCGGTATGCGTCCGCCGACGGCCGGCACAGGGATCGGGCCGGGCCTCAGTGGGGGTCCGGCCCGATCGCTGTGCCGGACCTCAGACCTCCGCGGTGCCCCGCCCCTCGTCGGCCGGCCCCGCGTCGTCCCGGCCGGCCCGCGCCCGCATCGCCTCGATGCCCGCGATCTGCATGTCGAGCGCGAAGCCGAATTCCCGGTCGAGCAAGACCAGCGCGCTCCGGCCCGCGCGGGCGTTCGCGGCGCGCAGGGACAGTTCCATGGTCTCGGCGTACTCCGGACGGTCCGAGATCGCGGCAATGACCTGCGCGAAGTAGTCGTCGAGGCCGATGCCCGCGGCCCGGCAGCGGGCTTCGTGCAGGGCCCGGATGGTGGAGAAGCCGTAGACGAAGTGGAAGACGGAGGCCAGCGCGCCGGAGGTCTGCTCCGCGCCGAGGCCGCTGTGCCGCATCACTCGCAGGGTGGCGTTGGAGAACGCCGTCGCATGCGGGCCGATGTTGAGGAACTCGCCCAGCAGCCGGGCCGCCCAGGAGTGGCGCAGCAGCATGTCGCGGTAGCCGGTGGCGAGCAGGCGCAGCTGGTCGCGCCAGTCGGCGGCGGAGTCCGATTCGTCGGGCAGGGCCATCTCCCCGGCCACCGCGTCCATCGCCAGTTCCAGCAGGTCGTCCTTGGTGTCGACGTACCAGTAGACGGACATCGCGGTGACGCCGAGCTCGGCGGCGAGCCGGCGCATGGAGAACTTCGCCAGGCCCTCGGCGTCCAGCAGCCGGACCGTGGCCGCGACGATCTTGTCGAGGTCGAGTCCGGCCGGCTGGTCCGCCTTGCGTGTGAGCGGGGGGCGTTCGGTCAGCCAGACGCTGTTCGGCCGCTTCCTGGCGCGGCCGTCCGTGGCTGCCATGGCGCCCCTCCCTGCTCGTCGTTCACGATCATCTGCCCGTCGATGCTATTCCGCCGCGGCCGGGGACGGTGCCGCCTCGGGTGCCGTCGCGCCCTCCCGGCCGGTGCGTTCGGCGCGGCGCAGGAGCAGCGCGGCGAGCAGGCCGCCGAGGAGGACTGCCACGGCACCGACCAGCTGGCTGGTGCCGATGCCGGTGGCGAAGGCGTCCTGGACGGCGGTTCGTTCGACGTCCGTGCGGGTGTGGGCGAGGGCCGCGGGCAGCGAGCCGGCGCCCGCGGCGACCACCGGGAGCAGCGCGACGAAACGGGAGTTGAGGACGGCGCCGAGGACCGCGACGCCCAGGCCCTGGCCGAACTCCATCAGCGTGCCGTTCACCCCGGCGCCGACACCGGCCTTGGCGGGCGGGATCGCGGACATGATGGCGTTGGCCATGGTCGGCATGGCGAGTGCGACGCCGACGCCCATCACGATCAGGCCGGCCAGCATGCCGCCGTAGCTGTCGCCGCCCAGGAGGGCGACGGCGGCGAGGCCGGCCGCGAGCAGCGTCATGCCGGTGACGATCGTTCCGGGGGTGCCGAGCCGGGGCATCAGGCGGGCGCCCAGTCCGGTGAAGTTGATCAGTATGACGGTGACGGCGAGCGGCGCCATCCGCAGCCCGGCCTCCAACGGGCCGTATCCGAGGACCAGTTGGAGGTGCTGGGTGAGCAGGAAGATCGAGCCGCCCATGCCGAACGCGACGAGGATGCCGCCGGAGACGGCGCCGATGAACCGGCGGTCGCGGAAGAAGTGCATGTCCAGCATCGGATACGGGACGTGCAGCTCCCAGCGGGCGAAGGCGGCCAGGCCGACGATGCCGACGGCGGCGGAGAGCAGCACCTGGCTCGAGGTCCAGCCGCTCACCGGGCCGGTGATGATCGCGTAGACGACGCCGACCATGCCGATCATGGACAGCAGCGCGCCGAGGAGGTCGGGCCGCTCGCCGCTGACGCTCTTGGACTCGGGGACGAGGGCCAGGACGGCCACCAGCGCGATCACCGCGACGGGGAGGTTGACCAGGAACAGCGAGCCCCACCAGAAGTGGTCGAGGAGCGCGCCGCCGATCAGCGGCCCGGCGGCGAACCCGAGGGAGTTGACCGAGCTCCAGATGCCGATGGCCTTGGGGCGCTCGGCGTCGTCGAAGATCTGCATGACGACGGCGAGGGTGGTGGTGACCAGCAGCGCGCCCCCGACGCCCATGCCGGCACGGGCGGCGATCAGCTGGCCCGGGGACTGGGCGAGGGTCGCACCGAGCGAGGCGATCCCGAAGAGCGTCAGGCCGACGGCGAGCATCTTCTTGCGGCCGTAGCGGTCGGCGGCGTTGCCGGCGGTGAGTAGCAGGCCGGACTGGACCAGGGAGTAGGCGCTGATCGTCCACTGCACGTCGGCGGTGGTCGCACCCAGCTCCTTGGTGAGCGAGGGGATGGCGACGTTGAGGACGGTGTTGTCGAGGACGACGGTGAGCTGCGCCAGGCAGATCACCGCGAGTATCAGCCAGCGCGCGGCGTTGCGGCCGGGCGGCTGGAGCGGGGTGGTGGTGGCGTCGGAGGCCACGGCGGGCATACAGGCTCCCTGTACGGTGCGAGCGGAGGACTTACACCGTACAGGGAGTCTTATACGCCGTACATTCAATTTTCGGTCGGCGGTTCCCCGGCTCTCGACGCCGGGGAACCGCCCGGGTCAACGCCGCCGGGTCAGGTCGTAGAACGTGGCGCCGCCGGCGGTGACCGTGGTGAAGGTCCCCTCGACCCACGACGTGATCGCCGCCGAGCCGCCCTTGCCGCCCTTGCCGCCCTGGCCGCCGCTGCCGCTCTTGCCGCCGGGCCCGCCCATGCGTCCCCCCATGCGTCCCCCCGCGACGAAATAGTGGATTTCGCCGTCCGCCACGTACTGCTTGAACCGGGCCAGGGTCGGCGACGGGTCGCTGCCGTTGAAGCCGCCGACGGCCATCACCGGCTTCTCGGTGGCGAGTTGGTAGCTCGCGGCGTTCTGCGAACCGATCGCCGCGGCGGCCCAGGTGTAGCGGTCGGCGTCCTTGGCCAGCAGCGCCTCGGCCTTGGCGCCGACCTTGGCGCCGTCGAGCAGACCGCCCATGCCGCCGCCCATCCGCCCGCCCTTGCCGCCGATGCCGCGCGGGGCGCGGCCGGCGACGCCGCCGGGGCCGCCCGGCAGGCCGCCGGGGAAGGTCCGCTGCCCGCCCGCCGCCCGGCCTCCGGCCTGCGGCCCGCCCTGGGGTGCACCGCCCATGGTGCCGCCACGCGGGAAGCCGCCGTGGCGCATACCGCCGGGGAACCGGCCGCCCGGCCCGCCCGCGGTGCCCCGCACCGTCGGCCCGGCCGTGATGATCGAGCCGCCCTTGGGGGTGTTGACCGTGTTGAGGAGATACGCGAACGGGCCGGCCAGCGCGGTCAGCACGGCGAGCCCGGCCGCGAAGAGGGCGAGGCGGGACCGCGCGGCCGCCGCCCGGCCCGCCGCCGGTGCGCCCGCGGCCGGTCCGCCCGCAGCCGCCGAGCCCCGCAGCGTCAGCAGCAGGCCGACCGCCGCCAGGACACCGAGCGCCAGGACCGCCCACCGCAACCACGGCAGCCAGTCGGCCGAACGGTCCAGCAGGACGTACGACCAGCCGGCGGTCACCGCGGCCGTCCCGGCCAGCACGAGCGTCGCCGCCCGTCCGCCACGCCGCCACAGCAGCGTCGCGCCCATCCCGACCAGCGCCGCGATGTAGGGGGCCAGCGCGATGTTGTAGTACTGGTGGAAGATCCCCGACATGAAGCTGAAGGTCGCAAAGGTCATCAGCAGCGCGCCGCCCCACACCAGGAACTCCGCCCGCTGTCCGGCCTGTTCGGCGGCCACCGCGCGCCGCGCCCGCCACAGCACGCACACGGCCGCGACCAGCAGGATCAGCGCGGCGGGCAGCAGCCAGGAGATCTGACCGCCCATGTCGGCCGAGAACAGCCGGGTGATACCGGTCTCGCCCCAGCCGCCACCACCGCCACCACCGGGGCGGCCGCCGCCGCCCACGCTGCCGGTCTCGTTGCCGCTGATCCGCCCGAAGCCGTTGTAGCCGAAGGTCAGCTCCAGAAAACTGTTGTGCTGCGAGCCGCCGATGTACGGCCGCGAGGACGCCGGCCACAGCTCGACGACCGCGACCCACCAGCCACCGGAGACCACCGCCGCCAGCCCGCCCAGCAGCAGCTGGCCGAGCCGTCGGCGCAGGGCGACGGGAGCGCAGCACGCGTAGACCACGGCGAGCGCCGGCAGGATCAGCCATGCCTGAAGGGTCTTGGTCAAGAACCCGAGGCCGAAGCAGACGCCGGCCAGCACCAGCCACCTGGTCCGGCCGTCCTCCAGGGCACGCAGCACCGCCGCGATCGCGCACACCATCAGCAGGCACAGCAGCGCATCGGGGTTGTTGAAGCGGAACATCAGCGCCGCGACCGGCGTCAGCGCCAGCGCCCCGCCCGCCAGCAGCCCCGCCGCCGCGCCGAAGCGCCGCCGCACCGCACCGTGCAGCACCCACACCGTCGCGACACCCATCAGCGCCTCGGGCACCAGGATCGCCCAGGAGCTGAGCCCGAAGATCCGTACCGACAGCGCCAGCGGCCACAGGGCGGCCGGGGGCTTGTCCACGGTGATGGAGTTGGCCGCGTCGGAGGAGCCGAAGAAGAACGCCTGCCAGCTCTCACTGCCGGCCTGCACGGCGGCCGAGTAGAACTGGTTGGCGTAGCCGTTGGCGCCCAGGTCCCAGAGGTAGAGCACGGCGGTGGCCAACAGCAGCGCCAGCAGGGCCGGGCGCGCCCAGCGCGGGTCCCGCGTCCTGGCGGGCGACGGGAGGCCGGCGACCGACGCCGGCTCGCGCTCCTGCCCGGTGGGCGGGGGCGGCGGCTCGGCCGCCGTGTCGGACGGGTGGTGCGGGGACATCAGGCGCTCCTGGTGAGGTCGTCACGGTCGTCGTGGTGCTCCGGGCGGTGCCGGCGGTCCGGGTCGCAGGGGGCGGCCGCGGGCGTCGCCCCGGCCGCGCCCGGGGGCTCGTCGCCCCGCTCGCGCTCGCCCTCCCGCTCCGGGAACACCCAGGCGCGGAAGAGCAGGAACCGCAGCACCGTGGCGGCGAGATTGGCGGCCACCAGGACGGCGAGTTCGGTGCCGTGCGCGGGGTTCCGGGTGGCGGTGTCGAGGGCGGCGAGGGACCCACTGGTCAGCGCCAGCCCGATGGCGAAGACGACCAGCCCCTGGGCCTGGTGACGGACCGCGCGGTCGCGGCCCCGTACGCCGAAGGTGAGCCGCCGGTTGGCGGCGGTGTTGCCGATTGCGGACACCAACAGAGCTCCTGCGTTGGCGAGTTGGGGTCCGAGGCCGAGCCGGAAGAGCGAGTAGAGGCCGAGGTAGAGCAGGGTGCTCAGCGCCCCGACCACGCAGAAGCCGACGAGTTGACGGGCCAACCCGCCCGGCACGCCGGTCAGCTCCCGGTCGCGGGGATCGTCGCCGAAGGGCCGGGCGAGCCGGTCCAGCGGCAGCCGCCCGGTGGCCAGCGCCCGTCCCACCCGCCAGACGCCCTTCAGGTCGTCGGTGGCCGTACGCACCAGGTGCACGGTGCTGTCGGGGTCGTCGATCCAGTCCACCGGCACCTCGTGGATCCGCAGCCCGGCCCGCTCCGCGAGCACCAGCATCTCGGTGTCGAAGAACCACCCGGTGTCCTCCACCATGGGCAGCAGCCGCTCGGCGACATCGCCCCGTACGGCTTTGAAGCCGCACTGCGCATCGGTGAACCGGGCCGCCAGCGAGCCGCGCAGGATGAGGTTGTACGTGCGCGAGATGAACTCCCGCTTGGGGCCGCGCACCACCCGCGAACTGCGCGTCAGCCGGGAGCCGATCGCCAGGTCCGAATGGCCCGATATCAGCGGCGCGACCAGTGGCAGCAGGGCGTTGAGGTCGGTGGACAGATCGACGTCCATATAGGCCAGCACCGGCGCCTCGGAGAGCGACCACACCGTCCGCAGCGCCCGGCCGCGCCCCTTCTGCTCCAGCCGTACGGCCGTGACCTCGTCCAGCGCGTCGTCGAGCCGGGCGGACACCTCCGGGGTCCGGTCGGTGCTCGCGTTGTCGGCGATGGTGATCCGGAAGCCGTAGGGGAAGGTGCGGGACAGGTGCTGGTGCAACCGCCGGACGCACGGCTCCAGGTCGCTCTCCTCGTTGTAGACGGGGATCACGACATCGAGGACCGTCTCGGTCTGGCCGGGACGCAGATGCTCACGTGGCGGCAGGGAGCCCAGTGGCGGGCGGGCCGGCTGTGTCGTCGTCATGCCGACGACACTCGCCAACCGCGCTGTCACGGCGGTGTGCTGAGCCTGTGGCCGGGCTGTGAGTCGGGCTGGGAGCCGGACTGCGAGTCGGGCTGGGAGCCGGACTGCGAGTCGGGCCGTGCGTCGGGCCGTCTGCCGGGCTTCCCGCCGGGCGCGGGCGGCACCTCGGGGCGGGCGGCCGGGAGGGCGACCGTGAACGCCGTCCGGCCCGGGGCGCTGTCGACCGCGACCGTGCCGCCGTGCGCCACCACCACGGCCTGCACGATGGCGAGGCCGAGACCCGTGCTCCCCGCGGCCCGCGACCGCGAGGCGTCGCCGCGCGCAAACCGCTCGAAGACATGCGGGAGCAGACCGGGCGCGATGCCCGGCCCGTCGTCCCGCACCTCCAGGAGGACGGCGGACGGGCCGACGGCGGACGGGCCGACGGCAGACTCCGCACGGCTGCGGGCAGGCCCCTCACCACCGCTGGCGGACGCCTCCGGACCGCCGGCGCCGCCCCGCACCCGGGCCGTCACCGTCGTCCCCTCGGGCGTATGGGTGCGGGCGTTGGCCAGCAGGTTGACCAGGACCTGGTGCAGTCGGCCGCCGTCGCCGTGCACCAGCACCGGATCATCGGGCAGTTCCAGCCGCCACCGGTGACCGGGGCCGGCCGCCCGCGCATCGCTGACCGCGTCCACGACCAGCGCCGAGAGATCGGTGCTCTCGTACGAGAGCGGGCGTCCCGAATCGAGCCGGGCGAGCAGCAGCAGATCCTCCACCAGCCCCGTCATCCGCTCCGCCTCGGACTCGATCCGCCCCAGGGCGTGCCGGGTCTCCGGGCCGGGCTGCTCGCGACCGCGCCGGGTCAGCTCGGCGTAACCCCGTATCGAGGCCAGCGGCGTACGCAGCTCATGGCTGGCGTCGGCGACGAACCGCCGCACCCGCGTCTCGCTCTCCTGCCGCGCCGAGAGCGCCGAGGCGACGTGCCCCAGCATCCGGTTGAGCGCCGCGCCGACCTGCCCCACCTCCGTCCGGGCATCCGCCTCCGCCGCCGGCACCCGTACGTGCAGTGCCACCTCACCCTGGTGGAGGGGGAGTTCCGAGACGCGGGTGGCGGTGGCCGCCACCCGCCGCAGCGGCCGCAGCGCGATCCCGACCATGGCGGCGCCCGCGATCCCGGCCGCGACCAGCCCGGCGAGGGTCACCCATGCCTCGACGCGAACGAGCCGGGCGACCGTCTCCTCGACCTGGCCGAGCGGTAGCCCGAGCACGAGCGCGCCGTCCTTGGAGAACTGCACCCGATAGTCGCCCAGGCCGGGGATCTCGACGGTGTGCATCGCACTGTCCCGCGGCGCGCGGGCCAGCACCGCGGCCTGCGCACCGCTCAGGTCGTCCAGCCGCTCGGACGGCAGCCGCCGGTTGGCGTTGTTGGCCCGCGCGCCGTCCACAAGCGTCCCGTCGGGGCCGAACCGCGCGCCCACCGTGCCGGGCGGCTGCCCGCCCATCGCCACGAAATCGAGGTTCGGGCCGCGCTCCGGGCCGCGCGGATGCGGCGCCTGGGCGCGGACCACGCCCTCGCGCACCTGATCGTCCAACTGGCCCTGAAGATACGACTGGAGGGCGATGGAGGTGACCGTGCCGATGACCGCCGCGACGACGGCGATCAGCGCGACCGCCGACACCACGAGCCGGGTCCGCAGCGTCCAGCGGCGCCGGGCGGGGCGCGGGGAACTCATCGGCGGACTACCCGCCCGGCTTGATCAGATACCCCGCGCCCCGCCGGGTGTGAATCATCGGCGTCCGCCCGGCGTCGATCTTCCGGCGCAGATACGAGATGTAGAGCTCGACGACGTTCGCCTGGCCGCCGAAGTCATAGCTCCACACCCGGTCGAGGATCTGCGTCTTGCTCAGCACCCGCCGCGGATTGCGCATCAGATACCGCAGCAGCTCGAACTCGGTGGCCGTCAGATGGATATCCCGGCCGTCCCGCCACACCTCATGGCTGTCCTCGTCCAGCACCAGATCGCCGACGGTGAGCAGCGACTCGCTGCGCGCGGCCGCCGCCCCGGCCCGGCGCAGCAGCCCGCGCAGCCGGGCCACCACCTCCTCCAGGCTGAACGGCTTGGTGACGTAGTCGTCGCCGCCCGCCGTGAGCCCCGCGATCCGGTCCTCGACGGCGTCCTTGGCCGTCAGGAACAGCACCGGGACGTCCGGCAGCTCGCGCCGCAGCCGCCCCAGCACCGTCAGACCGTCCATGTCCGGCAGCATCACATCGAGCAGCACCGCATCCGGGCGCCAGCTCCGCGCGCAGCGCAGCGCCCCCGCGCCGTCGCCCTCGGCCCGGATGTCCCAGCCCTCGTAGCGCAGCGCCAGCGACAGCAGATCGGCGAGCGACGATTCGTCGTCCACGACCAGGACACGCACCGGGCTTCCGTCGGCCCGCAACAGCTCCGGACTGCGGCCGCGGCCGCGCGCCGCCACTCCCCCGGCGGACGGCGGGACGGGTCCCACGGGCGCGGGCGGCGCGGCCGGGCTCCCGACGGAGAGCGACGCTGAGGACGACGAAGTCAGGGTCATGACGCCGAGGGTGACCGACGCCCGTGAAAGCTCCCTTTCGGGTTTCTGTGAATTCCCTGAGAATCCGCACGACCGGTGAGAATCCGCACGACCGGGCCGGGCCGCCCCCCGCGCGGTCCGGCCCGATCACACCCCGTCAGCTTCCCACCCACCACTGACAATTGGCCTGACCAGCGAAGACCGCCGTGCGCCGACATCATCGGCCGGGCCCGCCGCGCCCCGACGACGCGACCCCCGGTGTCGGGCCGTACCGTCACCCCCATGAGACTCCTCGCCCTCTCCGGCAGCCTGCGCGCCCACTCCTCCAACGGCGCGGTCCTGCGCTCCGCCCTCGACCTCCACGACGGCCCCGCCACCACCGCGGACATCGGTGCGCTGCCGCACTTCAACCCGGACCTCGACGGCGAGGGCGCCACGCCCCCGCCGTCCGTCGCCGCCCTGCGCACGGCCGCCGCGGCGGCCCAGGCGCTCCTCGTCGTCAGCCCGGAATACGCGCACGGCGTGCCCGGCGTGCTCAAGAACGCCCTCGACTGGCTGGTCAGCAGCGGCGAATGCGTCGACAAGCCGATCGCCGTGATCACCGCCTCGCCCTTCCCCACCGGCGGCGACCACGCCAACGCCCAACTCCGCGAGACGCTCCGGATGATGACCGGCGAGATCGTCGAGGCCGCCTGCCTGGAGATCGGCGCCATCGGCCCGAAGATCGACCCGGCGACGGAACGCGTCACGGACGAGGCGACCCT
Organism: Streptomyces sp. NPDC048650; assembly: GCF_043199095.1. Lineage (NCBI taxonomy): Bacteria > Bacillati > Actinomycetota > Actinomycetes > Kitasatosporales > Streptomycetaceae > Streptomyces > Streptomyces sp. NPDC048650. Next base: position 223,739 of record NZ_JBICVM010000006.1, on the reverse strand, counting down.
GGCGGACCTGCGCACCGCCATGTCCCACCTGCGCGCCGCCACCGCCGCCGCCCAACCCGCCGTGGCCGACTGAGCCCGCGGAGCCTCACACGACGCCGAAGAGCCTCACGCACCCACAACTCCGGTGAGCCTCACACCCCGAAGAGCCGCGCCCCGTTGCCGTAACAGACCCCGCGCAGCCACCCGTCCCCCAGGTCCAGCCGCTCCAGGGCCTCCAGCGCGTGGGCGTAGCCGTACGGGATGTTCGGGAAGTCGCTGCCGAACAGCACCCGGTCGCCGAGGTCCGCGAGCCGGGCGCGTTCGGCCCGGGGAAACGGCGCGGCACGCTCGGCGAAATCGGTGAAGGTCATCGTCGTGTCGAGGCGCACCTCCGGATGGCGCTCCGCCAGATCCAGGAAGTCGGTGTACTCCGGCATCCCCATGTGGGCGATGATCAGCGGCAGTCGGGGATGCCGGGCGAGCAGGCGCGCAACGGGCTCCGGCCCGGTGTGCTTGCCCGGCGCCGGCCCCGAACCGCAGTGGATGACGACCGGTGTACGGGCCTCCGCCAGCGCCCCCCACACCGCATCGAGCGCCGCGTCGGCCGGGTCGTACCCGCCCACCTGCACATGCGCCTTGAAGACGCGTACCCCGGCCGCGAGTTCGGCCGCCACGTAGTCGGCCGCCCCGTCCTCGGGGAAGAACGTCGCCGTCCGCAGGCAGTCGGGCGTGCGGGCCGCGAAGTCCGCCGCCCAGGCGTTCAGCCACTGGGCCATCCCGGGCTTGTGCGGATAGATCATCGAGGTGAACGCCCGCACCCCGAACCCCCGCAGCACCGCCAGCCGTTCGTCCTCCTCGAACCGGTACGCGATCGGCCACGGCCGCCCCACCAGCGGCCCGGCGGCGTCGAAGTACGCCCAGACCTTCGCCAGCACCCGCTCGGGCATGAAGTGCGTGTGCACGTCGATCAGCCCCGGCAGCCCCAGCTCCCGCCAGAACGCGCCGACCCGCTCGTCCCCGTCCACCGCAGCCACCACGCCCGCCCTCCGACGTCCGTCCCGGGCACATGACTGCACCCCGCACCTTTCCGGCCCGTCCAGATCTATCCGTCCAGATCTACCAGAGAGCGCCCCCGTCAGAACAGCCCCTCCTGACCGCCCTCCTGGCCACTCGTGCGCCCGGCCGCCCGGCCCCCTGCCGCGCCGCGCGCACCCTCCCGTACGGGCACCGTCGTGACCGGACCCGAGGCCGCCTCCAGGACCCACCCCGACAGTCCCCGCGCGTCCAGCACCGCCGTCCCCCCGCCACCGGACGGCGCCCCCGCCTGCCGCAGCCGCAGATACAGATCCGCGCCCACCCCGGCCACGACCTCCCCCACGATCTCCGCACCCGCCGTCAGCCCGCCCAGCTCCCCGGCCGCCGCCGGGATACGGTCCAGCCCGAACAGCTCCGTGTGGTCGACGCAGGAGAACTCCGCCGGCTCCAGCGTCTCCGGCCAGCCCGTCAGCTCCCGCGCCCGGCCGTGCAGCCGGGACAGCTCGGCGATCCGGTCCGCCACCGGCGGCAACGCCGCCCGCGCAGCCCGCTTCGCCGCCTTCCCGAACCGGTCCGGCACCGCCAGCGCGCTCCCCAGCAGCGCCTCCGCCCGCCGCGCCGCCATCAGCGGCCCGCGCCCCAGCCAGGCGTACGCCACCGCCCCCTGTTCCACCAGCCGCGCCGGACCCCGCTCGGCCGCCGTGATCCCCACCTTGAGCAGCCCGGGACCGAAGTACGCGAGATAGACGCCGTACGGGCGCGGGTCGTCGGCCATGGTGTCCGCCGCCACCGACCGTGACCGGTCCAGCCGGTCGCAGCTCGCGCACCTGTCCTTCGCACCGGCCCCGTCGAGCACCGCGGCATACGGACACGCGGTCCACCGGCCGCCCCGCCGGACCCCCAGGCAGCGCCGCTCGCCCCGCGCCGCGAACGCCAGCACCTTCCCGGCGGGGAGCGGGCTCACCCGCTCCGCGCCCCGCTCGGCGCAATACCACCCGAGCCCCTGCGCGTACCGCCCGTCCGCGGCCCCCGGCGGGCCTCCCGACCAGCGCGGTCCCGTACATCGCCACACACCGCCAGCCTACGGCGGGGGTACGACAACGCCCCGGCCACGAGCCACCACAGGCCGGCTCGCCCTCTCGGGCCCGACCTCAGGCCGCCCGCGTCTCCGGCCCCCGGAACGTGCTCCGGTACGCGCGCGGCGACACCCCCAGCGCCGCCTGCAGATGCTGCCGCAGCGACGCCGCCGTCCCGAAGCCGGCCTCCGCCGCGACGCGGTCAACGGTCAGCTCCGTCTCCTCCAGCAACTGCCGTGCCCGCTCTATCCGTTGCTGCGTCAGCCACTGCACCGGCGACATCCCGACCTCCTCCCGGAACCGCCGGGTGAAGGTCCGCACGCTCATCGCCTCCCGCGCCGCCAGCTCCCGCAGGCTCAGCGGCCGGTCCAGGTGTTCCAGCGCCCACGCCCGCGCCGCCCCGGTGGAGGACACCTGCGGCTCCGGCACCGGCCGCCGGATGTACTGCGCCTGCCCGCCCTCGCGGTGCGGCGGCACGACCGTCCGCCGGGCCACGTCGTTGGCCACCGCCGCGCCGTGATCGCAGCGCACCATGTGCAGACACAGGTCGATCCCCGAGGCGACCCCGGCCGCCGTCAGGACGTCGCCCTCGTCCGTGTAGAGCACGTCCGCGTCCAGCGCGACCGCCGGGAAGAGCCGCCGGAAGTCGTCCACCGACCGCCAGTGCGTCGTGGCCCGCCGCCCGTCCAGCAGCCCCGCCGCGGCCAGCACGAACGCCCCCGTACAGATCGACGCGACCCGCGTCCCCGGCCGGATCCGCCCCAGGGCCGCGGCCATCGCCGGGCCCAGCCGCCCCGCGCTCCGCGCCGGGTCGTAGTCCGCCCCCGAGGCCGGGACCACCACGGTGTCCGCCCTCTCCAGCGCCTCCGGCCCGTGCGCCACGTTCACCGTGAAATCCGTGTCCGTACGCACCGCCCCCGGCTCCAGGGCACAGGTCACCAGGTCGTAGAGCGGCTCCCCGGCCGCGGACCTGGCCTCCCCGAAGATCCGGTGGACGATGCCCACCTCGATCGGCAGCATCCCGTGCCGCACCAGCACCGCCACGCGGTGCCGCTCCGCCCCATCAGCGTTCCCGCTCCCACTCATGGCCCGATCCTTGCACACTATGACCATCCGGCCACTCGTCCGCGGCCCGCCCGCCCCGGACAGTGGAGGGCATGAAGGTCCTCTGGCTGTTCGCCCACCCCGACCGGCGCTCCCTCAGCGGCGCCCTCAAGACCGAGGGCCTGCGCACCCTCGACGCCCACGGCCACCAGCACCGCGTCTCCGACCTCTACGCCATGAACTGGAACCCGCTGGTCGACGCCGCCGACTACGACCACGACCCGGCCGACCGCCTCCTGATCGGCGACGCCTCACAACGCGCCTACTCCACCGGCCGGTTGAGCCCCGACATCCGCGCCGAACAGGACAAGATCAGCTGGGCCGACACCCTCGTCATCCAGTTCCCCCTCTGGTGGTACGGCATGCCCGCCATCCTCAAGGGCTGGTTCGACCGCGTCTTCGTCAAGGGCTTCGCCTTCGGCCTCACCGACCCCGCCACCGGCCGCCCGCGGCGCTACGGCGACGGCAGGCTGACCGGCAAGCGCGCCCTGGTCGTCGTCTCCGCCGGCGCCCGCGCCACCACCCTCGGCCCGCGCGGCGTCAACGGCGACCTCAACGATCTGCTCTTCCCCCTCCAGCACGGCACCCTCTGGTACACCGGCATCTCCGTCGTCCCGCCGCTCCTGATCCCCGGCGCGGACCGCACCACCCCCGCGGCCTACGAAGCCGCCGCCGCCCGCCTGCGCGAGCGCCTCATCGCCCTCCCCACCACCGCCCCGCTCCCCTTCCGCCACCAGAACACCGGCGACTACGACGAGGACCTCCTCCTGCACCCCCACCTCGTCCCGGCCCCCGCCGGCCCCGCCGCCCACTACACCGCCCCGCCCCCGCCGCCCCACGACTGACCGGAACCGCCCCCGCCCCCACGCACACGCATACGCACACGCAAAAAAGCCGCAGGCCCGGTGGAAAGTGAATTCCACCGGGCCTGCGGCATCAGTAGCGGGGACAGGATTTGAACCTGCGACCTCTGGGTTATGAGCCCAGCGAGCTACCGAGCTGCTCCACCCCGCGTCGGTTCCCCGAACACTACGCGAATCTCCCCCCAACACCTAATCGCCCGCCCCCGAGGGCGACGGCTACGGCGCCGGCTGCGGGCCCGGCGACCGGGCAAGTCCGTTGCCGCGGGCAAACGACGACGAGTAGCGTCGCCCGCCATGACCCCCACGCTGCGTACCGACCGGTTGCTGCTCGAGCCTTATGTGCGCGCCGACGAGGACGACTTCGTAGCGCTCTTCATGGATGCCCGGGTTTCCCGATGGATGGGTAACGGGCCCTGGCCCGAGGCCGACTATCGCGCCACGTTCGCCCGGATCTTCACGCATGCCTACGAAAGCGAAGATTTCGACGTCTGGGCGGTGCGTCAGGACGGTCGCCTGGTGGGCCACGCGGAGATCAAGCCGGCGAAGGTCGTCGAGGGGCACGAGCTGGTCTACGGCCTCGCGCCTGAAGTGTGGGGCCGAGGGCTCGGCACGGAGCTGGCCGGGGCGGTGGTCACCCATGCCTTCGGAACCTGGAAGCTGGAGCAGGTCTACGCAACCGTCGCGGAACCGAACGCCGCCTCGTTGGCCGCCCTCCACAAGCTCGGATTCCACCACGTCCGGGACCTCACCGAGGACGACGGGACCCTCACCCATGTGCTCGCCTGCACCGCTGGCGAGCAGCGCCTGAGCCGGCATCCACATCGCCCGACTTGATGACCCACCGCCCGCCCCACTGACAAAGGAACGGTGGGAGCACACACCTGCGCACCGCAGACGGCAGGCGCACCGGAAGCCACGGTGGGGCGCGATCGGTTGACCTAGCCTCTTGCGCATGCGCATCGACCAGATCGGGCCCTGGCTCCTGGAGCATGGGGCGACCCCTCAGCCCGTGCTCCTGTCCGCTCAGTTCGATGCGTACCTCAGCGCGCTCCCGTGGACAGCCGGCGGGATCGACTGGCGGGATCTGCCGCACCACTCGCTGGCGCTGGACGGCGTCCCGGATGACGCGGTGGTGCAATGGGCTCGGCAGACGCCCCTGGCCTTGCACGACCATGTCCTCGTCATCGACTCGGCCACCGAGCCAGGGGTGTTGTGCCGCTTCGAGGACGCCATGCGGGACTTCGAGCTCCTGTCCAACCGACCCGAGCTGTACATGTGTGGCGCCGATCTCGTGAACGGTGACGTGCAGCCGGAGTTCCACCGCTTCATCGAGCGGCGGTCGTTCATCACCCTCAATGCCCGAGGCTGAGATCATCTGCGGTCGGCTTGACGAGCCGACCACCCGCCTCGCACGTTCGCTCCGGTTGCAGGCACGGCCTCTGCCCGGGCGACCAGTAGGGCCGCCCAAGCTCACTCAGCACCACCCCTGCCAGGGCCGGCCACTTCGCCCCAAGCCGCTCAGATCGAACGGAAGGCGCTCGGGTCGGATCCCGGCGGAAGACTCCTGGTCATGTTGATGTGGACCGGACCGTAAGGAGTTGCGGTCTGCCACGCCTCCCACTGATCCAGATCATGCGAGCAGAACCTTCTCAAGAAGCTGAGGAACTGCTGGAACTCGTCGTCACGAGATTCGAACTCGTGAGGGGTTGCCCCCCAACAGGCTTTCCAAGTCTGTTGAGGGGTCCGCGGAGCCGCGGACGAGGCAGTTCACTTGCCTTCATGCACGTCGGCTGACGGTGCCAGCCCGGGTTGGCCGTCTCGCTTGAACGGCCCTGAACGGAGCTGAATGAGACGGAAACTGAGACGGTCAGTTGGCGCCCTGGCGACGACTTCCGCGAAGAGACAGCAGTCTGCGAGGACGCCTGCCTGCCGCACGCCGTAGCTCCGCGTATCGAGTCACTGAGGCTGGGCTCGCAGTGCGCACCCAGACAGGAGCTCCGACAAGAATGCGGTCCGCGCCCCGCCTGTTATCGCGGAAGTCCCAGCGGCTCTGGGTCAACTCCACATCGGTGTAGATCTGAGCGAACCACTCGCAATCGTGAGCGTACGCGAGGGTGAGTCCGCGGGTCCAAGGCTCTTGATCAGTGCCAGGGGACTCACTCCCTTGATTCAAGGCTATGTGCAGCGCCTCGACGGAGAGCGACTCAAGATCATCCCACTGTGAGGTGTTCCGCGTACCTCGGCTTTCCAATAGCTCCGCGATGGCATACCAGGCAGAGGAAGACCAGCCGGTCGCAGGGGCGTCCGCAGGCCGAAATGGGTGACCAGGGAAATTATCCAGACTGCCGAAGAGAACTAGATCGACTTGGCGACCTTCGACGCTACTTGTCCTGATATGAAGCATTGCCCCCTTGTCTTGCTCCGGACCACCGATGAACCTCGCAATCTGGATCTGACCGAGACCCTTGGCGAAGCGAGCGGGCGGCAATGCACTAAAAGAGGAGACAGCCTGCTCCCCGATCGCCTTCTCGATCTTGTGCGCCTTCTCGCGACGGGTAAGACCGGTCCGCGCTCGGTTGCCAACCTCTGCTCCAATGCCCTGCGAGGAAGCTTTGATAATCCAGTTCAGCCGACCTTCCCAGGTGATGCCATTGTCGGACGCGATCTCGTCGACGCGGTGATCCGACCAATACAGGTAACTGCCGGCATCGTCTCCTCTCACCGCACTCACGCTTCCCCGATCAACTTGTTGCCGTGGATCTTGGCGGCTCGCTTCCATCCACACGCCGAGCACCGCTCCAGGTAGGCGTATGGGGACGCGTCCATGGCATCAACCTCCGGCAGGACTATGAAGTTTTGGCGGTTCTGTACTCGTCCGCATGGCGCATGAGCCGAGTGGTACACCGTCAGTTCGGGACCAGGCGTAATGCGCACGAGGCAGGGAATCCTCGCGCTGACGTCACCCAACTGACTGATCTCCCGATCGATCTCCGATAGTTGAGAATTGAGAGCACGATGCAGTTTCTGGATCTTTGTGTTGTGGTCGTCCAGGATCTTGAGCTTCCGGAGCCGGAGTGCCTGCACTTGGTCGGCGAACGACATGCCTTCCCCTAATAGGTGCTAAATGTTATGAGCACTTCTTAGCGCAAGGCGTAGGTCGGATCCCCTGATCAGACTGCTTCCGAGGGAACGATTGCGGTTTCTCGCTGCCCCTAGGCTGGCGTGTGCTATATACAGGCATCGGTAGCATGGCCGGCTCGTGCTCTCGGCCTGGGAATCACCTACGGGCTGCCTCACCTCAATGGCCTCTGACCAGGAGAAATGGCTCGCCGGCACGCTACTGCGAGTCCGCCGTTGAGGCCGGTCAGTTCCTCGCGGACGACCTGACCCGCGAAGACCCCCTGTTGGTGGCCTGGGTACTGTGCTGTGCCTCGGCCTTCGCCGCGGGGAAGTGCTGGGCCTCACGTGGAAGTCCATCGACTTCGAGGCTGGTGAGCTGTACGTGGATCACCAGATCCAGCGGGCGGGGCGTCAGAGCCTCCACCGGGAGACGAAGACGGAGGACTCGGACGACTTCCTGCCACTGCCCGCGCTCTGCCTCAAGGCTCTCCGGATGCGTCGTGCTCAGCAGGCCGGGGACCGGAAGGGCGGCTGGTGACCTCTGGCAGGACAGTCACGGGCTGGTCTTCACGACGAAGTACGGCACGCCGATCGAGCCGGGGAATCTCACCCGGATGTTCGCTCTCCGAGGCGATGGGCGGCGCCGGCTGACCCGGTTGCTGTACTTCGCTGCTGTACGGCACGACAAAGCCCCCGTCCGGATTACCCGGCGGGGGCTTTGATCTGCTGTGCGCTCGGCAGGATTCGAACCTGCAACCTTCTGATCCGTAGTCAGATGCTCTATCCGTTAAGCTACGAGCGCTTGGCTTTCCGGCGGTTTTTCTTGCCGGTCGGCGTTGCGAGAACAACATTACATGACCTGCGCCGTGAGGCGAAATCCATTGGCCGCAGCCCATCTGACCTGCACAAACGCGCTTATGGCGGGGTTCGGGCGGCTACTCGGGCCAGGCGGAGTCCTCGATGATGCGGACGAAGTTCGGGCGGGTGTAGCCGTCTTCGAAACGGTCCAGGACATCGGCCTTCACGTTGCCGAAGGCGGTCTGGGGGCGGTGCGCCAGGCCCCGGTGGAAGGCGAGGAGGATGCGGCGCTTGAAGTCGGGGCGGGGATGGGCGGCGACGACGGCGTCGCGGGTTTCCGCGGGGAGCGCGGCGTAGCCGATGCCGAGGACGTCGAGTTCGACGCCGGCCGTGACGAGGGCCACTTCCGGGGCCATGTGGTGCGGGATCTCCGGGGTGGTGTGCAGGGCGATGCCCTCCCAGACGAGGCGGGCGCGGTCGCCGGGGATGCCGCGGGCGGTCAGGAAGGCGCGGGCCTCGTCGGCGCCGTCGATCTCGAAGCGCTGCTGCGAGGTGCGGAACTTCTCGGTGAGGCCGAGGTCGTGGAAGAGGGCGCCGACGTAGAGCAGCTCGGGATCGAAGTCCAGGCCGTGGTCGAGGCCGTGGCGGGCGCCGAAGAGGTAGACGCGGCGGGAGTGGTGGTAGAGCAGGTCGTCGGTGAGGTCGCGGACGAGCTCGGTGGCCTCGCGGGCCAGCTTGCTGTCGGGGACGGGGATGCCGCCGATGGCCGAGGGGCCGGGGTCTTGGGTGGTCATGGGTTCAGGGTCGCGTGAAGGGGGCGCGGGCGCCCGGTGGGCGGGGGACGGGTTGCCCACAGATGGGGACAGCAGATGGGGACAAGGGGTGCCCACTGATGGGGCCAGGGGTGCCGGCGATGGGGCAGGGGGCGCGGTCGGCCGCCGGTCAGCGGGTCGTGGTGCGGAAGCGGGCCCGGTAGGCGGAGGGGGTGACACCCAGGCGGCGCAGGAAGAGGCGGCGGAGGGATTCGTCGGTGCCGATGCCGGTGCGGCGGGCGGTGGCGGTGACGGTTTCGCCGTGGGCGAGGAAGGTCTGGGCGGCCTCCAGGCGGACGGCTTCGACGTAGGCGGCCGGGGTGGCGCCGGTGTGCTCGTGGAAGAGGCGGGTGAGGTGGCGGGCGCTGAGGCCGGCGCGGTCGGCCAGCGCGGTACGGGAGTGGTCGGCGGCGGGGTCGGCGGCGATCTCGTCCAGCAGGGCGCGCAGGACGTCGTGGCGGGGGCGCGGGGTGCGGGCCGGCACCGAGAACTGTGACTGGCCGCCCGGCCGCTGCATGAAGACCACCAGATCGCGCGCCACCGCACGGGCCAGCTCCGGGCCCTCGTCCGCCTCGACCAGGGCGAGCGAGAGATCGATGCCCGCCGAGACGCCGGCGGAGGTGTAGAGGGCGCCGTCGCGGACGTAGATCGCGTCGGGGTCGACGGAGAGCGTGGGGTGGCGGGCCGCGAGGGTGCCCGTGTGACGCCAGTGGGTGGTGGCGCGGCGGCCGTTCAGGAGGCCGGCCTCGGCCAGGGCGAACGCTCCGGCGCAGACCGAGGCGACCCGCTGGGAACGGGCGGCGAGCGTGCGTACGGCGTCGGTCAGGCCGGGCGGGAAGCGGCCCTGGGCGAGTTCCTCGGCGCCGGGCACGAGCAGGGTGTGCGGGGGCGGGCCGGCGGCGGTGGCGGCTCCGTCGGCCGCGAGGCGGGTGCCGGCGGCGGTGGTGATGTCGCGGCCGTCGGGGGTGCGGACCTCGATCATGTAGCGGCCGCCCAGCCGGGCGGCGGCGCTGAAGACCTCCAACGGGCCGGTCACATCCAGCAGTCGGGCGCCCTCGAAGGCCAGCATCACGACGGAGCGGGCGGCGGCCCGGGAGGGCTTCCCGGCGGGCACCTCTGGCATGCACGGGAGCCTACGCGGACGGCGGCCCCCGCAGCTCGCTCGGCCGCGGCAGTGGGTTCGGCCCCGGGAAACGCGTTCGGGCCCCGGTCGCGATGACCGGGGCCCGAACGAAGAGGAGCGGAGGCGGAGGGATTTGAACCCTCGATGGGGGGTAAGCCCCAAACCGCATTAGCAGTGCGGCGCCATAGACCGGACTAGGCGACGCCTCCACACACCCCACGCGCGCATGCACGCCGTGGTGTGTCCAGATGATGGCACAGCTCTGCGGGCTGTCACCAATCGACCCCTACGGTACTAGGCGCTCGGGCCCCCCGGCAAAGACGTTCCTGCGGCGCAACGTCGGGGGCTGCGACGCGTTAGCAGTGTCGGGGCCGCATCGATCCGTATGTCGTGCGCCCCCGGCGTGTACGTACCGCGTACCGCCCCGCACTCGCCTCACTGGAGACCGTGATGCCGCACCGCCGGACGTCGTCCCTCCTCGCCGCGGCCGCGACCGCCGTCGCGTCCCTCGCCGCCGTGGTGTCCGCCCTCGGCGCCGCACCCGGCGCCGCAGCGGCCGCCCCCATCCCGATCCCGCTCCCCGGCCACGGGTTCGACATCCTCGGCACCACCCCGGCCGACAGCCACCCGCACACCTTCCCCGCGCACCACTCGGACCGGCTGACCGTGACCGTCTCGCACTCCGGCTCCCCCAAGAGCGACGGGACCTTCCAGCTCCGCTGCCACCCGACGGGCGGCAACCACCACGACGCCAAGAAGGCGTGCGCCAAGCTCGACGAGCGGACGCGGTGGGGCCGGGACCCCTTCGCGCCGGTTCCGCAGGGAGCGAAATGCACGATGATCTACGGCGGCCCGGTCACCGCGCATATCACCGGGACCTGGGCCGGACGCCCGGTCGACGCCCAATTCCGGCGCTCCAACGGGTGTGAGATCGAACGCTGGCGGCGCTTCGAACCGCTGCTCCCGCGCAGCACTTCGTGACCCGGTTCATGACGGAGTAGCGCCCCAGGTCAGGACGAGGGGCACATGTCGGGCGTGCGGCGAGTCGCACCGGGCCGTGGCAATACCTCCGCGTGATGCGCCTCCGCTTCGCGGGTAAGTGCCCGTAGACTCCACCCCAGCGACCCGCCACGGTGGGTCGGCAAGGTGCGGTAACAGGGAGGAAGCGTCTCGTGAGCAGCAGGCCATCCCGAGGCGCTGCTCGCCTCGCAGCCATACTCGATGCCCTTCCCGACGCGCTGCTGCTCGTCAACTGCAACGGCACCGTCGTCAACGCCAACACCATCGCGCTGGAGACCTTCGAGGCGCCGGGCACGGCCCTGGTCGGGCGTGGCCTGCTGGATCTGCTGCCGTCCTTCGACTCCAAGCGGATTCCGGGCTCGATGCGGCGCCACGACGAGCGGACCGAGGGTCCGCGGACGAAACCGACGCGGATGGTCGCCCGGCGCACGGACGGGACCGAGCTGCTGGTGGAGGTGACCAGCGCCAATCTGGAGGACGGGCGCACCCCGTACGAGTCCGCCTTCGAGGCCGCCTACGCCGATCACCGCAACGGCTACACGGGCGACGAGCTGCTGATGCTCGTCGTCCGCGACCTGACCGGGACGCTGGACACCGAGACCGAGCTGGCCCGTCAGCAGCGGCAGACCGAGATGATTCTGCGGGCCGCGGCCGAGGGCGTGGTCGGCGTCGATGCCGACGGCAAGGTCGTTCTGGTCAACCCGTCGGCCGCGCAGATCCTCGGCTACCGGGCGAGCGAGCTCGGCGGCAAGGAGCTGCACCCGCTGATCCACCACTCGCGGGCGGACGGTTCGGCGCTGCCGTGGGAGGACACCCCACTGGCCGACACCCTCAAGTCCGGGCGCAAGCACCGGGTGCGGGGGCAGGCCCTGTGGTCGAAGGACGGGCGTGCGGTGTCCGTCGACCTGACGACGGCGCCGGTGCGCGACGGGGACCAGCTGGTCGGGGCGGTGATGACGTTCACCGACCGCCGCCCGTACGACGCACTGGCGGCCCGGCACACCCAGCTGCTCGCGGTCCTCGACCAGGCGCTGCGCGGGCCGCTGGAGGAGCTGAACGGCGAGCTCAGCACCCTCGCGGCCGACCCGGCCGGCCAGCTGTGGCCGGAGGCGAACCAGATCCTGCACCATCTGGCGGCGGGGCACGCCCGGATGACGACCCTGGTGGACAACGTCCTCAGCTATCAGCGGCTGGACTCCGGGGCGGAGCAGCTCAAGCGCACCAAGGTCTCGATGGACACGGTGGTCGCGGCGGGTGTGGAGGGCGCGGTCGAGCTGATCGGGCCGGGCCGGGCGCAGTTCGCGGTGCACGCGCCCCCGATAGAGGCCATGGTCGACGCGGACCGGGTGGCGCAGGCGCTGTCGCATCTGATCGCGGATGTCGCGGGCGTGGACTCCACCGGAAGGATGCCGGCGGGCACGGCTGGTACGGACGCGGGCCCCGGTGGCCGTACGGGGCCGATCCCCGGCGACTCGACGATCGTGGTGGCGGCCGCCAAGCGCGGCGATGTCGTACGGATCGAGGTGCGCGGCCCGTTCGGCGGCGGCGACCCGGTCCATGAGCCCCTGGTGCGCGGCATCGTGCGGCAGCACGGCGGGCTGCTGCAGACACACGAGGTACCGGGCGGCGCGGGCGCGGGCGGCAGCGCGTACGTCCTGGAGCTGCCGGTGGCGACGGACGGTCCGGTGCCGGCCGCCACCGACAAAGGAGCAGAGGCCACCGGCAACGAAACGACGGTGATGCCGGTGCCGGCCGCGCGGGCGCGCGGCACGCAGCCTGCCGGTGACGGCGGCGGGAGTCACGCCGCCGAGGGCTCCGGCACCGAGGGCGGTGCGGGGCTGCCGGCGCAGGACGGCGGCGCGCAGCCGACCGGGCGGCGCCGGGCGCGGCACTCGGGGACGGAGCAGGGCGCCGAGGTCGCCGAGCAGGCTGCCGCCGACGCGGGCTCCGGCGTGGCCGAGGACGGTACGGGTCTGCCGCCGGGCATCGCGGGGGCGCACCCGGTGCCGCCGAGCGGGCGTCGCCGGGCGCGTCAGGGCGCATCGGAGGACGGTGCGCCGGCCCTCCCGGCGGGTCCGGGCCGGGCGAGCGACGCGGGCGGGTCGAACGGCGGCGGCACGCCGGGCGACGTGGTGCCGGGCGACGGCCCGGACGGCGGCGGCGCGGGCACCGCGCGCGAAACGAACGGGGCACGGGGCGCGGCCGGCGACGGCGGCGCGCCCGGTCCGCAGGCGCCGCGCCCGGTGCCGGCGCAGGGGCGGGCTCCCGGCCAGGTGCAGCGGCAGCCGCAGATCCCCGGCCAGATGCAGGGGCAGATGCAGGGGCAGCCGCAGGGACTTTCGCCGGTGCAGCCGGGTGGCCGGCGGGCGCGCCGGGCGCTGGCGGAGGCGCCGGAGCGGGCCGCGCAGGGTGAGCGGGCCCAGTCGCCCGTACCCCCGGGCGGTCAGCCGACCGGCGCTGAGGGCTTGTCGCCCGTGGGCGCGCGGGCGGCGTTCGCACTGCCGCCGGCCGCGGCCGACCGGACCCCGCCGTCGTCGCTGCCCGCGCTCCCGGCCGCCGGGCAGGTGCCCGCGCAGGCCGGGCCGCAGGACGGCGTCGGCACCGGGCGGCGCCGGGCCCGCCGGCCGGTCGGTGAGGGCACGGCCGAGATGCCCGGCGACCGGCCGGGGTTCGAGCTGGAAGCGGCCCCGGACCCCGGTGCCGGTCAGGACGAGTGGGAGGGCGAGCCCACCGGGCGGCGCCGGGCCCGCCGGGCCGCGGCCGAGGAGCGGGCGGCGGCCGCGATGGCCGATTCCGAGGCGTCCGGCACGTTCGTGGCGGGCCCGGAGGGCCTGGTGGCGCAGCCCACCGAGCCTGCGGACGAGACCGGCACGGCGACGGGTACGGCCCCCGGCGTCGCCCCGGTGCCGGACCCGACCCCGGAGAGCGCCGCCCCCGTGGCTCCCACCGGCCGTCGGCGCGGGCGCCCCAGCCCCGCCGAAGAGGTCCCGGGTCGGGCCGCGGCCCAGGCTCCCGTACCCCCGCAGGGCCAGGCGCCCGCGCCCGCCGCCCGGCAGCCGCTGCCGGAGACCGACGAGGACGGGCCCGCGGCCGAGCACTCCCACGGGCGGGCCTTCAGCGTGCGCACCCTGGGGCAGGGTGTGCCGTTCGCCCAGCAGATCGCGGACCAGCAGCGGCCGGCGCCGCCCGGCAGCACGTCGCCCGGCAGCACGCCTGCCGGTGGTACACCGCCCGGGGGCACGTCCGCCGGTTCGGGTCGCCGCCGCAAGCTCGCCGCGCCCCAGGAGCGGCCCGCCCAGGACGACGAGCGTGCCGCGGCCGGCGGCGCCCGCCCGGGGGCCATGCCGTCCCCGCAGGCCGGGCCCGCGCCGCAGCCGGTCGCCCCGGCCGCGCCGCAGCAGCAGCCGCGCCTGATGGACGCCGGCGAGGGCCGTGCCTTCGCGATCTCGGCGCCCGACGAGGGCAGCGAGGGGCCCGAGCCGCTGGACGGCCCGAACGGCGCCATAGAGGTGATGGACCGTCAACCGATGCCGATGGACGACGAGTTGCCGCCGGAGCCGCTGGACAATCCGCGTCGGCTGCTGGTCTGGCCCGCACCGGACGTCTCCACCCAGCAGGCACTGAGCGACCGCGGCTACCGGCCGGTGATCGTCAACTCCCGCGAGGAGGTGGACGCGCAGATCGCCGCGTACCCCGCGGCGCTCTTCGTCGACCCGCTGACCGGGCCGATCACCCGCACCGCGCTGCAGTCGCTGCGCCAGGCGGCGGGGGCGGCCGAGGTCCCCGTGCTGGTGACCGCCGGTCTGGGACAGGCCACCAGGGAGGCCGCGTACGGCGCCGATCCGGCCGTGCTCCTCAAGGCGCTCGCGCCGCACGACAGCGAACACCACCCGCCCCGGGTGCTGCTGATCGAGCAGAACGACGCCATCGCGGGGGCCCTGACGGCCTCGCTGGAGCGGCGCGGGATGCAGGTCGCGCGGGCCGACGCGGACACCGACGCGGTGACCCTGGCCACGCAGATGCGGCCGAATCTCGTCGTGATGGACCTGATGCAGGTGCGCCGCCGGCGGGCCGGAATCGTCGACTGGCTGCGCGCCAACGGGCTGCTGGACCACACCCCGCTGGTCGTCTACACCTCCGCCGACATGGATCCGGCCCAGCTGCCGCGGCTCGCCGCCGGGGAGACGGTGCTGTTCCTGGCCGAACGCTCCACCAGCGCCGAGGTGCAGGCCCGGATCGTCGACCTGCTGGCCAAGATCGGTACGAACTGACGCGGACCGGCCTGCCGCCGGCGTGAGGGTGTGCCCCGGGGCATGGGGCACACCCTCGTGCCGTCACCCCAGCAGCGTCACGTCCAGCTCGCCCGCCGCATACTGGCGCCGCAGCACCTTCTTGTCGAACTTCCCCACGCTCGTCTTCGGCACCGAGGGGATCACGGCCCACCGCTCCGGCAGCTGCCAGCGTGCGATCCGCTCGCCGAGGAATGCCTTGAGCTCCTGGTACGTGACCGCCGAACCCTCCGTCACCACCACGGTTGCCAGCGGCCGTTCACCCCACCTCTCGTCCGGGACGGCGACCACCGCGGCCTCCGCGACCCCCGGGTGGGCCATCAGGTGGTTCTCCAACTCGACGGACGAAATCCACTCGCCGCCGGACTTGATGACGTCCTTGGCGCGGTCGGTCAGGGTCAGATAGCCGTTGGGGCTGATGGTGCCGACGTCTCCGGTGCGCAGCCAGCCGTCGGCGCTGAACTTGTCGTCGGGGCGCAGCGGTTCGCCGTCCGTGCCGCCGAAGTAGGCGCCCGCGATCCAGGGCCCGCGGACCTCCAGCTCGCCCGCGGACTCGCCGTCCCAGGGGAGCCGCTCGCCGCCGGGGCCGATCAGCCGGGCCTCCACGGAGGCGGGGAAGCGGCCCTGGGTGGCGCGGTAGGCCCACTCCTCCTCGCCGCTCACCCCGACCGGGGGGTGTCCCACGGTGCCCAGCGGGGAGGTCTCGGTCATGCCCCAGGCGTGCACGACGCGGACCCCGTGGCGCTCCTGGAAGCCGCGCATCAGGACGGGCGGGCAGGCGGAGCCGCCGATGATGACCGTCTGCAGACAGCTGACGTCGTGTGTGCCGGCGTCCAGTTCGTCGAGCAGGCCCTGCCAGATGGTGGGCACCGCTGCGCCGATGGTGGGCCGCAGGGCCGCGATCATCTCGGCGAGCGGCGCCGGCTGCAGGAAGCGGTCCGGCATCAGCACGGACGCGCCGGCCATGAACGCGGCGTGCGGCAGGCCCCAGGCGTTGACGTGGAACATCGGCACGACCGGCAGCGCGAGGTCGCGGGGGCTGAGCGCGAACGACTCGGCGTTGTTGACCTGGAGCGAGTGCAGATAGAGCGAACGGTGGCTGTAGAGCACGCCCTTGGGGTCCCCGGTGGTCCCGGAGGTGTAGCAGAGGGCGGCGGCCTCCCGTTCGTCGATGTCCGGCCAGTCGTAGGTCTCCGGGCGGCCGGCGAGCAGCTCCTCGTACTCGTGCACCCGGACGGTGGCGCCGGCGAGGACGGAGCGGTCGCCGGGGCCTGCAACGACGATGTGCTCCACCGCGGGCAGCTGCGGCAGCAGGGGGGCGAGCAGCGGCAGCAGGGAGCCGTTGACGAAGACGACGCGGTCCCGGGCGTGGTTGACGATCCACGTCAGCTGCTCGGCGGGCAGCCGGAGGTTGAGGGTGTGCAGCACCGCCCCCATGGACGGGATGGCGAGGTATGCCTCGAGGTGCTCCGCGTTGTTCCACATCAACGTGCCCAGAACACTTCCCTCGGTCACGCCGAGTTCGTCGCGCAGGGCGCTCGCCAGCTGCGCGGCCCGGCGGCCGACCTCGGCGAACGTGCGGCGGTGCGGATCCGTGCCGGTCCAGGTGATGACCTCGGCCTCACCGTGGACGGTCGACCCGTGGGCCAGGATTCGCGAGACCGTGAGCGATACGTCCTGCATCGTGCTGAGCACCGGGTGCCTCCGCTTGTTACGGGCGGGTAGTGGTGCTGTGATTGTCGACGCATACCGCTCGGTATGTCACGCGGCTGAAGTGTGTTCTTGCCCGCAGCGGACGGATGGCACCGGATGACGCGTACTGCGGGCATCCGCACTCCGGCGCATCCGCCGCGGGGTACGGGCGCCGCCGGCGCTCACGCCCGCCGCTCGTCCGCACCCAGGACCGCCTGCAGGACCAGCACCGACAGGTCGTCCTCCACCGGCCCGGTGCCGAAGTCGTGCGCCGCGCGTCGCACGTGTTCCGCCAGCGCCTTGGCGCCCAGCCCCATGCCGTCCCGGAGGATTTGGGCCAGGCCGTCGTTGTCGTCCAGCTGCCAGTTGCCGCAGCGGCGTTCGGTGACGCCGTCGGTGACGCAGAGCAGGGTTTCCCCGGGCGCCAGGGCGAAGGAGCTGGCCTGGAATTCGGTGCCCTCGTCGATGCCGAGGAGCATCTGGGGGTCGGAGGCCGGCTCCACCCTCCCGTCGCCGAACAGGTGCAGCGGCGGCGGATGGCCGGCGGAGGCGACCGTGCAGTGGGCTCCGGACACGCCGGGTACGACCTCCAGTTCGCCGTAGAGCAGGCTCAGGAAGCGGGAGCTGGCCTGCTCGCCGCTCATCTCCACCGCCTCGGCGCTGTCCTCGGCCATCGCGGTGTTCAGGCGGCCGAGGACGGATTCGACGCCGTGCCCCTCGCGTGCCAGCAGGCGCACCAGGTGGCGGGCCAGACCGGTGACCGACATCGCCTCGGGGTCCTTGCCCTGGACGTCCCCGAGCAGGAAGCACCAGCGGTGCTCACCCATCGGGAAGATGTCGTAGAAGTCGCCGCCGACGGTCTGTCCCTCACCGTGCGGCTCGTACACTATCGCCGTGTCGACGCTTTCGATGCTGGCCAGCGACGCGGGCAGCTGCCGGCGCTGGAGGGCGCGGCTGATGGTGGTCTGCCGGGTGTACTGGCGGGCGGTGAACACGGCCTGGGCCACCCGGCGGGCGACGTCCTCCACCATCCGTACGACGGTGTCGGTCATCTGCAGCTGCCCCGCCCGGCCGAGCAGCAGGACGCCCTGCTCGGTGCCGCGGGCCACCAGGGGGAATGCCAGCGCCGAGCCGCCCGTGTGCTGGGCACCGGCGCTTTCCGGCCAGGGCCACGGGGTGCCCGCGGTGCGGACGTCGGCGGGCGGGGTGTCCCGCTGCAGGTCCGCCCGGAGCGGCGGGATGCGCCGCTCGTCGACGTGCCAGACCCGGGACAGCCGCATCCCGGCGCCCTCGGTGTCCAGCCAGATGGCGCACCAGTCGGCGAGCCGGGGCACGAGCAGCTGGGCCGCGAGGGCGGTGACCATGTCCTGGTCGAGCTGTCCGGCCAGCAGCTCGCTGGTCTCGGCGAGGAAGGATGAGCCGCCGCGGTCGGCCCATTCGGCGGCGTAGGTGTGTCCCGGGCCGCCGGTGCGGGCGGGCGTGCGGAGCTTGGCGGCGGCCGGGCGGGCGGTCGGCGGGGGGCCCAGGGGCTCGGGCTCGCCCTCCTTGGCCACCAGGCGGAACCACACCGTCTTCTCGGACTGCCGGTAGGTCACGCCCCACGACTCGGCCACCGCGCTGACCAGCTGAAGGCCGTAGCCGGGCTCCCCGCCGCGCGCGTCCACACCGCCGTGCACGCCGCGGGAGGGGTGGCGGTCGGCCACCTCCACGACGACGCCCATGATGGCGCGGCCGTCGTCCGGGGCGTCCGCGCCGCCGCCCGCGTCCTCCCCGCCCGGCTCCAGGCGGCAGGTGACGTCGATCTCCGTACCGGCATACATGACGGCGTTGGTGACCAGTTCGCTGACGAGGAGCAGGACGTCGTCGACGAACCGCTCGGTGAGGGCGCCCGCTCCCGGCGCAGGCGGGCGCCGCTCGGCCCGCTCCATG
This sequence comes from Streptomyces sp. NPDC048650, assembly GCF_043199095.1. Classification (NCBI taxonomy): domain Bacteria; kingdom Bacillati; phylum Actinomycetota; class Actinomycetes; order Kitasatosporales; family Streptomycetaceae; genus Streptomyces; species Streptomyces sp. NPDC048650. The sequence continues at coordinate 204,899 of NZ_JBICVM010000006.1, read as the reverse complement.
AGCACCGTACGGACGAATTTACGGGCGCTGGCGGGCGCGAGCTGGTTGGCCGGCAGCCCCTTCCGGGACACGGCTTCCGTCGCGGTCACGGACAAAAGCCCCACTGCACCCCCTGGGAGCGCCTGGGAAAATCTCCTTGCGAGCGCTTTATACTATGACATACCTGCCTAAATTGGATCAGTGGGGGATGGTGCGCCATGGCCCATAACCCGGCCCGGCCGGACTCCGCGTCCCCGCCACACCCGGGAAGCACCCCATCCCCTGCCCGCTCCGGCATCGCGCCCGACGGGCAGGAGATGCGTACGGATGCCCTGCAGCAGGTCCGGACCGGAGATCTGCGGCAACTGCTGGCTGCCATGAACGCCCTGTGCGACGGGGATTTCACCGCCCATGTGGAGGGCGCGCAGGACAGCGTGCTGGCCGACATCGCGGGGGTCTTCAACCAGATCGTGGCCCGCAACGCGCACCTGGCCACCGAGCTCCAGCGGGTACGCCGCGAGATCATCCGGCAGGGCAGGCTGGACGAGCGCATCACGGCGAGCCCCGGTCAGGGCGGCTGGACCACCAATGTCGACGCGGCCAATACCGTGCTCGAAGCGCTGGTGGTCCCGGTTTCGAAGGCCACACGGGTACTGGACGCGGTGGCGGACGGCGACCTGACCCAGCACGTCGATCTGCACGACGGCAACCGCCAGCTCCGCGGCGATCTGCGCCGTCTGGGCAGCGGCGTCAACCGCATGGTGGATCAGCTCTCACTGTTCACCGGCGAGGTCACCCGGGTGGCCCGCGAGGTCGGCACCGAGGGGCGGCTGGGCGGCCGGGCCAAGGCCCAGGGCCTCTCCGGCGACTGGCTGCACGTGACCGAGGCGGTCAACACCATGGCGTCGCGGCTGACGGCACAGGTGCGGGACATCGCGGTGGTCACCACGGCGGTGGCGCGCGGCGACCTGACCCAGCAGGTGACCGTCGAGGCCACCGGCGAGCTGCTGGAGCTGAAGCTGACCGTGAACAAGATGGTCGACCAGCTGCGGGCGTTCGCCGACGAGGTCACCCGGGTCGCCCGCGAGGTCGGCACCGAGGGCCAGTTGGGCGGCCGGGCGCAGGTCCGGGGCGTCTCCGGGGTCTGGAAGGACCTCACCGACAACGTCAACTTCATGGCGTCCAACCTGACCTGGCAGGTCCGCAACATCGCCCAGGTGACCACGGCAGTGGCAAACGGCGACCTCAGCCAGAAGATCACGGTGGACGCGCGGGGCGAGATCCTCCAGCTCAAGGACACCGTGAACATCATGGTCGACCAGCTGTCCGCCTTCGCCGACGAGGTCACCCGGGTCGCCCGCGAGGTCGGCACCGAAGGCAGACTGGGTGGCCGCGCCCAGGTCCGGGACGTCTCCGGGGTCTGGAAGGACCTCACCGAGAGCGTCAACTTCATGGCCGACAACCTGACGACCCAGGTCCGCAACATCGCCCTGGTGGCCACCGCCGTCGCGGAGGGCGACCTCGGCAAGACGATCACGGTGGAGGCCAAGGGCGAGATCCTGGAGCTCAAGTCGACGATCAACACCATGGTCGACCAGCTGTCCGCCTTCGCCGACGAGGTCACCCGCGTCGCCCGCGAGGTCGGCACCGAGGGCAACCTCGGCGGTCAGGCGCAGGTCCGCGGCGTCTCCGGGGTCTGGAAGGACCTCACCGACAACGTCAACTCCATGGCCCTCAACCTGACGTCCCAGGTCCGCAACATCGCCCAGGTGACCACGGCGGTGGCCAACGGCGACCTGTCGAAGAAGATCGACGTGGACGCCCGCGGCGAGATCCTGGAACTCAAGGAAACCGTGAACACCATGGTGCAGCAGCTGCGGGCGTTCGCGGACGAGGTGACCCGGGTGGCCCGCGAGGTCGGCACCGAGGGCCGGCTCGGCGGCCGCGCCCAGGTCCACGGCGTCTCCGGGGTCTGGAAGAACCTCACCGACAACGTCAACTCCATGGCCGACAACCTCACCTCCCAGGTCCGCAACATCGCCCAGGTCGCCACCGCCGTCGCCAAGGGCGACCTGTCGAAGAAGATCGACGTGGACGCCCGCGGCGAGATCCTGGAGCTCAAGACCACCATCAACACGATGGTCGACACCCTCTCGTCGTTCTCCTCCGAGGTGACCCGGGTGGCGCGCGAGGTCGGCAGCGAGGGCCAGCTGGGCGGCCAGGCCCGGGTCGAAGGCGTCTACGGCACCTGGAAGAAGCTGACCACCAGCGTCAACGAACTGGCGCTGAACCTGACGACGCAGGTCCGCGCGATCGCCGAGGTCGCCAGCGCGGTCACCCAGGGCGACATGTCCGGTTCCATCTCGGTAGAGGCCCAGGGCGAGGTCGCCGCGCTGAAGAACAACGTCAACCTGATGGTGGCGAACCTGCGGGAGACCACCCGTGCCAAGGACTGGCTGGAGTCCAACCTGACGCGCATCGCGGGCCTGATGCAGGGCCACCGCGACCTGGTCGAGGTCGCCGATCTGATCCTGCGCGAGCTGACACCCCTGGTGAACGCGCAGTTCGGAGCGTTCTTCCTGGCCGAGGCGGGGGCCGAGCCGGGCGAAGGGCTGGAGTTCATCGCCGGTTACGGCACCGGGCAGACCGACGGACAGCGTTCACTGCCCAGCCCCGGTACGACCGGCTGGGGACTGATCACCCAGTCCGCGATGGAGAAGAAGCGCATCCTCGTGGACGCCGTCCCCCCGGACTACCTCACCATCCGCTCCGGGCTCGGGGCCGCGGCGCCCGCCAGCGTCGTCATCCTGCCCGTCCTCTTCGAGGACCAGGTGCTCGGCGTGATCGAGCTGGCGTCGTTCAGCCGGTTCAACGAGGTGCACCTCGCCTTCATCGACCAGTTCGCCAACACCATCGGCGTCTCCATCAACACGATCATCGCCAACTCCCGCACGGAGTCGCTCCTTTCGGAGTCGCAGCGGCTGACCGCCGAGCTGCGCCAGCGGTCCGACGAGCTCCAGCTCACCAACGCCGAGCTGGAGGAGAAGGCGGCCCTGCTCGCCACCTCGTCGCAGTACAAGTCCGAATTCCTGGCCAACATGTCGCACGAGCTGCGCACCCCCCTCAACTCCCTGCTCGTGCTCTCCCGCCTGCTGGCCGACAACCCGGACAGCCGCCTCTCCGCGCAGGAGGTGGAGTTCGCGGTCACCATCCACCGCGCCGGCTCCGACCTCCTCCAGCTCATCAACGACATCCTCGACCTGTCGAAGATCGAGGCCGGCCGGATGGACGTCCACCCCAAGGCCCTCCCGCTCGCCAAGCTCCTGGACTACGTACGGGCCACCTTCCGCCCCCTGACCGTCGACCGCGGGCTGTCCTTCGACGTCTCGGTGGGCGACAACGTCCCGCGCGAGCTGTACTCCGACGAACAGCGCCTTCAGCAGATCCTGCGCAACCTCCTGTCCAACGCGGTGAAGTTCACCTCCACCGGCGGCGTCGAGCTCAGCGTCGAACGCGTACCGTCCGAGGGCTTCACGGAGGACTCCCTGCGCAACGCGGACGCCGTCATCGCGCTCACCGTCAAGGACACCGGCATCGGCATCCCGGCGGAGAAACTCGACGGCATCTTCGAGGCGTTCCAGCAGTCCGACGGCACCACCAACCGCAAGTACGGCGGCACCGGCCTCGGCCTCTCCATCAGCCGCGACATGGCGGCCCTGCTCGGCGGCCGGATCATCGCCGAGAGCGAGCCCGGCATCGGCTCGACCTTCACCCTCTACGTCCCCGCCCGCTACACCGGTCCCTCCCCCCAACCCGACTACCCGACCCGGGCGGCCCTGCCCACCGCACGCGACAACGTGGCGGCCCGCCGTGCGGCGAACGGGGGGCCACCGCAGGAGCGGACCGCCGCCGAGCCCGCCGGCGACACGTACCCCCAGGCCCCGGGAGCCGGTCTCGAGCGATCGCAGACCCCGGGAGCCGGTCTCGAGCGATCGGAGGCCCCGGCCCGCGCGGCGCCACCGGCCGTCCACGGCCACGACGGCTCCGACGTCGCCTGGCCCGAGACCACCCGGCTGCGGGAGTGGCTGAGCGGCCGCCCCGGCCGGGTGCTGGCGAACCGGCGCATCCTCGTCGTCGACGACGACATCCGTAACGTCTTCGCCCTCACCCACGTCCTGGGCCGGGTCGGCATCAGCGTGAAGTACGCGGAGAACGGCCGCGAAGGTCTCGAAGTCCTGGACCGGACGCCCGATGTGGCGCTGATCCTGATGGACATCATGATGCCCGAGATGGACGGCTACGAGATGATCAAGGCGATCCGTCGCGCACCCCGCTTCGCGGACCTGCCGGTCATCGCCCTCACCGCGAAGGCCATGCCGGGCGACCGGGAGAAGGCGATCGAGAGCGGCGCCGACGACTACATTCCCAAGCCGGTCGACGTCGACCGGCTGCTGGCGGTCATCTGCCGCCTGCTGGACCCGCAGGCCACCGTCGTAGGTCCGGAACCGTCCGAGGACGACGAGGCCGCCGCTCCGGCGGCCCCCGGTGACGGCACCCGCGGAACACCGGCGGACAGGAACGGTCCCGACGACATGACGGGGGAGGCCACATGACCCACGCGCCCGACAGCACCGCCAGCATCCTCATCGTGGACGACATGGAGGAGAACCTGGTCGCGCTGGAGGCCGTCCTCGGTTCGCTCAGCCGGCGCGTGGTCCGGGCCCGCTCGGGCGAGGAGGCGCTCAAGGCCATGCTGCGCGAGGAGTTCGCGGTCGTCCTCATCGACGTCATGATGCCGGGCATGAACGGCTTCGAGACCGCCGCCAACATCAAGGGCCTCGACCAGACCAAGGACGTGCCGGTCATCCTGCTGACCGGCGCCGCCGTGGACCCCAACTACGCCTACCGCGGCTACACCGTCGGCGCGGCGGACTTCCTCATCAAACCCTTCGATCCCTGGCTGCTGCGCACCAAGGTCAACGTCTTCCTGGAACTGCACCGCAAGAACGTCCAGCTCGCCGCCCAGGCCGATCAGTTGACGCGACTGCTGACGTCGGACGAGGACGCGCACGGTGCGGGAGAAGCGGAGGGGGCGGGACACGTGGGAGAGGTGGAAGACACGGGAGGCGCAGGCGAACCGGGAGGCGCGGGAGAAGCCGCTCCACCGGCCGCGCCCGCCGCCTCCCCCCAGCCCGCGCAGCCGGTGGAAACCGTCGAACTCCCCGACGGCCCGCCGCCCAGGAACGCCACCGGGCCACCGCCCGGCACGGACGGCCCCCCTCCCCCCGAGCAGGCCCCCGCGGCCACCCCCGCCCGGCCTGCCCAGCCGCCTCTCCCCCCGGGCCAGGACGCCGTCGCCACCACCGCCCCCGGCGAGGCCGCCCGCCTCGCCGAGATCGCCGGCCGGCTCACCCAGATCGAGGTGCTGCTGCGCAACGCCGAGGACTCCGAAGCCGACGGCCTCGCCAACCGCATCGCGGAGCTGGAGCAGGCCGTCGGCCACCTCCTCATGCACCGCGGCAGGTAGGGGCGGGGACACCGGGGCGCCTACCGAGGAACTCTTCGGCGGCTTCGCCGGTCACGGCACCACAGGGCACTACAGCGCACCGCAGGGCCGCTCAGGGCGTCATCTGCCGGCCGCCGCTGCCGACGTCCCACCCCGGCAGTCACGGCAGCGCCCCGGCTCCGGCGCGCGAAAGGCACGGTCGCAGCCGTCGCAGGTGCGGAGCGGGAGCGGGGCCGGGGCGGCTGCCTGCGCCGCCGGAAGGGGAGGCGGCAGGAGCGCGACGAGGCGGTGGGCGAGGAGGGCGGCGGGGTGCCGCATGAGATCTGGGAGGCCGGTGGTGAGGATCCGGCGTACCGCGTCCGGGGTGGCCCCGCGTTCCAACCAGGCGGCCGCCGCCGGGGCGAGCCGGTCGACGTCCCGTACGGCGAGCAGCAGGCGGGGGTCGTCGCGGCGCAGGGTGGCGAGCAGGGCGCAGGCCGCCGCGTGGTGCTCGCGGGAGCGGGCCCGCGGCAGCGGGGCGCCGGGCCCCACGGGGCCGGGTCGGGGTGCGGGCGACTGCGGCGGAACGGCCGGGGCCCGGACGCTCGCCGGCCGGGGAGTGGGAGCCGAGCACGGGCCCGGCTCCGGGGCTGCGGCCGGGCCCGGCTGCGGTGTGCCGCACCGCCCGTCCGCCCCCGCCCCCACCCGGTCGACGCCTCGCCGCTCCCGCCGCTCCCGCCGCTCCCGCCGGGCGCGCGTCACCGCGGGGTTGTTGTACGAGATCGTGATCGTGACCATCCGCCCGTCGTCGGTGCGCCGCCGGACCCGTTCGAGATACCCGTACGCCTCCAGCTCCCGTAACGCGGCGGCGATCCGCACCCGTCCCTCCGCGAACTTCCCGGCGAGCGTACGGATGTCGACCGGCGCGCCCTCCGGCAGCGACTGGATGTACGTCGCGATGCCGATCGCCGTGGCCGACAACGCGCCGTGCTGGGCGAGGTGGTTGCCGATGATGGTGTAGCCCGGCTCCTGGAACTCGGTCACCTTGCGGACCCCGCCGGAAGACCGGCGAATCACATACTGCGTGGGCGCGGGCGCGTTAAGCTGCTTCTCAGCCATCGGGAAGCTCCTACTTCCTCGGTGGTCAGGCCCTCGTCTCGGGATGTCCGTCCCGGCCGGGGGCCGTCGCATGTCTGCGGTCGTTGCTGCCGAGAGTGCACCGAGACACTCCGCAAAAGCCAGTTCACGGGCACCGGATCACCCGCGCGAGTGACCCCGACGGGGTTTGGCTGGGTGGGATGGGTTTCTCACCTGCGGTTCTTGGTGTGGTGACGGCCCGCGGCGCCGACATCCGGAGCGCCGAAGCCCCGTTTCCCGGCCTTCGGTTGACGGCTCGCCCCACCCCCACCGGCGATGCTCACCCACCCCACAAGGACGCCGTCGCGAACTCCGCCCAGACCGTCTTGCACGGCACCGGGCCCCACCACACCCCCCACCGGTCGGCGAACGCACCGACGATCACCAACCCGCGCCCCGACTCCCCTCCGCCCACGCCGTGTTGCACCGGCAGCCGATCGCCACGCGGATCCGTCACCTCGATACGGAGCCTGTCCCCGTCACAGGACAGCACGAGCCGGAAGTCCCGCCCCGCCACGCGTCCGTGCGAGGCAGCGTTCGCGGCCAGTTCGGCCACCACCAGCACCGGGTCCTCGAACGGCAGCCCCCAGGCGCGGAGTTGCTCGGTGGCCAGCAGCCGCGCGAGGCGTGCACCCCGGCGCGTGGCGGACAACTGGACGTGGAAGTGGAGCTTGCGCTCGGCAATGTGCTGATTCACGTCACTCAGCGTGGTCGCCCACGCTTACGCTGAACAGTGATGGAGCGGGTACTCACCGTTATCTGTCCTCGGCATGTCCAGGGCGTACCCGCGGTCCAAGGAGGTGCGGCCGGATGAGCATGGACGAAGCGGACGAGGCGAGTTGGGACTTCGGCCCGGAGGACGAATCGAGGGCCGTCGCCCAGGCCGTCGGACGCCAGCTCAAGCTCTGGCGGGAGGAGGCGGGGATGCGCCCCGCCGAGTTCGGGGAGGCCATGGGCTACGGGCCGAACCTGATCTACAAGATCGAGCGGGGCGCCCGGATCCCGCGCCCGGAATTCCTCGACAAGGCGGACGGCATCCTGGGCGCGGGTGGCAAGATCGCCGCGATGAAGGAGGACGTGAAGCGGGCGCGGTACCCGAAGAAGGTCCGGGACCTGACGAAGTGGGAGGCGGAGGCGGTCGAGGTCGGCTGGTACGGCAGTCACAACCTGCACGGGCTGCTGCAGACGGAGGAGTACACACGGGCACTTTTCGAGATGCGGCGGCCCGCCTACTCACAGGACCACATCGAGCGTCTCACCGAGGCGCGGCTGGCACGTCGGTCGATCTTCGACCGGTCACCCGCCCCGGCTCTCACCTTCGTCCAGGAAGAGGTGACGCTCCGACGGCCGATCGGAGGCACAATGGTGCTGCGCCGACAGCTCGAACGTCTGTTGCAAGTAGGGCAGTTGCGCACCGTCGAGATCCAGGTGATGCCGACAGAGCGCGAGGACCACGCGGGGATGCACGGTGAGATCGAAGTCCTGAAGTTCCGGGACGGATCGGCCGTGGGCCGCTCGGAAGGGCAGTTCACCAGCCGCGTGATCTCCAACCCGCAACAGCTCCGGATCCTTGAGCTTCGGTACGGAATTGTCCGGGCGCAGGCTCTCACCCCCAGGGAGTCACTGGCCTTCATCGAGAAAGTGCTGGGAGAGACATGACCCTCAAGCCTTCAGCCGGAAGCACTTCCGAGCTGACGTGGATCAAGAGCAGCTACAGCGACCACGGCAACGGGCCCGAGTGCGTCGAGGTCGCCACCGCCCCCTCCACCATCCGCCTCCGCGACTCCAAAAACCCCCTCGGCCCGCAGCTCCGCTTCGACCCGGCCGCTTGGGCCGACTTCGTCGCCTACGCCGCCTCCGGGCACTGAACGAGGCCGACCCCGCCCGGGGCCTGCCCTCGGCGGGCCCGGCTCAGGGCCGGTGCCCTTCGGCCGGGATGCGGTACACCACGCTGGGGCGCAGGGGGCCCGCCGGAACGGTCGGGTCGTCGAAGTCGTCGGCCGGGTCGTGGGTCATGCCGAGGCGGCGCATCACCGCCTGGGAGCGGAGGTTGCTGACGGTGGTGACGGCGAGGATCTCCGGCAGGCGCAGGGTCCGGAAGCCGAAGGAGAGCACCGCGCGAGCGGCCTCGGTGGCGTAACCGTGGCCCCAGGCTCGGCGGGCCAGTCGCCAGCCGGCCTCCACTCCGGTGAACGGCATCTCCTCGTCCACCGGGTCCAGCCCGGTGAAGCCGATGAACTCCCCGGTCGCGAGCACCTCGACCGCCCACCATCCCCAGCCCCGCCGGTCGAGGTCGGCCTGGAAGCGGGCCACCGACGCCTCGCTCTGCTCCCGGGTGAGCACCTGGGGGAAGTGGGCGCGGACCTCGGGGTCGGCGTTCATCACTGCCCAGGGAGCGTGGTCGGACGGCCGCCAGTGGCGCAGGAGCAGTCGTTCGGTGCGGAGTTCGGACATCGCGCCAACCTAGCGGGGGCGGGCCGGGACGACACCGGATTTCCGCCCTACCCGATCATGGCGAGTTCCGGGTCCTCCCGGAGCTTGGCCAGAGCGCGGGACACGGCGCTCTTGACCGTGCCGATCGAGACCTCCATGACCTCGGCCGTCTGGGCCTCGCTGAGGTCCTCGTAGTAGCGCAGGACGACCATCGCCCGCTGGCGGGGAGGCAGCCGCATCACCGCCCGCCACATCGCGTCCCGCAGACCCTGGAGCTCGGCCGGATCGGGTGCGGGGAACGGCTCCGGCTCGGGGAGTTCGTCGCAGGCGAATTCCTCGACCTTGCGCTTGCGCCACTCCGAGGTACGGGTGTTGATCAGCGCGCGGCGGACGTAGCCGTCCAGGGCGCGGTGGTCCTCGATGCGCTCCCAGGCCACAAAGGTCTTGGCGAGCGCGGTCTGGAGCAGGTCCTCGGCGTCGTTCGGATTGGCGGACAGGGACCGCGCAGCGCGCAGCAGGACCGGCCCCCGGGCCCGTACGTAGGACGCGAACGTCGGGAACACAGCGGCGGTCGAGGCGCCCTTGCACACTGTCGTGGTCATGAACTCCACGCTAGAAGCGGCGCGGGGCCAGGGGATCGGCCCCAGGTGCCGAAGAACCATCCCCCTCAAGTTGTACGGACAGCCTGCGCGGTACCTCCTCAGGGCGGACGGGCGGGTCGGTACCCCTAGGGCCTGGGTCGGTCGGCGTGGGGTCGCCCCTGTGGAGGCGACCAGCGGCTACGCATGCGCGTGGGCGTTCCACACCTGCCGGTTCGCCCATTCGTCTCTACGCCGGCGACAAGGCCCTCTCCTACGAGCAGGACGCCGCCATCCGCATCCCGTGCAGCCTGCCCGACAGCGCGTCGAGGACCCACTCCGCCAAACCCGGCACCACCTTCCTGACCGTCCAGGCGCACGCTTCCGGCCCCGCAGCCGAAGGCAACGCCCAACGCCGCGAAGATCTCGCCTACCTCGCCTCCCACCTCGCCGGCCACGCCCACTTCGCGATGGGCTGCAAAGAGCCACTGAATGTGCCCGACGGGGAGCCGAAGATCACCCACGCCGGATGAAGTGGCAGGCCGCCGCCGGCCCAGCCGTCCCGCATCCCGCCCGTCGGCCCTCCTGCCGGTCGGTCGCCCCGCCCGTCCGCCGCCCTGCCCGTCAGTCGCCCCGCCCGTCAGTCGTCCCGCCCCAGAACCAGCCCCGACGTCGGCACCCCGGTCCCCGCCGTCACCAGCACCCGCTCCGCGCCCGGGACCTGGTTGACGGACGTGCCGCGCAGCTGCCGCACGGCCTCCGCGATGCCGTTCATGCCGTGCAGATACGCCTCGCCGAGCTGGCCACCGTGGGTGTTGAGCGGCAGCGCGTCGGCGGCCACGAAGTCGGCGGCCTCACCGGGAGCGCAGAAACCGAACTCCTCCAGCTGCATCAGCACGAACGGCGTGAAGTGGTCGTAGAGGACCGCGACATCGATGTCGGCGGGGGTGAGCCCCGAACTCCGCCACAACTGCCGTGCCACGACGTTCATTTCGGGCAGACCCGTCAGATCGTCGCGGTAGAAGCTGGTCATCTGCTCCTGCGCCCGGCCGGCGCCCTGCGCCGCGGCCGTCACCAGCACCGGCGGGCGGCGGAGGTCGCGGGCGCGCTCCGGGGCGGTCACGACGATCGCCTGCCCCCCGTCCGTCTCCTGGCAGCAGTCCAGCAACCGCAGGGGCTCCACGATCCACCGGGAGGCCGCATGGTCGGCGAGGGTGATGGGCTTGCCGTAGAAGTACGCGGCCGGGTTGCGGGCGGCATGGCGCCGGTCGGTGACGGCGACGGGGCCGAAGGCGTCCGGGGTCAGGCCGTAGGTGTGGAGGTACCGCTGGGCGGCCATGGCGACCCAGGAGGCGGGGGTGAGCAGCCCGTACGGGAGGTTCCAGCCGAGTGCCGCGCCCTCGGCGGACGGCTCGCGCTGCTGGACGCCGGAGCCGAAGCGGCGGCCGGAGCGCTCGTTGAACGCCCGGTAGCAGACGACGACGTCGGCGACGCCGGTGGCGACCGCGAGTGCGGCCTGCTGGACCGTGGCGCAGGCCGCGCCGCCGCCGTAGTGCACCCGGGAGAAGAAGGACAGTTCACCGATCCCGGCCGCCTGGGCGACGGTGATCTCGGGGTTGGTGTCCATGGTGAAGGTGACCAGGCCGTCGACGTCCGCGGGAGTGAGTCCGGCGTCGTCGAGGGCGGCGTGGACGGCCTCGACGGCGAGGGTGAGTTCGCTGCGACCGGAGTCCTTGGAGAACTCGGTGGCGCCGATGCCGGCGATGGCGGCCCGGCCGGAGAGCGAGTCGCGGCGGCGGACGCTCATGCGACGCCCTCCGGAACGCGGACGGTCACCGTGCCGGTGACGTGCTTGCCGAGGGTGTTGGCGCCGATGACGCGCACCCGCGCGGTATCGCCCTCGACCTCGGCGACCGTTCCCGTCAACGTCATCGTGTCTCCGGGGTAGTTGGGGGCGCCGAGTCGGATGGCCACCTTGCGGAGCACGGCCGTGGGGCCGAAGTGGTCGGTGATGTACCGGCCGACCAGGCCGTTGGTGGTCAGGATGTTCATGAAGATGTCGGGCGAGCCCTTCTCCTTGGCGAGCTCGGCGTCGTGGTGCACGTCCTGGAAGTCGCGGGAGGCGAGTGCTCCGGCGACGATCAGGGTGCGGGTGATGCGGATCTCCAGCGGCGGCAGCTCGTCACCGGCCCTCATGCCCGGCCCTCCTCGTCCGTCCGCCGGGTCTCCCCGTGCGTCCGCCGGCTCTCCTCGTCCGTCCGCCGGGTCTCCCCGTGCGTCCGCCGGCTCTCCTCGTGCGCCAATCGGCCCTCCTCGTCGCTCGACCGGCCGTCCCCGTCCGGTGGCCGGCCCTGCTCGGTCAGCAGGTCCCCCAGCTCCTCCAGGAGCGCGGCACCGGAGCCGGCGTACGCGCCCAGCTGCCGGCCCCAGAGGAAGTGCCGGTGCACCGGGTGCTCGACGTCGGCGCCGATGCCGCCGTGCAGATGCTGTCCGGCATGCACCACCCGGGTCCCGGCCTCGGCGGCCCACCAGGCGGCGGTCAGCGCGTGCGGGGCGGCGTCCAGCCCTTCGTCCCGGCGCCAGGCCGCCTCGTACGCGGTGACCCGGATCGCCTCGGTGTCCATGTAGGCGTCGGCGGCCCGCAGCAGGACGCCCTGGTTGGTGGAGAGCGGGCGCCCGAACTGCTCCCGGGTGGTGGTGTGGGAGACCGCCCGCGCCAGCGAGCCCGCGCAGACCCCGGCCTGGAGCGCGGCGAAGGCGGTACGGGCGGTGGCGAGCACCTCCGCGTACGCTCCGGGGCCGCCCAGCCGCTCACCGCGCGCGCCCGCCAGGTCGAGCCGCCCCGCCGACCAGGGCGCGGTCGTCTCCACCGACTGCCGCCCCACCCCGGGGTCGTCCCCGCGCACGAGCCACAGCCGCCGCCCGGCGTCCGCCACCAGGACATCGGTGGCCTCGCGCAGCCACGGCACCACCGGGACCACTCCGGTCAGCCGCCCCGCCTCGGCCCGTACGCCCGCCTCGGCCCGTACGCCCGCCTGGGCCGGAAGCGCGCCGGCCGCCACTCGGGCACCCGCGCGCAGCCCCGGCAGCAGCCGGTCCCGCTGCTCGCCCGTGCCGTGCCGGGCGACGGCCAGCACGCCGTACACACAGCTCGCCGCGAACGGCACCTGGGCCGTCGTCCGCCCCTGTTCCTCCAGCAGCAGCGCCAGGCCCAGCAGTCCGGTCTCCTCGGCCGCGCCCGGCAGCCCGGCCGCGCACAGCGCCTTCCACAGCTCGGCGTCGGCGGCCGTGCCCAGCGCGGCGAGCCGGTCCGGCGTGGACAGATCGGTGAAGATCTCCGCCGCCAGGGCGCTCGCGGCTTGCTGCTCCTCCGTGGGCGTGAAGTCCATCTCAGCCCGCCTCCCCCGTGAAGGAACCGTCCGCGCAGCGGAACACCGGCAGCTCCCACTCCTCGTCCACCCTCAGGAACTCGAGCCGCACCGGCATCCCGATCCGCACCTTGTCGCAGGGCACCCCGACCACGTTGCTGACCATCCGCACCCCTTCGGCGAGCTCGACCAGGGCCACGGCGTACGGGGGGTCGAAGGCCGGGAAGGGCGGATGGTGCATCACCACGTACGAATGGACAGTGCCCTCGCCGCTCGCCTCGACGGTGTCCCACTCCCGGCAGGCGCAGGCGTTGCAGCCGGGCAGCCAGGGCAGGCGGAGGGTGCCGCAGCCCCGGCACCGCTGGATCAGCAACCGGTGGCGCGCGACGCCGTCCCAGAAGCCGGCGTTGTCGCGGTTGACGACGGGGCGCGGGCGGCGCGCCGCCGGCTTCCGGGCGGCGGCCGGCGCGTACTTGAGGATCCGGAACCGGTGCGTCCCCACCGGCTCCGGGTCCCCCGCCACCCGGATGTCCATCCGCGTCGTGACGAAGTGCCCGGTCCCCAGCTTCGTCGTCTTGCGCTCCGACACGGACTCGATGACCGCGTCGAAGGTGATCCGGTCGCCGGGGCGCAGCGGGCGCAGATACTCCTGCTCGCAGTCGGTGGCGACGATCGAGGTGTAGCCGGCGCCGTCCAGCAGCGCGGACAGCTCGTCCCACGCCGGTGAGTGGCCGGTGGTGTGCCCCGAGAGGCCGCCCATCGTCCACGCCTGGAGCATGGTCGGCGGGGCGATGGCGTCCGGACCGCGGTAGGCGGGGTTGGCGTCGCCCACCGCCTCGCACCAGTGCCTGATCATCGGCTCGTTGACCGGGTCCTTGCCGAGCCCGGCGACGGCCGTGGGCCGCCCCTCGTACGCCTTCAGCCGCGCAGCGAGGTCGCTCACCGCCGCCCCCTTCGCATTCCCAGTCGCATCGTCGCCACGATTTCCCTCTGGACCTCGCTCACGCCGCCCCCGAAGGTGTTGATCTGCGCCGCACGGTTCATCCGCTCCAGCCCGCCGTCCCCGAAGGCGCCCGGCGAACCGGCCCGCACCAGGGCGGCGTCGCCGATCACCTCCTGGCACAGCCGGTAGACCTCGACGGCGCTCTCCGTCCCGGCGAACTTGACGCCGCTGGCGTCGCCGGGGCTCAGCGTCCCGGCGCCCACCTCGCCCACCAACCGCCAGTTCAGCAGCCGGGTGGCGGCCAGCCGGGCGTGCGCCTCGGCGATCCGGGCCCTTACCCACGGCCGGTCCGCGGGACGCTCCCCGGTCCCCGGGGCGGGGGTACGGGCGTGGGCCAGGGCCGCGTCGAGGGCGTCCTCGGCCTGCATGCCGATGGCGGCCAACGCGACCCGTTCATGGTTGAGTTGATGGGTGATCAGCCGCCAGCCGGCGTTCTCCTCGCCGACGAGGTTGCCGGCCGGGACGCGTACCCCGTCGTAGTACGTGGCGGTGGTCACCAGGCCGCCGACCGTCTCGATCGGCGTCCAGGAGAAGCCGGGGGCGTCGGTCGGCACCAGGACGAGGGAGATGCCCTTGTGCTTGGGGGCGTCCGGGTCGGTGCGGCAGGCGAGCCAGATCCAGTCGGCCTGATGGGCGTTGCTGGTGAAGCTCTTGCCGCCGTCGATCAGCCAGTCCTCGCCGTCCCGCACGGCCCGCGTGCGCAGCGCCGCCAGGTCGGTGCCCGCCGCCGGCTCGGTGTAGCCGATCGCGAAGACGATCTCGCCGCTGAGGATGCGCGGCAGGAAGAAGTCCTTCTGGCGCCGGGTGCCGTACTTCATCAGGGTCGGCCCGACGGTGTTGAGGGTGACCATCGAGACCGGTGCGCCCGCGCGGTACGCCTCGTCGAAGAAGACGAACTGCTCGTCGGGGCCGCGCCCTTGACCGCCGTACGCGACCGGCCAGCCCAGCCCCAACAGGCCGTCGGCGCCGATCCGGCGCAGCACCGCGCGCTGGTCGGCGGCGCCCTCGACGGGACCGTCGGGGAGCAGGTCCCGGAAATAGCTGCGGAGTTCGGCGCGCAGCCGCTGCTGGCGCGCGGTGGGGGCGAGGTGCACGGCGGCAGCCTCCCCTTCTGATGGCCGTAGGCCCGGTGCACAGGGAACCCGGACGCACGAACGAGTGAGCGGGTTTCTGACTGTCCGTCAGAAACCCGCTCACTGTCAAGGTCGGCGCAGTGATCTCCGGCGCAGCCCGTACCCTCCGCACCGCCTCGACGCATCACCTTCCGGTCGGCCGCTCCCCATGGCGGCGGGCCGGGTCAGCCGATGTTGTTACCGAAGGTGACGCTCGCGTTGTCCTGGTCGATGGCGGTGTAGCCGGAGCCGTTCACGCTCGCGGTGTTGTTCTGGTTGGAGGCGCCGGCGCCGTTGGCGACCTGCTGACCGGTGGTCGAGTTTCCGTGGTTGTGGCCGGCGACGCCGGTCCCCGTCTGACTCACCGCGGCCGCGCTCGACCCGTTGTTCGCCAGGCCGCCGTTGTCGGCCTGCGCCACACCGCTGAAGAGAACCGCCGCGAAGGGCAGTGCGGCGGCAACGGCGATGACGCGGGCGGTACGGGTACTTGCCATGTCTATTCCTCCTACGGAACACAACTACGTGGTCGGTGTTACTTGCCAACTCCGTTTTGTCACCGTGCAGTTGGCCAACCGCTCGGTGCGTGCCTCGACGTCGCGACCTCAGAATTGCCCACCGAATCCCCGGCGAACCCGTCATCAAGGGTTGATTCCCTCGCAAGTATGAGGAACATCGGATAAACCATCTCCGCGCCCCAGCGCCCCCACCTCTGCACCTAAACCCGCGCGACCAGCCTCTTTCGTGGGCTTCGCGCCCCTCCCTCTTTCTTTTTTCGAACGCTCGTACGAAAATAGGCTCATGGGCACGCCCCGAAGCACCGCCACCGACCCCTCGCCCACCGGACTCCGGAACTCCCGGCGCCCACCGTTCCGCCCGTATCCGGACGCCCACGCCGCCGCGCTCGCCCACGCCCTGCACGCCGCCGAGCGCGGCTACTCCGTCATCCCGCTGACCCGCACCAAGCACCCCGCCGTCCGCTCACCGCACCGCGGCCATCCCGGGACACCGCCCTGCCGCGGCGCCTGCGGCCGTCTCGGACACGGCGTCCACGACGCGACCACCGACCCGCTCGGCATCCGCCGGATGTTCGCCGCCGCCCCCTGGGCCACCGGGTACGGCATCGCCTGCGGCCTCCCGCCGCACCACCTCATCGGCATCGACCTCGACACCAAGCACGGTGCCGACGCCCTCACCGCCCTCCGCCTCCTCGCCGAGCAGCACCGCTTCCCGCTGCCGCCCACGGTCACCGTCCGCACCCCCAGCGGCGGCCGCCACCTCTGGCTCACCGGCCCGCCCGCCCCGCCCGTCCCCAACTCCGTGGGACGGCTCGCCCCCGGCATCGACATCCGCGGGGCCGGCGGCTATCTGGTCGGACCCGGCTCCCTCACGGCTCGCGGCCGCTATGTGCTCGCGCCCGGCGCACCCCACGTGCCCGCACCCGCCCCGCACGCCCTGCTCGCCCTGCTCACCGCCCGGCCCGCCACCCGGACCGCCGCCCGGCCCACGGCACACGGCGAGGACACGCCCACCGTCCCACCGCAGCCCGCCGCGGCACTCGTGCGCTTCGTCCGCAGCTCTCCTGAAGGGCAGCGCAACGCCCGCCTCTTCTGGGCCGCCTGCCGCGCCCACGAAGCGGGCCTGGACGCGGAACTGGCCGCCCGACTCCTCGACGCCGCCTGCAGTACGGGACTGACCGAGGCGGAGGCGCGGACGACGCTCGCCTCGGCGCGACGGCGGTGACAGCGAAGCCGCCCGCCCTGCCCCGGCGCGGCCCACCCCTCCCCGAAAAGCACCGCTCACCTGCGACGACGAAAATCAGGATGCGAGCGGCGGGGGCGCCCCGCTAGCCTCGCCGTCATGTCTACGCCCCGGATTTCCTAGCTCCGACACCGGCTTCGACGCCACCCGTGTGTCCCTCTGCCGTGAGCTTTCCTTCCGGAGCACTCTTCATGATCACCGCGCGCGGTGTCGACGTACGCGTCGGCGCCCGACTTCTCCTCGCCAACCTGTCCTTCCACGTCGCCCCCGGCGACCGCATCGGCCTCGTCGGCCGCAACGGCGCCGGCAAGACCACCCTGCTGCACACGCTCGCCGGCCGGGACCGCCCGGCCGCCGGCGCCCTCACCCGCACCGGCTCCCTCGGCCACCTCGCCCAGGACTCCCGGACGGCCGACCCGGCCACCACCGTCACCGACCGGATCCTCGCCGCCCGCGGCCTGGACCGGGCCGTACGGGCGCTGCGGGCCGCCGAGACCGCGATGGCCGACGCCGCGGGGCCGACCGCCCAGGAAAGGGCGATGGCCGCCTACGCCCGCGCCGAGGCCGACTTCCAGGCACGCGGCGGATACGCGGCCGAGGGCGAGGCGGCCCGGATCGCGGCCGGCGTGGGGCTCCCCACCCGGGTCATGGACCAGCCCGTCGGCACGCTCTCCGGCGGCCAGCGGCGACGCGTCGAACTGGCCCGCATCCTGGCCGCCGACCACGACACGCTCCTGCTCGACGAGCCCACCAACCACCTGGACGCCGACTCCGTCGGCTGGCTGCGCACCTTCCTGACGGGCCATCGGGGCGGCCTCGTGCTCATCAGCCACGACACCGACTTCCTGGCGGGCATCGTCAACCGGGTCTTCCACCTGGACCCGCTCCGCACCACGATCGACGTCCACAACACCACCTGGAGCGCCTACCGCACCCAGCGCGCCGCCGACGACCGCCGCCGTACCCGCGAGCGTGCCAACGCCGAGCGCAAGGCGGCCGCGCTGCGCACCCAGGCCGACAAGATGCGCTCACACGTCTCGACCGCCGTCGCGGCGAAGAACATGGCCCGCCGCGCGGATCGCCTGCTGGCCGGCCTCGAACCGGCCCGGCGCACCGAGAAGACCGCCCGCATCCGGCTCCCGGAACCCGCCCCGTGCGGCCGCACCCCCCTGGGCGCGATCAGCCTGACCAAGGCGTACGGCAGCCACCAGGTGCTGACCGGCGTCGACCTGGCCGTCGACCGCGGCAGCCGGCTGGTCGTCCTCGGCCTCAACGGCGCCGGCAAGACCACCTTGCTGCGCCTCCTCGCGGGCCGGGAGACCCCCGACTCGGGACGCGTCGTCGCCGGCCACGGCCTACGGCTCGGCTACTTCGCCCAGGAGCACGACACCCTCGACCCGGCGGCCACCGTCCGGCAGAACCTGGCGGCCGCCGCCCCGCACCTCACCGACGGCGAGGCCCGCCAGGTCCTGGGCTCGTTCCTCTTCACCGGCGACGACGCCGACAAACCCGCCCGCGTCCTGTCCGGCGGCGAGAAGACCCGCCTCGCCCTGGCCGGTCTCGTCCACTCCGGTGCCAACGTCCTCCTTCTGGACGAGCCCACCAACAACCTCGACCCGGCCTCCCGGGCCGAGGTCCTGGCGGCGGTCGACGGCTATCCCGGCGCGATCGTGATGGTCACCCACGACCCGGGCGCGGTCACGGCCCTGCGCCCCGACCGCGTCCTGCTGCTGCCGGACGGGGCGGAGGACCTGTGGGGCGCGGAACACGAGAAGCTGGTGGCGCCGGCCTGAGGGGCCGTCCCGCCGGGGATCGCGGGACAGCCCTCAGCGAAGATCGCCGGCCCGGCGGGTGGCGTCGGCCCGGCGGTGGCGTCGACCTCCCGCCGGGCCGACCGTACGGATGGTCCGGGGAACGACGACACCCCCTGGCCCCGGGACGCCGGGGTCGGGCGCGTGGGCTCAGGCCGGACCGCCGGGCTTGCGCGCCTCGATCAGGAACCGCGTCGTATGGGCCACGAACGTGCCCTCCCGCCGGATCACGCCGTCCAACTCCCGCAACCGGTCCCGGTATTGCCCGACGGTGAACCCGGGCACCATCCAGACCACCTTCCGCAGGAAGTAGACGACCGCCCCGATATCGAAGAACTCCGCCCGCAGCGACTCCGCACGCAGATCGACCACCTCCAGACCGGCCGCCTCCGCGTCCCGGCGGGCGTCCTCGGGATGGCGGGCGCGCCGCACGTCTTCGGGCTGCGGCCCCAGGAAGTACTCCACCAGCTCGAACACGCTTGCCGGGCCGACCTGTTGGGAGAAGTACCTGCCACCGGGCCGCAGCACCCGTGCGATCTCCTCCCACCACACCGTCACCGGATGCCGGCTGGTCACCAGGTCGAAGGCGGCGTCGGCGAACGGCAGCGGCGGCTCGTCCGCATCCGCCACCACGACGGCGCCGAGGGGATGCAGCAGCTCCGTGGCCTTGGCGACGTTCGGCGGCCAGGATTCCGTGGCGACCATCGCCGACGGCATCTTCTCGGCCGCGGCGAGCACTTCCCCGCCGCCCGTCTGCACGTCCAGCGCCGCCGACACCCCCGCCAGCCGCCCGCTCATCGCCCGCTGATATCCCCACGAGGGCCGCTCCTCGGTGGCCCGGCCCGCCAGCCACGAAAAGTCCCAGCCCTCGACCGACACCGCATCGGCCTCGGCCACCAGGTCCTCGAACGTCCGCATCGAACTCATTCCTGCGCGCTCCCCACGGGGATCACGAATTCCGGCCGATCCCACATCACCGCGGGCGGCCTGGCCCGTTCCGTTCCGCTTCTCAGGGCCCCCACACTCCGGTAGAAGCCCTCGGCCGGCGGATGGGACACCACCCGCACCTGCGTGATCCCCGCCCGCCGCGCCTCGCCCCGCATGTGCTCGACGAGAAGCCGCCCTATCCCGGCTCCCTGCACATCGTCCGCCACGAACATCAAATCCAGTTCCGGCGGCTCCACGATCAACGAGTAGAACCCGAGCAGCCGCCCGCCGCCCCCGTCGCCGTCGCGTTCCCCGTCCCCCTCCACCGCCATGAACACCCGGTGGGCCGCCAGATAGTCGGGCCCCACCCGATAACCGTCCACCATCGAGGCGTACGGCCCCTGATAGGCCCCCGAATTCCGCACCAACCGGCTGATCCGTTTGGCATCGCGCGCCCCCGCCCGCACCATCGTCGTCACCGCTCCGCCCCGCAATCTTCCGCAGCCCCGGCCACCCCAATGGTCTCAGACGCCGGAATTCGTCCCCGCCGCTCACCCCCATCACGGCGCCGTTCGCCCCCCGGCACCTGCGCGGCGCGCCTGCCGAACGGGAGGACGGCACACCTGCCGAACGGGAGGATGATGTCCGTCGTGATCGCCACCGCCCGCCCGACGCTGCTGCTGGTACACGGTGCCTGGCACGGCTCCTGGTGCTGGGCGAACCTGCAGGCCGAACTCATCGCCCGAGGCCGGGCCTCGCGCACGGTCGATCTGCCCAGCGCGCTACGGACACCCCCGCCGCCCGGCCCACTCCCCGGCCTGCACGACGACGCCGAAGCCGTCCGGACGGCGATCGGCGCCATCGGCGGCCCCGTCGCCGTCGTGGCACATTCCTACGGCGGCATTCCGGTGACCGAAGCCACCGCGGGAATCCCGCAGGTCACCCGCCTTGTCTATCTGGCCGCCTATCAGCTCGACAGGTCCGAGAACCTGCTCTCCTTCCGTGACGCCTCCGAGCCGGACCTGGACGTGGTGGACGGCCTCGTCCCGCCCACCCCCAACCCTCGGGCCACCCTTTACGCGGATGCCCCGCCGGCGGAATCCGCCCGCGCCGCGGCCCGATTGGTCCCGCACAGCGCCCGCTGCGCCACGGACCGCATCACCCGGAGCGGCTGGCACACCATTCCGTCCAGCTACATCGTCTGCGACCAGGACCGCACGATTCCCCCGGCACAGCAGGAAAGGATGGCGACGCGCGCGAAAGCCGTTCACCACCTGGCGAGCAGCCATTCCCCGTTCCTGTCGAAACCCGGCGAGCTGGCCGACCTCCTCACGACCATCACGGTCTGATCCCAGGCCGCCCGGCAGGCTCCCGGTACTGGGTGTCGGCACCGGTGGACCAGGTGGCGGACCCACGGCGGGCGGCGCGACCGCCCCCGGTCAGTCGGGACGGGCCGCGGCGCAGCGCACGCACATACCGGCGGCCGGACGCACCTCCAGCCGTTCCGCGGGTATCCGCTCGCCGCACCCCTCGCACCGCCCGTAATCGCCTCGCTCCAGCCGCTCCGACGCCCGGTCCAGATCGACGAGACGGCCGTGCGCCTGCGCCAGCAGGGCGGCGATGTGCGCCCGCTCGAAGGCGGTGCTCGACCCCTCGGGGTCGTGCTCGTCATCGACCGCCACCAGGGCATTGGCCTCGACGATCTGATCGAAGTCCCGACTCAGCGCCGCGATCTGCGCGCCCGTCTCCGCACGCTCGGCCGCCAGCCGCTCACGGACGGACGCACGCCCGGCCGCCGAGAAGACACCGTCCCGCGACACCTCACCCACAAGCCGCACAACACCGGCCCCCGCGTCCGCATTCCACGCGCCTGCCCCGCCGCGACGGCGCACCGGGCAGTGGCACACACCGTGCGCCGGGCAACGAGCGGGCAGTCCACTCCGCCGGCGCAGCGGGCCGGCCGCCACGGCGGCAGGCCCGCTGCGCCCCGGGAAGCGGTTCACTCCCTCGGGGCACGGGCGAGGGCTGGCTGGCCGGTAGCGCGCCGCGCGATCCCAAGATCCCTGATCTTGTGGAACCGAAATGATCACTACTGCTCCAGGAGCGCCATGCACCCTTTTCCCCTGGCCAGCGCCCCGCCCGGCGAGACACCGGGCCGACGCCGTCCGAGCACACCGCCACCCTCGCGCCGCAGCCGTCGCCTGTGCCGGGGCTCGGCCACCGCCCTGCTGTCCTGCGTACTGATCGCGGCCGGCTCACCGGCGAACCCCGCGTCCCGACACGCGGCCCGCTATCCCGTGCGTGTCAGCGCCTACGTGGCCAACAGCGGCTCGGTCACCGTCTCGGCCTATGACACCCGTCTGGATCGTCGGGTCGGTGACGTCCAAGTGGGCCACGGCCCGACCGGGGTGGGAGTGGCGCCGGACGGTGATGAGGTCTACGTCGCCAACAGCCGTTCCGACACCGTCTCCTTCATCAACACGGGCTACCGGCTGGCCACGGCCACCGTGCGGGTCCAGCGCCGGCCCTTCGCGGCGGTGCCGTCCCGCGACGGCCGCCTTCTGCTGGTGGCCAACTTCGGCTCGGACACGGTCTCGGTCATCAGCGTCCGGGCCCGCCACGTGATCGCCACCGTGCCGGTGGGGCGACTGCCGCACAGCATCGCCACCGTGCCGGACGGACGCGCCTACGTGACCGACAACGGCGGTGGCGCGGTGACCGTGCTCGACCCCCAGTCGCACGCGGTCCGGGACATCCGGGTGGGAGACTTCCCCAGCGGGATCAGCTCGTCGCCCTCCGGCCACCGGGTGTACGTCTCCAACACCGGTTCCGGCAGCGTGTCGGTCATCGACACCAGCAGCGACACGGTGGTGGCCACCCTGCCCGGCGGCCGGGCGCCGCTTGGCAACGCGGTCAGCCCCGACGGCAGACACCTTTACGTCGCCGATTCGGCCCATAACTGCCTGCTGATCATCGACATCCCCACCCGCCGCGTCGTCGCCCACGTTCCCGTCGGCGTCCAGCCGCAGGGTGTCGCCGTCACCCCTGACGGCCGACGGGTGTGGGTGACCAACGAGCAGTCCGACACCGTTTCGATCATCGACCCCTTCGCCGCGCGGGTCCGCGACACCCTGCCGACCGGACACGAGCCCGAGGGCATCGCCATCACCCCACGCTGAGCTCGGCACCTGTCCGATGCGTCGCGGTCTGCTTCACCGCGAGATGCGCTTCAGGGCCTACGACACCTCCGGGCCGCCGCGACCGGCCGCGCGCCCCTGTTCACGACAGGCACCTGCCCTTCGGCACATGCTGCGACCTCGGACTCGTTCGTCGAGCGAGCCGCGGTCGTGAGGCGGCAGAGGGCGTCCGGCGGGTGCGGGTCGTAGGCCCTGACCTCCGCAGCCCTCAGCCGGATCCGCACCCGCAGCCGGCCGGCCGGACGCCGCCGCCTCGGCCCGTCCCGGGGCCGGAACCTGGCCCGTCCCGGGGCCGGAACCTGAAGAGCGCTTCAGGACTTCAGGCTGTCTTCAGGTTCCCTTCGGCACTGTGGTGAATGTCGGAAGGGCGCGACAGGGCCCTCCGACGGAACGCAACCGCGACACGATCCGAAGGAATGTTCCCCATGAAGGCCACCGCCAAGCGCACGCTCACCCCCCGCGCCGTCGTCCTCGCCACGGCCGCCGCCGTCGCACTGATCGGCAGCACGGGTGCCGCGACCGCCTTCGCGGACGACGACGCCCCGGCCCCGCACTCCTCGGTCCAGCTCTCCCAGCACGAGCGCCACCTGGACGACACCGCCAAGGACCGCGCGCAGGTCAAGGCCGACAAGATCAGCCAGTCCGAGGCCACCGCCAAGGCCCTCAAGGCCGTCCCCGGCACCGCGACCTCCGCCGAACTCGACAACGCGGACCGCAACGGCTCCCTCATCTGGGAGGTCGACGTCCTCGGCAAGGACCACAAGAACCACGACGTCACCATCGACGCCGGCAACGGCAAGGTCCTCAACCAGCACACCGACCGCGACGACGACGACGCCCAGGACGCCGCCGAGACCCAGGCGCTGGTCAAGGCCGACAAGATCGGCCACGGCAAGGCCACCGACCAGGCCCTGAAGGCCGTCCCCGGCACCGTCGTCTCCTACGGCCTCGACGACAACGACCGCAACGGCTCCGCCGTCTGGGAGGTCGACGTCCTCGGCAAGGACCACAAGAGCCACGACGTCACCATCGACGCGGCCGGCGGCAAGGTCCTCAACCAGCACGTCGACCACGACGACCAGGGCGACAACGACGGCGACGACGACTGATCGGGCACCAGGCGCTCGCCTGAAGCCTCCCCCCCCCGGAGCCCGAAGGGGCCGCGCCCGCCACTGTCCGGCGGACGCGGCCCCTTCGTCCGCTCCGGACCCCTTGGGTATCACCCCTGGGTATCCGCCTTGGATATCCAAGGGCCTTGGATATCCGCCTCTTCACACCCATGTCGGATACGACGCCGTCGGTGGCAGGGCGCTCGGTACGGGGCTGGACCGCATTACTCGGTGGGGGGCTGAACGCACTACTCGGTACGGGGCCGGATCGCATTAGCCGTCCGTTAGTAGAACGCCAGCATGATCTTCGAAGCTGATTGTCGTCCGGGAGCGAAACGAGAGAACAGAGCAACGGGAGTACACGATGAACGCCGCCACCACCACCAACCGCTTCCGCGGCCGCGCCGGCCGCCGCATCGCCGCCGCCGTCGTCGTCGCGGCGGCGCTGGGCCTGGGGGTCACGGCCTGCGGGCCGGACTCCGGGGCGGCGGGCGCTGCCGACTCCTCGGACTCTTCGACCGCATCCGACTCGCAGCACTCCTCGGCCTCGGCCCAGCCCACGGGCGGCGGCTCCGCCTCGGGCGACTCCGGCTCGCAGGGCCAGAACGGCGGCACGTCCGCCACGTCGTCGTCCGCCGCCGGCACCGGCAGCGAGTCCGGCACCGGCGGGGGCGGCGTCGCCCACGCGGGTAACCACCGCACGCTCGTCGGCACACTGGAGTACCTCGCGCCCGGCAAGCTGATCGTCAAGCCCCAGGGCGGCGGCACGGACCAGGCGTTCTTCGTCGCCAACGCCACGAAGGTCCTCGGCGCGGCCTCGATCTGCTCCGATGACCCCGACGGCGGCGTGTCCATCGGCGACGACGGCTACGGCACCGCCAAGTGCACCGTGGACCAGCTGGAGAAGGCTGCGAAGACCGGCAGCGTGACCGTCCGCGTCACCATGAACCCCAAGTCCGGCGCCGGCGAGACGGTCGAGGAGAAGTACCACCCGTAAGCCCCCGCACCCCGCGCCACGTGCGCACTGCGGAAGGCGCTGCATGCCCGCGCCTCATGCCCGCGCTGCATTGTCCGCGCTGCATGCCCACCGAGGGGCAACCCGCCAGGGCCGGCTGCGTCGAGGGCCAAGAGGCCCGGGAGCCGCGGCGGCCCGGACGTCACTGCCACCGGCGCTTGACGACCACGGTCCTGGCCGCCTTGTCGTGCCGGCACTGCCGGAAGGGCTCGGTCCAGAGGCAGGACAGGACGTTGATCAGCCCCAGGACGGGCACGATGCCCATGCCCAGGTACGCGAGCCAGCGCCCCAGGGCAGTGCCGAAGCCGATCTTCCGGCCGGTCTCGAGGTGGACGACGCGCAGACCGCAGATGGCCTTGCCGAGGGTTCCGCCCTTCGCCGTCGTCAGCGGCTCGAAGAAGAGGCCGGCGAAGAGCAGCCAGGCGAGCATGAGGGTCACCGCCGGCACTTCCGCGTCCTTGAAGTCGCGCAGGAACGCCGTGGTCAGCACGACGGCGCCCACCAGCATCACCGTGATGATCAGCTGGTCGATGAAGCGGGCGAGCAGGCGCATACCGGGGACCGCGAGTGCCTGCGGGGGCGGGCCCTGCGGCTGCCCCGGCTGCGGCGGCACGGGCTGCGGAGGGACGTGGAAGGACGCCGCGGGCTGGGGCGCGAGAGGCTGCGGCGGTACGGCCTGCGGCGGTATGGGCTGCGACGGTTCGTACTGCGGAGATCCGTACTGCGGCGATCCGTACTGCGGCTGCGCGGGGCCGTAGGCGGGGTGGGGGTTACCGGGTTGGGGGTTCCGACCGGCCCTGCAAGCCGAACTGCAGGAGCGCCCCTACGCCTTCGACATCCAGGTCCAGCTCTGCACCGATCTGAAGCGGATGCCGGTGGAGGACACCACCGTGGAGTGGCCCGAGCAGCTCTCGCCGCCCGTCACCGTGGCCAAGCTGACGCTGCCGCAGCAGGACATCTCCGACCCGGAAAACCTGGAGAGGATGGACTCACTGTCCTTCACCCCCTGGCGGGTCACCGCCGAACACGCGCTCCTGGGCAACATCATGCGAGCCCGCAAGGAGGTCTACCGCCGATCCTCCCTCACCCGCCACAAGCTCAACCAGCAGGCACGCACAGAGCCGCGCAGCGTCGACGAGGCACTTGGTGCTTGACCACCGCGACGATGCGTCAACCAAGGGGGACGGGCGGGCTGATCACCATGCCGGGCCTCAGCTTCTCCCACGGCAGCAAGTTCGCGGTGGAGGGCATCCTCGAAACGCTCGGGCCGCAGCAGCGGTGCTGCGCATCGTGGCGGCCGACCAGCCACCGACGCGCCTGCTGCTCGGCCCCGACGCGCTTCAGCTCGTCCAGGCCGGACGCGACGCCTTCGAGCGCGACATGCCGGCATGGGCCGAGCTGTCGGCCTCCACCGACTTCGCCCGACGTCAGCCGGTCCGCCTGACGTCACTCGCCGTCGGGCCCCCGGCGCGGGGCCTCGACGGCGAGTGACGTCATCACCGAGCCGGCCCGCTCTTGGTCCACCACAGTCGGACCCGCTCGTAGCCGTGCACGCCACCCAGCGTCAGCTGACTGGTAGCGCCCTCACGACCGCGATGGCCTGATCCAGCAAGTCGATGGGACAGCCCCAGTAGTCATAGATGCCGCCGCGGGCGCGGTTGCTGCCGCAGACAACGAATACGCCGGTCCCCAGCTCAACCTTGAGGTGGGTGGCCAGCCAGCCGACGAAACCGCTGTTGTCCACCTGGTCGGCGAAGTGGAAGGAGAAGATTCCGAAGCGTTCGACGTCGTCGCGCTCCTGGGTGAGCGGGACCAGGCGGCTCCAACTCTCCTGGTCCCGAACGACCGCAAGCGTCTCGCGGGTGAGCGCCGGCGGCTCGTCGGCCGGAGACTCTTCAAAACACCAGACGCCGTCGTGCACGATGAGGTCCGCCTGGCCGATCACACGGCGTAGCCGCTGCTCTGACTGTTCCGCAGTTTCCCTACTCACACTGACCATCAGCGAGACCCCCTTGATCCGTGAAGCCGTGATCCCGCCCGGGGATCACCGCACGATGCCTCCCCCGTCAGAACGAAGGCTTCCGACAGGGCACGGTTGTCGCAACACCCTTGCCGTCTCCTCTATTTCACACGCGGCCCAGTGGCACCGGTTCGGGCGAGTAGCAGCGGTAGTAGGCGAGTTCAAACTCCCAGACCCTCTTGGGGCCGACGCTGTCGAAGATCTTGACATTCGCAAGGAAGATCGCGCGATCTGCCGGAGGTTCCAGACACATCCCCTCCCCACTCCGCCGACCTCGGCGGCTACCGGCGAAACCGGGCGCGCAGCGTGGACTTCCAGCTCGGCAGCCGGGTCGTGATCGTCACCGTCGCGGCCAAGCTGCCGAGTGTCACGAAGAAGGCGCCCGGATAGAGGTGGTTCACCCAGCATGGCTGCCACTCGTTGAGGCAGGGGTGCGAGGAGCTCCTCCTTCCGGGGATCGCGCGAGAGACGGCCATCGCGCTCACCAAGGCCACGGCCGCGCACACGATGCCGGCCACGACCCATCGGGGCGAGGGCTCGCTCCCGGCCGACTTGACCCGGTGGAAGGAGCGCTTGGTGGCCGTGAACGTGATCGGGAGCAGCACACCGACCGTGACGCCGAATCCGATGCCGGTCGCCGGCCAGTACACGGCCAGATCCCACAGCTCGTCACCGAGCCACAGCGACAGTGCAAAGAATCCGCAGAAGGCCACGACCGCGGCGGCCTGCTTGGCGATCGTCTTCCGGCTCGC
This sequence comes from Streptomyces sp. NPDC048650, assembly GCF_043199095.1. NCBI lineage: Bacteria > Bacillati > Actinomycetota > Actinomycetes > Kitasatosporales > Streptomycetaceae > Streptomyces > Streptomyces sp. NPDC048650. The sequence goes on along the minus strand of NZ_JBICVM010000006.1, from coordinate 177,215 downwards.
CTTGGAACGGTTCATCAGTGGATCCTCTCGGCGGTCTTGTGCGTGCGGCCGGTGCATGGCCGTGGCCTCGGTGAGTCCTCAAGCGCCAGGTTGGTCAAAGGTCATAGGTCATAGGTCATAGGTCATCGCGCAGTTCAGCTGCGTGCGGCCCGTGGATTCCCAGCGGAACGGCCGCACGGCCGCCACCAGCTCCGAACGGACACCCCAGCAAGAGGCGAGAGGCCGCCGAACTTGTCCGCCGCCTTCGAAGAACCCCAGGTCAAACGCCACAAGGTCGGTATGTGTGCATACGCTCCCGCGAGCTCCCCCACTGCCGCCCCTGACGACCCAGCACGTTGTGCCACTCAAACTTCGGCGGCACAAACCTAATGATCATCAAGGTTCGCTGGCAATGCTCAAGGTTCGGTGACACAGGACGGCGGACCCGGTGGAGGTCGCCCGACGGGCCGGCCACAGCGTGGCCGTGCGCTACCGCTTCTACGCCAAGGTGCTGCACGGAACGCAGACGCGAGCGAACACCTTGATCGAGCAGGAGCTGGGCAGGTGAGGGCGCCGGCCACCATCGAGATCCTGGCCCACCGCCGGCCCGCACGCCCTGGTCAGCGCGGGGATGCAGGCGATCCGGGGTGAGGCCGGAAGAACTACAGAAGGGGTGCCCCGCCGAAGCGGGACACCCCTTCCGACCAGCTAAGTCGCTGACCTCTGCGGAGGCTGTGGGATTTGAACCCACGGTGGGGGGTTACCCCACGACAGTTTTCAAGACTGTTCCCTTAGGCCGCTCGGGCAAGCCTCCCCGCGACGCCGCGCTGCGGTGTCGCGGGATCAGACTAGCGCGTCACTTGTCGCCCGTGCGCTGGCCCAGGGTGACTTGGGCCGTGTGCTCCTTGCCGCCGCGCAGGTAGGTGAGGGTGACGTGGTCGCCGGGCTTGTGCTGCCAGATTTCGCTGATCAGGGTGGGGCCGCTGTCGACCACGGTGCTGTCGAGCTTGGTGATGGTGTCGCCGGGGCGCAGGCCCGCCTTGTCGGCGGGGCCGTTCGGGGTCACCGATTCGGAGCCGCTGTTGCCGGTCTGGGCGATGGTGGCGCCGTTGCCCGTGTCCTTCATGCCGACCTGGACGCCTATCTGCGGATAGACCGGGCGGCCCGTCCTGATCAGGTCCTGGGCCACTCGCCTGGCCTGGTCGATGGGGATGGCGAAGCCCAGGCCGATGCTGCCGGACTGCTGCGACTCGCCGCCCATGCCGCCGCCCCCGCTGCCGGCGGACTGGATGGCGGAGTTGATGCCGATGACGTTGCCGCCGGCGTCCATGAGGGGGCCACCGGAGTTACCGGGGTTTATCGAGGCGTCCGTCTGGAGGGCGCTCATGTACGAGGCGCTGGCGCCGTCGCCGTCGCTGGAGGCCACGGGGCGGTCCTTGGCGCTGATGATGCCGGTGGTGACCGTGCCGGAGAGGCCGAACGGGGCGCCGATCGCGATGGTGGCGTCGCCGACCTGCACATGGGAGGACTTGCCGAGCGGCAGCGGGTTGAGCGGGGCGCCCGAGGGGTGCTTGAGCTTGACCACGGCGACGTCGTAACCCTGGGCGCGGCCGAGGACCTCGGCGTCGTACTTCTTGCCGTTGGAGAACGTCGCGGTGAGCTTGCCGCCGTCGGCCGCGCTGGAGACGACGTGGTTGTTGGTGAGGATGTGGCCCTGCTTGTCGTAGATGAAGCCGGTACCCGTGCCGCCCTCGCCGGTGGCGCCCTGCGCCTCGATCGTCACCACGCTGGGCAGCGCCTTCTGCGCTATCCCGGAGACGGAGGTGGGCTTGCGGTTCAGCGCCTCGGGGCTGCCGGACGCGGAGACCGTCGTCGAGCCCGTGTCGTTCTGGCCCGCGGCCCAGAAGCCGATGCCCCCGCCGATGCCGCCCGCGACCAGCGCGGCCACCAGGACGGCAGCGATCAGCCCGCCGTTACGCCGCTTGGGGGGCGGGGCGCCCGGCGCGCCCCAGGGGTCGCCGCCACCGCCGCCGTGCACACCCCAGCCACCGCCGGACGAGCCGTGCCCGGCCGCCGGGTACGCGGGGATCTGGGCGGTCTGGTCGGGATGGGAGGAGCCCGGCCCGCCCGAGGCGTGGGACTGCTCCCAGGGGCTGCCGCCCGGCGCGGCCCCGCCCGGCGGCGGGGGGAACCGGGACGTGTCGTCCGGCCCGCCCGCGGCCGCGGCGGGCGCGAAGCCCGGCGGCGGGGGTGCCGCGGGGGGAGCGGCCGGCGCGGGCGGGGCATCCGGAGTCTGAGCCCCGGAGGCGGACGCGGGGACGCTGTCCGACGCCTGCAGCCCGGTCGGCGGCGGCGTGGCCTCCGACGGGACGTCGGCTCCCTCGTTCTCGGTGCTCACAGATCTCTCCTCAGCTTCACGACTGTGCCGGACCACGGCCCGCGAGGGCCCTGACATCCCGGTTCGGCGATTCCTCCGTCCGGGGTGCCCGGTGGTTCCGCCGTCCGGTGGACTTGCTGTCCGGCCGTTCTCTTCCGTTACGGGCCGGGCCCGCCCCGGGTACGGATGCCCCGGGATACGGATCCCATGGGCCCCGACCCGAGCACCGGACCGCGGCCCAGACCCAGCATCAAGGATCCCGCCGGTACGGGCCATACGGGCCATACGGGCCAATCGGTCCGCGCCGGCGCCCGCGGCCGGTTACGGGCGTACGTACCACCACGACACCACCCCCAGCCTTTCCCACCGCGCGTCAGAGCGCCGTAAGCCGAGGCTGTGACTGTGCCCTCATCCTTTATGCCGGACAATCCGGACGCCCGCCGCCCCGTCCCCCCGGGCACCGCGTGACCGTCCCTCCCGTGGTGGATGGCACGATAACTCGGTGAACTATGTACGCCCCGTCCAGGACGTCCGTTCGAGTCCGCCGGCCATTTCCGTCATCGCCCACCGAGGCGCCTCCGAGGACGCCCCGGAGCACACGCTGGCCGCCTACCGCAAGGCGATCGAGGACGGCGCGGACGCCCTGGAGTGCGACGTCCGACTGACCGCCGACGGGCACCTGGTGTGCGTGCACGACCGCCGGGTCAACCGCACCTCCAACGGACGCGGCGCCGTGTCCGCCCTGGAACTGGCCGATCTCGCCAGCCTCGACTTCGGGTCCTGGAAAGAGGGCGCGTTCGGCCCGGACACCCTGGACCCGGACGAGGTGCCGGACCGGCAGCACGAGGACCCCGAGCGGACGTCCGTGCTGACCCTGGAACGGCTGCTGGAACTGGTCGCCGACGCGGACCGCCGGATCGAGCTGGCCATCGAGACCAAACACCCCACGCGCTGGGCCGGACAGGTGGAGGAGCGGCTGGTCGAGCTGCTCGACCGGTTCGGGCACACAAAACCGGCCAGGCCGGCCGACGCGCCCCCGCCGGTCCGGGTCATGAGCTTCTCCGCCCGCTCGCTGCACCGCGTCCGGGCCGCCGCCCCGGACATCCCCGGTGTCTATCTGATGCAGTTCCTCACCCCGCGCCACCGCGACGGCCGACTGCCCCCCGGCGTCGGCATCGCGGGCCCCGGCGTGCGGATCCTGCGCGCGCACCCGGATTACGTCGCCCGGGCACACCGCGCGGGCCACCGCGTCCACGTATGGACCGTCAACGAACCGGCGGATGTCGAGCTGTGCCGGGACCTGGGCGTGGACGCGGTCATCACGAACCGCCCCAAACAGGTTCGAACCCAACTCGGCTTTACCTAAAGCACTTCACAGGGTGTGCACCGGCGCATTCGGCCCGTATCCGATCGTCTTGAGTGCGTCACTGCGTGTCGCTTGGCCGGTTTCCGGTCCAGTCCATTGGGGCATTCAACCCGTGGCGTGGGGCAAAGGAGGTCTCGGGGGTGGCGTTGTTGGTGGCACAAGAGGTGCCGACGTCGTCGATCATGGCCGTACCCCATGGTCCGGCAGGTGTGGGCATGGCCAGGCGGCGCATGCGTGACGAACTGTTGGCAAGTGGCGTTCAGGACACAGTCGTCGATGACGCGGTTCTTATTCTTTCCGAGCTGTTGAGCAATGCGTGTCGCCATGCGCGTCCGCTCTACGACAACGGCATGCCGACTTACGGACACGGACACGGACCGTCGGCCGGTGACGCACGAGGCGCCCTGCGGGAGTCCGTTCGGGCCTCCTGGCGTATCGACGGCCAGGGCCGACTGACCGTCGCGGTCACGGACGGCGGCGGCCCGACCCGGCCCCTTCCGGCCACGCCGTCGGTCACCGCGCACGGCGGCCGCGGCCTGGCGATCATCCGGTCGCTCGCCAAGGACTGGGGCGTACGGGACACCGCCGACAGCGAGGTGACGGTCTGGGCGGTCCTGCCGCTCCAGGATTCCTTCGCTACGCGCGTGGATCTGACACCCCCGTTCCCAGGGGGACCGTTCGGCGGTCTGCCGCCCGAGCTGGCGTTCGCGGATCTCGACGAGCTGTAGGCGGCCCCGGCCGGGACCGCCGGGCGACGGCCGCGCTCGCGGACCGGCCCACGACCGGCGCGGCGGGGCCCCGGTGGCCCATGCGGCGCATTTTCGGACGCGCTCCTCTAGGCTCGCGCCGAAACGCGTCCGCGCAGGGGCTGCAACGCCTCCGGGCGCATCCGCACGCCCAGGAACGACCAGGAGACACCGTCGCCATGGCCAAGAAGCGCCGTCCCCAGCCCCAGGCCGCAGCACCGCAGATCAAGGACGGCGACGTTCCCGTCGTCGGTGCGCGCGAGCCCTGTCCCTGCGGTTCCGGCCGCCGGTACAAGGCCTGCCACGGACGGCACGCGGCGCATGCCGTCACCGAGCTGGTGCAGCGCCCCTTCGAGGGCCTGAGCGGTGAGTGCGACTGGGTGGCGCTGCGCGAGCTGGTGCCCGCCGCCACGGTCGAGTTGACGCTCAAGGGCGGGCTGCCCGAGGGGGTCCCGTCGGTGACGCTGGCGACCGTACTGCCGATGGCCTGGCCGGCGCTGCGCCGCGACAACGGCGCGGTCCTGCTCGGGCTGCAGAACGACACCGCCTCCGGCGACATCAGCCGCGACCTGGCCGACACCCTCCAGCGCGCGCTGGAGGCCGAGCCCGGCAACCCGGTCGCCGCCGGCCGCCCCGCCGCCGACGGCCCGCGGCTGCAGGACCTCCTCGACCCGGACGCCCCGTTCGAGCCGGCCGTCCACACCGGCTTCGAGTTCTGGGTGGAGAACGCCGAGAGTGCCACCGGCGAGGTCGCCGCCTCCTTGGAGCGCGCCAACGCCGCGGCCATCCCGACCGCCCGGATCCCCGGCCTGGAGGGCGCGTACTGGTGCGAGGCCCCGGAGAAGAACCATCTGCGCTGGGTCACCGCGTACCCCGAGGAGAAGCTGCTGGACGCGCTCGCCCGGCTGCACGCCGCGGGCAGTTCCTCGCTCGGCGAAGGCACCCGGCTGGTCGGCTCGTTCCGCGCCCACGGTCTGGTCGTCCCGGTCTGGGACCTGCCGTCCTCGATGGGCGCCGACGAGGTGGCCGAGCCGGCCACGGCGTTCGCCGAGCGGCTGGCCAAGGCGCTCGACTCCGACGCACCGCTGACCCCCGAGGAGCGCCGGGCGCGCGGCGGCCTCACCAACCGGCAGATCACCCTGAGCTGATCGCGCCTCGCCCGGACGCCTCAGGAGTGACACCGGTCACAACTGCCCCTACGCACCGGTAAATAGGCGTCCGGAAATCCACGATCGAATTTGCGAAGTGCCGATCTCTTGTTACGGTTCTAGAAGCCCGGTCGCTGGTGCATCCCCCGTCGCCAGCGACCGGGCGCTTCCATGTCCGGACCCGGCCCGGCGCTCAGTCCGCCCGCCGCGCTCCCGAACCCCCGCCATCCGGCGCCGAGTTGCCGCCCGAGCGCAGCAGCAGCCGCTCCTCAGCGGCGTCCGAGAACTCCGCCACCGCGGCGTACGCCGCCCGCGCCTCGTGGACGGTCGCGCCGGTCGGCGTCTCGCACACCCCCGGCTCGTCCGCCGCCGGCACCTCGCAGTGCACCTGGACGCTGCGGCCGTCCGGCCGCAGCAGGGTCAGCACGGCGCGCAGCGGGTCGCCGGTGGGATTGCGGTAGTACGTCCGCGCCCAGGTCAGCCCCTTCTCGGCGAGGACACAGGTCTGGGCTTCGATCCGCCGGGCGGAGGCGAGTTCGGGTCCGCAGTGGGACGTGCGGCGGCCGTCGCCGGAGAGCAGTGGGAGGCCGAGCACGGCGAGGGGATCACGGGTGCGACCGCCATTTTCGGCCTTGCCGATGCCGACGGCCCTCGCGCGGCGTGCACCGAGCTTGCCGGTGGCGGCCCCGCCGCGCGCCTCGCCCACCGGCGCCCCGGGCGCGGCCACCCGCCCGGCGAGCGCGACGTCGGCCCGTTCCGCGGTGTTCGCCGGCCCCGCGGATGCGACGGCCAGCGGTACGGCGACGGCGAGCGCGGCGGTACCCGCGAGAGAGAGCAGGCGGATTTTCGGCGCACGCTGCATGGGACCACCTGCGGGGCGAGGAGCGCCGTCGCGACGACGGCCTGACGGTGCGCCGAACCTATCGGGCCCCGAGGGTCTCCCCGTGCGCCCGGACACCCGTTTCCCGTAGTCGGGCGCACCGCTCACACCCGTACGGGTGAACCATCCGGGTGTTCTTTCCGGAGCGCCACTTTCCCGACACCCACCCGGGCCTAGTAGGCGAGCCGGCTGCCGCCGTCCGGTGTGCCGGTGCTCGCCGCCACCAGGGCGTCGACGACCTGCGTCACGTCCGGCAGCCAGGGGCCGTCCGGCCCGGCGGCGGGCGGCCGCTCCCAGTGCACCTTTCCGGCGGCGATCTGGGACGGCGGCAGCACCACATAGCCGCCCTCGCCGTGGAACCGCAGCGAGCTGGGCACCCAGTCCTGGGAGTGCAGCAGCTCGCCCAACTCCGCGAGGTCGTACGGCGATACGAGCAGGGACCAGCGGGTGGGCGTGGCGACCACCGGGCCGATGCGTACGCCGAAGTGGTCCAGGGCCGCCAGCGCCCGTGCCCCGGCGACGGCCGGCAGGCTCACCGCGCAGGGGGCGCGGCCGCCGGTGGCCAGCACGACCGGGGCGTCCGGGCGGTTCGCCCACCACCAGCGCACCATCCGCTCGTCGGTCGTGGCCGCCAGCAGCCCGGGGTCGAAGGGGTGCGCGCCGGGCACCACGCAGTCGGGGTCGGGACAGGCGCACCGGCGGGCGCCCCGCCCACCGGACCGCAGACCGACACCCGGGAGTACGGGCCACCGCCACTCGGTGGCGCACTGGAGCGCCGCACCGAGCAGCGCCGACCGTCCACCGCGCCGGAACAGGGGCTTGCGTCGCCTTCCGAGGATCTCGCGCATGAGCGCTCGTTCCTTTCCGTTAACGCCGAGGGCTATGTCCATCGCACTACATGCCGCGGCATACGTGTCACGTCACGCTTCTTCACGTGCTGCTTCTCGTCGGCCGCTGTGTGGTGTTCACCCGGCCGGGTCCGTCCTGCCTGATCACTGGCCCCGGGAGCCGACCACACCACATGGATCATTTGTCACCGCGTGTACAAGGCAGCGCATCACGCCGTACATCGAGCGTGGAACGTGGCGGAGGGTGGCGCACGCATGGCGCTTGCGGTTCTGTGGTGCAATCCCGCCACTTGGGAGTGCGTCACGGTCGTCGTCGTATGAGACGCCCGCGCCCGCTGGAGGGTTCCGGTGCAGGCTCAACTGGCCCCGCACCTTTCCGAGTACGTACCCGCCATCGTGCATATGACGCGCTGTCGATGGGCGTCAGTCGACCTCAAATTGACGCCCGGTGGGCTATTTTCAGGCCAATCTACAGACCTCGTTGACACCACAAACCCCATCGGGACAATGCTGGACATCGCATCGCTGGTGCGTGTACATGTGGAGGCATTGATAGCGGAGCAGCATGACATGGGGGTTTGCGATGCTATTGAGTAAATTGTGCGGTCAAACATACTGCACAGCATCACTCAACAAAATGCCGCACTCCCTCACAAAATGCGGCCTGACCTGGTGTGACATCAGGCCGGACATGAGCCGTCGGCCATGACCGTCCCTCACGTACCGAAAGTGGCTGGAATCGAACCAGCGCTTCCCGCCCCCGCGCACACTGCCGATCCGCTCACGCCAAAAGCCGCAGCGGACACCTCGCCCGACTCCCCCGAAACCCCCGGCTCCCCCCGGAGCGGCCGGCCCTGCGGCGCCGCGCCCGGCACCCCGGACGTCTCGTCCGTCGACCGCATCGCCGCCGTACAGGACCGGCTCGCCGGCTGGATCTCCGACCTCAGCACGCTGCACGACCTCACCGAACAGCTCGCGGGCACCCGCACGTTGAACGAGGCCCTGCACGAAGTGCTGCGTGCCGGCGCCTCCCTGGTCGGCGCGCGCCGCGGCCTGGTCGTCCTGGCCCCCGCCGACGGCCTCGGCCCGGAGACCACCATCGGCCTCGGCCTCGGCCACGCCGACATCGGCCACATCGAGACCGTGCCGCGCCGCGCCCTGTCGTACGCGCGGATACTGGACGGCCTCCCGGAGCCCGACGCCGGCGACGCCACCCGTCCCGACGGGGACGCGGACGCCCGCACCGAGATCTCCGAACCCGACATCCCCGGCGAGAAGGACCTCGACCCCCGGCTGCGCGAAGTCGCCGCCCGGCTCGGCTACGCGGCCAGCTACGCGGTCCCGCTCACCGCCGAACCCGTCGGCCGGACCGGCGTCGCGGTCTGGCTCTACGACGAGCCGGCCGCCCCCACCGACCGCCAGCGCCATCTCATCGGCCTCTACCGGGCACACGCCGCCGAACACCTCGCCCGACTCCTCGAACTCCACCGCAGCCAGCAGGACGCCGCGACCCTGCGCGAGGAACTGCTGCCCAGCCGGCTGCCGCGGATCCCCGGCGTCCGGCTCGCGGTGCGGCACAGCACCGGCCCGCGCGGCGGCGGCGACTGGTACGACGCGCTGCCGCTTCCGGACGGCGCACTGGGGCTGGCCGTCGGGTCGGTCACCGGCTCCGGGCCGAGTGCGGTGGCGGCCATGGGACGGCTGCGCGCCTCCCTGCGTGCGTACGCGGTCATGGAGGGCGAGGACCCGGTCGCGGTCCTCTCCGACCTGGAGCTGCTGCTACGGCTGACCGAGCCCGCCCGCAGCGCCACCGCGCTGTTCGCCTTCACCGAGCCGCCGCCGGGCGCGCCGGGCGGACCGCCCGCACCGCCGATGCCGGCCGGCCTCGACGACCCGTTCCCCCACAAGCTGATGCTCGCCGGGGCCGGCCACTGCCCGCCGCTGGTGCTCGGCGAGCTGCGCACCGAGTTCGTGGAGACGACGCTGTCCGCGCCGCTGGGCATGCTCGCCTGCTGGGAAGCGCCGAGCGTGGAGTTCGAGCTGGCCCCCGGCGAGACCCTGCTGCTCTACACCGACGGCCTGCTGCACCGCACCGGCGAGCCCATGGACCGCGCGTTCGCCCACCTGCACGCCGCCGCCACGAGCGTCCCGAAGGCGAGCCGGCACGACCCGGAGGCGATCGTCGAACACATCGTGCGCACGCTGCTGCCGCAGGGCGGGCTGGCCGATCCGATGTCGGAGGAGGACGTGGTGCTGCTCGCCGCACGCTTCGAGGAGTAGCAGGCCGCCCGCTCTCCGTACGGCCGGGAAGCCGGAGAGGTCACACCCTCCGCCCCCTGGACCGCTGCCCGTCCGCACATACGATGGATGGCGGTTCCATCTTAAAAGGAGGCATTGTGACCGACGAGCTCACGCCGGAGACCCCGGACGAGGAAGAGCAGCCGATCAAGCAGCGCAAGAACGGCCTGTACCCGGGCGTCTCGGACGAGCTCGCGGAGAACATGAAGAGCGGCTGGGCCGACACCGAGCTGCGCGACCTGCAGCCGATCGAGCAGGCCCCGAACGCCGCCCGTCGCCGCGCCGCGCTGTCCGCGCGCTTCCCCGGTGAGCGCCTGGTGATCCCGGCGGGCAACATCAAGACCCGCTCCAACGACACCGAGTACAACTTCCGGGCCGCGACCGAGTACGTCTACCTCACCGGCGACCAGACCGACGGCAGCGTGCTGGTCCTGGAACCCCGTAGGAACGCGGCCGACGGCCACCGGGCGACGCTCTACCGTCTCCCCCGCTCCAACCGTGAGAACGGCGAGTTCTGGCTCAACGGCATGGGCGAGCTGTGGGTCGGCCGCCGCCACAGCCTGACCGAGGCCGAGGCGCTGCTCGGCGTTCCCTGCAAGGACGTCCGCGACCTCGCCGGCTCGCTGACCGAGGCCACCGGACCGGTCCGGATCGTCCGCGGTCACGACACCGCCATCGAGACCGCCCTCCACGACAAGATCACCGCCGAGCGCGACGAAGAGCTGCGGGTGTACCTCTCCGAAGCCCGGGTGATCAAGGACGAGTTCGAGATCGGCCAGCTGCAGAACGCCGTCGACTCGACCGTGCGCGGCTTCGAGGACGTCGTGAAGGTCCTCGACAAGGCGGAGGCCACCAGCGAGCGCTACATCGAGGGCACGTTCTTCCTGCGCGCCCGCGTCGAGGGCTACGACATCGGCTACGGCTCCATCTGCGCCGCGGGCCCGAACGCCACCACGCTGCACTGGGTCCGCAACACCGGCCGGGTCCGCTCCGGCGACCTGCTGCTGCTGGACGCCGGCGTGGAGACCACCACCCTCTACACCGCCGACGTCACCCGCACGCTGCCGATCGACGGCCGCTACTCCGACCTGCAGCGCAAGATCTACGACGCGGTGTACGAGGCCCAGGAGGCGGGCATCGCGGCGGTCAAGCCCGGCGCCGCCTTCCGCGACTTCCACGACGCGGCGCAGCGGGTGCTGACCGAGAAGCTGGTCGAGTGGGGCCTGGTCGAGGGCCCGGTCGAGCGCGTCCTGGAGCTGGGCCTCCAGCGCCGCTGGACCCTGCACGGCACCGGCCACATGCTCGGCCTGGACGTCCACGACTGCGCCGCGGCCCGCACCGAGGCGTATGTGAACGGCACCCTGGAGCCGGGCATGGTCCTCACCGTCGAGCCCGGTCTGTACTTCCAGGCGGACGATCTGACGGTGCCCGAGGAGTACCGCGGCATCGGCATCCGCATCGAGGACGACATCGTGGTGACGGAGGACGGCAACCGCAACCTGTCGGCCGGCCTGCCGCGGCGGTCGGACGAGGTCGAGGCGTGGATGGCGGGGCTGCTCGCGCAGTAACGCCGCACGACCGCGACGGCCGGTGACCCGCGGGGCGGGATCACCGGCCGTCGAGCGTGTCCGGGGTGTCGCGGGCGTCCTCGGCATCCGGGCCCGCCGCGGCGCCCTCGCCCTCCGGGGCCGGCACTCTCGTGTAGGCGCCCGCCCGGACCCCCGCCCAGACCGCCATGGCGGCGGATTCGGCCAGGGTCGGGTCGACGGGGCGGCGGGCGATCAGGATGCGGTAGTAGAAGGGCGCGCCGAGGGCCGCCATCACCCGCTCCGGGTCCGTGTCGGCGGGCAGTTCCCCGCGGTCGACGGCGCGGTCGACCATCTCGCCGGCGAGCTTCAGTCGGTCCGCGAAGAACGTCCGCAGCACCATGGCGGCCTGCGGGTCGCGGGCCGCCGCCGAGACCACCGCCTCGATCAGGGCGCGCATCCGTTCGTCGCCGTAGAACGTCCCTATCGAGCGGGACAGGGCGTGCAGGTCCCCCGGCAGGCTGCCGGTGTCGGGCAGCGGCACATCGGCGCTCAGCCAGGTCAGCAGGTCACAGACCAGGCCCCCGACACCGCGCCAGCGCCGGTAGAGCGTCGCAAGGTGAATTCCCGAGCGCTGAGCGACCTTCTCCATGCTCAGCGCGGCGAACCCGACCTCGCCCAACTCCTCGAAGGCGGCGGTCAGTACGGCCTGGCGGGTCCGCGCCGTACGTCCCCCGGGGCGGGTCTCCCCGGAGGCATGGTGCGCAGTGGTCATGGCACCTCCGTATTGCAGTGCGGGTTCACGCCAAGTATTGTCCGAGACAGATTAACGCGAGCAACTTCGCGTTAGTCCTGGTGCACGCCGGTCTCGCAGGGGCAGGGGACGCCGCGGGGGAGGTCCTCACGCTGCGAGACGGCGTTGCGCACCGTGCACAGTGGCCCTTTCCGGCCAAGCGACGCCTGTCGGCGTTCGCCCGGATTTGACACCGCGGTGAGGCATTTGCCCCGCGGCATCCGCCAAAGGTCGCACCGCCCCCTTCCCGCGGTTCGGGTGTCCGACGCGAATGCGCCGCCGAGTGAGCGGGATTCACCTGTACGCGCCCGCCGCTCCTCCGCCTCCCGCGCGCCCCGCGCCGCGACGATGCAGGCATGCCAGGAACAACTTCCCCTCCCCCGGCCGCCGTTGAGCGCAGGCGGCCCTCGCTCTTCCTGATCTTCACCCTCCTCGCGGCCCTGACCGCCGCCCTGTTCTCCCCCTCCACCGCCCTCGCAGCGGACCCCGTACCCGCCGCATCCCCGTACGTCGCCCGCTCCGCGACCTGCACCAGCCCCGACCCCGTCGTGTGCCGGATCCGCGAGATGACGCCGCAGGAGCGGGCGGCAGCGCGCGAGGTCCGCATCCGCTATCACCACCTGCTGGACCGGATGCGGGAGGTGGAGCAGGAGATGCGGGCCGAGGGCAGGTCCGACGAGGAGATCGCCAGGGTGCTGGTGACGATGCGCAACGACGCGAAGGACATCACCCGGGCCGGCATGTCGCCGGAGGCCGTGCAGGTCCTGGAAGAGCGCAACACGATCAAGTACGGCAATCCGCTGGGGCCGACGGCGGACCAGCTGTACGCCAAGTACGGCAACTGGCCCGACGTCATCGCGGCCACCACCAGGACCAGCCCCGCCGTCGACCGCGAACTCGGTCTGGAGCCGCACCAGTGAGGGACTCGCACATAGTGGTCCTCCAGGATTACGGGCGGCACGACCGCGGTTGGGCGCTGGACCTGCGGTCGGGGCGGATCACGCCCGCCGCGGGCCGCCGTCACGGCTTCGTGCGGCCCGCCCCGCAGGCGGCGGAAGGGGCCCGCACGGCGGCCCTCTTCGCCGCCCGCGAGAGGCTGTGGCTGCAGTACGGGGAGCGGCGCTGGGACTGCGCGACGGTCACCGTGCGCTGCGACGCGGCGGCGGGCGGCACCCGGCTCTTCACGGTCACGGGCCCGCACGGCCGTGAACTCGCCCTCCGCTACCCGGCACCGGTCCCCGAACCGTTCGACCCGGCCTACGACGCGATCGACGCCCTCGAGGACGACTTCTTCCGCTGGGCCGCCGACCGCCTCGCCACCGCCGAGCGCCGCCGAGCGCTGCGCGCCGGCTACCTGACCGGTTTTCCGCCGAGCGCCGGGTGAGATCGGCGGATGCGGCGCCGGCGACGGAGCGCGGGCGGCGGGCACCGCTGGGGAAGAAGCGCCGGGAAGGGACGCCGGTGGAGGGAGGGCAGCGCCCGTGGGGGTGTCACGACGCCATCGGCAGCGCCGCGCCCTCCCGCCACTTGAGAATCTTGTCGAAGCTGACCACGGCGCCGCGTCTGCCGGTGCGGTTGCGGTAGCGGACGTGGTCGGTGAGCGCCTCGATCAGAAAGAGCCCCCGGCCGTCCTCGGCGTCCGTGGGGGCCTGTGTCGGGGTGGGGACGGCGGCCGGGGCATGCGGGCCGCGGAAACCGGGGCCGGAGTCGGTCACCTCGATACGGCAGGTGTCGCCGTCGATGAAAGCCGTGACGCGGTAGTCCCCGGTGGCGTCGCCGCCGTGTTCGACGGCGTTGGCGCAGGCCTCGGAGAGGGCGACCGACAGGTCGTAGCAGATGTCCGGGTCGACGCCGGCCGTCTCCATCGTGCCCAGCAGCAGACGACGGGCGAGCGGCACGCTCGCAGCCTCGCGTCGCAGTTGGAGGGACCACCAGATGCTCATCGCTCCAGCCTCCTGGCCACCGCTAGACATACCGATACCTATTGCCGCACCCCATGGTCCGTAAGCCTGCTCCGGACGTGACGCCGCTCATTCGGCGGATGCGGGCAACGAGCGCACGGCCGGCGACGTACCGACCCCCTGGCGCCCCCGCGCGCCCCACCGGGCGCCGGTGCCGCCCCCGAACGCGGCACCGAGCCCCGCCCTGCCGTAGGCGGGTGGGCGGGGCAGTGGGATGATGTCGCCGCCATGTCTGCCCCGCCCGCCCCCGCCGCGCGCGCAGCCGCCGATCTGCGGCTGCTGAGGGCCGCGGTCTTCACCGCGGTCTGTGTCGCGCTGTCCGCGGCCGGGCACATGATGGCCTCCTTCGCCGCCGTCCCCGTGTGGACGTTGGGTGTCGCCTTCGCCGCGGTGTTCTCCGTCGCGGCCCGGCTGGCCGGGCGGGAACGCTCGCTGCCGGGCATTGCGGCCGCGCTGGCCGTGGGCCAGCTCGCCCTGCACGCGCTGTTCGCGCTGGGGCAGCACCCGATGGCGACGGCCGCCGCGACGCGGACCGGCGGCCTGCGCGGACTGTCCGACCAAGCGGCCGTCTCCCTCGCCCGCCATGTCACCTGCGGGCTGGGCACCGGGCAGTTGGGCGGCACCGAGGCGCGGCGGATCCTGGGGTCCGGGGGTTTCGACCCGGCGCTGGCCGACAGCGTCCTCGGACCCGCCGGTACCGGTGGCGGGACAACCGGAATGGCCGATTCCGTCGGTGCGGCCGGCCATCAGGCGGCCGGCGCGATGACCGGCGGCGCGATGATGTCGCACTGCCTGCTCCCCTCGCTGCCCATGCTGCTGGGGCATCTGCTCGCGGCGCTCGCCGCCGGCTGGCTGCTGCGGCGTGGCGAGGCGTCGCTGTGGCGACTGGTGCGGCTGTCGGCCCCGGCGGCGTGCGAGATCGCGGCGCGGACGCTGGTCGGTGCCCTGCACGCGGTGCTCACGCTCGTCCGAGCGCTGCTCACCGGCCTCGGCGCGGCGCACGACGAGGTGCGGCGCGCCCCCGTTTCGTACGGGGATGACAAACCTGGGCCGCAGCGGGTCGCCCTCCACCACAGTGTCGTCAGGCGAGGGCCACCCACCCTCGCCCTCGCGGCCTGACGTACGCGAAGCACGCTCCCACGTGGGGGCCTCTCCCATGCCCTCGAGGCTTGGGGGAGGGTACGGGCTCGCGCCGTCGCCGCACGCGCGCCGCACAGCACCCCGTTACCCGCACCTCCGGTGCCTTCTCCTTCCTGGAGTGTTTCGTTATGTCGAAGATGTCGCGCCCTGCTGCCGCATCCACCGCCGCCCGCCGCCTCGCCCGTCGACTGCCGATCGTGGGCGGCGTCGCCGCGGGCAGCGTGCTGCTGCTCGCCGCGCCGGCCTTCGCACACGTCAGCGTGCAGCCCGGTACGGCGGAGAAGGGCGGCTACGCGACCGTCAACTTCAAGGTCCCCAATGAGCGCGACGACGCCTCGACGGTGAAGCTCGAGGTCACCCTCCCCACCGACCACCCGCTGGCGTCCGTGATGCCGCAGCCGGTGCCCGGCTGGAAGGTCGAGGTCAAGAAGGCCAAGCTCGCCAAGCCGCTCGAGATGCACGGCGAGAAGATCACCGAGGCGCCCTCGAAGATCACCTGGACCGCCGACGGCAAGGGCGTCGAGCCCGGCCAGTTCCAGCAGTTCCCGGTCTCCGTCGGGCAGCTGCCCGAGGACGCCGGCCAGCTCGTCTTCAAGGCCCTGCAGACGTACGACAACAAGAAGGTCGTGCGCTGGATCGAGCCGACGAAGGAGGGCGCCCCGGAGCCGGAGAACCCGGCGCCGGTGCTCAAGCTCACCGCGCCGGCCGGCGACGGCCACGACGGCGGGGACGCCGGGAACGCCACCGCGGACGCCAAGGCCACGGACGCGGGCAAGCCTGCGGCCGACAGCGACACCACGGCGCGGGTCCTGGCCGTCGTCGGCATCGTCGTCGGCATCGTGGGCATCGGCTTCGGCCTGTTCGCCGGCCGCCGCCGCAGCGCCTGATCAGCGACCGGGCCGGCGCCCGACCCGCGCCGGCCCGGCACCACCACCCCCCTTTCAGAAGGACCCATGCGCAAAAGGACCCTGCTCGCGTCCGCCCTGGCGGCGGCCGCGGCCCTCTCCCTGACCGGCTGCGGCGACGACGGCGGCAAGCCCGCCGCCGATGTCTCCGGCTCGAACTCCAAGCCGATCGTCACGCTCGACGCACCGATCGCGAAGCCCGACCTCGTCCTGACCGACACCGGCGGCAAGAAGTACGACCTGCTGGAGAAGACCAAGGGGCACCCGACCCTGGTCTACTTCGGCTACACCAACTGCCCGGACGTGTGCCCGCTGACGATGGCCAATCTCGCCGTCGCGGTGAAGCAGCTGCCGAAGGCCGAACAGCGTGACCTGCGCGTCGTGTTCGTGACGTCCGATCCGGAGCGCGACACCCCGGCCGCCCTCAAGAAGTGGCTCGGCGGCATCGACAAGAACTTCATCGGCCTGACCGGAAAGTTCGACACCATCCAGGCCGGCGCGCGCAGCGCGAACATCGGCATCGAGAAGCCGGTCAAGAAGAAGAACGGCGACGTCGTCTCCACGCACGGCGCACAGGTTCTGCTGAGCTCCCCGAAGGACGACAAGATCCACTGGATGGGCATGCAGGAGGCCACCTCCGCCAACTACACCAAGGCACTTCCGAAGATCATCAAGGGGCAGAACCCGTGAACCGCCGCACCACCCTCGCCGTCACCCTCGCCCTCGCCGCCGGCCTCACGCTGGCGGGCTGCGGCGGTGACAGCGCCCCGAAGCTCAAGGTCGCCGACCCGTACATGCCGCAGCCGATCACCCAGAACATGGCCGGCGCGTTCTTCGTCGTCAAGAACTCCGGTGGCACCGCCGACAAGCTGACCTCGGTCACCAGCGACCTGTCCAAGAACATCTCGATCCACCGGACGACCGGCAACAAGATGGAGCAGGTCAAGTCCCTGAACGTGCCCGCCAACGGGGAGCTCAGGCTCGGCCGCGGCGGCAACCACCTGATGTTCATGGGCCTGAAGGACAAGCCGGCCGAGGGCGACACGGTCACCGTCGAGCTGCACTTCGCCACCTCCGACCCGATCACGGTGGACGTCCCGGTCAAGGCCGGCGACTTCGAACCGAAGAAGTAGCGGGAGCGAAGAAGCAGCGGGAGTCAAGGAAACAGGGAGCGATCACCATGGCTGTGGCCATCACCGACCCCGGGCCGCGACGGGGCGCCGCGCTGCGCCTGCTGGTCGTCGTGGCGGCGCTGTTCGGCGCGCTGTTCGGCGGCGCCGTACCGGCCTCCGCGCACGCCGCGCTGACCGGCAGCGATCCCGCCCAGGGGTCGGTGGTGGACCGCGCCCCCGAACAGGTCTCGCTCACCTTCTCCGAGGGCGTGGCGATGGGCGACGACTCGATCCGGGTGCTCGACCCCAAGGGCAAGCGGGTCGACCGCGGCAAGCTGCGCAATCTGTGCAGCGGCAGCGTCGTCAAATACGGTGCGGGGCTGCCACCGGGGCTCCCCGACGGGACGTACACCGTCGCCTGGCAGGCGGTCTCCGCCGACAGCCATCCGGTCTCCGGCGCCTTCACCTTCTCCATCGGCGCGCCCTCCAAGTCGTCCGCCGCCCTCCCCCAGCAGGAGGCCGGCGGCGGCCCGGTGGGCGCCCTCTACGGCATCGCCCGCTATCTGGCCTACGCCGGTTTCGTGCTGCTGGCCGGCGGCGCGGCCTTCGTCGTCGCCTGCCGCCCGGCCGCCGCGCTCGTCCGGTCCGTACAGCGGCTGATCGTCCACGGCTGGGCCGTGCTGACCGGCACCACCATCGCGATGCTGCTGCTGCGCGGGCCCTACACCGGGTCCGGCAAGCTCGCCGACATCTTCGACTTCGGCGCCCTCCAGCAGGTGCTGCTGACCAAACCGGGAGCCGCGCTGGTCTCCCGGCTGCTGCTGCTGGCGGCCGCGGCGCTGTTCATCGCGGTGCTGTTCGGGGCGTACGCGCGGACGCTGGAACCGGAGGACGCCGACCTGGAGGTGGACGTCGCCGAGGAGGCCAAGCGACGCAAGGACCTCACGCTCGGCCTCGGCGTCGGCGGGGTGATCGTCGCCGCCGGGCTCGCCGCCACCTGGGCGATGGCCGAGCACGCCTCCACCGGACTGCAGACCGCCGTCGCGATGCCGGTCGACGTACTGCACCTGCTCGCCGTCGCCGCCTGGCTGGGCGGGCTGGCGGCCCTGGTCGTGTCCCTCTACCGGGGCCCGGCCGTCGAACGGGCCGCGGTACTCCGCTTCTCGCGGATGGCGTTCGGCTCCGTACTGGTCCTGGTGGCCACCGGGACCTACCAGTCCTGGCGGCAGGTCGGCAGCTGGCGGGCGCTGACCGGCACCACCTACGGACGGCTGCTGCTGCTCAAGGTGGGCCTGGTACTGGTCCTCGTCGCGATCGCGTGGGTGTCGCGGCGGTGGACCGCACGGTTGGGAGAGATCCGGCCGGAGGATGCCGCGACGGACTCGGACACCGGCACGGACGGGGGCACGGGAACGGACGGGGACACCGGCACGGCAGCGGACAGGGATCCCGTACCGGCCACGGAATCCGCACCGGCCACGGAATCCGCCCCCGACCCCGCACCGGCACCCGACCCCGCACGGGCCGTTCAGCTCGCCCGCCAGCAGGTCGCGTTGCGCACCGCCCGGACCAAGCGGCTGCGGGACGCCGACCCGGAGCGGCTCGGACTGCGGCGATCCGTGCTGGCCGAGGCGTCGGTGGCCGTCGTCCTGCTCGCCGTGACCACCGTGCTGACCGCCACCGAACCGGCCCGCACCGCCGAGGCGGTCGAGGCGAGCGGGGCCGCACAGTCGACCGCGGCCAACCAGCCGCAGGTGCTGACCATCCCCTTCGACACCGGCGGCCCGAACGGCAAGGGCACCGCCCGCCTCGACCTCGACCCGGGGCGCAGCGGCAGCGGTAACGCACTGCGGCTGCGCATCGCCGATCCGTCGGGCAGGACCATGGACGTCCCCGAGGTGAAGGTCTCCTTCACCCTCAAGGCCAAGAAGCTGGGGCCGCTCCCGGTGGCGCCCCGGCACACCGGCAAGGGGCACTGGAGCGCGAGCGGTGTCCAGCTGCCGGTTCCCGGGCGCTGGCAGCTCTCGCTGCTCGTACGGACCTCCGACATCGACCAGGTGACCGAGTTCAAGAACGTGAAGATCGGCTGATGAGCAAGCAGACCCCGAAGACCGGCCCGAAGACCGGCCCCAGGACCGGCCCCAGGGCCGGCGCCGAGACCGGCAGGCCGGACCCCGCGCCCGCAGAACCCGCCCCGGAGGCCGGCGGCCCGCCGTCCGTCGAACTCTCCCGCCGCCGGCTGCTCGGCACCGTCGGGGCGGCGGGCGCGACCGGCCTCGTCGCCGGCGGGGCCGGGGGCGCCATCGGGGCCTCGGCCACACAGGGCGACGCGCCCCGGGCGCTGTCCTCACTCGGCTCGACGGAAGTCGCCTTCCGCCCGGCGGGTGCGCGGCACCAGGCGGGGATCACCACACCGCTGCAGGCCAGCGGGCACCTTGTCGCCTTCGACCTGGCGCCGGGCGCCGGCCGCAAGGAGGCGGCCGCGCTGCTGCGCCGCTGGTCGCGGACGGCCGAGGAGCTGATGTCCGGGCGCACGTCCGACGCCGACACCGGGGTGGCACTGGACGCGGGCCCGTCCTCGCTGACCGTCACCTTCGGCCTCGGCCACAGCTTCTTCGGGCGTACGGGCCTGACGAAGCGGCGCCCCCTCCAGCTCGACCCACTGCCCGACTTCTCCGCGGACGCGCTGGACCCGCGGCGCAGCAACGGCGACCTCTGGATCCAGATCGGCGCCGATGACGCCCTGGTCGCCTTCCACGCGCTGCGGGCACTCCAGAAGGACGCGTCCGGCAGCGCCCGGCTCCGCTGGCAGATGAACGGCTTCAACCGCACCCCGGGGGCCACGTCGCACCCGATGACCACCCGCAACCTGATGGGCCAGGTCGACGGCACCAACAATCCCAAGCCCTCCGACGAGGACTTCGACGAGCGGATCTTCGTGGGGCGGGACTCCGACCAGGAGTGGATGCGCGGCGGGTCGTATGCGGTCGTCCGGCGGATCCGGATGCTGCTGGACGCGTGGGAGAAGCGCTCGCTGCACGAGCAGGAGAAGGTCATAGGGCGGCGGAAGGCCAACGGGGCGCCGCTGACCGGCGGTTCGGAGACCACCCCGATGCGGCTCGACGCCACCGGTGCCGACGGACTGCCGGTCGTTCCCGCCAACGCGCACGCCCGCGTCGCGGCGCCCGAGTCCAACCAGGGCGCGGCGATGCTGCGCCGTCCGTACTCCTTCCACGACGGGTTCCGCGACGACGGCGCCCCGGACGCGGGGCTGCTCTTCGTCTGCTGGCAGGCCGATCCGCTGCGTGCCTTCACCCAGATCCAGCGCAAGCTGGACCGCGGGGACGCGCTGTCGGCGTTCCTGCGGCACGAATCGAGCGGGCTGTATGCGGTGCCGCCCGCGGCGGAGGCCGGTGACTACGTGGGCCGGCCGCTGCTGGAGGGCTGAGCCCGGGGCCCGCCCCGTGGGCCGGCGATCCGTCCGCCAGGGCCGCCCAGCTGGTGAAACCGCCCACTGGGCCCGGTACGGGCTCGGTATCGTGGCAGGAAAGGGAGAGATCGGCGGGGCGCCCCCGCGATGACGCGAGGAGTCCGTTGCATGTCGGCCAGTCGTTACACCTATCTCGGGCCCGAGGGCACGTTCACCGAGGCCGCGCTGCGCACTCTTCCGGAAGCCGCGACGCGCGAGCTGGTGCCGATGGTGTCGGTGCCGGCCGCCCTGGACGCGGTCCGCGGCGGCGAGGCGGCCGCGGCTCTGGTGCCGATCGAGAACTCCGTCGAGGGCGGGGTGACCACCACCCTGGACGAGCTGGCCGCCGGCGAACCGCTGATGATCTACCGCGAGGTGCTGCTGCCGATCGCCTTCGCGCTGCTGACACGCCCCGGCACGGCGCTGACGGACGTGAAGACGGTGACCGGGCACCCGGTCGCCCAGCCGCAGGTACGCAAGTGGCTGGCGGCCCAACTCCCGGAATCGGTATGGGAGTCGGCGGCCTCCAACGCCGACGGCGCGCGGCTGGTGCAGGAGGGGCGGTACGACGGCGCGTTCGCGGGCGAGTTCGCGGCGGCGACGTACGGCCTCACCCCGCTGGTCACCGACATCCATGACGCGCAGAACGCCGCCACCCGCTTCGTCCTGGTCGGCCGCCCGGCCCGGCCCGCCGCTCCGACCGGCGCGGACAAGACCTCGGTCGTGCTGTGGCTGCGCGAGGACCATCCCGGTGCGCTGCTGGAACTGCTCCAGGAGTACGCGGTGCGCGGCGTCAACATGATGCGGATCGAGTCCCGGCCGACCGGCGAGGGCATCGGCCGCTACTGCTTCTCGGTGGACTGCGAGGGGCATGTCACCGACCGCCGGGTCAGCGAGGTCCTGATGGGCCTGAAGCGGGTGTGCAGCGAAGTGCGGTTCCTCGGCTCCTATCCGCGGGCGGACGAGGTGGCGGCGACCGTACGGCCGGAGATGACGGACTCGGCGTTCTCCGAGGCGTCGGACTGGCTGGCGCGCTGCCTGGACGGGCGCAGCTGACCCGACCTGCGGTGTTGCGGCGCCTTTCGGGCGCCCGCGCCGTCCCCCGTGCCACTGTCCACAGAGTTATCCACAGGGTCGGATCTCGACCTGTGGGTAAGTCGACATGGCGCGAGGAGCGATTCGGACAGAGTCGACAAATCCCTCTACCGATCCCACGGTATTCCACAGCGCTCCACACCGCCGCGCAGTGCCTCAACTCCGGCCGCGTCAGCACAATTCCCGTGATCAATCCTTTAGGGCGAGGCAATCTCACACGAAAGAGCACGAGAAGAGGGTTTGGCCGAGGAATCCATAGCCGAACATTCCGGCAGCGGAATGGCCGCCTCCGACTTCCACAGATCTCACACACAGCCTGTGGATAAAGGTCGTCGAGCATCCCCCTCCTGTGGACAAAGACAAGGGAACGCAATGACGCGAGGCGCGCACCCCGTATTCCGTTATGGAATAAACAATGCCAAACCAGACAAATTGCAACGCGAGTCGATATCACGTCGAAGGGCCGGTCACTGCCCCGGTAGCCTGGTGGGGTGATTGACCTTCGCCTGCTCCGTGAGGACCCCGACCGTGTGCGCGCGTCCCAGCGCGCCCGTGGAGAGGACGTCGCACTCGTCGACGCGCTTCTCTCCGCCGACGAGCGGCGCAGGTCGTCCGGCGTCCGCTTCGACGAACTGCGCGCCGAGCAGAAGGCGCTCGGCAAGCTCATCCCCAAGGCCGCCGGTGACGAGAAGGCCGTGCTGCTGAAGAAGGCCGGCGAGCTCTCGGCCGCCGTCAAGGCCGCCGACGCCGCACAGGACGAGGCCAAGGACGAGACCCAGCAGCTGCTGCTGAAGCTCGGCAACCTCGTCCACCCGGACGTGCCCGTGGGCGGCGAGGAGGACTTCGCGGTCCTGGAGACGCACGGCACCATCCGCGACTTCGCGGCCGAGGGCTTCGAGCCCAAGGACCACCTGGAGATCGGCGAGCTGCTCGGCGCGATCGACGTCGAGCGGGGCGCCAAGGTGTCCGGCTCCCGCTTCTACTACCTCACCGGCGTCGGCGCCCTGCTGGAGCTCGCCCTCGTCAACGCCGCCATCGCCCAGGCCACCGCGGCCGGCTTCACCCCGATGCTGACGCCTGCCCTGGTCCGCCCGCGCGCCATGGAGGGCACCGGCTTCCTCGGCCAGGCCGCCGAGAACGTCTACCACCTGGAGAAGGACGACTACTACCTGGTCGGCACCTCCGAGGTCCCGCTCGCCGCGTACCACATGGACGAGATCCTGGACGCGGACAAGCTCCCGATGCGCTACGCCGGCTTCTCGCCGTGCTTCCGCCGCGAGGCCGGCACGTACGGCAAGGACACCCGCGGCATCTTCCGGGTCCACCAGTTCGACAAGGTGGAGATGTTCTCCTACGTCACCCCCGAGGACGCGCAGGCCGAGCACCAGCGCCTGCTGGACTGGGAGAAGCAGTGGCTGAGCGCCCTGGAGCTGCCCTTCCAGGTGATCGATGTCGCCACCGGTGACCTCGGCTCCTCCGCCTCGCGCAAGTTCGACTGCGAGGCCTGGATCCCGACGCAGGGCAAGTACCGCGAGCTGACCTCGGCCTCCAACTGCGACGAGTTCCAGGCCCGGCGGCTGTCGGTCCGGATGCGCGAGAACGTCAACGGCAAGCCGAAGGTCCAGCCCCTGGCGACGCTGAACGGCACCCTCTGCGCCGTACCGCGCACCATCGTGG
The DNA here is from genome assembly GCF_043199095.1 of Streptomyces sp. NPDC048650. Lineage (NCBI taxonomy): Bacteria > Bacillati > Actinomycetota > Actinomycetes > Kitasatosporales > Streptomycetaceae > Streptomyces > Streptomyces sp. NPDC048650. The sequence goes on along the minus strand of NZ_JBICVM010000006.1, from coordinate 153,895 downwards.
CGATCTTCGAGAACCACCAGCAGCCGGACGGTTCGGTGCGCGTCCCCGAGGTCCTCCGCCCCTACCTGGGCGGCCGCGAGCTCCTCGAACCCGTCGCCCGGTGAGCGCACCGACCCTGCCCTACAAGCTCATCGCGACGGACCTCGACGGGACGCTGCTGCGCCCCGACGACTCCGTCTCCGAGCGCACCCGCGCGGCGCTCACCGCGGCCACCGCGGCGGGCGCGGCGCACATCGTCGTCACCGGCCGTGCGGTGCCCTGGACCCGGCACATCCTCGACGCCCTGGACTACCGGGGACTCGCGGTGTGCGGCCAGGGCGCGCAGGTCTACCACGCCGGCGAACACCGGCTGCTGACGTCCGTGACGCTCGACCGCCAGCTGGCCGGCCTCGCGCTGTCCAAGATCGAGGCGGAGACCGGCCCGCTGTATCTGGCCGCGAGCCGGGACGGCCTGGAGGGCGAGGTGCTGGTCGGCCCCGGCTACCGCGTCCAGGAAGGCCCGCTGCCCAATGTCATGATCGACGAACCGGGCGAGCTGTGGACCGCCCCGCTCAACAAGGTCTACATACAGCACCCGACCCTCGACGACGACTCCCTGGCACGCATCGCCCGTGAGGTCGCCGGGGACCTGGTGGGCGTGATGATGGCCGGCCACGGCGTCGTCGAACTGCTGCCGCTGGGCCTGACCAAGGCCACCGGCCTGTCCCTGGCCGCCCGCCGCCTGGGCGTCAAGGCCGCCGACACCATCGCCTTCGGCGACATGCCCAATGACATCGCGATGTTCGCCTGGGCCGCGCACGGCGTGGCGATGGGCAACGCCCATGCCGAACTGAAGGCCGTCGCGAACGAGATCACCGCCTCGAACGAGGACGACGGGATCGCGGTCGTTCTGGAGCGGCTCTACCTCTCCTGAGGCTGCCCCGGGGGCGCCGCCGGGGGCACCTCCCGAGGCGGCCCCGGCGGCGCCCGGCCCGTGCCGGGCTCCTCGGGGTGCTCGTCCGGCGCCGGGCGCCCCGCCGGTGTGAGCGGCCAGGACACCAGCCCCAGGACGAGCGAGACGGCATGCCCGAAGTCGGTGAAGGTCGCCCCGGTCAGCAGCGGCACCCCGAAGAACAGCAGCACCCCCAGGAGCCAGCCGTAGCACCAGGGCGCCCAGAGCCGGTACGTCAGCACGCCGGCGGCGGCCGCCAGCCCGTAGGAGACCCCGATGTCCACGACATGGGTCATCGAACGCGGCAGCCGGTGGCCCTCGATGGCCAGCAGGACGAGCTCCTGGCTGGCGAGGGTGGCGGCGACATGGGCCGTGCCGATGATCAGCAGCCAGCGCCACGTCCCCAGCCAGCGCTCGACGTTGGCGTGCAGCAGCTCGAACATCACCACGTAGAGCAGGAACGACTGCGGGCGTTCGATCCAGAAACCGCTGATGAGCAGCGAGGGCAGCGGATGCTCGGTCAGCTCGTGGATATTGCTGCTGGTGCGGTGGAGGAGGAACTGCTCCAGGCCCTCGGAGGCGGAGGCGACCACCAGGCTGGTGATACCGATGATCAGCAGCCAGATGTGGGTGCCGGGAGTGCTCCGCACCCAGGCCGGCACCGCGGCCACCGCCCGGCGCAGCGGATCGACCGGCCGGCGCAGCCGCCGCCCCGGCAGCCCGGGCCTCACCGGCGGCGCCCCGCCGCGGCCCGCCCGGTGGCCATGACCGGCCCGGCGCCCTTGATGTGCCGGATCCGGGGCGCACTCTCCATCGTCCGCACGCCGGGCAGCGCCGCGACCCGCGTCGTCAGATACGTGTAGAGCGCGCCGACGTCCTCGCACAGCACGGACGCGAAGAGGTTGTTGGGCCCGGTCGTGGCGCAGGCGAAGGCGACCTCCGGGTGGGCGGCCAGCGCCTCACCCGTGGCGGCCAGTGCGGCGGGTTCGACGGACAGCCACAGGGCGACCATCACGCTGTACCCGAAGAGCCGCAGGTCGTAGTCGATGTCGTAGTACAGGACGCCGTCGGCGCGCAGCTCGGCCAGGCGGCGGCGGACCGTGGACGGTGACCAGCCGGTGGTGGCGGCGAGTTCGGCCAACGGGGCGCGACCGTCCACCCCGAGTGCCTCGAAGAGCCGGCGGTCGGCGGCACCGAGGGCCACCGGCGCGGCGGGCGGGCCCGGGGGCGGCGGGCTCAGCAGGGCGATCTGCTCCTCGGTCAGCGCGCCCGACTTGCTGACCAGGCTCTGCGAGCCGCCGAAGAACTCGTGCAGCAGACAGTGCGCCGTGACGCCGACGACGCTGGGCGTCCGGGGCAGTTGATGGAGCAGCTGGGGGTACCTCCCAGCGTCAGCTGGGGCAGCATCGCCGTGCGCGCCGCTCGCCGCGCGGCAGACGGCCCCGATCTCCGTGCCGCCGGACATCAGGCTCACCCAGGCGGTGTCCGCCCGGCGGGCCAGTGCCTCGGCCACCGACACCGCCGCATCCGGGGTGCACTGCACCCGCACCAGCCACTCGATCTCCCCCAGCGCCTGCGCATCGGCCAGCCCCAGCACCCTGAGCGCACCGGTGCCGCGGTGGCGGGTGTAGCGGCGGGCGACCGTCTGGTCGGAGACGCCGAGCACGTCGGCGATACGGCTGAAGGGCGCCCGGCCATCCAGCTGGAGGGCGTGGATGAGCTGCCGGTCGAGGGCGTCGAACCCCGTGGCGGGGCCGGCGGCCTTCGCGTCGGTTTTCACCGTTCGAGGCTAGCGCGTGTCGGATTGCGCCGCCGGGTGCGCGGTGGCTGGAACAGCGGGGGTGGAAAACGGACCGTGGTCCGGTCCCTGTCGCAGACGCCCCTGTCTGCGACCGATACCGATCGCGGTTGCGATCCCGGTTCCGATACCGATCGCGGTTCCGATCCCGATACCGATCGCGGTTCCGATGGCGACCGCGGTTCCGATACCGATCCCGATACCGATTCCGTCGCGGACAGCGGCGGATCACCGGCCCCAACGGAGGAATGATCATGGGCGCGAGCCCTTCGCGCGGGAAGTGGTGGCCCCTGGTCGCCATCACCCTCGGCAATTTCATGCTGCTGGTCGATGTGACGATCGTGAACACCGCCCTGCCCCGGATATCCGACGGCCTGGGCGCCTCCTTCACCTCGCTGCAGTGGGTGATGGACATCTACGCGCTGGCGCTCGCCGCGCTGCTGATGGTGGCGGGCTCGGCCGCGGACCTCTTCGGCCGGCGTCGCCTGTACGTGGCCGGGCTGGCCCTCTTCGCCCTCGCCTCGCTGGCCTGCGGCCTGGCCCCCGGCGCGGCCGTCCTGATCGCGGCCCGCGCCGTGCAGGGCATCGGCGCCGCGGCGATGTTCGCCACCAACACACCGCTGCTGATGGCCGCTTACCACGGCCGCGACCGGGGCGTGGCGTTCGGCATCTGGGGCGGCACCAGCGGCGCCGCGGCCGCGGTGGGCCCCGTACTGGGCGGCCTGCTCACCGAGTACCTGAACTGGCGGGCGATCTTCCTCGTCAACCTGCCGCTGACCGCTCTCGCCGTCGCCCTCACCCTGCGCCACCTGCACGAGTCCCACGGCGACCGCGGCGCGCGCATCGACTGGCCGGGCGCCGCGGCCTTCACGGTGGCCGCGGGCGCGCTGACCTACGGGCTGATGCGCGGCGGCGAGCACGGCTGGACGGAGGGCGGCACGCTCGCCTCGCTCGCGGCCGCCGCGGTGGCCCTGCTCGTGTTCGTCCTCGTCGAACAGCGGGTGCACCGGCCCCTGCTGGACCTGCGGCTGCTGCGCCGCCCCTCGTTCGCCACCTTGATGGCGGCGGCACTGCTCCTCCAGGCGGCGGCCTTCCCGTATCTGACGTTCGTGGGGCTGTGGACACAGAACGTCCTGGGCCTGAGCCCGGTGCAGGCGGGCCTGGCCGTGCTGCCGCTCGCGCTGATGTCGCTGCTGGTCGGCGCGCTCGGCGGCCGTCTGCTGCAGCGGCTCGCCCCGCAGCTCCCGGTGGGTATCGGCCTGTTGCTCGTCGGCGCGGGCGCGCTGCTGCACACCGCGCTGCTCGGGGACGGTGCGGGCTGGGCCGCGCTGGTGCCCGGGCTCGCGGTCGGCGGGCTGGGCGTCGGGGCGGCGATGCCGGTACTGGTCTCGGCGGCGCTCGGCGCGGCGCCGCCGCAGCGGGCGGGCATGGCCAGCGGCGCGGTGAACACCTTCCGCCAGCTGGGGTTCGCCCTGGGGATCGCGGTCCTGGGCACCTTCTTCGCCGACGCCCTGCACGACCTTCCGCCGCACGCCCCGCTGCCGGCCGTGCGCGCCGCGTACCTCTCGGGGCTGACGCACATCACGCTGGTCTCCGGGCTGGTGGCGGTGGCGGCCGGGGCGCTGGTCCTCGCGGTCGTACGGCGCTCGCCGCGCGAGCCGGCCGTGGTGCCCCCGGCGGCCACGGAGGCGCCGTCGGCCGAGGTGCGGGTGTAGCCGCCAGGTGGCGAAGGGGCCGGACGGCCGTTGTACGCCCCGCCCGCGGCCGGGGGCGCGGGCGTCAGGCGACGGCCGCCGGGACCACCGGCTCCTGGATCTCCGTGACCCATTTCTCCTGGTCGGGCGGACACTCCAGATACAGCTCGCGGGCGTAACCGGCCGACCGGTAACCGTTGGCGTCGATCCAGTGCGCGAGATTCTGGGCGGTCGGCAGGATCCGGCTCATCGGACCGCGGTGCACCACGGTCGCGGCGCAGTCGAGGCCGGGGAGGGTGACGACGTCGAAGCCGCGGTCGTCGGCCTCGTCTCCCGCCCTGGCCAGGGCCTCCGGCGTGATCACGAACCCGGCGTGGACGACGACGGCGCCGCTGCCGGCCGCCGCCGCGTCCTGCGGTACGTCCTCGTAGTACGCCAGCCCGGGCCCCGCCGGCGTCACCCCGGCCCGCTCCAGCCGCGCGCACAGCTCGCCGTAGAGCGGCTGGATGACCGGGCCGATGTCCTCGGGCCCGTAGCCGGCAGCGGTCCCGCTCAGTTCGGCGAGCAGCACCGCCGCGGTGCGCTTGACCACCACATCGTCGGCAGACATACGTCCCTCACTCTCGATCGTCCGGAGCCTCGCCTCGACCCGCGCCAGCCGCGCACCGGCCGCCGTCATCGCGGCCGCGAGCTCCGCCTGACGCAGCCGCAGCATGCCGCGCAGCTCCGCCACCCCCACCTGCTCGTCCAGGATCGCCGCCACCTGCTGGAGGCTGAATCCGAGATCCTTGAGCGCGATGATGCGGTTGAGCCGGGTGAGCTGGGCGGCCGCGTAGAAGCGATAGCCGCTGACCGGGTCGGTACGGGCCGGGCGCAGCAGCCCGATCGCGTCGTAGTGCCGCAGCATGCGGGCCGACACCCGGCCGTACTGCGCGAAATCTCCGATGGTGAACATGACGCCCTCCAGTGGAGTCCTTCCCACAGTGTCAAGGTCAAGCATCGCCGTCCCCGAGACGGGCGGACACGGATTGCGGGGACGTCTTCCGCGGCCCGCGCTGGGCGCGACCCGCCGCGTACGAGGGGCCGCCAACCGCCCGCACCGGCCACGTGACGGCAGCATCGCGTCAAGTCCCGTCGACAAACCGTCAATGATGCGTCAGTGGCCGACGGAGCACCCCGCGCACCGGGCATAGCGTCGGCAGAGCCGAGCCCCGGCGTCAGCACCACCCACCGGTCCGGGGCCGCCGATGTTCTGTCCGAGGAGCAACGCCGTGTCCCCTCACCTGTACGCGGAAGACCCCGAGCCCTCCGATCGGGCCCCGGCCGGGCCTTTGTTCGTCCCCGTCCGGTCGGGCCCCGCGGGCTGCACCGCCCGCCTGTTCCGTACCCCCCTCGGCGGCCGTACCGCCGTCGCCTTCACCTCGCCCCAGCGGCTGGCCGCGGCCCTCGGCGGCGGCCAGCCCTGGGTACGGCTCTCCGAGCCCGCGCTGCGCGCGCTGGCCGAACCCGTGGGAGCGGCCGGCCTGGTCGTCGACCCGCGGTTCGCCCCGGAGATCGCCCGTACGCGCCCGCTCCAGGCCGTCTGAGGGAGGGCCACCAGATCATGAGCCACACCATGAGCCGCGCCATGAGCCGCACCGCTCCGCCGCCGGTCCCCGTACCGGAGCCGGCCGCCCCCCGGACCGAGGCGCCGGCCATCTGGCCACGGTCCACCGCCCCCCTCGGCGATGACGACCTCGCCGTCGGCGGCGTGGCGCTCACCCAGCTCGCCGACCGCTTCGGGACGCCCGCCTACGTGCTGGACGAGGACGAGGTGCGCCGCCGCTGCCGCGCCTACCTGCGGGCCTTCCCCGGCACCGATGTCTACTACGCGGCCAAGGCGTTTCTGTGCCGCGCCATGGCGCACTGGGTCCAGGAGGAGGGCCTGGGCCTGGACGTCTGCTCGGCGGGCGAGCTGGAGCTCGCCGTCACCACCGGCTTCCCGCCGGAGCGGATCGTGCTGCACGGCAACGCCAAGAGCCCGGACGACCTGCGGACCGCGCTGCGGCTCGGGGTCGGGCGGATCGTCATCGACAGCACCTCGGAGATCGCCCGGCTGGCCGCGGCGGTACCGTCCGACGGCCGGCAGAAGGTGCTGGTCCGGGTCGTCCCGGGGATCGCCGCGGGCGGCCACGCCAAGATCCGTACGGGGACCGACGGGCAGAAGTTCGGGCTGTCGCTCGCGGACGGTTCCGCACAGCACGCCGTCACCCGGATATTGGGCCAGCCGCGCCTCCAACTGATGGGCCTCCACTGCCACTTGGGGTCGCAGATCACCACCGTCAAGCCGTATCTGGCGGCCGTGCGGCGGCTGGTCGGACTGCTGGCCCGCATCCACGAACAGCACCGCATCACGCTCCCCGAACTGGACCTCGGGGGCGGTCACGGCGTCGCCTACCGCCCCGGCGAGCCGGCCCTCGACATCGCCGGCCTCGGCGCCCGCATCCGCGCCGAACTGGCCGGCGGCTGCGCGGCGGCCGGGCTGCCGATGCCGCGGCTCGCCATCGAACCGGGCCGCGGCATCGTGGGACCGGCCGGCGTCGTCCTCTACCGGGTACTGGCCGTCAAGCAGACCGGCGGCCACACGTTCGTGGCGGTCGACGGCGGGATGAGCGACAACCCACGGCCCGCGCTCTACGGGGTGCGCTACGCGCCCCGGCTGGTCGGCCGCCGCTCCGCCGCCGCGCCGCAACCGGTCACGGTCGTCGGCCGGCACTGCGAGGCGGGCGACGTGCTCGCCGCGGACGTCCCGCTGCCGGGCGACATCCGCCCCGGAGACCTGCTGGCCGTCCCGGTCGCGGGCGCCTATCACCTCTCCATGGCCTCCGGCTACAACCTCGTCGGCCGGCCGCCGGTCGTCGCGGTCTCCGGCGGACATGCGCGGCTGCTCGTGCGGCGGGAGTCGCTGGCGGACATCCAGGAGCGCGACATCGGGCTCTGAGGGCGGGCGGGGCGGCGGGGCGGGTGACGGATCCCCGCCCCGCCGCCGTCGCGGTCTCCGATTCCGCGGGGTATGGGTGCGTGCGGGTGCGGGTGCGAGCATGGCTCGGGGGCCGCCCCGCAGCCCGACGGTTTACATGTACAGTGAATCCATCAGTTGTAGGATGACTGGGCAACCGGCGGGGAAGCGGCGAAGGGCGAGCGACGCACATGGCACTGCAGGCAGCGGGACGGCAATCCCTGGTGGACACCGTCGTCGAGGCCCTGAGGTCCCAGCTGACCGCCGGTGAGTGGCCGGTCGGCGCCCGCATCCCCACCGAGCACGCGCTGAGCGAACAGCTCCAGGTCGGCCGCAACACCGTCCGCGAGGCGGTACGGGTACTCGTCCACGCCGGCATGCTCCGCTCCCGCCAGGGCGAAGGCACCTTCGTGGTCTCCACGGCCGACCCGGGCGAGATCATGCGCGGCATCCAGCGGGCGGGCATCCGCGACGTCCTGGAACTCCGCATCGCCCTGGAGGCCGAGGCCGCCCGGCTGGCCGCACTCCGCCACGGTCCCGCCGACCTGGCGCGGATGCGGGAAGCCCTGGACGCCCAGGCCGGACTGTCGGACGCCGAGGGGCGGCCCGACGCCGGCAGCCTCGAGCTGTACGCCGACCACGATGTCGCCTTCCACCGGGCGGTCGTCGAAGCCGCGCACAACACCGCCCTGACCGCGACCTACGCGTGGTTCAGCAGCTCCGTACGGGAAGCGCTGGTCAGCACGCTCGACGATCACGAAATGCCGAAGATCGTGCACGGCGATCACCGCGCCGTGCTGGACGCCATCGCGTCGGGCGATCCGGAGGCCGCGGAGCGCGCCACCCGCGCGCTGCTGGAGAAGCCCAAACGCGCCGTGGAAGCCCTCCTCGCCGCCCGGTAGTGGCCTCCACCTCCACCTCCCCCCAGTGGCCTCCACCCTCCATCTCCAGTGGCCTCCTCCCCCTCCACCCCCAGTGGTCCACCCCCTCCTCCACCCCCAGTGGTCCACCCCCTCCTCCACATCCCCCTGTAAGACACCGAGCTTGGCGAGGTATGCACACATGTCCGGGTCCCTGTCCGAAGCACCCTTGATCGACGCCGAGGAGGATCTGGCCGCCGCGCCGCCGGTCGCCGCGGCCCGCCGCCGGCTGCGCGCCCACCCGGCCCTCCTCCTGGCCGGGATCGTCCTTGCCGCGCTCAACATGCGGGCGGCGCTGGCCGGCGTCTCACCGCTGCTCGGCGAGATCGGCGACCACTTCCACCTCGCCGCAACCGCCAGCAGCCTGGTGACCACCATCCCGCTGATCTTCATGGGCCTCGGCTCCATCGCCGCCCCGAAGCTGGCCCGCCGCTGGGGGACCGAGGCGGTGCTGTGCGGCGCACTGGTCCTGCTCTGCGGCGGCATCGTGCTGCGGATCGCCCCACCCGTCGTCGCCCTCTTCGCCGGCTGCGCGGTGGTCGGCACCGCCATAGCCCTGCTGAACGTTCTGATGCCCGGCCTGATCAAGCGGGACTTCCCGGAACGCGCGGCCGGCATGACGGCGCTGTACTCGACCGCGATGATCCTGGGCGCCACGGTCTCGGCGGCCACGGCTGTCCCGCTGGAGGACGCGCTCGGCGGCTGGCAGGGCTCGCTGGTCTCCTGGTCGCTGCTGGCCGCCGTCGCCGCGGCGGTCTGGATCCCGCAGTCGGTCATCGCCCGCCGCGGCACCCGGCACGGCGCGGCCGCGGCCACCCCCCGCCATGCCGTCGAGGACGGGCCGAAGCTCGGCCGCTCCCCGCTCGCCTGGCGGGTCACGCTCTTCATGGGCTCGCAGTCGCTGATCGCGTACGTGATCATCGCCTGGCTGCCGACGATCTTCACCGATCACGGAATGGGCAAGGGACAGGCGGGGCTGGTCTTCGCCTTCAGCACACTGGTGCAGATGGCCGGTTCGTTCGTGGTGCCGATGCTGGCGGGGCGGATGCGCCGGCAGCGGTTGCTGGGTGTGGCCGTCTCCGCGCTGATGGCCTGCGGTGTCACCGGGCTGCTGGTGGCTCCGGTGGCGGGTGCCTGGCTCTGGGCGGCGCTCCTCGGCATCGGGCAGGGCGGCGCGCTCGGCCTGGCCCTGACCATGATGGTCCTTCGCTCCGGCGACGCCCACACCGCGGCCCGCCTCTCCGGCATGGCCCAGACCGGTGGTTACCTCCTCGCCGCCGTCGGCCCCCTGGCCCTCGGCGCCGTCCACCAGGTCACCGACGGCTGGACCGTCCCGATCCTCCTGCTCCTCGCCGTCTGCGCCGGCCTCGCCCTGCTGGGCCTGGGCGCGGGCCGCGACCGGCGGATCGGCGACGAGGCGTAGGCGAGGCATGGGGCCAGGCATGGGCGAGGCATGGGGCCAGGCATGGGCGAGGCATGGGCGAGGCGTAGGCGAGGCGTAGGACGTTCCGGCGGCCACGGCGAACGGGAGAGCTGGGGGAACTCGGGGCGGTCGGGGCGGTCGGGGTGGTCTGGGTGGTCTGGGTGGTCGGGCAGCTGGGGCGGTGGGGCCGGGGCAGCTCGGGCGGGACGCCGGGGGAGGTGCGGGGGCCGCGCCCCCCGCTGCCGGCTCCACTCCCCGCGGCCTCTTCCGGCTCCCGATGCGCGCTCCCGATGCGGGGTCCGGCCCCGGCTTCCGGGAACCGGGCGCGGCGGCACCGCTCCGCCCGTCACCTCGACCGCCGTGTCCCACCGCGCCCGCCCCGGTGAACACCAGGCATCCCACCCGTATCCGTCCCGCATCGGGCCCGCATCATCGGCGGTGATCCGGGGGTGGGCAACCCGCGAGCCGGCCGGCTGGCTTACGGTGCCCCCATGAGCGATGTTCAGCGCACCGTTCGCCGGCCCGGACCGAGGCGCCCTCGTACCAGCCGGCTCGTTCTCGTCGTCGTCCTGTGTCTCCTGATCGTGCTCGCCGTGGTGATCGTGCCGCGGTTGCTGCGCGGGCAGCCCCAGGAGCAGCTGACCGTGCCGGAGGGGCAGCGGGCGAGCCAGGTCTACGCGGCCGCCGACAAGAAGCTGCACCTGGCCAAGGGCAGTACCGCCAAGGCCGCCAGGACGGCGCACCTGAAGCTGCCGGACGAGGCCAAGGGAAATCCGGAGGGCTATCTCTTCCCGGCCACGTATCCGATCCGCGAGGGCACCACCCCGGCGTCCCTGCTCTCCTACATGGTCGACACCGCCCACCAGCGGCTCGCCGGCGACGGCATCACGTCCTACCGCACGGTGGTGATCGCCAGCATCGTGCAGGCCGAGGCGGACCGGCCGGCCGACATGGGCAAGGTCGCCCGGGTCATCGACAACCGGCTCGCCCGGAACATGCCGCTGCAGATGGACTCGACGATCAACTACGCGCTGGGCCGCAGCACTCTCACCACCAGTCACGCCGACACCAGGACCAAGAGCCCGTACAACACCTACAAGCGGTCCGGCCTGCCGCCCACCCCGATCGACAACCCCGGGGCGGACGCACTCAAGGCGGCCGGCGCACCGCCCAAGGGCGACTGGCTCTACTTCGTCACCGTCAAACCGGGCGACACCCGCTTCACCGCCGACTACCGGGAGCACCTGGACAACGTCCGGGAGTTCAACAAACGACAGCAGCAGAGCGGCGGCACCGGCCAGGCGCAGAGCGGCTGACCGGTGCACCGGCGGCGGCCGATCGCTGCGCCGGCGGCGATCCGGGGCGGCGGTTCCGGGCGGCGGCTCCGGGCGGTGCCGGGCGCCCTACTCCTCTCCGGCCAGCGTCAGCGACTTCAGCCGGCGCCCGGCGTACCAGGTGGCGCCGATCGTGACGACCGCCAACAGGCATATCGCGGCCGGTAGTTGGACGTCGGACGTCAGAGCGCCCTCCGCCCCGACCTTCTGGCCCACCGCCAGCGCCCACTGCTGGACGCTGAGGGTCCGGGCACCGGGGACGAGCGTCCCGAAGAGCGCCTCCCAGACCAGGGCGTAGACGAGGCCGAAGACGACGGCGTGCCGGGTGATGGTGCCGAGGAGCAGGAAGAGCGCGCTGTAGGCGACCGAGGCGATGGCCGCCGCCAGGGCGTAGGCCACGGCTATCTGCTGGCTGTTGCCGTTGAGGACGAAGCCGGCGACAAGGACCGGAACGGCGGAGAAGACGACCGTGACGCCGGTCGCGACGAACAGCTTGGTGACGATGATCGTCGGCCGCGCCACCGGCTTGGACAGGAGATAGACCACGGAGCCGTCGTCGATCTCCGGGCCGATTGCGCCCGTACCGGCGATGACACCGATCAGCGGCACCATCGTGCCGAGCGCGAAGCCGCCCAGAATGCCGCTCGCGGTGGAGTCGTCGGCACCGGCCAGCAGGCGGACGGCGACGGCGACGACCACCAGGAGGGCGGGCAGCGCGAAGAGGATCAGCGCCCGCCGCCGGCCGAGCAGCGCACGGTAGGTGAGCCGGGCGACGGTGGGGTGGAACAGCGCGGCCCGGGGCGCGCCGGCGGGTGCGGGCGGGGCCGTCGGAGTGGTCGTGGACATGCGTCGGGCTCCTTTCGGCCTCAGGCCGCTACGAGGTAGGAGAAGACGGATTCCAGCGACTCGTCGGAGGGCGAGACCGTCAGCAGGCGGATGCCGTGGTCGCGGGCGACCCTCGGCAGGAGGGCGGTGAACCGGCCGAAGTCGACGGCCTGGATGCGCAGTGCGCCCTCGGCGAGGTCCACTTCGATGCCGGACGTGGACGGGTCGGCGATCAGCGCGGCCGCCAGCGCCCGGTCGTCGTCCGACCGGACGAGGTAGCGGTGCGGGCGGTCGGTCATCAGCCGGCGGATCTTTCGGAAGTCGCCGGACGCGGCATGCCGGCCGGCCACCACCACCTCGATGTGGGAGGCGAGTTGCTCGACCTCTTCGAGGATGTGCGAGGAGAACAGGACCGTACGCCCCTGGTCCCCCATCTGCCGCAGCAGTTCCATCAGCTGCATCCGCTGCCGCGGGTCCATGCCGTTGAAGGGCTCGTCCAGCAGCAGCACGGACGGGTCGTGGACCAGCGCGGAGGCCATCTTCACCCGCTGCCGCATGCCCTTGCTGTACGTCGAGATCTTGCGGTCCTGGGCGTACTCCATCTGCACCGTGGCCAGGGCCCTGGCGGCCTCGGTCCGCCCCAGGCCGTGCAACTCGGCGTTGGCGAGGACGAATTCACGGCCGGTGAGGAAGTCGTACATCGCCTCGCGCTCGGGGACGATGCCGATGTGGCGGTAGATGGCGGCGTTGCGCCAGATCGTGGTGCCGTCGAGGGTGACGCTGCCGTTGGAGGGGGCGAGGAAGCCGCCCATCATGTTGATGAGGGTGGACTTTCCGGCGCCGTTGGGGCCGAGCAGGCCGGTGACGCCGGGGGCGATGGTCATGGTGATGTCGTTGACGGCGACGACGTTCCCGAACCAGCGGGACACATGGTCGATGTGCAGAGTGGTCATGGGCGCGGCCCGGTCCTTCGAGGGGTCGTGGTGGGCAACGGGCGGGCGGTCACAGGCCGGCCTTCCGGTAGCGGCGCATCAGCAGGGCGTAGGAGCCGGCGACGGCTGCCAGCGTGACGAGCAGATAGACGATCCCGACGGCGGTCGTCGGCACCACCTGCCCGGGGAAGGAACTGCTCCCACCGAGGAGGGCCGACTGCACACCGTCGATGAGCGTGATCGGCGAGAAGAGCCCGAGCCATCCGACGGCCGCCTCGCTCCCCTGGACCGACGCGATCCCCTGCACGGCGCTCACGGCACCGTAAGGAATCGTCAGCACGGCTATCACGGCGGCGACGCCGAACCCGCGGCGTGGGGTGAGCGCCGAGACGACCAGGCCGATCCCCGCGAACAGCAGCGAGAGCAGCGCCACCGAGACCAGGCCCTGGGCCAGCCCCTTGGTCTGGTCGAGGAAGTCCATCTTCGCCAGCAGCGCGCCGGCGTAGAGCACCAGGAGCGGAGCCGTGGTGAGGACGAACAGGGCGCCGGCCATGGCCGCGAACTTCGCCGCCACGTAGTCGCCGCGCTCGATGGGGCGGGAGAAGTACAGCGGGACGGACTTGAAGCGCAGATCGCGGGAGACGGACTGCGGGGCCTGCGCGGCGAGATAGAGACCGATGACGGCCTGGAGGTAGATGGCGTAGCGGCCGTAGCCGACCGGGAGGCTGGCGGCCTTGGTGAACACCGCCACCGCCACCATGATCGCGGCGGGCAGGCACATCACCGCGAAGAGCAGCATCGGCAGCACCTTCGTCCGGGCCGAGCGGCCGAGTCCGTAGGCTCCGCGCAGGCTCTGCGAGAAGAGCGACCGGCGTGCGTAGGCGCGGCCCAGCCGCGGACCGTCGTAGTGGCGGTAGCCGATGTTGTGGATGTAGGCGCCACCCGGAGTGGCGGACGCGGGGGACGCGGGGGTCGTGGACTCAGTGGGCATCGGGGGCGCCTCCGTCCCGGACGGTGTGCGGGGCGCCGGGAGCGCCCGCGGTGGCAGAGGTGACGGGTGATGCGACGGCGTCGGCGGCGGCGTCCGCATCGCGGAAGACCTCCGCTATCCGGTGCCTGCGCTGTTCCATCCGGATCAGGCCGAGACCGAGGTCGGCGACGGTGTCCCGGACCAGGTCGTGGGTCTGCTCGCCGGCCGCCTCGACGTACAGCAGGTGCCCCGAGGAGGCCAGGCCCTCGGCACCGGCCGCGTCGGACACCACGGCTCCCGCGGCGACCAGTGCCGCGCGCAGCGCCGCGGTGCCGTCCGGACAGCGGTCGGTGTCCGTGACCTCCACCGCCAGCGAGGCCGTGGTCTGCGTGAACTCGTCGGTCGAGGAGGAGCGCAGCAGCGTGCCGCCGTCGATGACGACGACGTGGTCGCAGGTGCGCTCCAGCTCGCCCAGGAGATGGGAGGTCACCAGGACGGAGATCCCGAAGTCGGAGTGGACACGGCGGATCAGGCCGAGCATCTCGTCCCGACCGACCGGGTCCAGGCCGTTGGTGGGCTCGTCGAGGAAGACCAGCTCCGGGTCGTGCACCAGCGCCTGGGCCAGCTTCACCCGCTGCTTCATGCCCGTCGAATAGCCGCCGATGGGGCGGTAGCGCTCCTCGTAGAGGCCGACGTGGCGCAGCGTGTCCGCGGTGCGCTCCCGGGCGGCCGTCGGGGGCAGGCCGGACATCCGGGCCATGTGCACGACGAACTCGGTCGCCGAGACATCCGGCGGCAGGCAGTCGTGCTCCGGCATGTAGCCGACCCGCTCGCGGATGGCGCCGCCGTCCTTCGTCACGTCCAGGCCGAGGACGTGCGCAGTCCCCTCACTGGCCGGGGCGAGGCCGAGAAGAATCTTGATCAGGGTGGACTTTCCGGCGCCGTTGGCACCCACCAGGCCGGTCACGCCGGGGGCGATGTCAACGGAGAGCCGGTCCAAGGCGGTCACCCGCGGGAACCGCTTGCTCAGGCTTTCGGTCACGATCACAGTCACGTCTTCGACGGTAGAGGCGGCCCGCGCCGCAGTCGTCAACCCGAACGGTCGTCTCCGCCTACCTCTCCGGTATGACGAACCCGTAGGGGGCTCCTGCCTGGGGAGGCCCCGGCATCGGGGTCGGCGCGCGGTGCGCATGCCACGCGGCATGCGCACCCCTTGACGTAGCCGTCAGTCATTGTCACATTCATCAGTGTCAAGTTACGGGCGCGTACCGCGATGAACCGCTTACGGACGGACGGTTGGCGATGGCCTCAGTCACCTCAGCGACCTCAGCGACCTCAGCAGGAAGTCCCGCACGCACCGCCGAACTCCAGGGCTTCAGAGAGGTCCAGCGGCTCGCATACGACTGCGCGGAGGCGGTGGCCGCCCAGCTCAAGCCCGGGATCACCGAACGCGCCGCGGCGCGGATGCAGCGCGAGTGGCTGCGCGAGCGCGGTGTACGGGACTGGTTCCACCTGCCGTTCGCGTGGTTCGGCGACCGCACCGCCTTCGTCAACTTCCGCATCCCGCTCCAGTTCTTTCCCACCCACCGCGAGCTGGAACCGGGCATGCCGTTCATCCTCGACATGGCCCCGGTCCACAAGGGCTTCACCGCCGACATCGGCTACTCCGGCTGCCTGGGCCTCAACCCCGTCCACGACCGGCTGCTCGCCGACCTCGAGGCGCACCGGGAACTGATCCTGCGCGAGGTGCGCGAGCGACGCCCGCTGCGCGAGATCTACGAGAACGTGGAACGGCTGATGGTGCGGCAGGGCCACGCCAACCGCCACCGCGCCTACCCCTTCGGCGTCATCGCCCACAAGATCGACCGGGTCAGGGAACGCCGCTGGTCACCCACGCTCTTCGGGTTCGGCACCCAGTCCCTCAAGGGCCTCGCCTCCGACGCGCTGCACGGCCACCGGGACGGCTGGTCACCGCTGTGGAGCCCGTACACCTTCTCCGACCATCCACCGCAACCCGGCCTGTGGGCGGTCGAACCCCACCTCGGATTCCGGGGTATCGGCGCCAAGTTCGAGGAGATCCTGGTCGTCACCGACTCCAAGGACCCTCAGGAAAGCGCCTTTTGGCTGGACGACGATCTGCCGCACGTGCGGCGCTGGCAGGAGGAGAAGGCCGCATGACGAGCGGACAGGGACCAGAGCAGGGAAACGGGCCGGGGCCGGGAAACGGGCAGGGCCCGGGACACGGGCAGGGCCCGGGACACGGACAGGGGCTTGCGGGGGCGCGGCAGCGCCGGGTGCGGACCGGCGGCGTCGACCTGTGCGTCGCCGAACTCGGAGACGCCGAGCGGCCCACCGTGATGCTGGTGCACGGCTACCCGGACAGCAAGGAGGTCTGGTCCGAGGTCGCCGTACGCCTGGCCGCGCACTTCCACGTGGTCCTCTACGACGTCCGCGGCTGCGGCCGCTCCACCGCACCGAAGCCACTGCGCGGCGGCTTCACCCTGGAGAAGCTGACCGACGACTTCCTCGCCGTCGCCGACGCCGTCAGCCCGGGCCGGCCCGTCCACCTGGTGGGCCACGACTGGGGCTCCGTACAGGGCTGGGAATTCGCCACGGTCCGGCGCACAGAGGGCCGGATCGCGTCCTTCACCTCCATGTCGGGCCCGTCCCTGGACCACTTCGGCCACTGGATCAAGAAACGGATGACGCGTCCCACCCCCCGACGGGCCGCGCAGCTCGTCAGCCAAGGCGCCAAGTCCTGGTACGTCTACATGCTGCACACCCCGCTGCTGCCCGAACTGGCCTGGAAAGGACCGCTCGGCAAGCGTTGGCCGAAGATCCTCCAGTGGGTGGAGAAGGTACCCGCCGGCGGCTATCCGACCCCGTCGCTGCCGACCGACGCCGCCCACGGCGCCTGGCTCTACCGCGACAACGTCCGCCCCCGCCTGCGCCGCCCCCGCGCCGACGCCTATGCCCACTGCCCGGTCCAGCTGATCACGCCCACCGGCGACGCGTTCCTCTCCCAGCGCCTCTACGACGACCTCGAGGAGTGGGCCCCCCAGCTCGTACGCCGCACCCTCCCCGCCAAACACTGGGTACCGCGCACCCGGCCCGACCAGCTGACCTCCTGGATCACCGAATTCGTCACGGCCAAGGAGGAGGGCGACCCGGCGAAGAAGACCCTGGCCACCGGCCCCTACGCCGACCGCTTCGGCGGACAGCTGGTGCTGGTCACGGGCGCGGCCAGCGGGATCGGGCGGGCCACGGCGTTCGCCTTCGCCGAGTCCGGTGCGCGCATCATCGCCGTCGACCGGGACGCGGAGGGCGCGGCCCGCACCGCCGACATGGCACGTCTGATCGGCGCCCCGCAGGCCTGGGGCGAGGCCGTCGACGTCTCGGACGAAGCGGCGATGGAAAAGCTCGCCGACACCGTGGACGCCGCGTACGGCACCGTCGACGTCCTGGTGAACAACGCCGGCATCGGGCTGTCCGGCTCCTTCCTGCAGACCACATCCGAGGACTGGAAGAAAGTCCTGGACGTCAACCTGTGGGGCGTCATCCACGGCTGCCGGATCTTCGGCAAGCGGATGGCGGACCGCGGACAGGGCGGGCACATCGTCAACACCGCCTCGGCTGCCGCCTTCCAGCCCTCCAAGGTCCTCCCCGCCTACAGCACGTCCAAGGCTGCCGTCCTGATGCTCAGCGAGTGCCTGCACGCCGAACTGGCCGGCCAGGGAATCGGCGTCTCCGCCATCTGCCCGGGACTCGTCAACACCAACATCACCACCACGTCCCGCTTCACCGGCGTCTCGGCCGACGAGGAGAAACGCCGTCAGGCCAAGGCCGCGCGGATGTACGGGATGCGCAACTACCCCCCGGAGAAGGTCGCCGACGCCGTACTGCGCGCCGTCGTCCGCAACCAGGCGGTGGTTCCCGTCACCCCCGAGGCGCGCGGCGCCCATCTGATGTCCCGCTTCGCCCCGCGGGCCCTCCGCGCCATCGCCCGCATCGAGCCGCCGCTGTAGCCGACCGTCGGAGGAGAGATTGGAGACATAAGGGGCCCGGAAGACACACGGGAGTTACAGGTATCCAGGGGCCCAGGGGGTCCCGGGGGTCCCGGGACTCCAGGTATACGAGGGCTCCAGGTACACGAGGGCTCCAGGAGATACAGGGAGATACAGGAGACAACTGCGCACCGCAGGAGGCGCACATGGGCACATCACCCCCGCCGGAGCACCACCCCGTCACACCGCGCCGGGTGTCGTTCGACTGGCACGGGACGCCGCTGCACTGGATACCCGACGAACCCACCGCCACCCACGTCATCAATGTGCTGCATCTGCTGCTGCCCGCCGGCGAGCGGTGGTTCGTCAAGGTCTTCAAGGAGGCTCTCCCACTCGTCCGGGACGAAGAACTCCTCAAGGACGTCAAAGGCTTCATGGGCCAGGAAGCCACCCACAGCGTCCAACACGCCCATGTGCTGGAACACCTGGCCCACCAGGGCCTGGACACCGGCCCGTACACCCGGCACGTCGACTTCCTCTTCGAGCACCTCCTGGGCGAGCGACCGCCCTTCGGCATACCGCTCCCCGCACAGGAGTGGCTGCGCTTCCGGCTCTCCCTCGTCGCCGCCATCGAGCAGTTCACCGCCGTGCTCGGCAACTGGGTCCTGGCCGCAGACGGACTCGACCGCGCGGCCCCGGACCCGGTCATGCTCGACCTGCTGCGCTGGCACGGCGCCGAAGAGGTCGAGCACCGTGCCGTCGCCTTCGATATGTACCAGCACGCCGCCGGCAGTGACCCCGCCCGCTACCTGCGCCGCGTGCTGGGGATGTCCATCACGACCCCCGTCCTCCTTCACCTCTGGGCCTGGGGTGCCTCCTACCTCCTCCGACACGACCCGCGGCTCGCCACCCGCTCCCGCTACTCGCTGCGTGCGCACCACCGCGCCGTGGCCAAGGGGCTGCTGCCCACCTGGCGTGAGCTGGGAGCGGCGATACCCCGGTATCTGCGGCGGTCGTACCATCCCTCGCAGGAAGGGTCGCTGCGCACGGCCGTCGCCTACCTGGCAGCTTCCCCGGCCGCCCGGGCCGCGGCGGGCGCAGTGGGCCGGGCGGCCCTCCCGTAACACGCGACCACCATCGGGCTTGTGAGGAGCACCGCAGTGACCGAGCAGCCGCCGGCGGCCGAGTACCGCATCGAGGACCTGGCCCATCTCAGCGGCACCACGGTCCGGACGATCCGCGGCTACCAGGACCGCGGGCTGCTCCCCCGCCCCGAACGCCGCGGCCGGGCCAATGTCTACGGCGACGCCCACCTGGCCCGGCTGCGGCAGATCGCCGACCTGCTCGACCGCGGCTACACCCTGGCCAGCATCAAGGAGCTCCTGGCCGCCTGGGACGCGGGACTCGACCTCGGCGGCGTCCTCGGGCTGGTCGCCGAGATCGACGGGCCGTGGACGGACGAGAAGGCAGGCCGCATCAGCCGCGCCGACCTGGACACCGCCTTCGGCGGCACCTCCGACGAGGACGCGGTGTCCGAGGCCGTCGAGCTCGGCGTCCTGGAACACGTCCCTGGCCAGGACGGGGAGTTCCTCGTGCCCAGCCCGCGGGAACTCGCGGTCGCCGTCGAACTCCACTCCGCCGGTGTCCCGCTGCTGGCCATCTCCGGACACCTGCGGGAGGTACGCGGCCACGTCGAACACATCGCCGCCCGCTTCGTCGACTTCACCTCCGAGCACATCTTCCAGCCGTTCCTGGACCACCCGCCCACCGAAGCCGAGGCCGCGGAGGCCGCCGCCCTCGTCCGACGTCTGCGCCCCCTGGCCCAGCAGACCGTCGACGCCGAACTGGCCCGCGCCATGCGCACTTTGGCCACCCGCTACCTCCGGCGCCATCTTGCCGAGGCGCTACCGGGAGAGCTGTGGGGAGCCGGCGAACGGGATGCGGAAGCGGCGGGGACGGGTCACGCCCCCGGCGGCCCCGAGCCCGACGCTGCCACTGCCCCTGCTCCTGCTCCTGCTCCTGCTCCTGCCGCCAGGCTCGCCTCCGGTCCGGCCGTCGCCCCCCGCCCCGCCCCCGGACCGGATCCCGTGGCACTCCCCGCCGACACCCTCCAGGCCGTACGGGAGCTGGTCGGCCCCGACAACGTGGTCGCCTTCATCACCGCCGCCACCCAACGCGAGGTCCAAGCCCGCACCATGGATGCGCTGACTGCCTCGAACGAACGGGACGCAACGAGCAGCGTTGACGGCGGGGGTGCCGAGCAACGTTGACGGCGCCGGGGGGCAGGCCATATGCCAGAGGGCGAGCGGCCGAAGAGCGGAGGAGCCGGGGCGGAGGAGCCGGGGCGGAGGAGCCAGGGCGGAGGACACCACACCGGGTGACGCCACACCGGGTGACACCACCGGGTGACACCACACCGGCCTCACTCCGCGCCCATGCCCCGGGTGGCGCCCCTGCCCTGGCAGCCCGATACGCGGCGCACCGGCGCTCTCAACCAGCAGGATCCGGGAGCCAGTTGCCGTGGAAGCCGTACGGCACACGTTGCGGCAGATGCACCGTCGCCACCGGATCGGCGGATATGTCTTCCGCGTCGAGGATGACGAGATCGCTGGTGTCGGTGGTCGCGTCGTACACGTAGGTGATCAGCCAGCCGGGCCCGCCAGGGCGGTCGTCGGCCGGGGCGAAGGCCGCCTCGGACGGGGTGCGACCGGGACCGAAGTCGTGCCGGACCACGGCGCCGGACCGGAGGTCGTAGCGGAGCAGCGCACCTGGTATCGGGTCGGATCCGGGAAGCTCGCCGGAAATGGCGTGGCCGTAGCGGGCGGGCAGACCTGCGAGGCGGTCGTCGATCCTGGGGAACTCACAGAACCGGTCGTCGAGCTGCTCCTCGGCAACCGTGCCGGTCTCGAGGTCGATCGTCCAGCGCCACAGATGCGCGGGGCTTTCCTTGCCGTATGCCGCGTAGCGGGCGACATGGAGGATGATGCGGTGCGCGCCGTCGTCGTGGGCATTGAGGCTGTGGAAGACATAGCAGGGGTCGATGGGCAGCCATCGCACCCGGCCGTACGGGTCGTCACGGCGCAGCACTCCCAGCCGGGCTCCGTGTTCCGGTTGCCAGGCGTACGGCATGCCGGGATGGGAGAGGTCGAAGACGACCGGGAGGTCCATGAAGACGACGTGGGCGGCGGTGAGATGGAAGTCGTGCATCATCGTCGGCGCCGGTACGTCTATCGGGCGACTGACCACCAACTCCCCTGCCGCGTCGGCCCGGTGGTAGGTGAGATAGGGCGACTGGTGGCCGTAGCCGAAGAAGTGGAGCTCGCCGGTCGTGGGGCAGGTCTTGGGGTGCGCCGTCATGGCGGTGGTGAGCCGGCCGCCGAAGTCATGGGCGCCGATGGTCTCCAGCTCGCGGCCGGGGCGGCAGTCGACCTCGTACGGGAAGGACGACTCGACCAGTGCCAGGGTGCGGCCGGCGTGCCGGACGATGTGGGTGTTGGCGACGCCGGCCCGCAGATTGCGGCCGCCGTGGTCGTCCACGACGCGGGCGTCGTCGGTGAAGGTGGCGGTGCGTACCCAGCGGTTGCGGTATGAGACGGCCCGGCCGTCCGCCAGGCGCAGGCCGTGCACCATGCCGTCGCCGAAGAACCAGTGCCGCGAGGCGGCGTCGCGCGGGTTGGGGCCGTTGCGCAGAAACCAGCCGGTGAGCTCGGGTGGGATGGTGCCGGTGACCGGGAGGTCGTAGGCGGTCAGTTCGTCGGGCACCGGGGCGAAGTTGCCGGCCAGGTGGGGTGCGGGAGCCGAGGATTCGGCTGCGGCGTTCGGCGTCGTGGTGGCCATGGCGTTATGCCTCCTGGAGATCGGGCCGCGCACCGGACTGCTCGCGCAGGAACCGGGCACGGGCGCGGTCCGGGTACCAGGCGGTGAAGCGGGCGGGAAGGACGAATCCGGCGATCTGCAGGGCGAGGGAGGCGAACGTGCCCAGCTGCTCGGCGGTGATGACGGCCTGGGCGGCCGCACAGAGGGTGAAGGAGAGCGCCCAGGCGGCGGTGAGCACGACGTTGATCCGCCGGAACAGCGGGGTGTGCCATACCTCCGGCGGGGCCATCCGGCGCGCGATCGCCATCGTGAAGGGGCGGCGAACGGCGAGGGACACCCAGGCGATGAGTGCCAGCCAGCCCATCGAGAGGGCGCCGCCGTACAGCCGGAGGTCACTGTGGGGCCGGGAAAAGGCCAACGCCGCCAGGGCGACGAAGTACACGATCGTGCCGTACTCCAGCAGTCGGGAGCCGAAGGAGAGGCCCGCGGCCCGGTCGGCGATGAGCAGCCCCACCGAGACCACCAGCGCCGCCAGCGCCCCCCATTGCCAGCCGAACGACCCCACGCCCGCGAACACCAGCCACGGAATGAAGCCCCGCAGATAGCTCATGATCCCCCTCTTCCCGACATCCCGGCCCGCCGGGGCGGGCCCGGCAGGCCGCCCGGCTCGCTCCGGGACCACCCGGACGCACATTCCACTGTTGACATGTCGAACATAGAAGGTGCGTCTTTGACGTGTCAACTGTGGAAGGTAAAGTGCCGGTCATGAGTCTGAGACATGCCGTGCTGGGCCTCCTGGCCGAAGCTCCCGCCAGTGGCTACGACCTGATGAAGACGTTCAACGTCTCCCTTGCGAACGTCTGGCCCGCCACGCAGAGCCAGGTCTACGGAGAGCTGGGCAAACTCACCGCCGCGGGCATGGCCGAGGTCATCGCGGAAGGCCCGCGCGGCCGCAAGGAGTACGCGATCACCGACGACGGGCTCGCCGAGCTGCGGCACTGGCTCATCGACGTCGAGCCCAGCGGCCCCCCTCGCGTCGACGGCCTGCTGCGGGTCTTCTTCCTCGGCGTCCTCACCCCGCTGGAGGCCCGTACCTACCTGCTGTCCCGCGCCGAGGCCGCATCCCGCTCCCACGGCGCCCTGGAGCGCCTCGACGAGAACATCCCATGGGACGACGACATGATCTCGGTCTACGGGCGGCTCGCCCTGGAGTACGGCCTGCGCCAGACGGCGATGCAGGAGGAGTGGGCCCGCTGGGCCGCCGAGGAGGTGGGCCGCGCCAAGGTCACCACGGCCGGCGGCGGCGAGCGCGGGCAGGGCACCCGCCCCGGAAATCAGGTGCCCCCGGGCGAGCAGGGCGGCACCCTGGAAGCATGAACACCCAGCGCTCCGTGCGCATTTCGAAATACCTGGCACGACATCTCCGGCATGAGCCGCAGCGCATCGGCATCGTCCTCGACACCCATGGCTGGGTGGCGGTGTCGGAGCTGATCGAGGCGGCTGCACGGCATGGATTCCACTTCTCCCAGGCCGAGTTGGCGAAGGTGGTCGCCGAGAGCGACAAGCGGCGTTACGCGATCGAGGGCGACCGCATCCGCGCCAACCAGGGCCACACGGTCAGCGTCGATCTCGGTCTGCCGCCGGCCGTGCCGCCCGCGCATCTCTTCCACGGCACGGCGGCCCGCAGCCTCGACGCCATACGGGACGAGGGGCTGCGACCGATGGCCCGGCACGCCGTCCACCTCTCACCCGACCGCGGGACGGCGACGCGGGTGGGCGCCCGGCGCGGCCGACCCGTGGTGCTGACGGTCGATGCGGCCGCGATGCACAGGGCCGGCCATCTCTTCCAGGTCAGCGCCAACGGCGTCTGGCTCACCGCCGAAGTACCCCCGCAGTTCCTCCGCTTTCCGGGCTGACCCGGACGACATCCCAGGTCAGAGCCCGGGCGCCCCCCACACCGGGAACCACCGCGACAGATCCTTCTCGATCGTCAGATCGTCCGCGAGCATCGCCCGCACCTGGAGCTCCAGCGGATTGTCCCGCTTCTCACCACCGTTCGGCTGCGGCGCGAACGGATAGAACGTGCCGCGCTTGTAGAGGTAGACCAGGGCCAGTGGCCGGTCCCGCCCGTCACGGAAGCCGATCAGCGAGCACAGCAGCTGCGGCCCGAACCCGGCCTCCTCCAGCGACGTGTTGACCGCGTGGAGGTCGTTGACCAGGCCCGCCACATCGTCCGGCGCCTGCCGGGCCAGCAGCCAGGTGTAGTCGTAGGCGTCCTGGGTGAATTCCACCGCCCCGCCCAGCAGCCCCTGCGCCTCCTCCTGGATGCGCGAGAACACCCCGCCCTCGACGCTCGCAAAACACACCGAGCCCCGGCCGGTGGGCACGAACCCGGCCGCGGCCTCCAGTGTCACGGCAGCCGACGGCAGGGCGAAAAGCTGGTCGAGATCGGGCCGGACCGGCTTGCTGCGGCCCAGAATGGCGTCCAGAAATCCCATGCGCGGCCTGCTCTCTTCACTCGCTGACGGATTCTGACGGGTTGGCCCGGTCGGATCGCCGCCGGGGCCTCAGGGCCGCCCCAGCTGCGCCGCGATCCTGGCGAGCTGGTCCAGCCGCTGTTCCAGGGTGGGGTGCGAGGACAGCAGTCGGCTGAAGCTCTCCTTGTTGAACGCCGGGGCGAAGTAGAACGCGTTGAACGGCTCGGCCTTGCGCAGATCCTCGGTCGGGATCCTCGCCATCTGGCCGGTGACCTTGGTCAGCGCCGAGGCCAGGGCCGACGGGCGGCCGGTCAGCATCGCGGCGGCGCGGTCCGCGGACAGCTCCCGGTAGCGGGACAGCAGCCGGGTCAGCAGAAAGCTGATGGCGTAGACGACCACACTGACAGCGGTGACGATCAGTACGGCGATGGCCGCGTTCTGGTCGCGGTTGTTGCGCCCGACTCCGCTCCACAGAGCGGCTCGGGTGATGATTCCGGCCAGCACGCCGAGGAACGACGCGATGGTCATCACGGCGACATCGCGATGCGCGACATGCGAGAGCTCGTGTGCGAGCACGCCCTCCAGCTCCTCCGGCTCCAGCCGCCGCAGCAGCCCCGTCGTGGCGCACACCATGGAGTTCTTCTGATTACGGCCGGTCGCGAAGGCATTGGGCACATCGGTATGGGCTACCGCGACCCGCGGCTTGGGCATATCGGCCAGCGCGCACAGCCGGTCCACGGCACCGTGCAGCTCCGGAGCCTCCTCCGGTGTGACCTCCCGCGCTCCCATGCTGAACGCCGCGATCCGGTCGCTGAACCAGAACTGGGCGACGAACAGACCTCCCGCGATGATCAACACCACCACCCAGGCGCCCTTGAGCAGCACCACCAGCACGCCGACGATCACGACGTACAGCAGTCCGATGAAGAACATCGTCGTGACCATGCGTGAGGTCAGCCCGCGGTCGGGGGCGAATCGGGTCTGTGCCATGGCTCCTCCACACTGCGCCGCGTCTCGCCGCAGCGCCGGACACCGAGCGCGCATCCCTTCCACGCGCCGCGCCCCTGCACTGCGCCGCTGCCCCGATTCTCCCTCTTCGTCGCTATATGTGGAGTAAAGCGCTGGGCGGACGGTTTCACGTGAAACGGTGCGCCGGCGCCCACCCGGCCGGAGCACGGGCCGCGAGTGACCGCCCGCCCCCGTAACGCAGGTCACTCCAGGCTTCCCGGACGCCGCCCGTACCCTTTACCGCATGAGCGCCCCTCTCCGTCTGAGCACCGTGATCCTTCCCGTCCGCCGCTGGCAGCAGGGCGGCCGCGAGCAGTGGCAGCGCGCGGAAGAGCTCGGGTTCCACACCGCGTACACGTACGACCATCTGTCCTGGCGGTCGTTCCGCGACCAGGCGTGGTTCGGCGCCGTGCCGACGCTGACCGCCGCCGCAGCGGTCACCTCGCGACTGCGGCTGGGCACGCTGGTGACTTCGCCCAACTTCCGGCACCCGGTCACCCTCGCCAAGGAACTGATCACCCTCGACGACCTCTCCGACGGCCGGATCACCCTCGGCATCGGCGCCGGCGGCAACGGCTTCGACGCCACCGCGCTCGGCCAGGAGTCCTGGTCCCCGCGCGAGCGTGCGGACCGCTTCGGCGAATTCGTGCCGCTGCTGGACCGCCTCCTCACCGAGGACGCCGTCACGCATCAGGGCACCCACTACTCGGCCGATGAGGCCCGCAACATCCCCGGCTGTGTGCAGCGGCCCCGGCTCCCCTTCGCGGTCGCCGCCACGGGCCCGCGCGGCCTGAAGCTCGCCGCCCGCCACGGCCAGGCGTGGGTGACGACCGGCGACCCCAAGATCTCCGCGACCGGCACCCCCGAGGACTCGGTGGCCGCCCTCCAGGGCCAGCTGGAGAAGCTGGAGAAGGCGTGCAGCGACATCGGCCGGGACTTCGCCGAGCTGGACAAGGTCCTGCTCACCGGCTTCACCCCGGACGGCAGCCGCCCGCTTCAGTCCGTCGATGCCTTCGTTGACTTCGCGGGCCGGCACCGTGCGCTGGGCTTCACCGAGATCGTCGTCCACGCACCGATCCCGGACTCCCTCTTCGCCGCTGACCAGAAGGTGTTCGAGCGGATCGCCACCGAGGCACCCGGCCTGCTCGGCTGACGGAAAGCCGGCGGGAAGCGGCGGGAAGCGGCGCTCCAGGGCTCAGGTGTGCGCCCCAGCGCACCCCTGTGCACCGCGGTGCGCGAAGATGGGCCCGTGACCGATGCCTCCGCCACACCGCCCGAACCGGCCGTTCCCGCCCGGCCGACCCGGCTGATCGCCACCGACCTCGACGGCACGCTGCTGCACGACGACAAGACGGTCTCCGACCGCACCATCGCCGCGCTCGCCGCCGCCGAGGAGGCAGGCATCGAGGTCTTCTTCGTCACCGGCCGCCCGGCCCGCTGGATGGACGTGGTCAGCGACCATGTGCACGGACACGGCCTGGCCATCTGCGCGAACGGCGCGGCCGTCGTCGACCTGCACCGAGGCCGCCGCATCGTCGAGGTCAGCCCCCTGGATCCGGCCGTCGCACTGGAGGTCGTGGCCGCGCTGCGCGGCGCGGCACCCGGGACCTCCTTCGCGGTCGAGCGCACGACGAGTTTCCACTACGAGCCGGAGTATCCGCCGTTGCACCGGGACCCGGCCGCGGTCGTCGCGCCGGCGGAGAAGCTCCTCGCCGAGGATTTCGGGAACTCCTCCGGGCGCTCCGGCCAGCCCGTCCTCAAGCTCCTGGCGCACCACCCGGACCAGGACCCGGACACCTTCCTGGCCCTGGCCCGCAAGGCGGCGGGCGCACTCGCGTCCTTCACCCGCTCCAGCCCCACCGCCCTCCTGGAGATCAGCGGCCCCGGAGTCAGCAAGGCCGGCACCCTCGCCCGCTGCTGCGCGGAGCGCGGCATCTCGCCCTCGGACGTGGTCGCGTTCGGCGACATGCCCAATGACATCGAGATGCTCACCTGGGCCGGCACGTCCTACGCCATGGCCAACGCGCACCCCGACGTGCTCGCCGCCACCACCGGCCGTACCGCCTCCAACAACGACGACGGCGTCGCCGTGATCATCGAGCGGATCCTCCGGACGCGCTGACCCCTGGGACCCGTACGCCGTGGTGGCGCAGCCACGGCACCGGGTCGACCCCCGACCCCAGGTAGGGCGTCCGCCGCACCTCGAAGTGCAGATGGGGACCGGTGGAGTTGCCGGTGTCGCCCGAGAGGGCGATGCGCTCCCCGGGCACGACCTGCTGGCCCGGCCGCACCAGCGGCGCCGACAGATGCGCGTACTGCGTGTAGAGGCCGTTGCGGTGCCGCACGACCAGGCTGATCCCGAACCCGTCACCGCAGGTCAGACTCGCGATACGGCCCCCACCGACGGCCCGTACGGGAGTGCCGACCGGCACCGCGAAGTCCTGGCCCGTATGGCTGGAGGCCCAGTGCGAGCCCGCGCCGCCGAAGGGGGCCGACAGCACATAGCGCTCCACCGGGCGCGTCCAGGGGGTCCCCTGCGTGCTCGCCCGCACAGCGGCCCGGGCGGCCATGGTCACCTCGCCCGAAAGCGAGTCGCACTTCCCGCTGCGGGATTCCTGCGACGCCAACTGTCGCAGGGTGTCCCGGGCCGACAGCAGGCCCCGGTCGGCACGTGCCCGCACCTCCTTGAGCCGGTCGCGGTCCGCGGCGAGCGCCGTCGCGCGGGCGAGCGCCAGCGCGCTGTCGGCCGCCAGCGTGCGGCCCGCACGCCGCGCGGTGTCCATGCGCGCCACCAGCGCGCGCTCCCGCCGCACCGTCTCCTCGTACTGACGGCGCAGTGGCGTCCGGCCGCCCGAGGCCACGCTCCGGGTGTACGCGACGAGGCTTCCGGTGCGGTACTGCGCGTCGGCGATCGCCCCGGCCCTGCGGCGCAGCACCTCGGCCGTCTTCCGGACCCGCACCAGCTCCCCGCGCAGCCGGACGCCCTCGGCCCGCTCCGCCAGCGCCGCGCGGTTCCGCTCTTCGTACGAGCGGTCCGCCCGCCGCGCCGCCTCGCCCAGCCGGATCACCGCCAGGCTCACATCGGCCAGCCGGTGCCGGGACGGGCGGTCCGCGGTGGCGTCCGGCCCGGTCACGGGGCGGCCGCCCGCCGCGGGTGCCCCGGTGGCCGCGGCCTGGGCCATCGGGGCACCTGGCGCGACGATTCCCACCGCCGCCGACACCGCCAGGGCGAACGCGCACACCGTGCACGCCCCCGCCCGTCTTGCCCCCCGCTCCTTCCACCACTCCGAAGAATGCATAGGCCGAGATTGACCCGGAATGTGCAGAAATAACCAGAGCGCAGGTCCACACGGCGCTCCCAAAGCCCCGAACGGACCAGCACCGGCTCCTCACAACGGCGCCTGCCACGTCACCTTGGTTCCGCCTGCCCCTTCACCCAGCCCCGGCCCGTACGCACTGGAACCACCGAGCGCCTCCGCACGCCTGGCGAGGTTCCTCAGACCACTGCGGCGGCCGCCCTCGGTGATGCCGACACCGTCGTCGGCGACCGTCAGCCGCACCGCGTCGGACCCGTCCGGCAGCGTGACCGTCGCATCGACAACGACCTCGATCCGGGACGCCTGGGCGTGCCGGAAGGAGTTCGAGAGCGCCTCACGCAGCGCGGCGATGAGGTTCTTGCCGGTCAACTCGCCGACCCGGGAGTCGACCGGACCGACGAAGTGCGCCGACGGCTGGAAGCCGAGCGGTACGGCGGCCGTGCCGATCTCGCGCAGCACCCGGGTCCGGAGTCCGGACGGCGCCTCGGCCGGGCCCTGCTGGAGGGCGAAGATCGCGGTACGGATCTCCTGGATGGTGACGTCGAGCTCGTCGACGGCCTTGGCGACGCCCTGCGTCACCTCCGGCACCACGGCCCTGCGCTGCGCGGTCTCCAGCATCATGCCGGTCGCGAAGAGCCGCTGGATGACGAGATCGTGCAGGTCGCGGGCGATCCGGTCGCGGTCCTCGAAGACCGCCAACCGCTCGCGGTCCCGCTGGGCGTCGGCGAGCACCAGTGCCAGCGCGGCCTGGGCCGCGAACTGGGTGGCCATCGTCCGCTCCGCGGCGGTGTACGGGCGGGCGTCGCGGCCGCGCGGGATCGTGAGCGTGCCCAGCACCCGGCCGCCGCTCTTGAGCGGCAGCATCATGCTCGGGCCGAAACGCTGCGCGACGGGCGTCACCATGCGCGGGTCGGTGGCCGAATCGTCCACGAACACCGGTTCACCGGCCAGGAGTTGCGCCACCACCGGGCTGTCCGGCGGAACCCGGGTGCCCATGATGCCGGCGGGTTCGTCCGCCGACACCGCGACGATCTCCAGCCCGCCCTCGTCGTCGGGCAGCAGCACGATGCCGGCCGCCGCCTCCGCCAGCCGCCGCGCCTGCTCGGCGACCACCGCGAGCGCGTCGTCCACATCGCTGCCCGCCAACAGTTCGGTGGTCACCGCCACCGAACCGTCGATCCAACGCTCCCGCTGCCGGGTCGCCGCGTGCATCCTGGCGTTGCCGATCGCGATGCCGGCCTCCGTCGCCAGCACCCGCACCATGTGCAGGTCCTCCTCGCCGAACTCCCCGCCGCCGCGCTTCTCCGTCAGGTAGAGATTGCCGAAGATCTCCCCCTGGACCCGGATCGGCACCCCCAGAAACGTCCGCATCGGCGGGTGGTGCGGCGGGAAGCCGGCCGCACGCGAGTCCTGGGTGAGGTCGGCGAGGCGCAGCGGCCGCGGGTCGTGGATCAGCGCGCCGAGCAGCCCCCTGTGGCCGTCCGGCAGCGCGCCGATCCGCCGGTGCTGCTCCCCGGTGACGCCGTAGGTGACGAAGTCCGACAGTCCCTCCCCGGCCTCGTCGACGATGCCGATCGCGGCGTAGCGGGCGTCGGCGAGCTCCGCGGCGGTCTCCACGATCCGGTCGAGGGTGACATGCAGATCGAGCCCCGCACCGACCGTGCGCATCGCCTCCAGCAGCTGCGGGATCCGTGCGGTCAGCTCGGACGAGAGGCCCTGGAGGCTGCGGGTGGCCTCGGTGGCCGCCTCCATGGGGTCGGGGGCCGGTGGCGCCTCCGACGCCGCACTGTCCGCCGGGTCCGGGGGTCCTGTCGTGGCTGCCATGCCATGAGCCTAATAAGCGCCCATTTCACGGGAAAGTTCGGTTATGGGCGAAGCGCCGGTGTACGGGCCGGACGCTCATACGGGGACGCCGACCGGTGCCGGCCCCGCTCCGTATGCCGCATCGACCGCCCGCTCCCGTTCCAGCATCCGCCGGAACGGGCCGTCGGCCGCGGCCAGCTCCGCGTAGGGACCGTGCTGCACGGCCCGGCCGCGGTCCAGCACGAGCACCTCGTCGACCGCGTCGAGACCGGTGAGCCGATGGGTGATCAGGAGCGTCGTACGGCCCTCGGTCGCGGCCAGCAGATCGGCGGTCAGCGCGTCGGCGGTGGCCAGGTCGAGATGCTCGGCGGGCTCGTCCAGGACGAGCACCGGGAAGTTCGCAAGCAGCGCACGGGCCAGCGCCAAGCGCTGGCGTTGGCCGCCGGACAGCCGGGCGCCGTGCTCTCCGACCATGGTGTCCAGGCCGTCGGGCAGGCCCCGGACCCAGTGCGCCAGCCGCGCGCGCTCCAGCGCGTCCCACAGGTCCCGGTCGCCGGAGACGGCGTCCGGACCGCCCCTGCGCGCGAGTTTGAGATTCTCCCGCAGCGAGCTGTCGAAGAGGTGCGCGTCCTGCTCGCACAGCCCCACCAGCCGCCGGACCGCGTCCCCGTCCATGGCCTGGGCGTCCGTCCCGGCGAGGGTGTATGCCCCGGCCTCCCGGTCCAGGAAGCGCAGCAGCACCTGCCCCAGCGTGGTCTTGCCCGACCCCGAGGGGCCGACGACGGCCAGCCGCCTGCCGGCCGTCAGGGTGAGGCTGACACCGTCCAGCGCCGGCCCGGCCTGCCCGGGATGGCGTGCGGTCAGATCCCTCACGGCCAGCGGGAACGGCGTCGTGGGGGCGGTGGCCGGCGCCTGCGGTTCGTGAACCGGCGCCGGGGCATCCAGCACCTCGAAGACCCGCTCGGCGGCGCGCCGGGTGCGCTGGCGGTACTGCACGGCGAGCGGCAACCCTGCCACCGCCTCGAACGCGGCCAGCGGGGTGAGCACGACGACGGCCAGCGCCACCCCGTCCAAGCGGCCCGTGTGTACGGCCTGGACACCCGCGACCGCGGCCGCGGCGACGGTCAGCCCGCTCAGCAGCGCGGAGAGTCCGGCGCCGGCGCCGGCCGCAGCGGCGGACCGGGAGGCGATCCGGGTCAGCTCGCGGTCCGCCCGCCGGGTCGCGTCCGTACGAGCCGGAAGGGCGCCGGCGACGGTCAACTCGGCCGTACCGGTGAGCAGATCGACGACACGGGTGGACAGCACCCCGCGGGCCGGTGCCAGTTGACGCTCCGCCCGCCGGGCCAGCGCGCCCGAGAGCCACGGCACACCGGCGCCGGCGAGCAGCAGTCCCACGGCGAGAATCGCGCCCGCCTCCGGCAACAGCCGGCTGGTGAACCCGACGGCACCCGCGCCGACCAGCACGGCCGCGCCGACGGGCAGCAGCCAGCGCAGGAAGTGGTCCTGCACCGCATCGACATCCGCGACCAGCCGCGACAGCAGATCGCCGCGGCGGCGCTCCTTGAGGCCGGCGGGCGCCAGCCGCTCCAGGCGCCGGAAGACCGCGACCCGCACGTCGGCGAGCATCCGGAACACCGCGTCGTGCGCGACCAGCCGCTCGGCGTAACGGAAGACGGCCCGCCCGATGCCGAACGCACGGGTCGCGGTGACCGCGACCATCAGATACAGCACCGGCGGCTGCTGCGCGGCTCGCGAGATCAGCCAGCCGGAGGTCGCCATCAGACCTACCGCGCTGCCCAGGGCGAGGCTGCCGAGCAGGAGGGCCAGCGCGAAACGGGCCCGGCGAGCGCGGGCCAGGTGACGTAGCCGGGCCAGGGCGGGCGCGGAGCGGTCACCGTCGGGAAGGTCCACGGCGTCGTCCTCGACGGCGGTGACGGCGTCGGCCGACTCCGTGGGACGTCCTCCGCTACGCGCCGCCGCACTGTCCTCGGTACGAGCCGTGCCGGTGTCCTCGGCACGAACCGTGTCACTGTCGTCGGTAATACGAGTCTCGGGCGCCGGGTCCGGCACCTGCGCCGGGCCCGCCAGCCGCACCACCCGGTCCGCCACCGCCAGCAGCGCCGGCCGGTGGACGACCAGCAGGACCGTACGGCCCGCCGCGAGTCGGCGGACCGCGGCCACGACGGCCTCCTCGGTCTCGCCGTCGAGGTTCGCGGTCGGCTCGTCCAGCAGCAGGATCGGACGGTCGGCGAGGAAGGCGCGGGCGAGCGCGATGCGCTGGCGCTGCCCCGCGGAGAGCCCGGTACCCGACTCGCCGAGCCGGGTGGCCGCACCGTCGGGGAGCACGTCGACGAAGTCCAGCGCCCCGGCGTCGGCCAGGGCCGCCCGAACCGCCGCGTCGCCCGCGTCGGGACGGGCCAGCCGGACGTTCTCGGCGACGGTGCCGGCGAACAGGTGGGGCCGCTGCGGGACCCAGGCGATCCGCTGCCGCCAGCTGTCGGGGGCCAGGGAGGCGATGTCCCGGCCGTCGGCCAGGGCCCGGCCCTCGGCCGGTTCGGTGAAGCCGAGCAGCACGCTCAGCAGCGTGGACTTGCCTGCGCCCGACGGGCCGACCAGGGCGACGGTCTCGCCGGGCCGGACCTCGAACGAGGTCGGAGGGAGCGAGTCGGTGCTCCGCCCGGGGTGCCGGACGACCAGATTCTCCACGGTCAGTGCGGTGCCCTCGGGCGCGGGCGCGGTGCCCGGCGCGGGCAGCGGCGTCTGGAGCACCGCAAAGATCTCCTCGGCGGCCGACAGCCCCTCGGCCGCGGCGTGGTACTGCGCGCCCACCTGCCGCAGCGGCAGATAGGCCTCGGGCGCCAGGACCAGCACCATCAGGCCGGTGTAGAGATCGAGGTCACCGTGCACCAGGCGCATCCCGATCCCGACCGCGACCAGGGCGACGGAGATGGTCGCGAGCAGCTCGAGGGCGAAGGAGGAGAGGAAGGCGATCCGCAGGGTGCGCAGCGTGGCCCGGCGGTATTCGCTGGTGATCGTCCGGATCGACGCGGCCTGGGCCTTGGCCCGGCCGAAGACCTTGAGGGTGGGCAGGCCCTCGACGACGTCGAGGAAGTGTCCGGAGAGCCGGGCGAGCAGACGCCACTGCCGGTCCATCCGTGACTGTGTGGCCCAACCGATGAGGACCATGAACAGCGGGATCAGCGGGAGGGTCAGGACGATGGTGAGTGCCGAGATCCAGTCGCCCAGGACGATCCGGGTGAGCACGGCGACGGGGACGACGACCGCCAGGCCCAACTGCGGCAGATAGCGGGCGAAGTAGTCGTCGAGAGCGTCGATGCCGCGGGTGGCGAGGGTGGTGAGTTCACCGGTGCCCGTCGCCGGTGAACCCGCGTCCGGAGCGCCCGGTACCTGCGCGTCATCACCGGCGCGGTGGGCAGGGGCCGCGGGGCTCAGCAGTGCCGCCCGCTCGATCAGCCGCATCCGCAGCTCGGACTTGACCGCCGCGCTCGCACGGTGGGCGGCCAGTTCGGTGAGCCAGGAGACCAACCCGCGGCCGACGGAGAGGCCGGCGAGCAGGGCGACCGGCGCAGTCAGGCCGCCAAGATCGAGATCGTGCTGGAAGGCACCGACCACGATCTCGGCGATCAGCATGGCCTGGCCGACCACCAGACCCGCTCCGGCCAGCCCGAGGATCACCACCGCGACAAGGAACAGGCGGGTGGCGCGGGCGTAGCGGAGCAGGCGTGGGTCGACCGGTTTCACGTGAAACCTCCGTCAGGTGGTGGGCGTCGCGGTGTGGGCGTCGGCGATGTGCTGGGTGCCGATGCGCTTGCGGAAGACCCAGTACGTCCACCCTTGGTAGAGCATCACGATGGGCGCGGCGATCCCGGCGCACCAGGTCATGATCTTGAGGGTGTAGGGACTGGACGACGCGTTGGTGACCGTCAGGCTCCAGCTCTCGTTCAGCGTCGACGGCATGACGTTCGGGAACAGCGTGAGGAACAGCATGGCGACCGCGGCCGCGATGGTGATCCCGGAGAACGCGAACGCCCATCCCTCCCGGCCGAGCCGGTTGGCCCCGAGCGCCGCGAGCAGCGCGACCACCGCGACGATCATCGCGACCAGGCTGGTCCCGTCACCCTTGTCGGCCTGGGTCCAGGCCAGGAAGGCCACCGCGGTCACGGCCGCGAGCAGTCCGAGGACGGTCGCCGTCCTGCGCGCCCGCTCCCGGATGTCGCCGACCGTCTTGAGCGAGGCGAACACCGCGCCGTGGAAGGTGAACAGCGTCAGGGTGACCAGTCCGCCGAGGAGCGCGTACGGATTCAGCAGGTCGAGGACGGTGCCGACGTACTCCTTGTGCGCGTCGATCTTCACGCCCCGCACGATGTTGCCGAACGCGATGCCCCACAGCACCGCGGGCAGGAGCGAGGTCCAGAAGATCGCCGTCTCCCAGTTGCGCTGCCACGTCTCCTCATCCCGCTTGGCGCGGTACTCGAAGGCGACGCCGCGCACGATCAGGCAGACGAGGATCAGCAGCAGCGGCAGGTAGAACCCGGAGAAGAGGGTGGCGTACCACTCGGGGAAGGCGGCGAAGGTCGCCCCGCCGGCGCTGAGCAGCCAGACCTCGTTGCCGTCCCAGACCGGGCCGATGGTGTTGATCAAGACGCGCTTCTCCCGCCGGTCCCGGGCGAGGAGCTTGGTGAGCACGCCGATTCCGAAGTCGAAGCCTTCGAGGAAGAAGTACCCGGTCCAGAGGAAGGCGATAAGGACGAACCAGACGTCGTGGAGTTGCACAGCCGCCTCCTAGTACGAGAAGGCCATCGGCCGGTCGGCGTCCGTGTGGTCGCCGCCGATCCTGGTGGGCGGGTTGAGGTCGGAGTCGGTGAGCTCCTGGGGGCCGGCCTTGACGTACTTCACCAGCAGCTTCACCTCGATCACGGCGAGGATCGCGTAGAGCGTGGTGAAGACGACCAGCGAGGTGATCACCTCGCCCTGCGAGACACCGGGGGAGACCGCGTCGGACGTACGCAGCACGCCGTAGACGACCCAGGGCTGGCGGCCCATCTCGGTGAAGATCCAGCCCCAGGAGTTCGCGATCAGCGGGAATCCGAGGGTCACAAAGGCGAGCGACCAGTACCACTTGGTCAGGCGGGCGCCCAGCTGCTTGTTCTTGGTGAGCGCGAGCCGGGGTGGTTCCTCGTCACCGGTACGCAGGCCCGGTGACAGCCAGAACTTCTTACGGGTGAGCCAGAGCCCGGCCAGCCCGATGGCGAAGGACGACATGCCGAAGCCGATCATCCAGCGGAAGCCCCAGTAGGCAACGGGGATGTTGGGCCGGTAGTCGCCGGGCCCGAACTTCTGCTGCTCGGCCTTGTTGACGTCGTTGATGCCGGGGACCGGCGACGTGAAGTCGTTGTGCGCGAGGAAGGAGAGCAGGCCGGGGACCTCGATGGCGACCGTGTTGTGGCCCTTTTCGACATCGCCGTACGCGAAGACGGAGAACGGCGCGGGCTCCTCCTTGTCCCACAGCGCCTCGGCGGCGGCCATCTTCATCGGCTGCTGCTTGAACATGACCTTGCCGAGCGAGTCGCCGCTGATCGCGGTGAGCAAGCCGGCGACTACCAGGGTGACCAGGCCGAGCCGCAGCGACGTCCGCATGACCTTGACGTGCTTCTTGCGCATCAGGTGGAACGCGGCGATGCCGACCATGAACGCGGCGCCGGTCAGGAAGGCGGCGGTGAGCGTGTGGAAGGCCACGACCAGGGTGGTGTCCTGGGTGAGCACCTTGAGGAAGTCGGTGAGCTCGGCACGTCCGGTCACGGCGTTGTACTTGTAGCCGACCGGATGCTGCATCCAGGAGTTGGCGGCGAGGATGAAGTACGCGGACAGGATCGTGCCGATCGAGACCATCCACATGCAGAAGCAGTGGATCTTCTTCGGCAGCTTGTCCCAGCCGAAGATCCACAGCCCGATGAAGGTGGACTCGAAGAAGAAGGCGATGAGCGCCTCGAAGGCCAGCGGGGCACCGAAGATGTCACCGACGAACCGCGAGTAGTCGGACCAGTTCATGCCGAACTGGAACTCCTGGACGATGCCGGT
The DNA here is from genome assembly GCF_043199095.1 of Streptomyces sp. NPDC048650. Taxonomy (NCBI): domain Bacteria; kingdom Bacillati; phylum Actinomycetota; class Actinomycetes; order Kitasatosporales; family Streptomycetaceae; genus Streptomyces; species Streptomyces sp. NPDC048650. The sequence continues at coordinate 117,546 of NZ_JBICVM010000006.1, read as the reverse complement.
GACGACACCCATCGCGATATTGATCAGAAACAGCTTGCCCCAGAACTTCGTCGCCTTGAGGTACTTCTGCTTCGCCGTACGCACCCATGCGGTCTCCAGTCCGGCCACGAGAGCGGCGAGAGAGATCGTCAGGGGGACGAACAGGAAGTGGTAGACGGTGGTGATGCCGAATTGCCATCGCGCCAGAGTCTCTGGCGCCAACGCCAGTTCCACGTCGCTTCCTCCTTACGTCGCCGTTGCACCACGGCTACGGCAAAGTCCCTTTTGCGCCGATGACCGACGCAGACCGGGCGTGCGCTTGTGAACGCGTTCACATTCACAAGCATTATTACGCATGGGCTTTCAACCTTCGATAAGGGGGGTACGTGACCGCCGTCACGCAAGATTCCATGGCTCATGCATGTTTATTCCACGTTTACCGCGCGGCCCTTCCGCTGAACTTCAACATATTGTTGAATCCATGGCCATGAAGATTCGCATCTCCTGGCCCGCGGGGCACGTGACCGCGACCCTCGACGAGACCCCGACCGCCACGGCCCTGCTGGCCGCGCTGCCACTCGACGGCACCGCCCACACCTGGGGCGAAGAGGTCTACTTCGACACCGGGCTCACGCCCGCGCTGGAGGCCGGCGCCCGCCAGGTCGTCGAACCCGGCACGGTCGCCTTCTGGACCGAGGGCAACGCGCTCGCACTGCCCTACGGCCCCACTCCGATATCCCGGGGCGACGAGTCCCGCCTCGCCTCCCCGTGCAATGTGCTGGGACGCATCGACGGCGACCCCCGCCTGCTCGCCACCGTCCGAGGCGGCGATCCGATCCGCGTCCACAAAGCCTGAGGCCGCGGGTCGGTCGACCCGCGGCCCCAGCACCGCGCCGCACGGGCAACTCGCCCGCCCCGCAAGGAGTTACAGCGACTTGCGGAACTCCTGCGCGGCCTCCAGGAACAGATCCATCGCCGCGCTCTCACCGATCGTCACCCGCACCCCCTCACCGGGGAACGGCCGCACGACCACCCCGGCCCGCTCGCACGCCGCCGCGAAGTCGACCGTACGGTCCCCCAGCCGCAGCCAGACGAAGTTGGCCTGCGACTCGGGGACCGTCCACCCCTGTCCGACCAGCCCGTCGGCGACCCTGGCCCGCTCCGCCACCAGCGCATCGACCCGCTCCAGCAGTGCCGCCTCGCTGCGCAGCGACGCCACCGCCGCCTCCTGCGCCAGCTGGCTCACCCCGAACGGCACCGCCGTCTTCCGCAGCGCCGCGGCCACCGGCTCGTGCGCGACCGCGAACCCGACCCGCAGCCCGGCCAGGCCGTACGCCTTGGAGAAGGTCCGCAGCACACACACATTGGGCCGGTCGCGGTAGAGCTCGATGCCGTTCGGCACCTCCTCGTCGCGGATGAATTCGCAGTACGCCTCGTCCAGCACCACCAGGACGTCGCTCGGCACCCGGTCCAGGAAGGACTCCAGCTCGGCGCGGCGCACGACGGTGCCGGTGGGGTTGTTGGGGTTGCAGACGAAGATCAGCCGGGTGCGGTCGGTGATCGCGGCGAGCATCGCGTCCAGATCGTGCACCTCGCCGGCGGTCAGCGGCACCTGCACCGGGGTGGCACCGGACACCTGGGTGACGATCGGGTACGCCTCGAACGATCGCCAGGCGTAGATCACTTCATCGCCGGGCCCGGCGGTCGCCTGCACCAGCTGCTGGGCCACGCCCACCGAGCCGGTCCCGGTCGCCAGATGCGTCAGCGGCACCGAGAGATGCTCGGCGAGCTCCGCCATCAGGCCCGTGCAGGCCAGGTCCGGATAGCGGTTCAGGGCCCCGGCGGCGGCCACCGCGCTCTCCAGGACCCCCGGCAGCGGCGGATAGGGGTTCTCGTTGGAGGACAGCTTGTAGGCCGCGGGGCCGTCCGCCGCCGCGGGCCGCCCCGGCTTGTAGGTGGGGATGCCGCCCAGCGCAGCACGCAGCTTCGGGGTCTTCTCGCTCACCGCAGGTCCTCCTCGACCGTCCCGCTCGACTCCAATACTGCATACCTTATGAGGATTGCCCCGGTCGGCGGCAGCCCCAGATTCTCCGGCGGCATCCGTGGGCAGCCTCACGACATCCGCGCACAGGCTCTGCGGAGCGCTCCCCTCTCTGTTACGCGCCGGTGGCTCGCGCCCTGGCGCGCGTCCCTCGTGAAGGTGACTTGAGACCTCTTCGAGACCCGGGCCGATCGCCAGGCGAGGGCACCCGAAAACCCCGCGTATCATCGTCGTGGACGCCAACTACCTTGATTTCAAAGGAAATTGATGGCCCATCACTATGCAGAAACGTACCTTTTAACGAGCCTCGGCGGGGCCCCGCGAATGGCCCTGCCGAGCCCTACTATCGGCTCGCCATGACAGCAGCAGGGAAGCACCAGGTGAGCCGGTCGACCGGCCGCCGGCTGGGACGAGCGGGCATCCGGGACGTTGCCGCCGCGGCCGGTGTATCGATCACGACTGTCTCCGACGCGCTCAACGGCAAGGGTCGGCTTCCGGATGCCACCCGCAGCCACGTCCGCGAGGTGGCCGAGCGGCTGGGCTACCGCCCCTCCGCCGCCGCCCGCACCCTCCGTACCGGCAAGTCGGGGCTCCTCGGCCTGACCGTGACCACGTACGGGGATGAACCTTTCACCTTCACAGAATTCGCGTACTTCGCGGAGATGGCCAGAGCCGCCACCTCCGCCGCGCTGGCCCGTGGCTACGCACTGGTCATCCTCCCCGCGACCTCCCGCCACGACGTGTGGTCCAACGTCGCCCTGGACGGCACCGTCGTCATCGACCCGGCCGACGGCGACCCCGTCGTCACCGAACTCGTCCGGCACGGCATCCCCGTCGTCTCCGACGGCCGCCCCGGCGGCGCCCTGCCGGTCACCGGCTGGGTCGACAACGACCATGAAGCGGCCGTCCTCGGCCTGCTCGACCACCTCGCCGACGCCGGCGCCCGCCGCATCGGCCTGCTGACGGGCACCACCACCGACACCTACACCCGGCTCTCGACCACCGCCTATCTGCGCTGGTGCGAACGCGTCGGCCAGGATCCGGTCTACGAGTCCTATCCGGCACACGACCCGTGCGCCGGTGCCGTCGCCGCCGACCGGCTGCTGGCCCGCCCGGACCGGCCCGACGCCGTATACGGGCTCTTCGACCCCAACGGCACGGACCTGCTGGCCGCCGCCCGGCGCTACGGCCTGCGCGTACCCGAGGACCTGCTGCTCGTCTGCTGCAGCGAGTCCACCGTGTACGCCACCACCGAGCCGCCCATCACGACGCTCTCCCTCAAGCCACGCCGCATCGGAACCGCCGTCGTCCAGATCCTCATCGACGCCATCGAGGGCCTTGACCACGGTCACCCCATCGAACAGGTGATACCGACCGATCTGATCGTGCGGACCTCGTCCCAGCGACGTTCGACGCGGACGACCATCAGCCCCCCTCGGGGACCGGCCGGTACCTGAGCGCACGTCGTCGCGCGACGAATCATGCGTAACATCGCCGTCCACACGCCTCCTTGGGCCAGGAAAAAACAGGGTGATCCCGGGAGAAATCAGCCGCGAACGCCTGGCTCCCGCCGATTGACCACCCCCGGGTGCGTCACAACCCGCGAGCAGCATTCCTATGATGGGCGCACGACACCGCGGACCGCCGTCGACCAGGCAAGGTCCGAGAGGTGCACGGCGGCGCGACGGTGGAGGGGTCGATGACTCAGGGGGCCAGTCAGGGACCCATGGTGTGGACCATGGCGGGACAGATTCCGGCGTCCCCTCCGCCACCCGGGCCACGCTCCGGCGCGCCCGCGGGACCGCCTCCCATGCCACCGGCCGGACCGCCGGTGCATCTGCCCGCCGGGCCGCCGGCCGCACCGCCTCTGGTGCCGCCCCCGGCCGCGCCGGTCGAGCTGCCCGAGGAGTACACCCCGACCGCGCGGGACCTCCCGGTCATCGGTGCGGGCCGTACGGACACCCTCATCGACCGTCCGGCCGCCGACCTCGTGCCGGCGCCCGAGACCGTTCTCGAGCAGGACACGCCCGAGGGCATGGGCCCGCTCTATGTCGTCGGCGACGTCCACGGCTACTACGACGAGCTGCGCGAGGCGCTCGCCGCCGAAGGGCTGATCGACGCCGACGGCAACTGGGCGGCCGGCAACGCCCGCCTCTGGTTCCTCGGCGACTTCACCGACCGCGGCCCGGACGGCATCGGCGTCATCGACCTGGTCATGCAGCTCTCCGCCCAGGCCGCGGCGGCCGGCGGCTACTGCAAGGCCCTGATGGGCAACCACGAGCTGCTGCTGCTGGGCGCAAAGCGGTTCGGCGACACCCCGGTCCAGTCCGGCGCCGGCACCGCCTCCTTCCAGGCCGCCTGGCTGCTCAACGGCGGCCAGAAGTCGGACATGGACCGCCTGGAGGACCACCACCTGCAGTGGATGGCCCGCCTGGACGCCGTGATGGAGGAGGACGGGCATCTGCTCGTGCACTCCGACACCACCGCCTACCTCGAGTACGGCGACTCCATCGAGGCCGTCAACGACACCGTCCACGACGTGCTCACCCGCAGCGAGGCCGACGAAGTCTGGGATCTCTTCCGCAAGTTCACCAAGCGCTTCGCCTTCCGCGACGAGTCCGGCTCGGAGGCCGTGCGCGAACTCCTGGACGCCTACGGCGGCGAGCGCGTGGTGCACGGCCACAGCCCGATCCCGTACCTGCTGGGCGAGGTCGGCGCCGAGGACGGCGAGAGCGACGGAAGCGCCGTCGACGGCCCGCACGTCTACGCCGAGGGACTCGCCATCGCCATGGACGGCGGCGTCACCATGGCCGGAAAGCTGCTCGTCGTTCAACTTCCGCTGGCCGGCTGAGCCTTCACCCGGCAGCCGTCCGCCGGCCCGGTGACGGGTCGGCGGACCGGGCCGGCCGGGCGGATTCCGGTCGCGGCATTACTCAAATTCCGCAAACCCACTGTCACCCCCCGGCGGAGGCGCTCTACCATCGGGCTATCCGTAGCAGGCTCTCCTCCGTTTCCGCCCACAGCCCGGCCCAGCCGGCCCGTACGGCCCTACGGAGCATCGGGGGATCCACATGAACAGCGCTCCGCACCTGCTGAACGAGGACCGCGAGGAGTTCGCGCGGCTCCTCGATGAGGCACTGCGCACCGCCGGACACCGCCCGGACAGCCCCACGTCCGCCGCCGGAAAACACCTCGGCGCCGAGCAGTTGCGCACGATGGCCCTCAGCGCCACCACCGCCATCGCCGCCTGCGCGACGGCCGAATACCAACGCTACGTCCAGCTCCGCAGCGCCTTGCGCGCACCCGCTACGGCGCCCTCCGAGGGCGCGGAACGGGTATCGGAACCGACGGGGGAGAGCGGCGAGGCGACAGCTTCGGCCAGCGGCGCGGGGCCGGGCGACACCACGTCCATATCTCTGTCCCCGGAGGCGGCCGGCGCCGGGCTGGCCGCCATGATCGCCGTCCTGGTGCCGGTCCTGGCCGGTATCGCGGCCATCCTCTTTCTCCTCATCGGCTACATCCTGCGCGCCGTCAGCCCCGACAAGTCCATGGCCCAGCCGCTGATCAGCGTCGGCTGGATATTCGCCGCGCTGACGGCGGCCGGCTCCCTTGCGGCCATGGGCGGCCTCGTCATCACGGCCCTGCGCAACGGCTCCGCGTCCGCCCACGCCACCAGAGCGAACGAACTCCTGGCCGTGGACCTCGACCGCGCCCGCGACGCCTGGCGCCACGCCCTCCTCGAACGCGGCCTCCTGCCGTTTCTCCGTGAGGCACTCGCCGACGCCACACCCACCGCCGACCCCGCCCGGTACGTTCCCGGCCCCGCCCCGCAGTCCCGCATCCCCACCCTGGGCTACAGCCGCCCCGCCTTCAGCAGCCGGGACAACGGCCCGTCGGCTTCGCGCCCGCGCTATTCCAGTCCGGACTTCACCAGCCCGGAACACGGAGGGCGGGACGCCGACGAGGCATCCACGGAGTGACTCCTGGCTCCGCAGGGCCGGTCCGGCACAGGGGGCGACCACGGGCAAGCGGTCAGGAGGGCCGCAGGGCGTACGACGCCGCCATGACGCGAAGACCGGCGCCGCCGAGGCGGTCAGCCCCGGCGACGCCGGTCCACACGGGCGGAGATCCTCCTGCGGGCGTCAGTCCGCCATCGGCAGATACACGCGGTTGCCGCTGGCCGCGAACTCCTTGGACTTCTCCAGCATGCCGGCCTCGATCTCGCCGGGAGTCGCGTCCGCCTCACCGCCGAACTGCTCGGTGATGCTCCGGCTGATCTTCATGGAGCAGAACTTCGGGCCGCACATCGAACAGAAATGAGCCGTCTTCGCCGGTTCCGCGGGCAGGGTCTGGTCGTGGAACTCGCGGGCGGTGTCCGGGTCGAGGGCCAGATTGAACTGGTCCTCCCAGCGGAACTCGAAGCGCGCGTCGGAAAGGGCGTCGTCCCAGTCCTGAGCGCCCAGGTGGCCCTTGGCGAGGTCTGCCGCGTGGGCCGCGATCTTGTACGTGATGACGCCGGTCTTCACGTCGTCGCGGTCCGGCAGGCCCAGGTGCTCCTTGGGCGTGACGTAGCAGAGCATCGCGGTGCCCCACCAGGCGATCATCGCGGCGCCGATACCGGAGGTGATGTGGTCGTAGGCCGGTGCGATGTCCGTGGTCAGCGGGCCGAGTGTGTAGAACGGGGCCTCCTCGCAGATCTCCTGCTGGAGGTCGATGTTCTCCTTGATCTTGTGCATCGGGACGTGCCCCGGGCCCTCGATCATCGTCTGCACGCCATGCCGCTTGGCGATGGTGTTGAGCTCACCGAGCGTCCGCAGCTCCGCGAACTGGGCCTCGTCGTTGGCGTCCGCGATGGAGCCGGGGCGCAGACCGTCACCGAGCGAGTAGGTGACGTCATAGGAGGCGAGGATCTCGCAGAGCTCCTCGAAGTGCGTGTAGAGGAACGACTCCTGGTGGTGCGCCAGGCACCAGGCGGCCATGATCGAGCCGCCACGGGAGACGATGCCGGTCTTCCGACGGGCGGTGAGCGGCACATAGCGCAGCAGCACACCGGCGTGCACCGTCATGTAGTCGACGCCCTGTTCGGCCTGCTCGATGACGGTGTCCTTGTAGATCTCCCAGGTCAGCTCCTCGGCCTTGCCGTCGACCTTCTCCAGGGCCTGGTAGAGGGGGACGGTGCCGATGGGGACCGGAGAGTTGCGGAGCACCCACTCGCGGGTGGTGTGGATGTTCCGGCCGGTGGAGAGGTCCATGACCGTGTCGGCGCCCCACTTGGTGGCCCAGGTCATCTTGTCCACCTCCTCCTCGATGGAGGAGGTGACGGCCGAGTTGCCGATGTTGGCGTTCACCTTCACCAGGAAGTTCTTACCGATGATCATCGGCTCGATCTCCGGGTGGTTGATGTTGGACGGCAGTACGGCGCGGCCCGCCGCGATCTCGTCCCGGACGAACTCGGGCGCGACGTTCTCGCGGATGGCGACGTACTCCATCTCCGCGGTGATCTCGCCTCTCCTCGCATAGGCGAGCTGGGTCACCGCGGCACCGCCCCGGCCTCGGCGCGGCTGGCGCGGGCGGCCGGGGAAGACCGCGTCGAGGTTCTTGAGGCCACCGCGCGGCGAGGTGTGCTTGAGCCCGTCGTCCTCCGGGCGCAGCGGGCGGCCCGCGTACTCCTCGGTGTCGCCTCGGGCGATGATCCAGTTCTCCCGCAGCGGTGCCAGTCCGCGGCGGACGTCGGTGTCGATGTTCGGATCGGTGTACGGCCCGGACGTGTCGTACAGCGTCACGTCCTTGCCATTGGTGAGGTGCACCTTCCGGACGGGGACCCGGAGGTCGGGCCGCGAGCCGGAGACATAGCCCTTGTGCCAGCCGATCAACGGCCGGCCGCCGTCGGCGCTCTCGCCGCCGCTGGCACCGTTTTCGGGCGTGCGTGCATCCTGCAGAGTCATGAAGACCCAACTCCCTACGCCGGCATTACCCGGTAACAGGTTCGGCGGTCGACGCAGCGGCTTCCGTCCGCCGACGTTTCACGTGAAACGCCGCTGGGACGAAGGTCAGCGCCCTCTCAGCCCGGTGCTCCGAGCTCCCGCGATTGCAAAGGTGCCACCACGGTAGCGGCCGATGCGGCGGAGTGAACAGGGGGCCCGGGAGTTCTTGCAATGATCGGGCGGTGACCTCTCCCGAACCGCATCCGCCCTCCACGGCACATTCGCACGCCCACGGACATGGGCCGGCGGCGCCCGTCTCTCTTCATCTGCGCAAGGTCATCGCGGCGATTCTGATCCCGTTCGCGGCAGCAGTGGTGATCGGTCTGGTCGTGTTGTGGCCGGGGGGCGCTCCGTCCCACAAGCCGTCCGGCGTCGGCTTCGACCAGCCCACCGAACAGGCCCGAGTGGTCACGGTGAAGGAGGTGAACTGCGCGGATGTGCATGCCGAGCAGCAGCCTCAGCCGCCAGGGCCGCAGAGTTCGGCGCCGCCCGGGGGAGCGGCGACATCGCAGAACTGCGAGCAGGCGACGATCAAGGTCACCACGGGTGAGAACGCCGGGCGCACCTTCCGGACGGTGGTGACGCCGGACGCGTTGCGGCACTACACGACCGGCCAGGGTGTGGTGGTGGCCTACTCCCCCAAGGCACCGAAGGAACTGCAGTACTCGGTCACCGACGTAGACCGGACGCTGCCGATGTGGGTGCTGGCCGGCATCTTCGCCTTCGCCGTCGTGATCGTCGGCCGGTTGCGCGGGGTGCTCGCGCTCATCGCGCTGATCGCCAGTTTCGTGGTCCTGACGTTGTTCATCCTCCCGGCCATCCTCCAGGGCTCCAATCCGCTGGTGGTGGCGGTGATCGGCGGCAGCGCGATCATGCTCATCGCCCTCTACCTGTGCCACGGGCTGACGGCGCGGACCTCGGTGGCGGTGCTCGGCACGCTCGCCTCGCTGCTGCTGATCGCCGTGCTCGGTTCGGTGTTCATCGACTGGGCGCTGCTGACCGGCAATACGGACGACACGACGGGGCTGGTGCACGGCCTGTACCCGGACATCGAGATCCGCGGTCTGCTGCTGGCCGGGATCATCATCGGGTCGCTGGGTGTGCTCGACGACGTGACGGTGACCCAGACCGCCGCGGTGTGGGAGCTCAAGGAAGCCGATCCGTCGGCGAGTTGGCGCAAGCTGTACAGCGCGGCCATGCGGATCGGACGGGATCACATCGCGTCCGTCGTCAACACCCTCGTGCTGGCCTATGCGGGCGCGGCGCTGCCGTTGCTGTTGCTGTTCTCGATCGCACAGAGCAGCGTGGGGACGGTCGCCACGAGCGAGGTTGTCGCGCAGGAGGTCGTGCGCACGCTGGTGGGCAGCATCGGGCTGGTCGCCTCGGTGCCGCTGACGACGTTGCTGGCGGCGCTGGTGGTCTCGGCGGACCGCCGGGCGCAGGGCGAGCCGGGGATCGCTCCGGGTGCGCTGCCGGCCGCTGCGCAGGGCCGGGCCGGGCGGCGTGGCTCACACGGCAGGCGCCGCAAGCGGTGAGGGCCGCCCACGGTGATCGCAGCCGTGGGCGGTGCGTGCGGAGGACGGTTCGGCGTGCGGACCGTCGGACGGGCCCGCTCCCGGTCAGCCCGCCGGCGCCTCCGTGAGGATCCGGTCCAGTACGGCCTCCAAGGTGTCGCACACCTCTTCCTCGCCGAGCGGGACCAGGCGGTCCGTACGGTCCAGGAAGGCGACCAGTGGTGGCGCGCCGGCCCGGAACAGGGCCCGCTCGCTGCCCACTTGGAGATTGATGAAGACATCCCCGAGGTGTTCGCCGGTCGACGGCTCGATGTGCACATCCCCCTCGCCGGACGCCCGGCTGAGCCCGTCCAGCAGGAGTTCGCGGCTGAAGACCCAGGTCACAGGCATATCGCCGGGGAGATCGAAGGTGAAACGGACGGCAAACGGATCGGCGATGTCGAAATCCAGCTGCACCGGGATCCGGAACGCGAGCTCCTCGGACACGAGAAAGCTCATGATCACTTCTGCCTGAACTGTGTCGGTCATCAACCACTGCCCCGCTATTGATCGGAGATGGCCGGGAATCATCCCCACTAGCCGTATTGACGCCATCGTCTGTCACGTGCAAGCAGATCACAAGGAGTGAGTTTTCAGATACTGATAGAGAACGCGAGTGTCGTTAGCGTCATCTCCGCCATTCTGCGTAGTTGATCCGTGACGTTACGCAATCGATGCAGTTCGTCGGCCGGAAGGGAGACCGCCAGCGCTGCGGCCGCCGAGCCGACCTGCACAGGGATGGCCGAGCACACGGTGCCCAGGGCATATTCCTGCTGGTCGTACGCGACATGACCGCGACGCACCGTGTCCAGGCGGTGCAGCAGATCGTCCTCGGTCCGCACCGAGAAGGGCGTCATCGACTGCACCGGATGGCGCGCCAAGTGGTCCTTCCTGGCGGCGTCGTCGAGTTGGGCGAGCAGACACTGGCCGATCGCGTGGGCGTGCGCGGTGCTGCGGAAGTCCACCCACTCCTCGACCGGAGGGCGTTCCGGATCGTCGGTGACAGCCACCAGCTCGACTTCACCCTCGCGATAAACGCCGAAGTAGACGGCGGCGCGCAACTCCCGGCCCGCCATGGCCAGCACCTCGGAGATATGAGTGCGCTGCCGGCGACGAGCCGCACCCCGTCCGATGGCTTCAGCGACCTCGCCGAGGACGAAGAGGCCGTTCTCCCGGCACAGATAGCCCTCGTGGGTCAGGGTCCGCAGCAGGTGGTAGGTCGTCGGGAGGGGCAGCCCGGTCTCTCTGGCGAGCTGCTTGGCGGGCGCTCCGTCGGGATGCGCACCGACCGCTTCCAGCAGCCGCAGGGCACGCTGCACCGAGCCGATCAGCGTGGGAGAGGAGGCGGATTCGCCGTTCCCGATTGCCAACGCCCCCCCAGGACCCGCAGCGTTCCGGAACACCATCATCCGGATGGCGTCTGCGGTCCGCACTCTAGCCGGGTCGATCAGGGCGCTACGGGAAAAGCCGCCGAGTTAACTCCCCTGGCGCACGCGGTGACCGGAGGTGGCCGGAACGGACCCCTGTGCCCGTCCGGTCAAGGGCCGACGCCCCGCTCCACAGCGGGAGCGGGGCGTCGTCGGACGGGGTTTGGGCGGAGGCCGGGGGAAGGACCGGAGGAACGCCGCCGGGCCGGTCGATGCCGGCCCGTGGCCGGTGATCTACCAGTCGCTCTTCGAGGAGGACGAAGAGGACCCGCTGATCCTGCGCACGAGGTAGATGACTCCGGCGATCAGGGCAGCCGCGATCAGGACCTTGAACAGCAACCCGACCAGGATGCCGACCGCCGTGGCAATGAGCCCGCCGAACACCACGATCACGATGACGGGCAGGACGACCCAGGTGACCCACCACGGAAGCCCTGCGAATATCCCCTTACCAGCCACTGCTCTGCCCTGCTTTCTGTCGATCTGTCGCGTCGGTCCATCGCGTCCATGGCACCGTCCGCGCCCTTCGCGTCTGCCGCGTCGCGCCTCCGGTCCCCCGTCACCATCGATGCTAGGACGCCGGGGCCGGCCGTGGGGGCTTCGCAGCCCCGGTGGTCCCCTGACCCGACCCCTACGGGTTCGGGCCCCTGACCCTCAGCTCTCAGGCGGAGAGAAGACCACCATGACCCGGAGGTCCTCGCTGACGTGGTGGAACTTGTGGGGCACCCGGGCGGGCACATAGACCACGCTGCCGCGCGCCACCGACTGCGTCTCCGTCCCCACGGTGATCGCCGCCCGGCCGCTCACCACGAGGTACACCTCGTCCTGGGCGTGCGGCAGCTGCGGGTCGGTACTGCCGGCGTCCAGCGCGTACAGCCCGACCGACATGTTGCGCTCCCGGAGGAACTGCAGATACGCGCCGTCGTTGGCAGCACGCTCCGCTTCCAGCTCGTCCAGTCTGAAGGCCTTCACCGTTCGCCCCCCTCAAGGATTCAGAGTCGTCTGCGACGATCTCACCATGAAGCATTTTCTGGTCAAGACGATCGCCAACGCCGCGGCGCTTGCCGTGGCCATCTGGCTGCTCAAGGACATCACGCTCACCGGCGACAACACCGGCCGCCAGATACTCACGCTGGTCCTCGTGGCGCTGATCTTCGGGTTGGTCAACTTCCTGGTCAAGCCGGTGGTGAAGCTGCTGTCCTTCCCCCTGTTCCTCCTCACGCTCGGCCTGATCACCCTGGTCGTCAACGCTCTCATGCTGCTACTGACGTCCTTCGTGGCCGGCAAAGTCGATCTGGCCTTCCACGTCAACGGCTTCTGGACCGCCGTACTCGGCGGCGTGATCGTCTCGATCGTCTCCTGGGCGATGCACATCGTTCTTCCCGAGGACGACTGACCGCCACGCCCCCCATCGGCCACCGGGCCGCCCCACACCACCCGACGACGCCCGACCGCCCCGACCGCCCCGACAAGGACCGCACTCCGTGAACGTCCCCTTCCGTATCTGCTTCGTCTGCACCGGCAACATATGCCGCTCGCCGATGGCCGAATCCGTCTTCCGCTCCCGTATCGCGGAGGAAGGGCTCGACGGTCTGGTGGCGGTCGACAGTGCGGGTACCGGCGGCTGGCACGAGGGCGACGGAGCCGACCCGCGCACAGTCGCCGTACTGCGCGCGGGCGGCTATGACACCACGCACAGTGCCCGGCAGTTCCAGGTCTCCTGGTTCGCCGACCAGGACCTCGTGATCGCGCTCGACTCCGGCCATCTGCGCGAGCTGCGCCGGCTCGCCCCCACCGCGGAGGATGCGGCCAAGGTCCGCCTGCTGCGCTCGTATGCGGCCGACGCCGTACGCGAGGAGGAGGAGGAGGCCGGCCCTGGTCGGCCCGCCCCCGATGAAGCCGGCCTCGACGTCCCGGATCCCTACTACGGCGGATTCGAAGGCTTCGAGGAGTGCCTGGAGATGGTCGAGGCGGCGAGCGTGGGACTCCTGGCAGCGGTTCGCGCCGCCGTCACCACCGGCACACCCGACACATCACTCCCGGCCGGCACCCCCACCGGGACGAAGGAGAACGCATGACGGGCGACGGCACGCGCGTCGTACGAGCCGGGCTTCCGCAGCCCGAAGCCTACGAACCGTCCCTCCCCGGGCCGGTCTTCGCGGCCCACTACCACCTCCCCGGCGATGCCACCGGCCCGTACACCTACGGCCGCGACGCCAACCCGACCTGGACCCGGCTGGAACAGGCCATCGGCGAACTCGAATCGCCCGCCGAACCCGCCCACACCGTCGCCTTCGCCTCCGGCATGGCGGCGATCTCCGCCGTCCTCTTCTCCCACCTGAGCACCGGAGACGCGGTGGTGCTGCCCAACGACGGCTACCAGCTGCTGCCGGCCGTCCGCAGCCGACTGGAGAGCTACGGCATCGAGGTCCGCACCGCGCCGACCGCCGGCGACGCACAGCTGGACGTACTGGACGGCGCCCGGCTGCTGTGGCTCGAGACCCCCTCCAACCCCGGGCTCGACGTCTGCGACATCCGGCGGCTGGTCGAGGCCGCGCACGCCCGCGGCGCCCTGGTCGCGGTCGACAACACCCTCGCCACCCCGCTCGGCCAACGCCCCCTGGAGCTCGGCGCCGACCTCTCGGTCGCCAGCGGCACCAAGGCACTGACCGGCCACGGCGACGTCCTGCTCGGATATGTCAGCACCCGCGACGCCGCCACCGCCGACGCCGTACGGCTGTGGCGCAAGACGGTCGGCGCGATCCCCGGCCCGATGGAGAGCTGGCTGGCCCATCGCTCGCTCGCCACGCTGGCGCTGCGCGTGCGCCAGCAGGCCGCCGGCGCGCTGGAACTCGCCGAGGCGCTGGCCGGCCGTCCCGAGGTCACCGGCCTGCGCCACCCCGGTCTGCCGTCCGACCCTTCCCATGAGCTTGCCGCGGCGCAGATGCGGCCCGGCCGCTTCGGCTCCGTGGTCTCCTTCACGCTGCCCGACAAGGCGCACGCGGAGCGGTTCCTGGCCGCGCTGAGCCTGGTGGACGATGCGACGAGCTTCGGCGGCGTGCGGTCCACCGCCGAGCGCCGCGCCCGCTGGGGCGGCGATGCCGTGGCCGAGGGCTTCATCCGCTTCTCGGTCGGCATCGAGGAGCCGGAGGACCTGGTCGCGGATGTCGTCCGGGCACTGGAAGCGGCACGCCACGGCGGCTGAACGGCGGAAAACTGGCCGGCAGGGCATCCCCCCTCGTCACCCTGCCGGCCGCGGTGTTTCACGTGAAACTCACCGCTTCAACAAGGCTAGTTGACTGAGCGTCAGTGTCCAATCACGCTAGCGACACATCCCTATCGACAAATTTATAGTTGGGCCGCGACGGGGGCTTTGAAGGGCGCTGGAGGTAGGCAATGGATCTGGCTCTGCTGCGTACCTTCGTCACGGTGCACCGCGCCGGTTCTCTCACCCGGGCCGCGGCGCTGCTCGGACTCTCCCAGCCCGCCGTGACCAGCCAGATCCGTGCACTGGAGCGCCAGTTGGGCCGCCCGCTCTTCCTGCGCAACGCCCGCGGCGTCACCGCCACCACCATCGGCGACGAACTCGCGCACAAAGTGGCCCCGCACCTCGACGCGCTCACCGAGATCACCGAGTCCGGACTGGACACGGATTCCGTCACCCGCACCCTGCACCTGGCGGGCCCCCCGGAGTTCACCGCCGAGCGCACGCTCCCCGCCCTGACCCCGCTCATCGCCCAGGGCCTGTCGATACGCGCCGCCTTCGGCTCCGCGGAGGAACTGCTGACCGGCCTCGCCGCCGGCCACCACGACCTGACCGTGACCACCCTCCGGCCGCGCGGGGGACTGCTGACCTCGACCCCGCTGTGCGACGAGGAACACGTCCTGGTCGCCGCGCCGCGTTGGGCGGCTCGGCTGGGCGGACCGGCGGTCGTCCAGGCCAGGGGCGTCCGCGCGCTGGATCCCGTACCGCTCGTCGAGGTCCACGAGAGCCTGCCGCTGATCGCCCGCTACTGGTCGGCGGTCTTCGACGCCAAGCCCGCCGCCTCCGCCGCCGTCATCGCCGCCGATCTCCGCGCGGTGCTGGGCTGCGTCGCGGCGGGCGCGGGGCTCGCCGTACTGCCCCGCTACCTGTGCGCCGACGCCCTGGACGGCGGCGAGGTCGTCGCCCTGCTCGACCCGCCGGTGCCACCGCTGCGCACATACTTCCTGGCCGTCCGGACCGGCACGCTCGGCCTGCCGCACATCGCGCGGGCACACGAGTGGCTGCTGCGGACGGCCGTGGGCTGGTGAGCGGGGAGGGGATCTGCGGGGCCCGCCGAACGCTCCGTCGCAGGGCGCGGGTTTCACCGGCCCATGACTGCGGCATCTGTCCCCTATGACCGTACGGCCAGTCGTCAAACGCACCGCCCGCGCGATTCTGCTCGACGGCACGGACCTCGTGCTGATCAAGCGCACCAAACCGGGCCGGGCCCCGTACTGGATCACTCCGGGCGGCGGCGTGGAGCCCGAGGACGCCACCGTCATCGACGCCCTCCACCGCGAGCTGGACGAAGAACTCGGCGCGAAGATCACGGACGTGGTCCCGGTCTTCGTCGACACCGTCGAGCACTTCAGCGACGGCGGGGTGGACGGCGTGAAGGTGCAGCACTTCTTCGTCTGCCGGCTCGACTCGATGGATCTCTCGCGCCGGCACGGCCCGGAGATCGACGAGCCGTGCGGGGAGTACGAGATCGTGCGGGTGCCCTTCACCCGGGTCGGGATCGCCTCCGTCGAGGTCGTTCCGCTGTCCCTGCGGCACTACCTCGACGGCAACATCGAGGGCGTACGGGCGATGCACGCTCCGGACCTCGGCTGAGACCGGCGCCCGCGGGCCGGACACGAGGCCGGATGTCTCAGCCGAACCACCCGCGGAACTCCGGGTCGTCGTCGAGCGGCCGCCGCGGCTGCGCCCGTGCCAGCACCCGCTCGACCCGGTCGAGGAACTCACCGTTCAGCTCCTCGGCGAACGTGGACCGCGAGGCCGCTGCCGGCAGGTCGTGGCCGGTGTCCTCGTGCAGCCCGCCCCGCAGATGGGCGTCGGTGTGCTCCGCGCGCCGGAAGGGCGGCCGCTCGGCGGCCTCCGCCGCGGCACCGAAGAAGTCGCCGCCCTTGCGCTTGACGTCGTCGGTGCCCCAGGCCCGCGCCCCACGGGCCTGCACCGGGACCTTCTGCAGATGCGGGATGTGCTTGGCGCAGTGGATGTACGCCTCTTCCACCTCGACGGTCACCCACAGCTGGGCGCGCCGTCCAGGGATCGGGTCGAGCGGCAGACCGGGATGGGCGGCGCGCATCTCCTCGTCGAGGACCACCCGCGCCCGGCCGTTGATGTGCAGCCCGATGCGGTCCCGGGTGAAGTCGATCATGAGGATGCCGAGCCGCGGGTTCTCCGAGATGTTGCCGATGGACGCCATGACACCGTTGCCGCGGTATTCCGGATAGGCCACCATCCGCTCGCCCAGCACCTGGACGAAGCCGGGTGGCCCGGCGCGGAAGGTGGCGTCGCATTCGCCGTGCCGGTCGGCCGTGGACAGGAAGAACATCTCCTGCCGGGCCACGAACTCCCACATCCGAGCGTTGAGATGGTCCAGGACCTGATCCGCGTAGAAGCGGTCGGCACGTTCGGTCGTGCCCAGCCTCTGCTGCACCAAGTGCTCGCCGTCGCTGCCGGGGCGCTGCCCGTACATGCCCCGCTCGTCCCCTGTCCGACCGTATTCACCCTGTGCTGCCAAGACCTCAATCTCCTGCCGAGACCAGCTCTTCTATGGAGTCATGCCGTATCCGGTCGGACGGGATGCCGACCCCCACCAACGCGTCCACGCCGCTGCGGATCAGTCCGGGCGGCCCGGAAAGATAGGCGTCGTACTCCCGGAACGGGCCGTACTGGCGGACCGCGTCCGGGAGCTGGCCGGTGACCCCGCCCGGCGCGCCGCGCACCGGGCCGGAGGCGACCACCGGGCGGACCGAGAGCCAGGGATGGGTCTGTTCCAGACGCAGCATGGTGTCGATGTCATAGAGGCCGTGGTCGGTGCGGGCTCCGTAGAAGACCTCGACCGGGCGGCGGCTGCCGTGTTGGGCGACGTCCTCGATCAGCGCCTTGATGGGCGCGATACCCGTGCCGCCGCCGACGCACAGCAGACCGTTGCCGGTGGCGTGGTCGACGGTCATCGAGCCGGCCGGGGCACCGAGACGGATGACGTCCCCGGGACGGGCCCGGTGCACCATGGCGTTGGAGACCCAGCCCGCCGGCACCGCCTTCACATGGAACGAGAGCAGACCGTCGGAACGGGGCGCCGAGGCAAAGGAGTAGTGCCGCCAAATCCGCGGCCACCAGGGAGTTTCCAGGCTGGTGTACTGCCCGGCGAGGAACGGGTACGGCTGGTCGGGGCGGACCGTGACCACCGCGACGTCCGGCGTCCGCAGCTCGTGCGAGACGACCTCGGCCTGCCACCAGGCGGGGGCGACCGCCTCGTTCTCGGCGGCCGCGTCGATCATGATCTGCGAGATCGCGGTGTACGCGCGCACCCACGCCGCTTCGGCCTCCTGGTCCCAGCTCGACGTCGCATACCGCGAGAGCGCGCTCAGCAGGCACTCGCCGACCGCGGGGTAGTGGTCGGGCATGGTGCCGTACTTGCGGTGCCCGCGGCCGAGATGGGAGAGGTACGCGGTGAGCACATCGGCGTCGTCGACGTGCTTGGCGGCGGTGAGCAGCGCCTTGAACAGCCGGTCGCGCTGGGTGTCCATCGAGGCGGGGAACAGCGCCCGCAGGTCCGGGTGCCGGACGAAGAGCAGCGCGTAGAAGTACGAGGTCACCTTGTCGGCGACCGGCTCGATCTCCGCCATGGTGCGCCGGATGAGAATCGCGTCCGGTGAGGCGGGAGAGGCCTGGGAGGCGGCGGCCGCTTCCACGGCCTCCAGCGTGGGCTCCGCGGCCGGGCGGTATGCGGTGTCCTGCCGTTCGGCCTGGCCCTCCGGGGGAGTGAAGAACGGGCGAGGGGCGGGCTCGGGAGCCGGCGCCGGTGCCGGGGTGGCCCGCGGGGCGTGGGCCGACTCGTGGACGGGCTCGGGCTCCTGGTGTGCGGGGGACTCCTGAAGCTGCTGGGACGCCTGCGGCTCCGGTATGTGCTCACGCTCGGCAGCGGTGCCTACCGGTCTGATCGGATTGACCGGCCGACTCGGTATCCGGTCGTTCTGTTCCGTCCGGCCGCGCGTCTCTTCTTGATCATCTCGGCCGTCCCGGCCGGAGTACTCGTCGTGCTGTTCTGCGGAGGACTTCTTCGACGGCGGAGTGAACCAACCCCAATCGCCACTGCTGCCGCCAGAAGAGCCGCTATCGGCCGATGTGGTGGTCGGAGCGTCCATGGTCTGCCTCGCCTCGAACGTCTTTCGGTTGTCTTCGCAGTTCCGTTGACCGGAACTGCCCGGAATTCCCCCGCCCTGCCCCGGAATTCTTAATCGACTCAAGCTATTCCGGCAACATCCTCCGAAGCGGACAAACCTCACTTCCCTGTGGCAATCGGTGCGGATACCGTCTCAGCAGCATGCCACCCCGGTGTGCCACATCGGACAAATAGCCGGAAGTTCCGGCGCCACGCGCCACTTCGCCGGTAGGCTGGCGGGCGGGGTGCGCCCACGGAAGCCTTCACCCCCGCCAAGCCGGACTCGACCATACCGGCACCGGTTGAAACCACAAGCCCCGATCTGCGAACACTCAGCGCGCCCCCTGCGATAACAGTGACACTCCCCACAGAGTGCCTTTTCCGCACATACCATGGACGAATGCCGAGGCGGAAAGCCCCTGATTACCGGCCGGTACGCACCAGTTCGTATGCCTCGCGCAGATCGCGTCCTGCATACGCATATGAGGCGACGTCACCGACATGGTGGTCCGCATTCACGGCCACCGATGCAGGAACCGCCGCGAAGAGGTCGGTGTCCGACATCGAGTCGCCGTACGCCACGCAGTCGGCACGCGTCAGCCCATAGCGCGCACAGAGTTCATCGGCGATCCGTACCTTCGCGGCCGAGGTGAGGATGCCGGCCGGCTCCACCGGCTGCCGGATCGGTACCGCCGGCCAGCGCGAACCGTGTGCCGCGTCGGCGCCCCAGGGCAGCAGCCGTTCGACGAAGAAGTCCGGCGACAGCGAGATCACCGCGCACCGTTCGCCCCGCGCGCGGATGTCCGCCCAGACCTCCCGGATCCCGCTCAGCCAGGGCGCGTTGTCGAACGCCGCCGCGAGATGGGCTTCGGTCAGCTCGGCGGCCCACAGTTCGGCCGCCAGCTGCGCGAACCGCGCCGGCGTCAGCTCGCGCGCCAGGAACCCGCGTTCCAGCTCGGCGATCTCCCGCTCCAGCCCGAGCTGCCGGGAGATCTCGACGGCGGCCGCGGACCCGTACAACAGGGTGCCGTCCATGTCGAACAGATGCAGGGTGGTCATGGCCCGGAGGGTACCCACCGCGCTCCGGGCGGGCTCCGGGCGGGCCGGAGCACCGGTCCGCGTCCGCACACCCCGCGAACTCCGCGTACTCAACGCCGCGTACCCGGGGATACTCCCGGCGCCAGATGTGCCGCGTGGTCTCGCCCGGCACCGTGGAACACATGCCACAGCTCAGCCGCCCCGCACGCCGGGCCGTCCTCGTCGTCCATGTCGCCGTCTCCGTCGGCTGGCTCGGGCTCACGCTCGGGCTGCTCGCCCTGGGCGTGGCCGGGTACACCACCGCCTCCCCTGCGACGGCGGCGGCCGCCTACCGCGCCATGAAGATCTTCGGCGACTGGCTGCTCCTCCCGGTGGCACTGACCGCCCTGGTCACCGGCCTGGTGCTGTCCCTCGGCACGCGGTGGGGGCTGGCCCGCCACCGCTGGGTCTACACCAAGTTCTGGCTGACGGTGGTCACGGTGCTGCTGTCCGCCTTCGCACTGCGGCCAGGCATCGATCAGGCGGCGGCGCAGGCCACGGCGGGCACCGTGACGCCGGACATCAGCCTGGTCGTCGCTCCGGCGGTCGCCACCGCCACCTACTTCTTCCTCACCGCGATCTCCATGCTCAAGCCGTGGGGGCCGACCGCACGCGGCAGCCGGCCGCGCCGTGGGGCGCGGCCGGACCACGAGGGGGCGGGCCGGAAGGGCCGGGCAGCGGGAGCCGCCCTCAGATGAGTTCCGCCTCGTCCCGCGCGGCGACGGCGATCCGGTGGTCCTGCTCGGGGGCGCCGCCGCCGTAGCCGATCGCGCCGACCAGCCGGCCGTCCCGGTGCAGGGGCACTCCGCCGGCGAGGAAGAGCAGCGGCCGGTCCAGGGCGGTGGGCAGGGTGTGGAACAGCCCGTCGGGGCGGACGAGCTCGACGAGGTCCGCGGTGGGCGAGTCCAGCAGCAGCGCGGTGTGGGCCTTGCGGGTGCTGGTCTCTCCCGAGATCAGCACGGCGGCATCGTCCCGCCGGAAGCCGAGGAGGTGGCCGCCCGCGTCCAGCACGGTGACGCTGCCCGTGACCCCGAGGCGGTCGGCGGCGCGTACCGCGGCCTCGACGAGGGCGTCGGCGTCGCGGGTGGTGAGGGGACGGACGGTGGGGGTGGTGGTGCTCATGGGGGTTGTGCTCCTTGAGGGGTGTGCGGTGATGCGGAGGGGGCGTGGCTTACGCGGCCTGGTGGGACACCGGCCGGTCGGCGACCGGGGTGGGGCCGTCGTCGGCCGCCACCGGGCCGCGGTTCTTCGTGCGCCGCTCCAGGGCGGACGCGAGGAGCGCCACACCGAGCGCCGCGGCGGTCATCAGGGCGCCGACCCAGTTGGGTGCCGTGTAGCCGAGGCCGGCCGAGATGACGACCCCGCCGAGCCAGGCGGCCAGTGCGTTGCCGAAGTTGAAGGCCGCGATGTTGCCGGCCGAGGCGAGGGTGGGCGCCGCGGCGGCCTGGTCCATCACCCTCTTCTGCAGCGGCGGCACCGTGGCGAAGCCGAAGATGCCGATCAGCGCGATGGTGACGGTCGCGGCGATCTTGTTGTGCGCGGTGAAGTTGAACGCGGCCAGCGCGAGGGCCAGGCCGGACATCGACACGTACAGCATCGGCATCATGGCGCGGTCGGTGAAGCGGCCGGAGACCAGGTTTCCGCCGACCATGCCGAGACCGAAGATCGCCGTCAGCCAGATGACGGAGGACGGCGCGAAGCCGGTGACCTCGGTCATCATCGAGGCGAGGTAGGTGACGGCCGCGAAGACGCCGCCGAAGCCGAGGACCGTCATCAACATCGCGAGACCGACCTGCGGGTTGCGGAAGACCGCCAGTTCGCTGCCGATGCGCGAGGCGGCCTTCGCCCGCTGTGCGGGGACGAGCTTGACGACTCCCAGCAGGGCGAGCACACCGAGCGCGGCGATGGCGTAGAACGTCGTCCGCCAGTCGAACTGCTGGCTGAGCATGGTGCCCGCCGGTACGCCCACGACGTTGGCGATGGTGAGACCGCTGAACATCATCGAGATGGCGGTGGCGCGCTTGTGCGGCGCGACGAGGTCGGCGGCCACCAGGGCGCCGATGCCGAAGAACGCGCCGTGGGTGAAGGCGGCGACGACCCGCCCGACGAGCATGAGCCCGAAGTTCGGCGCGAGGCCCGTGAGCAGGTTGCCCACGATGAACAGGCCCATCAGCAGCGTCAGCATCTGCTTGCGGGTGAACCGCGTGCCGAGCGCGGTCATCAGCGGCGCTCCGACCACCACACCCATGGCGTAGACGGTGGTCGCGTAGCCGGCGAGCGGAACGGAGACCCCGAAGCCGGCCGCCATGTCGGGCAACAGGCCCATGACCGCGAACTCGGTCGTTCCGATCCCGAAGGCGCCGATGGCGAGCGCCAGGAGTGCGAGAGGCACGACGGATCCCTTCGAATGATTGCGTACGTCCTTAACGAGCGTCCACAATAATTGCATACGCGGGCTACTTGCAAGCGCGGGCTATTGCGCAGGTGTCCTATCCTGGTTCGTACGCCCCACGAGGAGGTCTCCGATGACGCAGCAGACGCAGGCGGTGGCACAGGCAGCCCCCGGAGGGACACCCGGCAGCGGGCTCGCCCAGGGCTGGTGCGCACTCTCCGCACTGCACGGCCGTATCGAGTCGCACATCGAGCGCGCGCTCCAGGCCGATCACGAGCTCAGCGTCCGCGAGTTCTCCGTCATCAACGTGCTCAGCGAGCAGCACAACGGACCCGGCGGCCACCTGCGGATGCACCAGGTCGCGGACGCCGTGGTCCTCAGCCAGAGCGCCACCACCCGCCTGGTCACCCGGCTCGAGGAGCGCGGGCTGCTGGAGCGCTATCTGTGCCAGGACGACCGACGCGGCATCTACACCAACGTCACGCCGGACGGCCTCGCCCTCCTGGAAAGGGCGCGGCCGACACACGACACCGCGCTGCGCGAGGCCCTCCAGGACGCCGCGAAGCGACCCGAGCTGGCGCCGCTGGTCACGGCCGTCGAGACGCTCGCGCCGTCGGCGTAGGACGGAGGCGTACGGCCCGCTCCGGACGGCACGACATAGGGTCCCGCCCATGAGCGATATCGAGATACGCCGCGCCACCGAGGCCGACCTGCCCGCCATCGTCGCGATGTTGGCCGACGATCCACTGGGCGCCACCCGGGAGTCGCCGGACGACCTGACTCCCTACCGCGCCGCCTACGACGCGCTGGCCGCCGATCCGCAGCAGCACCTCGTCGTCGCGGTCCGCGCGGGCCGGACGGTCGGCACCCTCCAGCTGACCGTCATCCCCGGCCTCTCCCGCCGCGGCGCCAGCCGCTCGATCATCGAAGGCGTACGGATCCACGCCGACGAACGGGGCGGCGGTCTGGGCACCCAGCTCATCGAGTGGGCGGTCACCGAGTCCCGCAGCCGCGGCTGCGCGCTGGTGCAGCTCACCTCCGACGCGACCCGTGTCGACGCGCACCGCTTCTACGAGCGCCTCGGCTTCGAGGCCTCCCACCTGGGCTTCAAGCTGCAGCTCTGACGGGCACCGCGGCGCCCCTCAGCCACGGTCGGCGCGCTCCCGGGCCCGCGCCCGGTGCGCCTTCTGACGGCAGGCGGCACCGCAGTAGCGCGCCGGCCGGCCGGTACGGGCCGCCTCGACCGGCTCGGCACACACCTCACACCGGGTTTCGTGACGATCGGGCCCTTCGGCCGGCAGTTTCGTTACGGTGCCACTCGCCCGCAGCCCGTCGCACATCAGCGCGGTCATCCGGCCCGGCGCCCCGGCCGTACCCTCGGCGCCGGAATGCCGCCGCTCCATCGACATGCATCCGACCAGCACCGAGCGGACGTCACCCAACGCGACGTCGCGCCGGACCGCGCCCGCCAGTTGAGCACGCTCCAGAAGGACGCCCAGGGCCTCGGCGAACTCCTCCTCGGGCCCCGGCGGCATCTCCGCGCCGGGCGCCCTGGCCGCCTCCAGCGCATCGCACAGCGCTTGGTTCTGCGCGGCGAGCCGCACCACCGACGCCAGGAAGCGGAAGAACACCCCGCCCGGGTCCTCGACATCCGCCAAGTCCCGTGCCGTATCGGTGAAAAGCTGGATCCGGTCCACGACCGATGCCCTGAACAGGGCCTCCTTGGACGGGAAATGGCGGTACACGGTCCCCGCGCCCACTCCGGCGCGCCGCGCGATCTCGCCGAGCGGTACGCCCAACCCCTGTTCCTCGAAGGCGGATCGGGCCGCCTGCAGCACCAGGGCCCGATTGCGCCGCGCATCCGCACGGGAGGGAGCGACCCCACTGTCCGCCATCCGCACGCCTTTCGAATCCGCCCGGTACCACCGCCCGTACAGCCCGGAACACAACCGGGCCGAGCATTCCGATTCTAGGAGAGGGCAGGAAAAGGGGGTCGGAGGGGCCACGCCGGACCCTTCCCGGCCTGGCCGTCGGGTGCGCGGCACCAGCCGGCCTGGCCCGTCGGGTGCGCGACACCGGCCACGCGAAAAGGGCCCTGTTTCACGTGAAACGCTCGGTTTCACGTGAAACAGGGCCCCACCCGCCGCCTCCGCCGGCTTCAGGCCGGCGTCAGCGGTGCCCCACTCTCATCGGTGCACGGCAACGGCCTTGTCCCACGCCGCGCCCGCCGCTCCGGCAGCCGCCGCCTCGTCGACCTTCGCGCCCAGGGCCCGCAGGCCGACGCCCAGCGCGGCGAGCGAGGCCAGGACCACGCCACGGTCCGCGGCGCGGCCGTAGTGGTTCACCCGGATCATCTCCTTGGCCAGCGCGCCCGCGGCGGCCTGCACCGGCACCGAAGCATCGGCGGCGAGCGCGGCGGACACCACCTCGCGGGCGTCGAGGCTCGACGACGCACGCAGCGTGGTCGCCGCGGGCGCCGCGTCCTCGTCCCTGATCACATAGGGCACCAGGCCGCCCAGCGCCTGTACGCCCGCCCGGACCGCGGCGGCCGCCGCACGGTGCCGTGTGATGGCCGCATCCAGTCCCTCGGCTCCGATACGGTCCACCGCCTGCTCCAGGGCAAGCATCTCCAGCTGTGCCGGGGCGTGCGGCAGGGCGGCGCGGCCACCGTCGATCCAGCGCTCCTTCCAGTCCCGCAGCGAGAGGTACGAGCGCCGCGGGGCCTGCTCATTGGCCACGATGCGCTCCCAGGCGCGAGCGCTGACCGACGCCACGGACACCCCGGCCGGCCCGGCCAGCGCCTTCTGCCCGCCGATCACACACAGGTCGACGCCCCACTCGTCGGTGAGCAGCGGCTCGGCGCCCACCGAGGCGACCGCGTCGAGCATCAGCAGTGCTCCGTGCGCACGCACCACGGCACCGATCTCGGCGACCGGATTGGTGTTCCCGGTCGCCGCCTCGGCGTGCACCAGGCTCACAAAGTCGATCTCGGGGTGCTCCCGCAGCGCCTCCGCCACCTGCTCGGGGCCGACCGCGCCCGTGAACGGCGCCGTGATGGTGACGACTTCGGCGCCGCACGAGCGCAGCCAGCCACCGAAGGTCTCGCCGTACGGCCCGGTGATGATGTTGAGCGCGGTGCTGCCGGGTCCTACGGCCGAGCGGATGCACGCCTCCAGCGGCAGCAGTGCCTCGCCCTGCATCGCCACGACGTCACAACGGGTGCCCATCAGCGCCGCTACCTTGTCCTCGATCCGCGCGAAATGGGCGGCGGTGAGCGGGGGCAGGTCGAGCAGGTCCGGGGCGGCGGGGTTCGTGGTCGGGTCAGACACGGCAGTCACAGGGCCTTCCAGCGGTGGCGAGCCGCGCGATCCGGTGCGGCTCCTGATATCTCGCTCGACTGTACGTCCGCCCGCCGCACCCCCGCCGTACGGGCCCCGGCCCCGCAGCCCGCCCCCGCCCCGCCGTTCAGACCCGCCAGCCCGCCTCGTCGACGCCGCCCGGCACCGGCCCCGCCGGCTCGTACGGACCACGGGTGAACACAAAGGTCCCCAGGTCCAGATGGCTGACCGAACCGTCCGCCGCGCGCACCGACCGCAGCGTCTCACCCGCGTAGTAGCCGTCCAGGCCGGTCCAGCTGCCGTCCGCCTCCGGCCGAAACCGCGAACCGCGCCCGGCGCCGGACAACGGCGCCAGCTCCAGCCCGCGGTCCGCCGTCAGCCGCAGCACAAACGGACGCGCGCCCCAGTACCAGGGCCCGGTCAACGCCAGCAGCTCACCGTCGAGCGGCCCGGCCAACGGGCGCCAGGGCTCCGGAATCCGCGGCTCACGGTCGGCCACGATCTCCAGAAGGTCCGCCGCGATCGCGGCGACCGCCGGTCCCGAGGTGCAGTTGGCCAGGGCGACCCCGGCCACGTCCTCCTCGGAATCGATCCACAGGGCCGCCAGAAACCCCGGCATGGAGCCGGTGTGCCCGGCCAGCGTCCGCCCCGTCGCCGCACCGGACGCCGGCCGCGGATCCCGCCGTACGAGTTGCAGACCCAGGCCGTAGCCCGCCTCCCCGCCGTCCCCCTCGGGCGGTACCGCCGGCGTACGCATCTCGGCGAGGCTCGCCGCGCTCAGCACCCGCTCGTGGCCCCGCAGCAGGAACGCCGCCCACCGGCACAGGTCATCCAGCGTCGACCACAGCTGACCCGCCGGGCCCATCAGCCCGGTGTCCTGGGCCGGTTCGGGAAGCAGCGCATCGGCCCAGGGGTGCACCGCCCAGCCGTCCGCGTGCGGCGCCTCCGGCCGCAGTGTCGTACGTGCCATCCCCAGCGGCTCCAGCACCTCGCGCCGCAGTACCTCGCCCCATGGCTCACCGTCCCGCAGCCGTTCGACGAGCGCGCCGAGCAGGGCGTATCCCGGGTTGGAGTAGTGGTGCCGCCGGCCGGCCGGGAGGCGGCGCGGCCGCTCGCCGAAGAGATCGCCGGGGTTCGGCCGCAGCTCGCCCCCGGTCCGCTCCCACCACGGCCCGCGCGCCTCGGCCGCCAGCCCCGAACTGTGGGCCAGCAGTTGGGCGACCGTGACATCCGGCACCGGCGTCCCCGCCAGATGCCTGCCGACCGGATCCTCCAGCCCCAGCAGTCCTTCGTCCCGCAGCCGCAGCACCATCACCGCGACGAAGGTCTTGGTGAGCGAACCGATCCGGTACTGCACATCGCCATGCGGCATCTCCCCCGGCCCGGCGGTCCGCGCTCCCGTCCACACGGCCCGGCCCGCGCGTACGACCGCGCCCGTCATCGACGGTGCCCGCCCTTCGGACTGCCCGACCGCCAGCCTGCGCAGTAGGGCCCGCCGTGTCCCGGGCATCAACTCGGCGTACTCCGCACCGGTCTCGACCGGCGCCACCCGGACGGCCGAAGGTCCCGGCTCCCCCGCCCGCGGCTCGGGCAGTGCTTCGGCCTCCTGCCCTCCCGGCGGCTGTGTGCGGGCATCGGGGGACCCTGGCTCGGCGGGCCCGGGTTCCTGGGATCCGGACCTCTCGGGCCCGGACTGCTCGGCCCCGGTCTGCTGGGACCCGGCGGACGCGGCGGTGGTCATGGCGCTCCTCAACGGCCGATGCGGTGCGACGACGGGCTCCTGCCCGCCACCGGTCACCCTCTCCCGCCGACCGCCCGGCACGCGAGCGTTGCCCCGCTCCGTCGACCGCGTCGTCAGCGCGTCGCGCCCACCAGGCGTCCGAGGTGGCCGGCGGCGTCGGCCGGCGCCGGCATCATGAGGCCGGCCCGTGCGCACCACCGCACCACCGCACCACCGCAGCAGCGGTCCCCGGATTGCTCCGGCCGGCTCACAGACCGGTCGCCCCCGGCCCCACCAGCCCCGTTTCGTACGCCAGGATGACGGCCTGGGTACGGTTCTGGGCGGCAAGCTTGGCCAGTACGTTGCCGACGTGGGTCTTCACCGTCTCCGGACTCACGACCAGCTCGGCGGAGATCTCCTGGTTCGTCAGGCCCTTGGCCATCCGCCGCAGGATGTCGGTCTCGCGGTGGGTGAGCGCGGCCAGTCGGCGGGCGGCGTCGCGGCGCACCGGCCGGCTGGTGGCCAGCCGGCGAACGGCCTCGGGAAACAGCACGCAGTCGCTCATGGCGACCAGCCGGACGGCGTGCGCGATCTGCTGGGCCGGCGTGCGCTTGAGCACAAAGCCGCTGGCTCCCGCCTGGAGGGCGTCGTAGACGTACTCGTCGTTCTCGAACGTCGTGATCACCACCACCTTGGGCGGATCGGAGAGTTCGGACCGCACCCGCCGGGTGGCCTCGATCCCGTCCAGCCGGGGCATCCGTACGTCCATCAGCACCACGTCCGGGCGCAGCCGCCTGACCTGGGGCAGCACCTCATCGCCGTCGGCGGCCTCACCGACCACGTCCACTCCGGGCCCGGCCGACAGCAGGGCCCGCAGCCCCGTACGGATGAGCTCCTCGTCGTCGGCGAGGAGCACGCGCACCGGCGTACCCGCGGCCGGATCCGACGTGGCCGCGGCCGGATCCGACGTGGCCCGGGCGGCGTTCGCGGTGCTCATGGCGCCGACCGTAGCGGAAGCCGTGCCACCGGGCGCCGGTGTTCGTCGCCCCGCTCGCTTCCCGCGCCGCCTCCGGCCGCCGTGCCGCCTGCCGACATCTCGCCGCGCAGCAGCCGCACCCGCGCCCCGATCCCGGGCAGCCCGTTCCCCGGCCGCCTGCGGGGCCGCTTACCGGGCCGCTTACCGGGCCGCTTACCGGGCCGAAAACGACCGGAGCCGAAGAACGCGTGGCCGCGGCCGCACTCGCGCCCCCGTCGTCCCGCAGCCCTGCCGAGCGGCGGGCGATTCATTCTGCGCACGGTGCGATCGTGGCATCCGACCGCGCCGTGTTCCTCCCCCGAAGGAGCCAGAACGGGCTGTTCACGGAGCCAGAACGGGCTGTTCGCGGAGGAGTTCCGACCCCACCTCATGCACGTGGCCCGGCGCATCTGCCCGCTAGACGATTGCTTCCAAGGGGGCGCTGGTCGTAGGTGTTCAGAATGCGGACCACCGCGGTCGACGCCGGGACCTGGCCGGTGCACTCGCGTGCTAGCCTCTCCGGCGACTACTCACCGTAGGGTCCAGCCCTCGCCATCAAGCCTCCTCGTGTCCGGTGACACCAGGAAGGTGGGAGTCACACCAAGTCCTGACAAGGGGTGTGACGATGGGTGCTGCCCACGTAGCAGATCCGGCTGTGGAAGCCGTCGATCTGGTCAAGAGTTATCCGGCCGGCAAGAACAAGCCGCCCATCACGGCACTGCGGGGGCTGAGCTTCGCAGCGGCGAAGGGGACCGTATTCGGGCTGCTCGGTCCGAACGGGGCCGGCAAGTCGACCACGGTGAAGGTCCTCTCGACGCTCTCGGCTGCCGATTCGGGATCGGCTCGCGTGGCCGGGATAGAGGTGGGGACGCGGCCCGAGCAGGTGCGCCGGGTGATCGGCTTCCTGTCGCAGAAATCCGGCACGGACCCGATGGGCACCGCGACCGAGAACCTGCTGCTCGCCGGACGCCTGCATGGGATGTCCCGTCGGGATGCCATGGCGCGCGCCCGCGAGCTCCTGGACACGTTCGGCCTGGCCGATGCCGCTAACCGGCTGGTGCAGACCTACTCCGGCGGTATGGCGCGCAAGCTCGACGTCGCGCTGTGCTTGATGCACCGGCCCCAGGTGCTCTTCCTCGACGAACCGACGACCGGGCTCGATCCCCACGCCCGCAGCGAAATGTGGGCAGAGGTCGCGCGGTTGGCCGGGGACGAGCAGATGACGGTGCTGTTGACGACGCACTATCTGGAGGAAGCCGATCACCTCGCCGACCGGCTCGCGATCGTCGACAAGGGCACGGTGGTCGCCGCCGGCACCCCGAACGAACTCAAGAGCGGCCTGCGAGGCGACGCGGTGCACGTCGAGTTGGCCCAGGCCGACAACAGGGCGCTCGCGGTCCTACAGACGGTGCCCCAGCTGCGGGACGTCACCATGGACGGGAGCGCCGTCCGTGGCCGAACCGATGACGGTGCCCGGGCGTTGCCACCCGTGTTGGCCGCACTCGAGGAAGCAGGCATGGCCGTGAGGTCCGCGACTCTCGCTCGGCCCTCGCTCGATGACGTCTACCTGCGGCACACCGGACACAGCTTCGATGCCGACGCAGGCCCGAAGGCCCTGGAGGTGACGAAGTGACCACCGCACCCCAGCACTTCACCGGTGAGCGTCCACTGACCGTGTTCAGGCACGCCGCGCTCCTGACCGGTCGGCTGTTGCGCGCCCTCCGGCGGATGCCGACCTTCCTCGTCATCGGCTTGGTGCAGCCGGTGATCTGGCTGCTGTTGTTCGGACAACTGTTCCGCTCGGTGGTGGACCTGCCCGGGTTCACGCACACGGGCGGCGGCTTCCTGCAGTTCCTCACGCCGGGCGTGGTGATGATGACCGCGCTGTTCGCGAGCGCGTGGGCAGGAACGGCCTACCTGCAGGACATCGACCGCGGCGTGATGGACCGGATGCTCACCTCTCCCGCCAGCCGGGGCGCCATGGTGATCGCGACCATGGCCTACCAGGCGATCCAGACGCTCATCCAAAGCCTGATCATCGTCGCCATCGCCCTGGCCGCCGGCGCCCGGTTCCCCGGGGGCGTCGCCGGGGTCGGCGTCACTCTGCTTGCCGCGGTGCTGCTGACTCTGATCTTCTCGGCGCTGTCCGACGCCGTGGCGCTGCTGACTCGCCAGCAGGCGACCCTCATCGCGATCTCCCAATTCACCACGCTGCCACTGATGTTCCTCAGCTCGGCCGTGATGGACCTCGGCCTCGCCCCGGGCTGGGTCGGTGTTGTTGCCGACTACAACCCCATGGAATGGGCGGTCGTCGCAGCCCGAGAGGCGATGGGCGCCCACACCGACTGGGGCACGGTCTGGGTGCACCTGGGGCTGCTCGCAGCGGTAGCCCTCGTGATGGGCCTGCTGTCCACGCGTGCCTTCCGCGCCTACCGGAAGCAGGCGTGAAGCAACCGGTCGGGCCCAGTGGGGGCCCGGCGGGCATGCGAGGTGTCCGGATCAGTGCTGCGTGATGTTGAGTCGTGGCGGGGCAGGATCTGGATGCTGATCTCGACACCCTCGCGACCGCGCTCTACGTGCGGACCGCCGACCTGCTGCTGGAGTCCCCAGACCTTGCGCCGTGGCGCCCAGCGGTAGGGATCACGCCCAAGCTGTCCGACGCCGAACTGGTCACGCTGTCCGTGATGCAGGCGCTGCTCGGGTTCACCTCCGAGCGGCGCTTCATCCGTCATGCCCACGCCCGCCTGCGGCACCTGTTCCCGTATCTGCCCAAGGCGCCGGGCTACAACAAGCGGCTGCGCAAAGCGGCCGGCGCTCCGAGCTGGCCGGCTGGGCCGAGTACGGATACTGCGCCTCCCATTCCCGCTTCTTCTGGGGCCTGCGGCTCCACCTGGTGTGCACCCTGCACGGTCTGCCGGTGGCGTTCGCGCTGACCGGGGCCAAGGCCGACGAGCGCGAGACTTTGCCGGCCATGTTCGAGGTCGAGCCCGGCCTGCTCGCCGACCGGGCGGGGCAGACGCTGATCGGAGACAGGAACTACTTCGGGCGAGGCCTCGAGCAATGCCTGGGCGAGCTGGGCCTACATCTGTTGCGCCCGGCCCGCAATGGCGAGGCCGAGCGGGCCGGCGCGGCACTGTTCAAGCCGCTCCGGCAGGTGATCGAGTCGATCGATGAGACCTTCAAGGGCCGGCTCGACCTGGAACGACACCGCGGCCGCACCCAGGCAGGCGTGATCGCCAGGGTTCTGCAACGCGTCCTGGCGCTGACCGCAGCAATCTGGCGCAACGACCACACCGGCCAGGCCGTGAAGCGCGCCCTGACCACTTACGATCACTGACCCGCCTTGGAAGCAATCCTCTAGGCGCGCTCTGCCGGCGGCGTCGGACCCGACGGCATCGGGGACCACAGCCCGGCCGCCGTCCCCTCCTGCAGGTGCTGCTCGTAGACGGCGACCTTGCCGTGGATGACTTCGAGGCCGGCGTTCAGCTCGTCGATCCTGGCCTGCACACTCCGCTCGTGTTCCCGCAGCAGTTCAAGGCGATCGGCCTCGTTGCCCGGACCGGAGCGGACGAGCGCGGCGAACTGCCTGATCGTGGCGATCGGCATGCCCGAAGCGCGCAGCCGGTTGCACAGCACCAGCCAGTCCACATCCGCCTGTTCATAGAGCCGCTGCCCGCCACCGGAACGCGGGATCTCCCGGAGGAACAGCCCCTCGCGCTCGAAGAAGCGCAGCGCATGCACGCTCATCCCGGTCGTCTCGGCAACCCGGCCGATGGGCAGGGAAGCGGGGTCGTCACGCATGACGGAACCGTACCTTGACCTAGCCTGCACTCTAGGTTTTAGCGTCCACCACATGATCGCGAAGCAGCAGCAGACCGGCACCGGATTCGGTGCGCAGAGCACCGGACTCCGGGCGCACAGCACCGGATTCGGTGCGCACAGCACCGCCGACGACGTACTCGACGGCATCCGCCTGAGCGGCACCACCGCCCTGGTCACCGGGGGATACTCCGGCCTCGGCCTGGAAGCCACGCGCGCCCTGGCCCGCGCCGGAGCGCATGTCATCGTTCCGGCCCGCCGTCCCACCACCGCCGAGGAAGCGCTACGGGGCGTCCCCAGGACGGAAATCCACCAGCTGGACCTGGCCGACCTGGAGAGCGTCCGGACCTTCGCCGACCGGTTCCTGGAGACCGGACGCACTCTCGGCCTCGTCATCAACGGCGCGGGCGTGATGGCCTGCCCAGAGACCCGGGTCGGCCCCGGCTGGGAGGCACACTTCGCGATCAACCACCTCGGCCACTTCGCCCTCGTCCATCGCCTCCGCCCGTCGTTCACCGCCGGCACCCGCGTGGTGGCCGTGTCCTCGTCCGGTCACTTCCTGTCCGGCATGCGCTGGGGCGACCTCCACTTCCGCAGCGGCTACGACCGCTGGCTCGCGTACGCCCAGTCCAAGACCGCCAACGCCCTGTTCGCCCGGCACCTCGACACCCTCGGCGCCGAAAGCGGCCTGCACGCCTTCGCCGTGCACCCCGGCAGCATCCTCACCCCGCTGCAGCGCCACGTCCCGCGCGAGGAGTGGGCCGCGCGGGGCTGGGTCACCGAGGACGGCAAACCGGCCGACGGATTCAAGACTCCGCAGCAGGGCGCGGCGACGGCGGTGTGGGCGGCGACTTCTCCCCTCCTCGACGGCCACGGCGGCGCCTACTGCCAGGACTGCGCCATCGCCGTTCCGGCCGGCACCGACGACATGCTCATCGGCGGGGTCAAGCCGTGGGCCACCGACACCGCCGCGGCATCCCGCCTGTGGGAGCTGTCGTGCGAACTCACCGGACTGAACGCGTTCTGAGGACACCCCCGCCCCGTGGCCCTCGCGTCACGCGCCCGGCGTCCCCGGCCGTCCCCGGCGGCCCCGGCGTCCCCGGCCGTCCCCGGCGGCCCCGGCGTCCCCTCGATCAGAGCGTCTTGACCGTACCGCCGTCGATGACGTAGTCCGCACCGGTGATGTTGCCGGACACGTCGGAGAGCAAGAACGTGATCAACGAGGCCACTTCCTGCGGCTCGGTGATCCGGCCGGTGGTGATGCTGAACGCCTCCGGAAGGTGCTCCAGGAACGCCGCGTGCTCGGCCCCTGCACCGGCCGCGACCTTGCTGCCGAAGCCGTCGGGGTCCTGCCAGATCGCGGTGCGCACCACGCCGGGCGAGACGGTGTTGACGCGCACGCCCTGCGGTCCGAATTCCTCGGCCAGCGACTTGCCCAGTGCGTTGAGAGCGGCCTTGGCCGCGCTGTAGGCGACCGGACCGGCGGCGGGCAGACGGGAGTTGATGGACGAGACGTTGACGATCGCGCCACGGCGCTCGACCAGGCTGGGGAGGGCGGCCCGGCTGGTACGGACCGCGCTGAGCAGGTTGAGGTCGAAGATGCTCGCCCACCTCGCGTCGTCGGTGTCGAGGAACCCGACCGGCTCCACGGCGTCCCCGGCCCCGACGTTGTTCACCAGCAGGTCGAGCGCGCCCAGTTCCGCGAACGCGCGGTCCATCAGCGTGGCCACCCCGTCAGCCGTGCTGAGATCGGCGGAGACGGCGCACGCCCCGGTCTCCTTCAGTTCGGGAGTGATGGTGCGGGCCGCTCCGACCACGCGGACGCCCTCATCGATCAGCGTCCTCACGGTGGCCAGACCGATACCTCGGCTGGCCCCGGTGACGACGGCCGTCTTGGAGTGAAGATTGAGCTGCATGACGCTCCATTTTCTTGAACTATAGGTACAAAATCTGGGCAGCAGTCGCCCCGGTCGGAGATACCGCACAGGAACGGGTCAGAGAATGTCGACCGTCGCGTCGATCACCCTGGCGAGCCGGTCCGGCCCACCCTCGACACGAGCCAGGAGCCGCAGACCCACAATCGTGTTCAGCAGCAGGCTTCCGACGGCGCGGGCGTCGCGATCGGGAGCGATCTCCCCCGTGCGCTGCCCTTCCTCGATCAAGGCGCGGAACGCACCTTCCGTGCGCTCGAACATGCGCCGGACGAGCACGACCGCCGCCTCGTCCGTTCCCGCGACCTCGGCGGCGGCGTTCACCGCCATACAGCCACGCCGGTCGGGGTCGGCGAGATCCGTCTCGGCGAGGAACCGCAGCGTCGCGCGGAGCCGCTCCTTCACGGGCCCCGATTCTTCGAGCATCGCGATGAGAGCCAGCGCCTGACCGTCCTGATAGCGGCGCAGGGCCTTCTCGAACAGGGCGTGCTTGCTGCCGAAGGCGTGGTAGAGGCTGCCCTTGCCGATACCGAGCGCATCGACGAGGTCCTGCGGGGTGGTGGCGGCATACCCCTTGCGCCAGAACACCTCCATGGCCTGCTCGACGGCGGCGTCCGGATCGAACTGCTTCGGCCTTCCCATGATCGGAACAGTACCACTTTTCTTGACTTGAAGGTCAAGAAAAATGCCCTGCCGACACGAGGGCGGCCTCATGCGCACCGGTGTCGATGTGCTCCGCCGGCGGCAAGGCCATCCGCAGCACGCGCCCATGTGCCCACATCCGCGCCGTTCCGCCGACGGTGAAGACCGGCCCGACCGGGCTCGACCCTCACTACCGTCGATCCCATGACGACAGTCACCACGCGCACGGTCGCCTACCCGGCCGACGACCTGACGATGATCGGGCACCTCGCGCTCCCCGCCGGTGTCGACCGCCGGCCCGCAGTCCTGATCGGGCCCGAGGGGATGGGGCTCAGCGACGTCGAGCGCCGCCGAGCCGATGCCCTGGCTGAGCTGGGATACGTGGCGCTGGCCTTTGACCTCCACGGCGGGCGCTATTTGGGCCACCCCGAGGAGATGCTGGCCCGTTGCATGCCGCTGCTCGCCGACCCCGACCGGATGCGGGGCATCGGCCACGCGGCACTCGACGTGTTGCGCGCCGAACCGCGGACCGCCCCCGACCGGATCGCCGCTATCGGCTACGGCACCGGGGGCGCAATTGCGCTGGAACTCGGGCGCCACGGCGTCGACCTGCGCGCGATCGGGACGGTCAACGCACTGACGACGGGCCGACCGGGCGAGGCGGCGCGCATCCGTTGCCCCGTCTGGGCCGGGGTCGGATCGGAGGACCCGATCATGCCCGCTGAGCAACGGAACGCCTTCGCCGCCGAGATGCAGGCTGCGGGCGTCGACTGGCGCCTCGTGGTCTACGGCGGAGCCCTGCACGCCTTCCACCACCCACCGGTCGACCACACCGCGCCCCCCGGCGTCGGCTACCACCCGCGGCACGCACAGCGAGCCTGGCGCGACATCGTCGGCCTGCTCGCCGAGTGCCTGCCCGTAACGGAGTGAGCCCGAGCGTCAGGGCTGCCATCGTCATGACACGGCAGCGGAGAAAACGCCACGGAGCCCGAGAACCTCCGGCACCTGTAGGTCCTCAACTTCCGTGTCACCCATCGAAGTTGTGACCTGGATCTTCTCGCGGTATCTCACGCCATTTCCTCCGCGTGCTGTCTCAAGTCGGTGCCATTTCCGATGAGGTGGGCGGCACCAGGAGCTGACGCACCGGAATCGGGCAACAGCCGCCCCCTCGCATCCTGATCCGGGCCCGCCCACCCGACCTGTGCCGGGCGAGGTGGGCCTACTCCTCCGTGGGGGTATCGGGCAGGACCGTGATCTGAAGGGCCTCAAGCCGCTTCGCATCGCCAATGAGTTCGTCACCGTCGATTCGGTCGCCCTCGACGGAGAAGGCCAGGGCGAGGTGGAGTCGTCCATGCGGCGCCACAACGATTCCAGGACTGCCGTTGATCAGAGCCGTTTCGGCGAACTGCGCGTTCCACCCGAAGACGACGATCTCCTTTGCCACCTTCCGCGACCCGCGGACCTCGATCGGCCTGCCTGACACGGTCGTGCCGCGGTCGATCACCACTCTCCCGCCGCCGTCAAGGAATACGAGCGCGAGATGTTCGAACGCACCAGCGCTGCCGCCCGGATGTCCGCGGACATGCAGGAATTGCTGACGTCGCCGGACGCCGCCCAGAAATTGCTCGCGTTCTTCGGCGGAAGTCGGTGAGCGACCCTCCAGCGCCTCGGGTCAGGTCTGCGCCATGTCCACAAACCGCGAGTAGTGCCCCTGGAACGCGACCGTGATCGTGGCCGTAGGACCGTTACGGTGCTTCGCCACGATCAGGTCGGCCTCGCCCGCGCGCGGCGACTCCTTCTCGTAGGCGTCCTCGCGGTGGAGCAGGATCACCATGTCCGCGTCCTGCTCGATCGAACCGGATTCACGCAGGTCGGAGACCATCGGCTTCTTGTCCGTGCGCTGCTCGGGCCCACGGTTGAGCTGCGAGAGCGCGATGACCGGAAGCTCCAGCTCCTTCGCCAGCAGCTTGAGGTTTCGGGACATGTCCGAGACCTCCTGCTGACGGCTCTCGGCACGCTTCGAGCCGCCGGACTGCATCAGCTGGAGATAGTCGATGACCACCAGCTTCAGGTCGTTGCGCTGCTTGAGCCGACGGCACTTGGCACGGATCTCCATCATCGACAGGTTGGGCGAATCGTCGATGTACAGCGGCGCGGCCGACACATCCGGCATCCGGCGGGCCAGCCGGGTCCAGTCCTCGTCCGTCATGCTGCCGGAGCGCATGTGGTGCAGCGCCACCCGGGCCTCGGCGGAGAGCAGACGCATCGCGATCTCGTTGCGCCCCATTTCCAGCGAGAAGATCACGCTCGGCAGATTGCTCTTGATCGAACAGGCCCGCGCGAAGTCCAGCGCGAGGGTCGACTTACCCATGGCGGGACGGGCCGCGATCACGATCATCTGGCCCGGGTGCAGGCCGTTCGTCAGGGAGTCGAGGTCGGTGAAGCCCGTGGGCACACCCGTCATCTGGCCCTGGCGCGAGCCGATCGCCTCGATCTCGTCGAGAGCGCCCTCCATGATGTCGCCGAGCGGCAGATAGTCCTCGCTGGTCCGCTGCTCGGTGACGGCGTAGATCTCCGCCTGGGCGCTGTTGACGATCTCGTCGACATCGCCGTCCGCGGCGTATCCCATCTGCGTGATCCGGGTGCCGGCCTCGACCAGCCGGCGCAGCACGGCCCGCTCGTGGACGATCTCCGCGTAGTACTCGGCGTTGGCCGCCGTGGGCACCGACTGGACGAGGGTGTGCAGATACGACGCCCCGCCGACCCGCCCGATCTCCCCGCGTTTGGTCAGCTCCGCCGCGATGGTGATCGGGTCGGCGGGCTCCCCCTTGGCGTACAGATCGAGAATGGCCTGGAAGACCAGCTCGTGTGCGGGGCGGTAGAAGTCTTCGCCCTTGAGGACCTCGACGACGTCGGCGATGGCGTCCTTGGACAGCAGCATGCCGCCGAGCACGGACTGTTCCGCGTCCAGATCCTGCGGGGGGACCCGCTCGAAGCCGCCGTTCCAGGAGCCGCCGCTGTCGTCGTCGCGGTCCTGGCGGTCGCCGCGCCCACGGCCCTTGCCCTCACCTCGACGGGAGCGGGGGGCCGGCAGCCGGTCGCTCGGACCGGAGTCCGCCCAGGGGTCCTCCATGGGCTCGGGCATGCTCACCCCGGCACCTCCTCCCGTCCGCGACGCGGACCTTGCTGTGCTCCTCTTTCTTACGGCACAGCTCTGACAATCGAGTCGCCCGACTCCGGTTACGGCGCGTCGAGTTCGGACGATGTCTCAAGCCGGAACAGGCGGCGGGTGCCGGACCACGGTAGGCCCGTGGGCACCGTCCGCCAATCTGGTTATCCACAGGCCATGTGGATGACGGGCCGCTAGCTGTGGAGAAGTGCCCGGATCCTGTGTACGGGTCGGGGGAAACTACTGTGGACAAGCACACAATCGGGCCGCCGACACTCCTCTGACCTGCGACTTCCTCATCCATAGGCTGTGGGGGAGAAAAAATTCGCCGACCTGTTCAAGATCACAACAAACGTCACGGAGACGACGACTCCGCACAGCGGAAAGTAAGGATCAATAGGCGCTTGCATCTCTTACCTGTGGAAGATTAGATTGCCGGCATGACACAGGCTCCCGCGACACCACGGCGCGCCCATCGCCGCCATGACCGCGAGATCATCGCCCTCGCTCTGCCGGCCTTCGGCTCACTCGTCGCGGAACCGCTCTTCGTCATGGTCGACAGCGCCGTCATCGGCCACCTGGGCACCCCTCAGCTGGCCGGCCTCGGCGTCGCCGCCCCCCTGCTGACCACCGCCGTCTCCGTCTTCGTCTTTCTCGCCTACGCCACCACCGCGGCCGTCGCCCGCAGGGTCGGCGCCGGCGACCTCGCGGCCGCCATCCGCCAGGGCATGGACGGCATCTGGCTCGCCCTCCTCCTCGGCGCCGCGGTCATCGCGGCCGTGCTGCCCACCGCCCCCTGGCTCGTGGAAGCCTTCGGCGCATCCGGCACCGCCGCACCGTACGCCACGACCTACCTTCGCATCAGCTCCCTCGGCATACCGGCGATGCTCGTCGTGCTGGCCGCCACCGGCGTGCTCCGCGGCCTCCAGGACACCAAGACCCCGCTGTACGTCGCCATCGGCGGCTTCTCCGCCAACGTCGTCCTCAACATCGGCCTGGTCTACGGCGCCGGCCTCGGCATCGCCGGCTCCGCCTGGGGAACGGTCATCGCCCAGTGCGCCATGGCCGCCGCCTACCTCACGGTCGTGATTCGCGGCGCACGGCGCAACGGCGCTTCGCTCCGCCCCGACACGGCGGGAATACGCGCCTGCGCACGGGCCGGCACACCGCTCCTGATCCGGACCCTCTCGCTGCGCGCGGTGCTCATGATCGCCACCGCCGTCGCCGCCCGGCTCGGCGATGCGGAGATCGCCGCCCACCAGATCGTGCTCACCTTCTGGTCGCTGCTGGCCTTCGCCCTCGACGCCATAGCCATCGCGGGCCAGGCCATCATCGGACGCTACCTCGGTGCGGGCGACCGCGAGGGTGCCGAGGCCGCCTGCCGCCGCATGGTCCAGTGGGGCATCGCCTCCGGCCTGGTCCTGGGAGTGCTGGTCGCGCTCGCCCGGCCACTGTTCATCCCCCTGTTCACCGCCGACCCCGCCGTCCGCGGCCCCCTGATGACCACACTCCTTGTCGTGGCCCTCACGCAGCCCGTCTCCGGCATCGTCTTCATACTCGACGGCGTTCTGATGGGCGCCGGCGACGGCCCCTATCTCGCCGGGGCAATGGTCCTCACCCTGGCCCTGTTCACGCCGGTGGCACTGGCCGTACCCGCCCTCGGTGGGGGACTGGCCGCCCTGTGGTGGGCGATGGCCCTGATGATGACCGTCCGCATGCTCACACTCTGGCTGCGCACCCGCTCGGGCCGGTGGATTGTGACCGGGGCCTCCCGCTGAACTTCCCGTAACCGCGAGTGGCTGTCGATAATGAGCGTGTGCGCGCCCTCGCCAGGAAATCCGTCCTGCCACTGACCTTCGTCGTCATCGTGGCAGCCGCTGTGGTCGGCTACGCCAGGGAGGACGCCGATACGGTCGACGACACCGCCGGCCGCAGCAGCTTCGGCAAGTCCGGCGAGCCGGGCCAGGACCCTCAGGACCAGGAACCCTCCGCGACCGCCCCGGCAGACGACGGCAACGCCTACACCCCACGCCGAACGGAGCAGAACTCCCGGGTCGGTGTGGTCTTCGAGAAGAACGACTCGGGCGACCACTTCTGCACCGCGAGCGTCGTGCAGAGCCCTCAACGCAACATGCTCATCACCGCGGCTCACTGCGCCTTCGACGCGGACGCCGGGAGCACGGTGGACGATCTCCTCTTCGCCCCCGACTACCGCGACCGCGAAGAACCCCTCGGCCTGTGGAAGGTCAAAAAGGTGGTCCTCGACGACCGCTGGGTCAAGTCCCAGGACGAGGATCTCGACGTGGCCTTCCTGGTGCTCGACAAGAAGGACGGCAAGCAGATCCAGGACGTCCTCGGCGGCAACACCCTCGGCATCGACCGGGGCTTCGACAACGAAGTCAAGATCACCGGCTATCCCACCAGCCGCGACACCCCGATCTCCTGCCAGAACCGCACCACGAAGTACAGCGACACCCAGCTGCGCGTCCAGTGCACCGACTTCGAAGGCGGCACCAGCGGCAGCCCCTGGCTGGCCGACTACGACCCCAAGAGCCACACCGGCACGGTCATCGGTGTCCTGGGCGGCCACGAAGGCGGCGGCGACGAGGACGATGTCTCGTACGCCGCGTACTTCGACGACGATGTGGCCGAGCTCTACCAACGCGCCCAGAACGCGGGCTGAGCCCCTCGTCGCAAGCGCCCCGGAGACCACGAAGGGCCGTACCCCGGCGACGGGGTACGGCCCTTCAGCGTTGTGCTGTGCTGCTGCGGTTACGCGGCGACGACCTCGACGCCGAGCTTCGCAACGACCTCGGCGTGCAGACGCACGGAGATCTGGTGCGCGCCCAGGGTCTTGATCGGCGAACCGAGCTCGACGCGACGCTTGTCGACGTCCGGACCACCGGCAGCCTTGATCGCCGAGGCGACGTCGGCCGGGGTGACGGAGCCGAACAGGCGGCCCGCGTCGCCGGCGCGAACGGCCAGCTTCACGTTGACGCCCTCGAGCTTGCCCTTGATCTCGTTGGCCTGCTCGATCGTGGCGATCTCGCGGATCTTGCGACCGCGTCGGATCTGCGCGACGTCCTGCTCGCCACCCTTGGTCCAGCGGATCGCGAAACCACGCGGGACCAGGTAGTTACGAGCGTAACCGTCCTTGACGTCAACGACGTCGCCGGCGGTGCCGAGGCCGGAGACCTCGTGGGTGAGGATGATCTTCATGTTTCGGTCACCCTTCCCTTATCGCGCGGTGGACGTGTAGGGCAGCAGCGCCATCTCACGGCTGTTCTTCACAGCCGTGGCGACATCACGCTGGTGCTGAGTGCAGTTGCCGGTGACTCGGCGGGCACGGATCTTGCCGCGGTCGGAAATGAACTTCCGCAGCAGGTTCGTGTCCTTGTAGTCAACGTAGGAGATCTTCTCCTTGCAGAACACGCAAACCTTCTTCTTAGGCTTGCGAGCAGGCGGCTTCGCCATTGTCTCTCTCCAGTGAGTTCAAGAAGTTTGTGCTGACGCCCTCAAGGCCCCGGCCGTTCCACGACGCCGTTTCACGTGAAACAACGCGGGTCGGACCGTCTGTACGGACCTAGAAGGGCGGCTCGTCCGAGTAGCCGCCGCCGGAGCCGCCGCCCCAGCCACCGCCGCCGCCACCCTGCTGGCCGCCGCCAGCCGGAGCACCGGTCGCCCACGGGTCGTCGGCGGGAGCCCCGCCGCCGCCCTGCGGCTGACCGCCACCGGAGCCGCCGCCCCAGCCGCCGCCACCCTGCTGACCGCCACCCTGCTGACCGCCACCGAACCCGCCGCCGCCCTGACCACCGCGACCACTGGTCTTGGTGATCTTGGCCGTGGCGTTCTTCAGGCTCGCGCCCACTTCGTCGACGTCGAGCTCGTAGACCGTGCGCTTCACGCCCTCGCGGTCCTCGTACGACCGCTGCTTGAGGCGGCCCTGCACGACGACGCGAGTACCCCGCGTAAGGGACTCGGCGACGTTCTCCGCCGCCTGACGCCACACCGAGCAGGTCAGGAACAGGCTTTCGCCGTCCTTCCACTCATTGGTCTGACGGTCGAAGGTGCGGGGAGTGGACGCGACGCGGAACTTCGCGACCGCCGCACCGGACGGGGTGAAGCGCAGCTCGGGGTCGTCGACAAGATTGCCGACAACCGTGATGACGGTCTCGCCTGCCATTAGGGGAACCTCTCGGCGGGTGTGCTGCTGGCTGCTGGTGTTGCTGCTACTCGAACCCGGTTACCGCTGGACGCTTGCGCGCTCAGTGGGTCTCGGGACGGAGGACCTTGGTCCGGAGGACCGACTCGTTCAGGTTCATCTGACGGTCGAGCTCCTTGACGACCGCGGGCTCGGCCTGCAGGTCGATGACCGAGTAGATGCCCTCAGGCTTCTTGTTGATCTCGTACGAGAGACGACGACGGCCCCAGGTGTCGACCTTCTCGACCTTTCCGTTGCCCTCACGGACGACGGAGAGGAAGTTCTCGATCAGCGGGGAGACAGCGCGCTCCTCGAGATCGGGGTCGAGGATGACCATCACCTCGTAGTGACGCATGTAGAACCCACCTCCTTTGGACTCAGCGGCCACGGTCGTTCCGTGGCAGGAGGGTCTTGATGCGTTTCCGCGCCGGCCCGGCCGGAGAATCCGGACAGACATGAGCGCAGACCGTACAGAGTACCTGCCTCAGGCCTTCCGGTTGAAATCCGAGCACCACACCCCTCAATCTGGAACACAACGGGTGTGAGCGGCGTTACAGTGCGCCGCCCTGTCATCGGAGGTGCCGCATGGCACAGGCAGTAAGGACCCAGCGCAGCCTGATCTCGCTGCTCAACAGCGACGGCCAGGCTCATCCCGTCGAGAACACTCTCGCCATCGTGACCGTCGTCCTCGGCGCGATCGCCGTCTTCAGCACGTTTTCCCCCGGGCTCCACCTCCTCAGCTCCTGGGTGGGCCTGGTCGGAATCGGTACCGGACTCTGGGGCCAGTTCATCTCGTCGACGACGGGTGAACGCTTCCTGTTGATCATCGGGCTCGGGGCATCCGCCTTCGGCTTCTACCTCGGTCTGGCGCACGGCGGCCTCTTCGGCGGCCTCGTCGGCTGACACACCGGCTCGGCGGCCGTGCGGCATGTGGCCGCACGGCCCGGTCAGGGCGCTCCTTGGTCACAGTAGGCTTCGGCGCGAGAGCCGGAGCCCCGACAATGGGGACACACCTGCCGAGGAGCGCCCCGCATGAGCCTGACCCTGAGGACCATTAGCCGAGAGCAGCATCTGGCGTACATCCAGAGCCTGCCCGCGGCAAGCCACATGCAGGTCCCTGCGTGGGCGGACGTCAAGTCCGAGTGGCGGTCGGAGAGCCTGGGCTGGTTCGACGCGAGCGGCGAGCTGGTCGGCGCCGGCCTCGTCCTCTACCGCCAGGTGCCCCGGGTCAAGCGGTACCTCGCGTATCTGCCCGAAGGTCCGGTCATCAACTGGTTCACGCCAAACCTTGAGGAATGGCTGCGGCCGATGCTCGCGCACCTCAAGCAGCAAGGCGCGTTCACGGTGAAGATGGGCCCGCCGGTCGTCATCCGCCGCTGGG
Organism: Streptomyces sp. NPDC048650; assembly: GCF_043199095.1. NCBI lineage: Bacteria > Bacillati > Actinomycetota > Actinomycetes > Kitasatosporales > Streptomycetaceae > Streptomyces > Streptomyces sp. NPDC048650. The sequence continues at coordinate 74,459 of NZ_JBICVM010000006.1, read as the reverse complement.
ACGCCACGGCGATCAAGGCCGGCATCCAGAACCAGGACGTCAAGCGTCTGCGCGATGTCGAGGCGACCCACATCGAGCCGCGCGCCTTCGAGGTGGCCGACAAGCTGCGCCGCATGGGCTGGCAGCAGGGCGAGGACGGGGGTGCCGGCTTCGCCGACGTCCAGCCCCGCTATGTCTTCCAGGTGCCGCTCGCCGACCGTTCGCTGGAGGAGGTCCACAAGGGCTTCAACCAGCTGTGGCGCCGCAACATCAAGAAGGCCGAGAAGGCCGGCGTCGAGGTCGTCCAGGGCGGCTACGACGACCTGGCCGAGTGGCAGCGGTTGTACGAGATCACCGCGGAGCGCGACCACTTCCGGCCGCGGCCGCTCAGCTACTTCCAGCGGATGTGGACGGCCCTCAACACCGAGGACCCCAACCGCATGCGCCTGTACTTCGCCCGGCACGACGGTGTGAACCTCTCCGCCGCGACCATGCTGGTCGTCGGCGGCCACGTCTGGTACTCCTACGGCGCCTCCGACAACATCGGCCGAGAGGTCCGCCCCTCCAACGCGATGCAGTGGCGGATGCTGCAGGACTCCTACAAGCTCGGCGCCTCGGTCTACGACCTGCGTGGCATCAGCGACTCCCTGGACGAGAACGACCACCTCTTCGGCTTGATCCAGTTCAAGGTCGGCACGGGTGGGCAGGCGGCCGAGTACCTCGGCGAGTGGGACTTCCCGCTCAACAAGCTGATGCAGAAGGCGTTCGACTTCTACATGACCCACCGCGGATAGCCTGAGCACCGCCGACAGCTCCACCGCACCGTTCGTACCCTGAGACACCCAGCTACGAGAAAGGTTCCGGGCCCGGCCATGGCGCTCACTCTCTACGTCGACACCGCGCGCTGGCGGGCACACCAGCAGAGCGTGCTCCAGCAGTTCCCCGGGCTGGTCCCGGTCTGCAAAGGCAACGGCTACGGCTTCGGCCACGAGCGCCTGGCCGAGGAGGCGACCCGCCTCGGGTCCGACATCCTCGCTGTCGGTACGACCTACGAAGCCGCCCGCATCAAGGACTTCTTCAGTGGTGACCTGCTCGTCCTGACCCCGTTCCGGCACGGCGAGGAGCCCGTACCGCTGCCGGACCGGGCGATCCGCTCGGTCTCCTCGGTCGAAGGTGTCGGCGGCCTGGTCGGTGCCCGGGTCGTCATCGAGGTCATGAGCTCGATGAAGCGGCACGGCGTCAAGCCGGAGGACCTGTCGAAGCTCGCCACGGCCATCGAGGACGTGCGGCTCGAAGGCTTCGCGATTCACCTGCCGCTGGACCGCGCCGACGGGTCCGACGCGGTCGAAGAGGTCATCGGGTGGATGGACCGGCTGCGCGCCGCCCGGCTCCCGCTCCACACCATGTTCGTGAGCCATCTCAAGGCTCCGGAACTCGCCCGTCTCCAGCAGCAGTTCCCGCAGACCCACTTCCGCGCGCGGATCGGAACACTGCTGTGGCTCGGTGACCACGACGCCACCGAGTACCGCGGCTCGGTCCTCGACGTCACCCGGATCGCGAAGGGGGAGCGCTTCGGCTATCGCCAGCAAAAGGCGGCATCCGACGGCTACTTGGTGGTGGTCGCCGGCGGCACCTCGCACGGCGTCGGCCTGGAGTCCCCCAAGGCGCTGCACGGTGTGATGCCCCGCGCCAAGGGCGTGGCGCGAGCCGGGCTGGCGACCGTCAACCGCAACCTGGCGCCGTATGTGTGGGCCGGCAAGCAGCGCTGGTTCGCCGAACCGCCGCACATGCAGGTGTCGATTCTGTTCGTCCCGGGGGACGCCCCCGAACCGCAGGTCGGCGAGGAGCTGGTGGCCCATCTCCGGCACACCACCACCCAGTTCGACCGCATCGTGGACCGCTGACCCGGACTGAACCGGCGCTCCGCACAAGCGAGGGCCCGGTGCCGCAGACACCTCTGCGGCACCGGGCCCGATACGCGTCCGGCCCGATCCAAACGACCGGCCCGATCCAAACGAGAGGCCCTACTTGCGTAGGGCGCCCCAGCGCACCTTCGGAGCCTCTGCGAAGTGCATCGCGTGCCGTGGCGGGTGCGGGACCCGTCCGAGCACGAAGACATCCGGCGCCTGGTCCAGCACACCACCCGACGGGTCGTCGTCCCCGTCCCTGCGCACCACATCGCGCTCCGGCAACAGGATGTCCCGCACGGCCACGGCACACAGGTACAGCGTGCCCGCGAGGTGCAGCACGATGGCGAGCTGATAGCCCTCGGGCGGCAGCCCCTGGTGCTTGTCGCCATTGCTGGTGTAGGCGAGGTACATCCAGATCCCCAGGTAGTACATGACCTCGCAGCCCTGCCAGATAAGGAAGTCCCGCCAGCGCGGGCGGGCCAGAGCAGCGAGCGGGATCAGCCACAGGACGTACTGCGGGGAGTAGACCTTGTTGGTGAGGATGAACAACGCCACGACGAGGAAGGCGAGCTGTGCGAAGCGCGGCCGGCGCGGGGCGTAGAGGGTCAGCAGCCCGATGGCGCCGCAGCCGACGATCATCAGCAGCGTGGCGTAGGTGTTGGCGTTCTCCAAGGGGTTGCCGGTGCGCTGCGAGATCAGCAGCCAGAGCGAACCGAAGTCGATGGGGCGCTCCTGGCTGAAGGTGTAGAACTTCGCCCAGCCCTCACGGATGTGGAATCCGCTCCCATCGTGCGCGATCATCACCGGCAGATTCACCACGAGCCAGGCCACCACGGCACCGGTCACGGCCCGCCCGTACGCCCGCCACGTACCCGCGCGCCAGCACAGCACCAGCAGCGGCCCCAGCAGCAGCACCGGATACAGCTTCGCCGCGGTCGCCAGGCCGATCAGGACACCGGCCGTAAGGGGACGACTGCGGGACCACATCAGCATCCCCGCGGCCGTCAGGGCGACCGCCAGGAGGTCCCAGTTGATGGTGGCAGTGAGGGCGAAAGCCGGTGCCAGGGCGACAAGCAGGCCGTCCCAAGGGCGACGACGATGGGTACGGGCCACACACACCGCCATGATCGCGGCGCACGCCATCAGCATCCCGGCGTTGACCAGCCAGTAGACCTGCTCGCTCGGTACGCGCTCCTGGATCGACCCCGGATGCGGGGTCATCCACGAGGCGACCTCCATGAAGAGACCGGTCAGGACGGGGTACTCGAGATACTCCATGTCGCCGGGCAGTCGCTGGAAGTACGGGATCAGCCCATCGGCGAACCCGCGTCCCGTGTAGAGGTGGGGAATGTCGGAGTAGCAGGCATGCGTGTACTGGGTCGTGGCACCGAAGAACCAGCCGCCGTTGTAGCAGGGCAGCTTCTGCACCATGCCGAGCGCGAACATGCCGATGGCCACCAGCGCAATGACCCGCACCGGCGTCAGCCAGTTCGTTCCGAGCAGCGCGCGCCGGCCGATCGGCCCGCCGATCAACTCGCTCCCGGCCGCCGCCACCTCATCCCGCGTTGTCGGCCGTACAGGCTCGTCCTGTCGCACGCTCTTCATGGCCCCATCCTGCCGTACGGCTCTTGGCGGAACATGGTGAAGCCCCCGCCCGGTCGATCCGGGGGCGGGGGCTTCACCATGCGATGTTTCACGTGAAACGAGCTGGCTGTTTCACGTGAAACGCCTCACCGTCATTGAGGGCGTGTGCCGGTGGGCCCGCCGAAAATGCCGCCGTTGTCGGTGGGATCGGGCGTCGGCGAGGTGTCGCCTCCCGGGCCGCCGCCGGGACCACCGCCAGGCCCGCCGCCATCGGCCCCACCGTTTCCGTTACCGCCACTGTCGCTGCATCCGATATCCCACTTGGAGCAGGTATCGCTCGGGCTGGGACTCGGCGTGCCGCTGGGCGAGGCCGAATCGGACGGTGTCCCGGACGGGGAGCCCGACGGCGTCTGCGACGGCGTGGGGGTCGGCTTGGGCGTCGGCATGCCCGGCTCGTTCACGGCCTGCCCCATGGGGATAGCAGAACCGAACTCCGCCCTGGGGACGTGGGCACTCAACATGTATTCGGTCCACACCTCTGTCGGCAGGGCACCACCGTGGATCGAGTCGAAGCCGCCGACACCGTTCATGGACAGCTGCCGGGGATTCTGCGGGTCCTCACGGAACATCGTCACCGACGTCGAGAGCTTTGGGGTGTAGCCGACGAACCAGGCCGACTTGTTCTCGTCGGTGGTGCCGGTCTTGCCCGCAGCCGGAATATTGAGTCGCCTTGCTTCCTTCGCCGTGCCGTTCTGAATGACGTTCTGCAGCACCTTGGTCACGTTGTTGGCGATGTTCGCATCCATGCCCGTCTCTGCGGGCTTGGGCTTTTCGAAGCCATCGACCGGCTCGCCCTCGAACTTCACCTCGGTCACCGAGTACGGCTCGGCCCTCTCGCCCGCAGCGGCGAAAGTCCCGTAGGCATTGGCCATCCGGATCGCACTCGGCGTGGAGGTACCCAGCGCAAAGGACGGGTTGAGGTTCTTGTCGAAGCTCTCCTTGGAGATACCCGCGTTCTCCGCCATGTCCCGCACCTTGGCCATGCCGACGTCCATGCCGAGCTGAACGAAGGGCGTGTTGACGGACTGCTCCATCGCCTTCCACAGAGGGATGTAGCCCCAGGGGTGGTTGCTTTCGTTCTCTTGGTAGAAGGGAGAGCCGTCCCCCTTCAGGACGTACCCGCCCTGTGCGTTCTTCACCTTGAGGTGATCGTTGCCGTTGTACTTACTGTTCTGATTGACCTTGACCCCGGCGCTCGCGGCAGTTCCGTTCTTCAAGGCCGCAGCGAGAACGAAAGGCTTCCAGGTCGATCCGACGGGCACGCCATAGGTGTCGGCGTTATTACTGAAATGCCCCTTGTCGTACCCCTCGCCGCCGTACAGGGCGACGATCTTTCCGTCTCCCGGCACCACAGAGGCCGCGCCGAACTGAACGTATTTGTCCTTCACGTGCTTCTTGGGATCGATGTAGCGCTTGTCGACCTTCTTCACGGCCGCCGTGAGCTTGCTGACCTTCGACTTGTCGAAGGTGGTCTGGATCGTGTAGCCGCCCTGGTCGAACTGCCTCTCGGTGAGATGCGAGTGCTTCAGGACGTACTTCTTGGCGGTGTCCATCAGGTAGCCGATCTGGCCCGCCTTGCTGGCCACCGGCTTCGGCTGCTGGAACTTGGGGAATTTGGATTTGGGGTACTTGGCCCGCTCATGCGGCGTCATCATGTGGTTCGCAAGCTCGCGGTCGAGAATCCAGGACCACCGCGCCTTCGCCCGCTTGAGGTTCTGCGCCGGCTTGGAATTCGGACCCGTACCGCCGGCCGGGTCGTAGAGGTCGGCCCCCTTGAGCACGGTCGCCAGCAGGGCACTCTGGTCCGGCCTCAGTTTCACGGCGTCCTTCCCGAAGTACGCCTGGGATGCCGCCTGGATGCCATAGGCACCGCGCCCGTAGTAGCTGGTGTTGAGATAGCCCTGCAGGATCTCGCGCTTGTCCTTGGTCGCCCCGACCTTTATGGAGATGAACAGTTCCTTGAACTTGCGGTCAAGGGTCTGGTTCTGGGTCAGCATCGCGTTCTTGACGTACTGCTGGGTGATGGTGGAGCCACCCTGAGTTGCCCCACCCTTGGCCATGTTGAACAGAGCACGGGCGATACCCATGGGGTCCACACCGGAGTCGTGCCAGAACGACGCGTTCTCCGCGGCGACCGCCGCGTTCTGCATCGACTCCGGAATCTCGCCGATCTTCAGGTTCTGGCGGTTCGTCTCACCGTCGCGGGCCATGACGGACTCGTCGGACCAGAGGTAGACGTTGTTCTGTGCCCTGGCGGCAGCGTTCTCGTCATTGGGAACGGTCACCACGGCCAGTCCGACGCCGGCCACACCCACGATCAGCCCCAAGAAGCCGACACACAGGCTGGCGACCAGCTTCCAGGAGGGCACAAAGCGGCGCCACCCGCTGCGGTTGGCGCGCGGGTAGTCGATGAAGCGCTTCTTGGCAGGCTTACCACTGCCGCGGCCGCGTCCTCCTTCCGGGCCGCTTCCGCCCCCGCCACCGCGGCGGCCTCCACCACCACGGCTGCCGGAGCCACCACCGGAGGCCGTCGCATCGTGATCGGCAGCCCGCCGACGGCCGCCACGCTGTGCGGCACGACGGGCCTCGGCGCGTCCGCCGTAGGGCCGCTCCTGACCATGCGGGTCGGAAGGCGGCGGAGGACCGGCAGCGGAGCCACGTGAGGGCGCGGCACGACGCCCTGTCGACTGCTGCGCGGCACGTCGGGCCGCGGCGCGTCCGCCATCCTGCGACGGTGGCGGTTTGCGACGGTGCTCGCTCATGGAACGGTTACTCCTCGGGCAGGCGCGCTTTCTCGTCGCCTGAAGGCGGCAGTTGTCTTCAGGTCCCCCCGATGCACGACCCACCCAAGGGGTGCGGGCCGCACTACACCGAGGATGGGGACGCCAGATATCGGCCCACGGTTCCCGGCAGTCTGCATGCCGCACAGACTACGCACCGCCAAAACCTGCCCAGCGTTGAAATTCACTCCAAATCAGTCAGGTTGGGTAGAGCGAATTGGTGATGTGACGCCGTTCACCGTCCCCCCGCTTGTTCCACCCCGGTCACCGTTCTATCGTCTGGATGTATCGAGTCGATACATCAGCACGAGATAAAGAACGCACCAGGCCAGGGAGGCGGAGGATGAGCAGACGTTCCGGCATCCTCGAGTTCGCCGTCCTGGGCCTGCTCCGTGAGTCTCCGATGCACGGCTATGAGCTGCGAAAACGGCTCAACACCTCGCTCGGGGTCTTCCGCGCGTTCAGCTACGGCACCCTCTACCCCTGCCTCAAGGCGCTGGTCACGAGTGGCTGGCTCGTCGAGGAGACGGGCAACGCCACCGAGGATGCGCCGGCCACGGCACTGACGGGACGCCGGGCGAAGATCGTCTACCGATTGACCGGAGCGGGCAAAGAGCACTTCGAGGAACTGCTCGCCCACTCCGGACCGGATGCGTGGGAGGACGAGCACTTCGGCGTCCGCTTCGCCTTCTTCGGTCAGACATCGCGGGACGTTCGTATGCGCGTGCTGGAAGGCCGCCGCACCCGCCTGGAGGAGCGCCTCGAGAAGATGCGCACCTCCCTGGCCAGGACCCGTGAGCGGCTGGACGACTACACCCTCGAACTGCAGCGACACGGCATGGAATCCGTGGAGCGTGAGGTCCGTTGGTTGAACGAGCTCATCGAGAGTGAGCGCACCGGGCGCGATCAGCGCGCACCGGATCCCGCAGAGCAGGACAAGAAGTCAGCAGATCAGGGCGGCCTGCCCCGGCACCGGGGTGGTACCCGGCCGGATCCGTCCGATGACACCACCACATGAGGCTCTGCTGTGCAGGACCTCATCGAGAACACAGGGAGCAACCGGAATGGGTTCGGTTCGCGTAGCCATCGTCGGCGTGGGCAACTGCGCCGCCTCGCTGGTACAGGGCGTCGAGTTCTACAAGGACGCCGACCCGAAGAGCCGCGTGCCCGGCCTCATGCACGTGCAGTTCGGCGACTACCACGTGCGTGACATCGAGTTCGTGGCGGCTTTCGACGTCGACGCCAAGAAGGTGGGCCTCGACCTCTCGGACGCCATCGGCGCCAGCGAGAACAACACCATCAAGATCTGCGACGTGCCGAACGCCGGCGTGACGGTCCAGCGCGGCCACACCCTCGACGGTCTGGGCAAGTACTACCGGATGACGATCGAGGAGTCCGAGGAGACCCCGGCCGACATCGTCCAGGTCCTCAAGGACAGGCAGGTCGACGTCCTGGTCTGCTACCTCCCTGTGGGCTCCGAGGACGCCGCGAAGTACTACGCGCAGTGCGCCATCGACGCCAAGGTCGGCTTCGTCAACGCCCTCCCGGTCTTCATCGCCGGCACCAAGGAGTGGGCGGACAAGTTCACCGAGGCCGGTGTCCCGATCGTCGGTGACGACATCAAGTCGCAGGTCGGCGCCACCATCACGCACCGCGTGATGGCCAAGCTGTTCGAGGACCGGGGCGTCATCCTGGACCGCACGATGCAGCTGAACGTCGGCGGCAACATGGACTTCAAGAACATGCTCGAGCGCGACCGCCTGGAGTCCAAGAAGATCTCCAAGACGCAGGCCGTCACCTCGCAGATCCGGGACCGCGAGCTGGGCGAGGACAACGTCCACATCGGCCCGTCGGACTACGTGGCCTGGCTCGACGACCGCAAGTGGGCCTACGTCCGCCTCGAGGGCCGCGCGTTCGGCGACGTCCCGCTGAACCTCGAGTACAAGCTCGAGGTCTGGGACTCCCCGAACTCCGCAGGTGTCATCATCGACGCCCTGCGCGCCGCGAAGATCGCGAAGGACCGCGGCATCGGTGGCCCGATCCTCTCGGCCTCCTCCTACTTCATGAAGTCGCCGCCGGTGCAGTACTTCGACGACGAGGCGCGGGAGAACGTCGAGAAGTTCATCCAGGGCGAGGTCGAGCGCTAAAGACGTTCGTCACACACCCCTTCGCAGGCCCTCGGGAATTCCACCCGGGGGCCTGCGGGCTGTGTGAGGCTGGGCGCCATGCATGCAGTGCGCGACCTCCGCGTAGTCCTCCGGCTACGCGACTTCCGTTCGCTCCTGGCCGTGCGGCTCCTGTCCCAGGCAGCCGACGGCGTCTTCCAGGTCGCGCTCGCCACACACGTCGTCTTCTCGCCCGAGAAACAGACCTCGCCCGCGGCCATCGCCTCCGCCATGGCCATCCTGCTACTGCCGTACTCCCTGCTCGGGCCGTTCACCGGCGTTCTGCTCGACCGCTGGCCTCGCCGTCAGGTCCTGCTCTACGGAAATCTGCTGCGAGCCCTGCTGGCCGCCGCGACCGCCGCCTTGATCGTGACCCAGGTGCCCGACTGGCTCTTCTATGCCGCGGCTCTCTGCGTGATGGCCGTGAACCGCTTTGTACTGGCCGGCATTTCGGCCGCGCTGCCTCGCGTGGTCGACGGTGAACAGCAGCTGGTGATCGCCAACTCCCTTGCCCCCACGGCCGGTACGCTCGCCGCGACGGCGGGCGGTGGGCTCGCCTTCGCCGTCCGGCTCGCCGGCTCGCATGTGGATGCGTTCGTGGTGCTGCTCGCCTCGGCCTTCTATTTCTGTTCGTCCCTCACCGCTCTGCGCATGGCACCCGGGCTTCTCGGTCCCGATGCCTCCCGCCTCCAACCACACTTCGGTGAAGCCCTGTTGAGCACTGTGCGGGGCCTGCTGGACGGGCTGCGCCACCTCAGGGAGCGGCGCACGCCGACCCATGCACTGGCGGCAATGACCGTGATCCGCTTCTGCTACGGGGCGCTGCTGGTCATGGTGCTGATGCTGTGCCGCTACTCCTGGTCCCACACCGAATCCGACGGTCTGGCGCTGCTCGGCGTCACCGTCGTGGTGTCCGGAGTGGGCTTCTTCGCGGCGGCTCTCCTCACCCCTTGGGCAGTCGAGCGGCTCGGCCCGTTCGGCTGGATCGCCTGCTGCGCCGCCATAGGTGCCGTACTGGTGCCGGCCCTGGGCCTGCTTTTCGCTCCCGGCCCGATGCTGGCCGCCGCGTTTGTGCTGGGCCTCAGCACCCAGGGCACCAAGATCTCTACGGATACGGTGGTCCAGTCGTCCGTAGACGACGCCTTCCGCGGCCGGATCTTCGCCGTCTACGACGTGCTGTTCAACGTGGCCTTCGTCGGTGCGGCTGCGGTCGCGGCACTCATACTGCCGCCGAGCGGAGAGTCCGCGGTGCTGCTGATCGTGGTGACCGTTCTCTACGCCGCCGTCGCCTCGGCCATGACTCCTCCGGCATGGCGATCGGCCAGGCAGCACGGCCGTTGACGCTCCCCGGAACCCCTGCGCCAACTCCGAAGCCTGCTACGGCCGATCTCACGACGGCCAGGGATCCCACAACCGGGTAACAGACGCAGACGGGGCGAGCCCTGCTCCTCGCCGCGGCCCTCGCGCGGTGAGCCCTGGGCGGTGTTTCACGTGAAACACCGCCCCATGTTTCACGTGAAACATGGGGCATCGGCTGCGCGTTTCACGTGAAACATCAGCCCTGCGCGGCCCACCACTCCTTGAGAGCGGCGATCGCCGCCTCACGGTCCATGGGGCCATGCTCCAGTCGCAATTCCAGCATCTGCTGGTAGGCCTTGCCGACCTCAGGGCCCGGACCGATCTCCAGAATCTGCATGATGTCGTTACCGTCCAGGTCCGGACGGATCGCATCCAGCTCTTCCTGCTCCTGGAGCCGCGCGACGCGCTCCTCAAGACCGTCGTATGCGCGCGAGAGAGCATTGGCCTTGCGCTTGTTGCGAGTGGTGCAGTCCGAGCGCGTCAGCTTGTGCAGCCGCTCCAGCTGCGGCCCGGCATCCCGTACGTAGCGACGGACCGCCGAATCCGTCCACTCGCCCGCCCCATACCCGTGGAAGCGCAGGTGCAGCTCCACCAGGCGTGAGACGTCCTTGACCATGTCGTTGGAGTACTTCAGCGCGGTCATCCGCTTCTTGGTCATCTTCGCCCCCACCACCTCGTGATGGTGGAAGGAGACCCGCCCGTCGGACTCGAACCGCCGCGTCCGGGGCTTGCCGATGTCGTGGAGCAAGGCCGCCAGCCGCAGCACCAGGTCCGGCCCGTCCTTCTCGAGGTCGATGGCCTGCTCCAGAACGGTCAGCGAGTGCTCGTAGACGTCCTTGTGACGGTGATGCTCGTCACTTTCCAGCTGCAGCGCCGGGAGCTCCGGCAGCACCCGCTCCGCCAGACCTGAATCGACGAGCAGGCGCAGGCCCTTGCGTGGGTACGCCCCGAGGATCAGCTTGTTCAGCTCGTCCCGTACGCGCTCCGCGGAGACGATCTCGATCCGCTCGGACATCGCCTTCATCGCGGCCACGACCTCGGGAGCGACCTCGAAGTCCAGCTGCGCCGCGAAGCGGGCCGCCCGCATCATCCGGAGCGGGTCATCGGAGAACGACTCCTCCGGTGTCCCCGGGGTCCGCAGCACACGCCCCGCCAGGTCCTCCAGCCCGCCGTGCGGGTCGACGAACTCCTTCTCCGGCAGCAGCACCGCCATGGCGTTCACCGTGAAGTCCCGACGGATCAGGTCCTCCTCGATGGAGTCGCCGTAGGACACCTCGGGCTTGCGCGAGGTCCGGTCGTAGGCCTCGGAACGGTAGGTCGTGACCTCGATGTCGAACGAGCTCTTCTTGCAGCCCACGGTGCCGAAGGCGATGCCGACCTCCCAGACGGCATCCGCCCACGGCCGGACGATCTTCAGGACGTCCTCGGGGCGGGCGTCGGTGGTGAAGTCCAGGTCATTGCCGAGCCGGCCGAGCAGCGCATCCCGGACCGAGCCGCCGACCAGGGCAAGCGTGAACCCGGCCTCCTGAAATCGGCGGGCCAGGTCGTCCGCCACGGGCGACACCCGCAGCAGTTCGCTCACGGCGCGGCGCTGGACGTGGTTCAGCGCGTTCGTCGACTGCGGCGTCCGCTCGGTCGGCACGGCGGGGAGGTCATTGTTGGCGTTCGGCACAACAGAAAAGAGTACGTGTCCGCGCCGGAGGAAGCGCCACGTTAACAAGGGGCGCGGCGCTCGTCGAGGCCTCGGCGATCTTGCGGAGCAGTCCCCGGCACTACGACGCAGCAGGCCTCGTTACCATTCGTGGACGCACATTCCGACGACCACTGACGACGACGAGGGACGGGCGAGCGCGTGGCCGAGGCGGCAGGGTTCCAGGGGACTGAACGGCCGCGCGGCCGATGGCTGCGCAGAACCGTGGCACTGTTCACCGGAACACCCCTGCTCGCAGGGCTGCTGCTGGTCCCACACGCGCCCGCCGCACAGGCCGCCGCGACAGGCTCCGGCACGGTGGAGGTCTCCATCGAGTCGATGACACCGGCCGCCCCCACGAAGTCGGACTCGGTCACCGTCTCCGGAACGCTGACCAACGAGGGCAGCAGCACGATCACCCATGCCCATGTCGGCATGCACCGTGGCTCATCTCTCAGCGGCCGCAGCTCCCTCGACAACGCCTCTCCGTCCACCGGCTACGTACCGGGCGTCGACGGGCCTGAGGTAAAGGGCCACAAGGAGAAGGTCGACAACCTGGCGCCCGGCGGCAGCCGGTCCTTCTCCCTCAGCGTTCCGGTCAAGGACCTTCACCTCGGTGACAGCGGTGTGTACCGGCTCGGTGTCTCACTGTCGGGACGTACCCAGGCCGCGCCTTTCGAGCGGGTACTCGGCATCAACCGCACCTTCCTGCCCTGGCAGAACGGAGCGGCAGGCAAGAAGACACAGCTCACGTACCTCTGGCCGCTGATCTCCACCACCCATCTCACCGCCGAGACCGACGCCGCTCAGACCCCGGTCTTCCGCAACGACGACCTCGCCGCGGAGCTCGCGCCCGGCGGCCGGCTGCAGCAGATGGTGGCGCTCGCCAAAAACCTGCCGGTGACTTTCGTCATCGATCCCGACCTGCTGGCGACCGTCGACGCCATGACCAGGACGTACAAGATCGGCGGTCCGGACGGGCCCGTGGGCAAGAACCAGGCCGTCGCCAAGCAGTGGCTGAACGACCTCGAAAAGGCGGTGAAGACGCACGAGGTCATCGCGCTGCCGTTCGCCGACCCCGACCTCGCCTCGATCGCCCACCGCGGCAAGAGCGTGCCCAGCGCCCTCAGCCACCTCGGCCCGGCCACCGAGCTCGCAGCCGGCACGGTGGACACCGTCCTGGGCGTCACACCGCGCACAGACTTCGCCTGGCCCGTCGACGGAGCGATCGACTCATCGATCGTTGATGTCGCCACCTCGGCCGGCGCCCACAACGTGATCACCCGCAGCGACAGCCTGCGTGACACCGGTGGCCTTCCCTACACCCCGACGGCGGCGCGCCCCATCGGCGGCGGAAACAACGCCATCGTCACGGACGCACGGCTCTCCCGGACCTTCGAAGGCGATCTTTCGAAGGCGGACAACGCCTCCCGGGCGGTCCAGGCGTTCCTGGCGCAGACCCAGATGATCAATCTCCAGGCCCCGGGCCGCCAGCGCAGCATCGTGGTGGCACCGCAGCGCATGCCGTCCGCCTCGCAGGCCCACGCGATGGCCACCGCCCTGCGGGAACTGCAGGACTCGGGCGGCTGGACGGAGCCGCTGAACCTCACCGACGCGGCCAAGGCGAAGCCCGACCCCGCCGCCACCCGCCAGATCCCGAGCGGCGCCGCCTACCCCCGCTCGCTGCACAGGGAAGAGCTCCCCACCAGTGCCTTCCGCCAGGTCCAGAGCACCCAGGCCGCGCTGGACGACTACCGGGTGATCCTGGCCCAGCCGGAGCGCGTCGTAACCCCGTTCGGCACCGCCATAATGCGGGAGATGTCGACCGAGTGGCGGGGCAACCCGACGGGGGCCGGCTCGTTCCGCCACTCCGTGCGCGGCTACCTCAACGGCCTGGCCAAGAAGGTCCACCTGATCCAGAAGTCGGATGCGACACTCTCCGGACGCAGCGCGACGATTCCGGTCACGGTGCAGAACAACCTCGTCCAGGGCGTCGAGCACATGACGCTGAGGCTGACCTCGTCCCAGCCCAACCGCCTGGACGTGGGGAAGTCGCAGCAGATCAAGGTGGACGGCGGGCACAGCCAGTCGTTCAAGTTCGACACCACGGCGAACGCCAATGGTCGGGCCTGGGTGACCGCCCAGCTCTACACGGAGGACGGCAAGCCCTACGGTGAGCCGATGACGTTCCAGGTGAACGTCACCGAGATCACCGCGACGGTGATGCTCGTCATCGCCGGCGGCGTGCTGCTGCTGGTCCTCGCGGGCGTGCGGATCTATCTCCAGCGCAAGCGGATGGCCGCCGCGTCCTCGGAGGACGGCTCCGACGGCGACGACCCGGACGATGGGGAAGACCCCGACGGCGCCGGCGACGGCCCGGACGGCGGGGAAGGCACGAACGGCGACGACGGCGGCACGGACGGCGACAAGCCCGAGCAGCCGAGTGACCCCAAGCCGGACACCGGTTCGGAAAGCACCGACCCGTCCGGCTCAGGTGAGAAAGTGGACCGTTGATATATGGCGGGGCCGGACGGCCCGCAACGGAGAGATGGGGCAGCGATGAACGCGCCGTACGACGGTGACCGCAGCAGGGACGCCCATGGCGACCCCGCTGGGCCGGTCCCTGCGACGCCCCAGGTGCCCGCAGCTCCCGGCCCCTACGTCCAGGACCCGTATGTCCAGGACGGCTACCGCAACGACCCGCACCATCCGCAGAGCCCAGCGGACCAGGATCCCCCCACCGCGGCGCTGTACCACCGCGCCGACCATGCCCCGCTGCCCGGCCGACCCACGCAGCCGCTCCACCAGCAGCCGCCCGCGGCGCAGCACACGCCCGGCCCGCAGTTCCGGGCCACGCCCACACCGCCCGAGCCGAACGGCACGGCGCGCGATGTCCCGTACGGCGACGACGCCCCGACCACTCAGTTCGTGGGCGTCGACGACCTGATCACCCAGGCGTCGGAAGAGCGCTCGGAGCCCGACGCCTTCGCGCATCTGTACCGGGACCAGCAGCCGTACGAGAGCCGACGTCCAGCACCTGCACCGGTGGCGCCCGCCGCGGACGGGGGAGTGGCGGTGCCCGGGGCGGAGGCCGTACCCCCCCAGTCGGCAGCAACGCCGGAGCCCGCCCCGGCCGCGACAGCCAAGGCGTCCGGCGGCCGCGCCTCCAGCCTGCTCAAGTCCAGCGCTGTGATGGCTGCCGGCACGATGGTGTCTCGGCTCACCGGCTTCGTCCGCTCGGCGCTGATCGTCGCCGCGCTCGGCGGCGCGGTGCTCGGTGACTCCTGGCAGGTGGCCTACCAGCTACCGACGATGATCTTCATCCTGACCATCGGCGGTGGTCTGAACTCGGTCTTCGTCCCGCAGCTCGTGCGCGCGATGAAGGAGGACGACGACGGCGGCGAGGCCTACGCCAACCGCCTGCTCACCCTCGTCATCGTGATTCTCGGAGCGCTGACGGTCCTGGCCGTGGTCGCCGCACCACTCCTGGTGAAGCTCGTCTCCTTCGACATCTCCCGTGATCCGGCAGCCAACGAGGTCGCCGTCGCGTTCACCCGCTACTGCGTACCCACGATCTTCTTCATGGGCCTGCACGTCGTGATGGGCCAGATCCTCAACGCCCGCGGCCGCTTCGGCGCGATGATGTGGACCCCGGTCCTCAACAACATCGTCATGATCGCCACCTTCGGCCTGTTCATCTGGGTCTACGGCTCGGCAAAGACCTCCCACATCGGCGTCACGACCATCCCCTCCGACGGCATCCGTCTGCTGGGCATCGGCACTCTCCTCGGCCTCGTGGTCCAGGCGCTGGCGATGATCCCGTATCTGCGCGACGCCGACTTCACACTCCGGCTGCGCTTCGACTGGCGTGGTCACGGCCTGGGCAAGGCCGCCAAGCTGGCCAAGTGGACGGTCCTGTTCGTACTCGCCAACCAGGCGGGCGTCCTCGTCGTCACCCAGCTCTCCACCTGGGCGGGCAACACCGCCGACCAGCAGGGGCATCCCGGCACCGGCTTCATCTCCTACGCCAGCGCGCAGCTGATCTGGAACATGCCGCAGGCGATCATCACGGTTTCCGTGATGGCGGCCCTGCTGCCGCGCCTGGCCCGCTCGGCGCACGACGGTGACACCGCGGCCGTCCGCGACGACATGTCCCAGGGCCTTCGGACCTCCGCCGTCGCGATCGTGCCGATCTCGTTCGGCTTCCTGTCACTCGGCATCCCGCTGTGCACACTGGTCTACGGCTCTTCCGGCGCAGGTATCCCGATGGGCTACATGCTGATGGGCTTCGGCGTCGGACTGATCCCGTTCTCGGTGCAGTACGTCGTCCTGCGCGCCTTCTACGCGTACGAGGACACCCGCACCCCCTTCTACAACACGGTGATCGTCGCCGCGGTCAACGCCGTCGCGTCCGCCCTCTGCTTCCTGGTTCTTCCCGCGCGCTGGGCCGTGATCGGCATGGCGGCCTCGTACGGCCTGGCCTACATCATCGGCGTGGGCGTGGCCTGGCGCCGATTGGGCAAGCGCATGGGCGGTGACCTCGATACCGCACACGTCGTGCGCACCTACGCACGGCTGGCCGGCGCCAGCGTCCCGGCCACGATCGTGTCCGGGGCCGTCGTGTACGGCATCATGCACGCACTCGGCAGCGGGTTCCTCGGCTCGCTCGCCGCCCTCATCGGCGGCGGCGCCGCACTTCTGGCGGTCTTCTACGTAGCCGCCCGCAAGATGCGGATCCAAGAGCTGAATGCCCTGGTCGGGATGGTCCGCACCAAGCTGGGGCGCTGACCGAGCACAACCATCGACCGCCACCGTGTGTCGTGCATAGTGGCGGACTGTGGGCACAATTGTCTTGGCTCATTGAGCCTGCAACGGATGGGGAGGCAGGAACGACGGTGGCGGAACGGAGCATGGCGGCCGTCGACGTGGCCGACACGAGCGGTGAGGAACCGCTGACCGCCAAGGCGGGTCAGGCCACGGACGACGGAGCGGAGGCCGAGAAGGTATCCGGCGGGGCAGAGGACACTGCACACACCGGCGAGGTCGGTGCAGCAGCAGCCGATTCCCAGCCACCGGAACTGCACAGTGGCCACAAGCTCGCCAGACGCTACCGCCTTGAGGAGTGCGTCACCCGTCTGGACGGATTCAGCAGCTGGCGAGCGGTCGACGAAAAGCTGCGCAGAGCCGTCGGCGTGCACATCCTGCCCTCCGACCACCCGCGGGCCCGCCCGGTGCTGTCCGCCGCCCGCTCCTCCGCGCTCCTCGGCGACCCCCGTTTCGTGCAGGTCCTCGACGCCGTCGAGGAGAACGACCTGGTCTATGTCGTCCACGAATGGCTGCCGGACGCCACCGAACTCACCACGGTCCTCGCGAGCGGCCCGCTCGAACCGCACGATGCCTACCAGCTCGTCAGCCAGGTCTCCCAGGCCATGGCCGCCGCGCACCGCGAGGGCCTGTCGCATTTGCGGATCACCCCCGGCTCGGTGCTGCGGACGGAGTCCGGGCAGTACCGCATCCGCGGTCTGGCCGTCATGGCCGCGCTGCGTGGCATCACCTGTGATCACCCTCAACGCACGGACACCGAGGCGATCGGTGCGCTCCTGTATGCCTCACTGACCCAGCGCTGGCCGTACGAGAACGACGCCTACGGCCTCACCGGCCTACCCAAGGGTGTCGGTCTGATCGCTCCCGACCAGGTGCGTGCGGGAGTCCACCGCGGGCTCTCCGAACTCGCCATGCGCGCCCTCGTCAACGACGGCGCCACGGCCTCCCGGCAGGAGCAGCCCTGCACCACTCCGGAGGAGCTCGCCAAGGCCGTCGCGGCGATGCCGCGCATCCGTCCGCCGGAGACCGCCTTCAGCACACCGCCCCCCTACCAGCGCACCGGCTACCAGCAGGGCAGCTACCGCCAGCCGCCGGCCCACAACGGCCAGCCCGGCCGGGCGACGCAGGTGATCCCCACACCTCCGCCACCCTTGCAGAGCCGCACCGGCAAGGCGTTGAAGTGGTCGGTCTCCGCGCTGCTCATCGCAGCGCTGGGGCTGGGCAGCTGGCAGCTCGCGGACACCCTGCTCAAGCTCGAGGGCGACCAGGAGGCCCCGGGCAACTCGCAGACGACCGTGGGCAAGGACAAGAAGCAGAGCGGCAAGCCGATCAAGATCGTTAACGCCGGGGAGTACTACCCGGACGGCAAGCCGCAGCACCCCGACCAGGCCAACGACACCCACGACGGGAATCCCGACACCTACTGGCGCACCCGGACCTTCAAGGAAGGCCCCGAACTGAATCCGGCCTTCAAGCAGGGCGTCGGCCTCGTCTACGACCTGGGCTCGGAGCACCACATAAGCAGCGCATCGATCGGCCTGCACTACGCCGGCAAGCAGACCACCGTGACGCTGTACGCGGCGAACTCCCTCTCGTCATCGGAGCCGCTGAGTTCTCTGCAGAAGCTGGGCACCGCACAGACGTCGCAGACGACGGCGCAGGTCAAGCTCAAGAAGCCGGCGAAGTCCCGGTACGTGCTTGTCTGGATCACTGCCATGCCCTACGCCCCGACGGAGAACTACAGCGAGGCGGGCTACAAGCAGGGCGTGACAGAGGTCTCCTTCACCGGCTGAGACCGCGAGCACGCTCAGCGGCATTCAGAAACATCGCGGGGCCCCGGCCGAACGGAACGGCCGGGGCCCCGATTTCATCGCCATTTACTTTCCTGATCGGGCGGGCTTCAATGGACCCGAGATCAGCAGCTACGGCCGGGGGGCCCGTGTCCACCGATAGCGACGAGGCTTCGACACCAACCGACGCCGATCTCCTTGCCCTGCACGTGAAGGGCGACCCCGATGCGTTCGGAGAGATCGTCCGACGCCACCGCGACCGGCTCTGGGCCGTGGCACTGCGCACCCTCGGGGATCGTGAAGAGGCCGCCGACGCCGTGCAGGACGCCTTGGTCTCGGCCTATCGAGCGGCACATACCTTCCGTGGTCAGTCCGCCGTGACCACCTGGCTGCACCGCATCACGGTGAACGCCTGTCTGGACCGCGCCCGCAAGGCCGCCTCCCGGCGCACCTCCCCCGTAGCCGAGACGGAACGACTGGAACAGCTCCTCGAACCAGAAGAATCCGCCGCCGCCCCCGCCGAGCGCCAGGACCTGCACCGTCAGCTCCTCGCCGCACTGCGCACCCTCCCCGAGGAACAATGTGCCGCGCTCGTCCTCGTCGATATGCAGGCCTACCCCGTCGCCGAGGCCGCCGAGATCCTCGGCGTCCCTACCGGAACGGTAAAGAGCCGCTGTGCCCGAGGCCGCGCTCGGCTCCTTCCTCTGGTCACCCATCTGCGCGCCGACGCGGGGGATAACCAGCCGATGCACAGGGGAAGGAACCGGGCGCAGGGGCCATCCGTCCCACCGACGGCAGGACCGAATGACACAGGCGCCGTGAAGGGCGGAGGTGGGCGAGCGTGACGTCGACGACCGGCTCGGAGGAGCACCCGGAGGTCTCCGAGATCTCCGAGCTCACGGACGGGCTACTGTCCCCGTCCCGCGCCATGGAGCTCCGCTTCCATATGGGCAGCTGCCCTCTGTGCGCGGATGTATACGCGTCCCTGGAGGAAATCCGGGGGCTGCTCGGCACGCTCCCCGGACCGGCCAGAATGCCCGCCGATGTCGCCGGCCGCATCGATGCGGCCCTCGCCGCCGAGGCGCTGCTGGATGCCACGAATCCCGCGACGGGGACTCTTGTTTCACGTGAAACGTCCACCGTGCGCGCGTCGGTTTCACGTGAAACCGATGTGGAATCGCCCACACGCAACACGCCGCCGGATCGACCTGCAGGCCATCCCCGGGGCGCCTCCGGGCCCGGTAGGCGGACATCAGCCGCCCGATCGTCCCGGTCGCGGCGCTGGCCCCGGATCCTGTTGGGGACGGCAGCGGCCGCGGCGGTCGTCAGCATGGGTGGTCTGCTCTTCCAGAAGGCCGCCACCGACGGCCCGCAGGCCACTCATCACGACCGTACGAGCGCATCCGCCGAGCAGAGCCCCGGCAGCACGGCCTTGACCTCGGCTTCCCTTGAAGCGCACGTCCACGGTCTGCTCGAGGCGAAGCATGGGAAGAAGTCCCCGGAGATCGGCACCCGCAGTTCACCCGAGACACCGCTTCGCGGTAACGCCGACACCGTCCCCTCATGTGTGCGCCATGGCATCGGCCGCCCGGAAGCTCCGCTGGCATCGAGCCACAGCACCTACCACGGCAAGGACGCCTACCTCGTGGTACTGCCGTACCCCTCCGACCCGTCACGCGTCTCCGCCTACGTGGTCTCCGCCTCGTGCGTCTCCGCGACCCCGCCGGCTCCCGGCAAGGTCCTGCTGACCCGCTCGTACCAGCGAGACTGAAAGGCGAAGCGTGCGCTGTGGCACTGCGGGAATGCTCGCCCCTTAGGATCCGTTGGGTGGGGTGAGAGTTCCGAGACCCCAGCAAGCAGTCGGCAGAGACAAGGAAGACACCCGTGAGCGACGTCCGCAACGTGATCATCATCGGCTCCGGGCCCGCGGGCTACACCGCAGCGCTCTACACCGCCCGCGCGTCCCTGAAGCCGCTGGTCTTCGAAGGTGCCGTCACCGCCGGAGGCGCGCTGATGAACACCACCGACGTGGAGAACTTCCCCGGTTTCCGCGACGGCATCATGGGGCCGGACCTCATGGACAACATGCGCGCCCAGGCCGAGCGCTTCGGCGCCGAACTCGTCCCGGACGACATCGTCGCGGTCGACCTCACCGAGGAGATCAAGACCGTCACCGACACGGCGGGCACCGTCCACCGGGCGCGGACCGTCATCGTCACCACCGGCTCCCAGCACCGCAAGCTCGGGCTCCCCCGTGAGGACGAGCTGTCCGGCCGTGGCGTCTCCTGGTGCGCGACCTGCGACGGGTTCTTCTTCAAGGGCCAGGACATCGCCGTCATCGGTGGTGGCGACACCGCGATGGAAGAGGCCACGTTCCTCTCCCGCTTCGCCAACTCCGTGACGGTCGTCCACCGACGCGACACCCTGCGGGCAAGCAAGGCCATGCAGGATCGTGCCTTCACCGACCCGAAGATCAAGTTCGTCTGGGACAGCGAGATCGCCGAGGTCCACGGTGAGAACAAGCTGACCGGCGTGACCCTGCGCAACGTCCAGACCGGTGAGACCTCTGAGCTTCCGGTGACCGGTCTGTTCATCGCGATCGGCCATGACCCGCGGACCGAGCTGTTCAAGGGCCAGCTGAACCTGGACGGCGAGGGCTACCTCACGGTCGAGGCACCCAGCACCCGTACGAACCTGACCGGCGTCTTCGCCGCCGGCGATGTCGTCGACCACACCTACCGCCAGGCGATCACCGCGGCCGGCACGGGTTGCTCCGCCGCCCTCGACGCCGAGCGGTTCCTCGCTGCGCTGTCGGACAGCGAATCGGCCGAGCCGGAGAAGACCGTCTCCGCCTGAACCTGTCCATCCCCCAAGCTTTTGCCACCCACTCAGTAAGGAGATTGCCATGGCCGGTGCCACGGTGACCGTGACGGACGCCAACTTCGAAGAGGTCGTCCTCAAGAGCGACAAGCCCGTTCTCGTCGACTTCTGGGCCACCTGGTGCGGCCCGTGCCGCCAGGTCGCCCCGTCCTTGGAGGCCATTGCCTCCGAGCACGACGAGATCGTCATCGCCAAGCTGAACACTGACGAGAACCCGGCGACCACCGCGAAGTACGGCGTCATGTCCATCCCGACCATGAACGTCTACCAGGGCGGCGAGGTCGTGAAGACGATCGTCGGTGCCAAGCCGAAGGCCGGGATCGAGCGGGAGCTGGCGGACTACCTCGCCTGAGCCCCATCTCGTTGTTTCACGTGAAACGGGCCCGCCCCTACATAGGGGGCGGGCCCGTTTCACGTATCCACGCGGCACCGGGAGCGCGCCGACAAGCTCTACAGGGGCCGCAACGCGGGTTCCTTCTGAACGGCACCCAGCAAACGGTCAAGCGCCAGCTCCACATCTTCCTTCCACGAAATAGTGGCTCGCAGCTCTAGCCTCAGCCGTGGAAAACGCGCATGGGGGCGTACGGTCTTGAACCCCACGGCGAGAAGGTGCTCGGCGGGCAGCACACAGGCAGGTTCGGTCCAGCGGGCATCACCAAAGGCCTCGATGGCCTTGAAGCCACGCTGAATGAGGTCCTTGGCAACTGTCTGCACCATCACCCGGCCCAGCCCCTGGCCCTGGTAACCGGGCATCAGAGAAGCCGTCAGCAGCTGCACAGCATCCGCCGACACCGGGCTGGTGGGAAAGGCCGTCGACCGTGGCACATAGGCCGGCGGGGCGTACATCACGAACCCGACAGGGACGTCGTCGACATAGACCACCCGCCCGCAGGATCCCCACTCCAGCAGCACCGCCGAGATCCAGGCTTCCTTCTCCAGCTCTGGACGGCCTGCCTTTACTGCGGCTTCACCGCTGACGGGGTCGAGCTCCCAGAAGACACAGGAGCGGCAGCGCTTGGGGAGATCCGGAAGGTTGTCCAGCGTGAGCGGTACGAGCCGACGGCCCATGAAGCCAGGTCCTCACTTCCCTCGCCTGCCGCACCGCGCAGCGCTGTCAGCGCCGCCTGCTCCCTGAGCAGACCGCCGACGAACCCTCCGACGGCAGCGAGGCCGAACCCCGCCGCCAACAGTCCGGTGCGGCTCACTGATCGCATGGCCTCTCCTCGTGGATGCGTGCCATACCCGATTGCATCGTATCCACCCTTTACGGGCGCGGGTACCGACAGACGGCAAAGGGCGGGCCGTGTTCCGGTATGGAATCCGAAACCCGGCCCGCCCAATGGGCCAACGCCGTCAGCTCATTTCTCGTCGTCGCCCTCGTCCACCAGCGACGAGCCCAGCACCGGGCCCTCGCCGGGGGCCAGAGTGCCGAGAATCCGCTCCAGATCGTCCATTGAGGCGAACTCGACGACGATCTTCCCCTTCTTCTGCCCCAGGTCGACCTTCACCCGGGTCTCGAAACGGTCCGACAGCCGGGTGGCGAGACCGGTGAGTGCCGGAGACACCCGGGCCCCCGCACGCGGCTGCTTCGCCTTGTTCGCGCTCTTGGGATCCGATCCCAGCAGCTTCACGATCTCCTCGAGAGAGCGCACCGACAGCCCCTCCCGCACGGCACGGTGCGCGAGGTGTTCCTGCTCGTCGTGGTCCTCCACGGCAAGCAGCGCACGGGCGTGTCCTGCGGAGAGGACACCTGCCGCGAGCCTGCTCTGGACGGACGGCGCCAGCTTCAGCAGCCGCAGCGTGTTGGTGACCTGCGGACGCGACCGCCCGATCCGGTCGGCCAGCTCGTCATGCGTGCAGGCGAAGTCCTTCAACAGCTGGTCATACGCGGCCGCCTCTTCCAGCGGGTTGAGCTGTGCCCGGTGCAGATTCTCCAGAAGCGCATCGAGCAGCAGCTTCTCGTCATCCGTTGCCCGGACGATGGCAGGGATCTTCTCCAGCCCTGCCTCACGGCACGCGCGCCAGCG
The DNA here is from genome assembly GCF_043199095.1 of Streptomyces sp. NPDC048650. NCBI lineage: Bacteria > Bacillati > Actinomycetota > Actinomycetes > Kitasatosporales > Streptomycetaceae > Streptomyces > Streptomyces sp. NPDC048650. Next base: position 51,411 of record NZ_JBICVM010000006.1, on the reverse strand, counting down.
ACGCTCACCCATGATGAGCTCATACCGCTCCGGCCCCGTGTGACGGACCACCACAGGCTGGAGCAGACCGACCTCTCGGATGGAGACCACCAGCTCGGCCAGAGCATCCTCGTTGAACACCTCCCGCGGCTGACGCGGGTTCGGTGTGATCGCATCCAGCGGCACCTCGGCGAAGTACGCGCCCGCGACCTCTGACACGCCCTGAGGCATCGTCTCCGGATCGGCCGATGCCTCTGTTTCACGTGAAACACCGTTCGCGGGCAGTGCGGCGACCTTGGCGGCCGCCACGCCCCGGTCGGGTGTCAATACCGGTACGGCCGACGGTGACGTCGCCCCCCGTCCCACCGCAGGCCCGGCGTTGTCCGTGCTCTGCGGTGCCGCGGGGATCAACGCACCGAGCCCACGGCCCAACCCTCTACGTCGTTCGCTCACTGGGTCCCCTCCGACATGCTGTGCTGTCCTTCATAGTTGACGGCCAGGCCCTGACCGCCGGTCTGCGAAACCCCACGCAAGGCGATCTCTCTGGCCGCTTCGAGATAGGAGAGTGAACCACTGGATCCCGGATCGTAGGTAAGCACCGTCTGCCCGTAGCTGGGGGCCTCCGAGATACGCACCGAGCGGGGGATGCTCGTCCGGAGCACCTCGTTGCCGAAATGGCTGCGCACCTCGTCCGCGACCTGAGAGGCCAGCCGAGTACGACCGTCGTACATGGTGAGCAGGATGGTCGAGACATGGAGCTTGGGGTTGAGGTGCCCTCGCACCAGGTCAACGTTCCGCAGCAGCTGCCCCAACCCCTCCAGCGCGTAGTACTCGCACTGAATGGGGATGAGCACCTCGGCCCCGGCAACCAACGCGTTCACGGTCAGCAGGCCCAACGAGGGCGGGCAGTCGATGAGGATGTAGTCCAGCGGCTGCTCATACGCCTTGATGGCTCGGTCCAACCGGCTCTCCCGAGCCACCAGCGAGACCAGCTCGATCTCCGCGCCGGCCAGGTCGATCGTGGCGGGCGCACAGAACAGACCCTCCACATCCACCACCGGCTGCACCACATCGGAGAGCGGCCTGCTGTCCACGAGCACGTCGTAGATCGATGGCACTTCGGCATGGTGGTCGATCCCCAGAGCCGTCGAGGCATTGCCCTGGGGGTCGAGGTCGACCACCAGAACTCGCGCCCCGTGCAGAGCCAACGAAGCGGCCAGGTTCACGGTGGTCGTGGTCTTGCCGACCCCGCCCTTCTGGTTGGCAACGACCATGACCCGGGTCTGCTCGGGCCGGGGCAGCGCGTCGCCTGCGCGGCCGATAGCCTCCACCGCCAGCTGAGCTGCACGACCGATCGGGGTGTCGTCCATCGGGGGCGGCGTTTCACGTGAAACGTCGTCCCCGAACGACTCGTTACGGGGACCGGGGACCGGATCGGCCATCGGTCCCGCGATATTGGCGTCGGACCGCACGGATTCACTCTCCTCGACATCAGGCTCGCAATGGTCAGAGCCTGCCATGCTTTCGGTGTCGTGAACCAGTGAGGTCCGTTCTCCTGTGGACGAATCCACTTCTGTGGATACTTCCGTGACCCTTGTGGGCTTACGGTCGCGCGGCGCGGCGGCCGCGCGACCACGGTCAATGATCCCTTGGAGCAGAGAACGATGTTTCACGTGAAACACGATGCACCCACGCCAGGGAGCGTGATGGCTCAGCCGCTGGCATGTTGCGATCCTTCACCATTCGGACCATGCAGGTTCTAGTGAAACGCCATGCGAAGGCGCCCACGCCAGCGCTCCCCTCAAGATCGAAAAGCACACAGCCCCAGGGGCGACCACACCCGGAGCGGAACGCCGCACGCCTACCGGTTCAACAGCAACCACGGCCAGGCGCACCTCAAGGACACTGCTGACGACACCAACGAGTTCTACGTCCAGTACCCACGAGAGCCCTGACTGCCTCACTACGGCAAGCCAGGGCTCGTGTTCATGGGACATCTCCGGCCATCACGCCATGCGCACGCAACGGGCGGTCGCGCCACATGCCGCCCGCTGGGCCACGCACTGTCATGGCCCATGCGGCATGCATCAGCCGGCACTTCACCTCACCGCCGCCGGCGAGCGCCCTTCGTCGCTCGGCCCGTCCGCGCAGCCTTCGCCCGCTTGGCGGCAAAGCGCACACCGCCAGGACTCTCGCCGACCTCAACCCGCACCACCGTCGACGGCGGATCCACGATGCCCTCACCCACATGCACCACCGAGGTCTCCACCACACCCAGCTTGCTCAGCGCCGCACGAGCCCCCTTGAGCTCCTCCTCCGCGGCATCGCCCTTGAGAGCCAGCATCTCGCCGTAGGGGCGGAGCAGAGGAACGCCCCAGCCGGCCAGCCGGTCGAGCGGCGCCACTGCCCTCGCCGTCACCACGTGCACCTGAGGCATATTGCCCATGACCTCTTCGGCCCGGCCCCGCACCACCGTCACATGATCCAGACCGAGCAGCTCGACGACCTCCTGCAGGAAGTTCGTACGCCGCAGCAGAGGCTCCAGCAGCGTGATCTTCAGGTCGGGACGCACCAGCGCCAGCGGGATGCCGGGCAGACCGGCCCCCGAACCCACATCGCAGACCGAAACGCCCTCGGGAACCACCTCGGAGAGCACCGCGCAGTTCAGCAGGTGCCGCTCCCACAGCCGCGGCACCTCACGCGGGCCGATCAGCCCCCGCCGCACTCCCGCGTCGGCGAGAAGCTCGCCGTACCGCACAGCCTCCGGAAAGCGCTCACCGAATACCTCCTGCGCCGCCTTCGGCGCGGGAGGGAGCTCCGCTGCTGCCTCCGTCACGGGAACCGCCCTTCCTCTGCACTGCTTTTCCTGCCGGGAACCGGGGATACATCCCGGAATAACACAGAACGCTGACAACATTGGCCCCGTCTGCGAGCAGACGGGGCCAAAAACCTGAGGCGCTGAAGGATCAGGCCGGGAGAACGACCACTCGGCGCTGCGGCTCCTCGCCCTCGGACTCGCTGCGCAGCCCGGCCGCGGCCACGGCGTCGTGCACGACCTTGCGCTCGAACGGCGTCATCGGGTCCAGCTTCACCGGCTGACCGGTGCCCTTGGCCTCCTCCGCCGCCTTGGCGCCGATCTCGGCAAGCTCCGTACGCTTGCGCGCGCGGAAGCCGGCGATGTCCAGCATCAGACGGCTACGGTCGCCGGTCTCGCGGTGCACGGCCAGCCGGGTCAGCTCCTGCAGCGCCTCCAGCACCTCGCCCTCACGGCCGACCAGCTTCTGCAGATCGCGGCTGGTCGAGTCGCTGATGATCGACACTGCGGCGCGGTCGGCCTCGACGTCCATGTCGATGTCGCCGTCCAGGTCGGCGATGTCCAGCAGACCCTCGAGGTAGTCGGCCGCGATCTCGCCTTCCTGCTCCAGGCGGGACAGGGTGTCGGTGCCCTTGGCAGCAGGGGTCGTGTCCGTCACGAAAGGACTCCTCTTACTTCTTGGACGGGTGCTTGGGGCGCTGCTGGCCCTTGCGCTGTCCGGACTTGGTGTTGCGGGACCCGGAGGCGGTGGCGCCCTTCGCCGACGCGCCGCCCTTTTCCGTGCTGTCCTGCGGGGCCTTCTTCTCCAGCGACTGCTTCTTCTCGTCACCCTGGCCGGACGATGCGCCGTTCGCCGAGCCGGCCCGCGTGCGGTTCTGCGTGCCGCCGCCGGCGGAGGCAGCGGTACCGGTCGTGGAATGCTGCCGCTTGGCCTTCGGCTGGCGCTTGGGCTGCTGGCGGTTGTGACGCGCCTCCTCGGCAGCCTTCTTCGCCTCGACCTCGGCCGGGTCCTCGACCAGCTTGCCCTTGGCGCGCAGTCGCTCCTGGCGCTCGGTGTAGGCCCGGCTGCCGGGAGTGGGGTTCCGACGGATGACGAACATCTGCTGGCCCATGGTCCACACGTTGGTGGTCAGCCAGTAGACGAGAACACCGACGGGGAAGTTGATGCCGAAGACGGCGAACATGATGGGGAAGACGTACATCAGCATCTTCTGCTGCTGCATGAACGGCGTCTTCACCGTGAGGTCGACGTTCTTGGTCATCAGCTGGCGCTGCGTGTAGAACTGCGACGCCGACATCAGGACGATCATGATGATCGTGACCACGCGGACGTTGACGACCGAAGCCTCGAGGCTCTGGATCTTCGCCGCGCTGTCCATGAACTTGGCCGCCAGCGGAGCACCGAAGATGTGCGCCTTCTGCGCGCTCTCCAGCAGCGACTGGTCGATGACGCCGACCGTCTTGTTCTGCGCGATGTGGTTGAGGACCTGGTACAGCGAGATGAAGAACGGCGACTGGGCCAGGATCGGAAGACAGCTCGAGAGCGGGTTGGTGCCCGTCTCCTTGTAGAGCTTCATCATCTCTTCGGACTGGCGCTGCTTGTCGCTCTTGTAGCGCTCCTGGATCGCCTTCATCTTCGGCTGAAGCGCCTGCATGTTCCGCGTCGACTTGATCTGCTTCACGAAGAGCGGGATCAGGCAGATACGGATCAGCACCACCAGCGAGACGATGGACAGACCCCACGCCGCGCCACTGTTCCGATCGAAGATCAGGCTGTAGAACGAGTGGAACTGGACGATGATCCAGGAAACAGCGATATAGAGGGGACCGAGGATCGTGTCCACGAATCAGGCTCCTTGGGCGTTGGGCTGAGTCTCGGGCTGGGCGACAGGCTCAGGGACGGTGGGCCCGCCCAGGCGGCTCCTCAGCCGCTGATGCCAAACCGGACGCTTCCGGGGAGGGACGTGGTCGACCCCACCGAGCGACCACGGATTGCAGCGCAGGATGCGCCAGGCAGTCAGCGCAGTCCCTTTCACCGCGCCATGCCGGTCGATGGCCGTGTAGCCATAGTGCGAGCACGACGGGTAGTACTTGCAGACCGGTCCCAACAGGGGGCTGATGGTCCACTGATAGATCTTGATCAAAAGCAGCAGTGGGTACTTCACCGTGCACTCCCTCCCGGGTCCCGTCCGGGGTTCCGGGGGTTTTCCCCGGTGGGATTGCAGCCTTTCGGCACCCCTCCCAGCAGCCGCTGAAGCGCGGCGTCCAGGTCGCGGGCCAGCTGGTCGTGTTCCGCTGCGCCCGCGCCGGGCAGGGCCCGTACGACAACCAGGCTACCGGCGGGCAGCCGGTCCAGCCGATCGCGCATGAGATGGCGAAGTCTCCGCTTGACCTTGTTGCGGACGACGGCGACGCCAACGGCCTTGCTTACGACGAAACCCGCACGCGTCGGGGGAACACGTTCCCCCGACGCGTGCGGGTCCGTTGAACCGCTACGAAAATGTACGACCAGGAGCGGGCGACCGGCCCTGCGTCCCCGGCGTACCGCGGTCGCAAAGTCCTCGCGCCGCCTCAGCCGATGTTCGGTAGGCAGCACGTCATGGACCTAGATCAGGCTGCTCAGGCCGACAGGCGGGCGCGACCCTTGCCACGGCGGGTCGCGAGAATCGCGCGGCCGGCACGGGTCCGCATACGCAGGCGGAAACCGTGGGTCTTCGCGCGACGACGGTTGTTCGGCTGGAAGGTGCGCTTGCTCACTCGGGGGCTCCAGGAATGCTTGTTGTCTCAGGCGAGACAGATGTGGGGCGTCGCTGGCTGTCACCGTGCGCCCACGAGTAGCTCGCAACGCCCAAGTGCACCGCTTCACGATCACCCAGAGCGATCTTTGCCCATCGGAGGCAGGCGGCAGCAGCCATCGACAACTCGACCTGGTCACGGTACGCGCGGCTACGCCATCCGGTCAAACCAGCTCCTGACCGCTCCAGACAGGCACTTGTCAGGACACACTATGCACAGCCTGTGGACAACAACTTGAATCCGCAGGCCCGGCCTGACTACCGTTGCTGAACTCCGATTCCTTCCCGCCCGTCCTGAGAATCACACATTCGTGGGACTGTGAGAGAGCGTGCCTTGTGGCTGAAGTCCCCGCCGATCTTGCCGCAGTGTGGCCGCGCGTACTCGACCACCTCCTGCGTGCCGAGGCCGACGGCCTCAAGCCCAAGGATCAGGACTGGCTGAAGCGCACCCAGCCGCTGGCGCTGGTCGCCGACACCGCGCTGCTCGCCGTCCCCAATGAATTCGCCAAGGGCGTGCTCGAAGGCCGGCTCGCGCCGCTGATCGGCGAGGCCCTCAGCCACGAGTGCGGGCGGCCCATCCGGATCGCGATCACCGTCGACGACTCCGCCGAGGAGCCGCCGGCGCAGTCCGCACCCCCCGCGCCGCAGCAGCAACAGCACGGACAGCAGCAGGTGCAACAGCACCAGCAGCAGCCGCAGCACCAGTCGTCGCATCAGACGCAGCAGCACGACGCATACGACGGCTATGACAACCGGCACGAGAGCCGACACGACAACCGGCACGAGAGTCGGCACGACGGCAGGCACGACAACCGGCAGGGCTACGGCCGCCAGAACGACGAGCTGCCCAGCGTCCGGCCGGCCTACCCCGACTACTCCCAGCCCCGGCACGAACCCGGCGCCTGGCCGCAGCACCCCACCGCCATGGGCGGCGGCCCCGGCCCCCGGGACGGCTACGGCTGGCAGCAGCAGCACCTGGGCGGCTTCCCCGAACGCGACCCGTACGCCTCGCCGCCCCCCTCGCACATACAGCAGCAGAACGACTACCGCGCGCCGCGCCGCGACCTGTCCGAGCACCAGCCGACCGGCCGGCCCGGTGGCGGCCCCGCTCTGCCCGCGCCCAGCGGTGCGCCCAGCCCGCTCGCCGCGCAGCCCGCACCCGCCACCGGGCCGGGTGAGCCGACCGCACGGCTGAACCCGAAGTACCTCTTCGACACCTTCGTCATCGGTGCGTCGAACCGCTTCGCGCACGCCGCCGCGGTCGCCGTCGCCGAGGCGCCGGCCAAGGCGTACAACCCCCTGTTCATCTACGGGGAGTCGGGCCTCGGAAAGACCCACCTGCTGCATGCCATCGGGCACTACGCGCGGAGCCTGTATCCGGGCACCCGGGTGCGGTACGTGAGCTCGGAGGAGTTCACCAACGAGTTCATCAACTCCATCCGCGACGGCAAGGCGGACGCGTTCCGCAAGCGCTATCGCGACATGGACATCCTGCTGGTCGACGACATCCAGTTCCTGGCGAGCAAGGAGTCGACGCAGGAGGAGTTCTTCCACACCTTCAACACGCTGCACAACGCCAACAAGCAGATCGTGCTCTCCAGTGACCGGCCGCCCAAGCAGCTGGTCACCCTGGAGGATCGGCTGCGGAACCGCTTCGAGTGGGGCCTGATCACCGACGTCCAGCCGCCCGAGCTGGAGACCCGGATCGCGATCCTCCGGAAGAAGGCGGTGCAGGAGCAGCTGAACGCTCCCCCGGAGGTGCTGGAGTTCATCGCGTCCCGGATCTCGCGCAACATCCGCGAGCTGGAGGGCGCGCTGATCCGGGTCACGGCGTTCGCCTCGCTGAACCGACAGCCGGTGGACCTGGGGCTGACCGAGATCGTGCTCAAGGACCTGATCCCCGGCGGCGAGGACGCCGCACCGGAGATCACCGCCACCGCGATCATGGCGTCGACCGCCGACTACTTCGGGCTGACCGTCGACGACCTGTGCGGATCCTCGCGCAGCCGGGTGCTGGTCACCGCCCGCCAGATCGCCATGTATCTGTGCCGGGAGCTGACCGATCTCTCCCTGCCGAAGATCGGCGCGCAGTTCGGCGGCCGGGACCATACGACCGTGATGCACGCCGACCGCAAGATCCGCGCGCTGATGGCCGAGCGCCGCTCCATCTACAACCAGGTCACCGAGCTCACCAACCGCATCAAGAACGGCTGAGGCCGGCCGTACCAGACGCGCCCAGGGCGCTCCGGGGAGACGTTCCCGGAGCGCCCTTCGTCGTCAGCGGCCGCCCCCAGACGTCCGAGGAAGGGCTCCGATCCCCTTCGTACGCCCTCCCGAACCCGTCCCGTCGCGGTCCCGAACCCGTCCCGGACCCGTCCCGTCGCCGTCCCGAGTCTGGGGAGCGCGCCTCGCGTGTTCGATTCCGGACCCGGTCACGGCCTTCCTCCACAGATTGGGCAAGAATCTTTCCTCCACACCCTGGGGAGAGCAGAGTTATCCCTGGGGAATCCACAGGCAGCCGTCCCGGCAGGGCATCAGCGGAGGTCAGCCGGGTGTGGAATTGTGGCCAACCACAATCCACAGGCTGTGGACAGAGATTTCGTCCACAGCGGGGTGCTCGGCTTGTCCACCGGCCGCCCACAGGAGAAGCCCTGTTGTCCCCAGTGATCCCCGGCTTCTCCACACCTTCGTCCACTGTTCGGCAACGCAACACCCGCTCTCACCGGGCCGAGTGAAAGCCGTCACATCAAGTGGGTTGGTTGGGCTGTGGGGAACCGGGGTAAAGCTGGGGATGACACTGGGGAGAACCGCCCGCCCCCTGTGCATCGGGTGTGCAGAACTTTCCGCGGTCCACAGAACCGCCCGCTTATCCACTGCTGCCGCCCACAGGGCCGGTGGACAAAAAAACGGTGTTGACCTGCGCAGAAGCAGTTGTCCACCGTTTCCACAGGCCCTACTACTACGACCACTGATATCTACCGTGGACTTCGCTTGAAAGCGGGGGCTGTGCACAAGTTGGGCGGCGAGCGCCTGGAGCGGGCCGAGCCGACTTGACCCCGAGCCGCACCGACTGTCGGTTGCGTGCGTCAGACTGGTCTCCGGCAACCCAGCCGACGAAGAAGGCCAGCAGGGCGCAAGCCAGCAACAGCAGGAGGCGGTTTCCGGTGAAGATCCGGGTGGAGCGCGATGTACTCGCGGAGGCAGTGGCCTGGGCGGCCAAGAGCCTCCCGGCCCGTCCGCCGGTGCCCGTCCTCGCGGGCCTGCTGCTGAAGGCGGAGGACAGCGCCCTGAGCCTCTCCGGCTTCGACTACGAGGTCTCCGCTCGGGTCTCTGTGGAAGCGGATGTCGACGAAGAGGGCACGGTCCTCGTCTCCGGCCGCCTGCTCGCCGACATCTGCCGCGCGCTCCCCAACCGCCCGGTGGAGATTTCCACCGACGGTGTACGGGTCACCGTGGTCTGCGGCTCCTCCCGCTTCACCCTCCACACCCTGCCTGTGGAGGAGTACCCGTCGCTGCCGGCGATGCCCACCGCCACCGGCACCGTCCCCGGCGAGGTCTTCGCCGCCGCCGCTGCCCAGGTGGCCATCGCGGCCGGTCGCGACGACACCCTGCCGGTGCTCACCGGCGTACGGATCGAGATCGAGGGCGACACCGTCACCCTGGCCTCCACCGACCGCTACCGCTTCGCCGTCCGTGAGTTCCTGTGGAAGCCGGAGAGCCCGGACGCCTCCGCGGTCGCGCTGGTCCCTGCCAAGACCCTGCTGGACACCGCCAAGTCGCTGAGCAGCGGCGACACCGTCACGCTGGCGCTGTCCGGCTCGGGCGCCGGCGAGGGGCTGATCGGCTTCGAGGGTGCCGGGCGCCGCACGACCACGCGTCTGCTGGAAGGCGACCTGCCCAAGTACCGCACCCTCTTCCCGACCGAGTTCAATTCGGTCGCCGTGATCGACACCGCCCCGTTCGTCGAGGCCGTCAAGCGTGTGGCGCTGGTGGCCGAGCGGAACACCCCGGTGCGGCTGAGCTTCGAGCAGGGTGTGCTGATCCTGGAGGCCGGCTCCAGCGACGATGCACAGGCTGTGGAGAGGGTCGACGCCGACCTGGACGGCGACGACATCTCGATCGCCTTCAACCCGGGCTTCCTGCTGGAGGGCCTGTCGGCCATCGACTCCCCGGTGGCGCAGCTGTCCTTCACGACGTCCACCAAGCCCGCGCTGCTGAGCGGTCGGCCCGCCAAGGACGCCGAGGCGGACGACGCGTACAAGTACCTGATCATGCCCGTCCGGCTGTCGGGCTGAGGACGGCGAACCCGAGCGCCCGGCCGCTCATCGGAGCCCTTGCGGCGACTGGCTGACAGGCCCCCGATGAGCGGCTGAGCCCACAGCTGTGCACGAGGTCGCGGGCGTAGGCTCGGACTCGGGAACAACAGCAACGACTACGTGCAAAGAGGGTCTCTGATGGAGCTCGGCCTCGTCGGTCTCGGCAAGATGGGCGGCAATATGCGCGAGCGCATTCGCCGCGCCGGCCACACCGTCGTCGGATTCGACCGCAACCCGGAACTGGCGGATGTCAACAGCCTCCAGGAGCTTGTGGGCAAGCTCAAGGGTCCGCGAGTCGTCTGGGTCATGGTGCCGGCCGGTGCCGCCACCCAGTCGACGATCGACGAGCTGGCCGAGCTCCTCGCGCCCGGCGACATCGTCGTGGACGGCGGCAACTCCCGCTGGACCGACGACGAGAAGCACGCCGAGGAGCTCAAGGCCAAGGGCATCGGCTTCGTCGACTGCGGCGTCTCCGGAGGTGTGTGGGGCCTGGAGAACGGCTACGCGCTGATGTACGGCGGCGAGAAGGACGACGTCGCCAAGGTGCAGCCGATCTTCGACGCCCTCAAGCCCGAGGGCGAGTTCGGCGCGGTGCACGCCGGAAAGGTCGGCGCCGGCCACTTCGCGAAGATGGTCCACAACGGCATCGAGTACGCGATGATGCAGGCCTTCGCCGAGGGCTGGGAGCTGCTGGAGAAGGTCGACTCCGTCACGGACGTGCGCGAGATCTTCCGCTCCTGGCAGGAGGGCACGGTCATCCGTTCCTGGCTGCTGGACCTGGCCGTCAACGCCCTCGACGACGACGAGCACCTGGAGAAGCTGCGCGGCTTCGCCGCCGACTCCGGTGAGGGCCGCTGGACCGTCGAGGCCGCGATCGACAACGCCGTGCCGCTGCCCGCGATCACGGCCTCGCTCTTCGCGCGCTTCGGATCCCGTCAGGACGACTCCCCGCAGATGAAGATGATCGCCGCGCTGCGCAACCAGTTCGGTGGCCACGCGGTGGAGAACAAGAAGTAAGCCAGCTACAGCCAGCAGCCCTGGGAGGTCGGCGCACCACGTCATGCACGTCACGCATCTCTCGCTCGCCGACTTCCGCTCGTACGCCCGGGTCGAGGTCCCGCTCGACCCGGGCGTCACGGCTTTTGTGGGCCCCAACGGCCAGGGCAAGACCAACCTGGTGGAGGCCGTCGGCTATCTGGCCTCCCTCGGCAGCCACCGCGTCTCCTCGGATGCCCCGCTGGTGCGGATGGGCGCCGAGCGGGCGATCATCCGGGCCGCGGTCGTCCAGGGCGAGCGGCAGCAGCTGGTGGAGCTGGAGCTCAACCCCGGCAAGGCGAACCGCGCCCGGATCAACCGGTCTTCGCAGGTCAAGCCTCGGGACGTGCTGGGGATCGTACGGACGGTGCTGTTCGCGCCGGAGGATCTGGCCCTGGTCAAGGGGGACCCCGGGGAGCGCCGACGGTTCCTGGACGAGCTGATCACGGCGCGTTCGCCGCGGATGGCGGGGGTGCGCTCCGACTACGACCGCGTGCTCAAGCAGCGCAACACTTTGCTCAAGACCGCGGCGCTGGCGCGGCGGCACGGCGGGCGACAGATGGACCTGTCGACGCTGGACGTCTGGGACCAGCACCTGGCCCGCGCCGGTGCCGAGCTGCTGGCGCAGCGGCTGGATCTGATCGGCGCGCTGCAGCCGCTGGCGGACAAGGCGTACGAGCAGCTGGCGCCCGGCGGTGGGCCGCTGGCGCTGGAGTACCGCGGGTCGGCGGGCGAGGCGATGGCCGCGGCGGCCGGTCGTGAGGAGCTCTACGGCGTGCTGCTGTCGGCGCTGGGCGAGGCCCGCAAGGGCGAGATCGAGCGCGGGGTGACGCTGGTCGGCCCGCACCGCGACGATCTGGTGCTGAAGCTGGGGCAGCTGCCCGCCAAGGGGTACGCGAGCCACGGCGAGTCCTGGTCGTACGCGCTGGCGCTGCGGCTGGCCTCGTACGACCTGCTGCGGGCCGAGGGCAATGAGCCGGTGCTCGTCCTGGACGACGTCTTCGCGGAACTGGACGCGCGGCGGCGTGAGCGGCTCGCGGAGCTGGTGGCACCGGGCGAGCAGGTGCTGGTGACGGCGGCGGTGGACGACGATGTGCCGGGCGTGCTGGCCGGGGCGCGCTACGCGGTCTCCGACGGGACCGCGCAGAAGGTGGCCCCGTGAGCGCCCCGGAGCCGGAGCGGCCCCGTGCACCGGAGCTGTCCGGAGTGGATCTGGCCCGCCAGGCGCTGGTGGCCGCCAAGGAGCAGGCGCGGGCCCGGGGTGCGGCCGCGCAGCAGAAGAAGCAGGCGCGGCGCGGCGGGCTGCGCTCGGGTGCGCGCGCGGACGGCCGCGATCCGCTGCCGCTCGGTGCGGCGATCAACCGGCTGATCACCGAGCGCGGCTGGGAGACGCCGGCGGCGGTCGGCGGGGTCATGGGGCGCTGGCCGCAGCTGGTCGGGCCCGAGGTGGCGCAGCACTGCGAGCCGCAGCGGTACGACGAGGACGCCAGGGTGCTGACCGTGCAGTGCGATTCCACGGTGTGGGCGACGCAGCTTCGGCTGCTGGCGCCGCAGCTGGTGGCTCGGCTCAACCAGGACCTCGGCCAGGGAACGGTGAAGCTGATCAAGGTGCTGGGTCCCGGCGGCCCCGCGCGGCGCTACGGACCCCTGCGGGCACCGGGGAGCAAGGGCCCCGGCGACACCTACGGCTGAGCCGGGCGACGCCTGTGCGCCAGTGGGACGGGTGAGACTCCGCTCACGGTAGCGGCCGGTTGACAGCCGGAAGCGCTGAGTGCCCGTGTGAGCGTCCTGAGGCCCCTTCTCGAATATGGGGAGTCGGCGGACGTCAGTTCAGGGCGGCACATGACGACTCAGGCGCCTGCAAACCCCCATGAGTGTCAGCGCTACCGGTAGACTGGTGGCAATCCCGCCCACTCGCGGAACATGTCGAACGACGCAGCCGTTCTCGCCTGTCTTTTCTGGGGTTGCCCCACAGGCGCGGAAGGGCTTGTGCTGTGCCAGAAAGGGCGCTTCGTGGCCGACTCCGGCGACCTCAACGAGAACAACACGGCTTCTACCGAAGAGGGGGTTCCTGCCGGCGTCATGGGCGACTCCTCGGTGGAGAAGTCGTACGACGCCAGCGCGATCACCGTCCTCGAAGGCCTGGACGCGGTCCGTAAGCGCCCTGGCATGTACATCGGCTCGACGGGCGAGCGTGGTCTGCACCACCTCGTGCAAGAGGTCGTCGACAACTCCGTCGACGAGGCGATGGCCGGTCACGCGGACACCATCGACGTGACGATCCTGCCCGACGGCGGCGTCCGCGTCGTCGACAACGGCCGCGGTATCCCGGTCGGCATCGTGCCGTCGGAGAACAAGCCGGCCGTCGAGGTCGTGATGACGGTGCTGCACGCCGGCGGCAAGTTCGGCGGCGGCGGCTACGCGGTCTCCGGTGGTCTGCACGGCGTGGGTGTCTCCGTCGTGAACGCGCTGTCGCAGCGGGTGGCGGTCGAGGTCCGCACGGACGGCTACCGCTGGACGCAGGAGTACAAGCTCGGTGTGCCGACCGCGCCGCTGGCCAAGAACGAGGCCACGGACGAGTCCGGCACCTCGGTGACGTTCTGGGCCGACGGCGACATCTTCGAGACCACCGACTACAGCTTCGAGACGCTGTCGCGGCGCTTCCAGGAGATGGCATTCCTCAACAAGGGCCTGACCATCGCCCTGACGGACGAGCGAGCGGACCATGTGGACGAGGAGGGCAAGCCCCTCACGGTGCGCTACCACTACGAGGGCGGCATCGTCGACTTCGTGAAGTACCTGAACTCCCGCAAGGGCGAACTGGTGCATCCGACGGTCATCGACGTGGAGGCCGAGGACAAGGAGCGGTTGCTCTCGGTCGAGCTCGCGATGCAGTGGAACACCCAGTACAGCGAGGGTGTCTACAGCTTCGCGAACACCATCCACACCCACGAGGGCGGCACCCACGAAGAGGGCTTCCGCGCGGCGCTGACGGGTCTGATCAACCGGTACGCGCGCGACAAGAAGCTGCTGCGCGAGAAGGACGACAACCTCACGGGCGAGGACATCCGCGAGGGTCTGACGGCGATCATCTCGGTCAAGCTCGGCGAGCCGCAGTTCGAGGGCCAGACCAAGACGAAGCTGGGCAACACCGAGGCGAAGACCTTCGTCCAGAAGGTCGTGCACGAGCACCTCACGGACTGGCTGGACCGCAACCCCAACGAGGCCGCGGACATCATCCGCAAGGGCATCCAGGCGGCCACCGCCCGGGTCGCGGCCCGCAAGGCGCGCGATCTGACCCGCCGCAAGGGCCTGCTGGAGACGGCGTCGCTGCCGGGCAAGCTGAGCGACTGCCAGTCCAACGACCCGACGAAGTGCGAGATCTTCATCGTCGAGGGTGACTCCGCCGGCGGCTCGGCCAAGTCCGGCCGCAACCCGCAGTACCAGGCGATCCTCCCGATCCGAGGCAAGATCCTCAACGTCGAGAAGGCGCGGGTCGACAAGATCCTGCAGAACAACGAGGTCCAGGCGCTGATCTCGGCCTTCGGCACCGGGGTCCACGAGGACTTCGACATCGAGAAGCTCCGCTATCACAAGATCATTCTGATGGCGGACGCCGACGTCGACGGCCAGCACATCAACACCCTGCTGCTCACCTTCCTCTTCCGCTTCATGCGCCCGCTGGTCGAGGCCGGCCACGTCTACCTCTCCCGCCCGCCGCTGTACAAGATCAAGTGGGGTCGGGACGACTTCGAGTACGCCTACTCCGACGCGGAGCGGGACGCGCTGATCGAGCTGGGCAAGCAGAACGGCAAGCGGATCAAGGACGACTCCGTCCAGCGGTTCAAGGGCCTCGGTGAGATGAACGCCGAGGAGCTGCGCATCACGACCATGGACATCGACCACCGTGTCCTCGGTCAGGTCTCGCTGGACGACGCCGCCCGCGCGGACGACCTGTTCTCGGTGCTGATGGGCGAGGACGTCGAGGCACGCCGCTCATTCATCCAGCGCAACGCCAAGGACGTCCGCTTCCTCGACATCTGAGCCCTGTCGGCCCTCACAACAGCCGCAGCTCGAAAGGACTTTGAACAGCAATGGCCGACGAGAACCCTCCTGTGACCCCGGACGGCGTGACCGCCGAGGGCGCGCCCGCCGCCATCGAAGGCGTGGGCATGCGCGTCGAGCCCGTCGGGCTCGAGACGGAGATGCAGCGCTCCTACCTCGACTACGCGATGTCCGTCATCGTCTCGCGTGCGCTGCCCGATGTGCGCGACGGCCTCAAGCCGGTGCACCGCCGCGTCCTGTACGCGATGTACGACGGCGGCTACCGCCCCGAGAAGGGCTTCTACAAGTGCGCCCGCGTCGTCGGTGACGTCATGGGTACGTACCACCCGCACGGCGACTCCTCGATCTACGACGCCCTGGTCCGCCTGGCGCAGCCGTGGTCGATGCGGATGCCGCTGGTGGACTCCAACGGCAACTTCGGTTCCCCGGGCAACGACCCGGCCGCGGCCATGCGGTACACCGAGTGCAAGATGAAGCAGCTCTCCATGGAGATGCTGCGGGACATCGACGAGGAGACCGTCGACTTCCAGGACAACTACGACGGCCGCAACCAGGAGCCGACGGTCCTGCCGGCGCGCTTCCCGAACCTGCTGATCAACGGCTCCGCCGGCATCGCGGTCGGTATGGCGACGAACATCCCGCCGCACAACCTCCGCGAGGTCGCGGCCGGCGCCCAGTGGGCGCTGGAGCACCCCGAGGCATCCAATGAGGAGCTGCTGGAAGCGCTGATCGAGCGCATCAAGGGCCCCGACTTTCCCACCGGCGCGCTGGTCGTGGGCCGCAAGGGCATCGAGGAGGCGTACCGCACCGGCCGCGGCTCCATCACGATGCGCGCGGTGGTCGCCGTCGAGGAGATCCAGAACCGCCAGTGCCTGGTGGTCACCGAGCTGCCCTACCAGACCAACCCGGACAACCTCGCGCAGAAGATCGCCGACCTGGTCAAGGACGGCAAGATCGGCGGCATCGCGGACGTCCGCGACGAGACGTCCTCGCGCACCGGCCAGCGCCTGGTCATCGTCCTCAAGCGGGACGCGGTCGCCAAGGTCGTCCTCAACAACCTCTACAAGCACACCGACCTCCAGACCAACTTCGGTGCCAACATGCTCGCCCTGGTGGACGGCGTGCCGCGCACGCTCTCCCTGGACGCGTTCATCCGGAACTGGGTCACGCACCAGATCGAGGTCATCGTCCGCCGGACGAAGTTCCGGCTGCGCAAGGCCGAGGAGCGGGCGCACATCCTGCGCGGTCTGCTCAAGGCCCTGGACGCCATCGACGAGGTCATCGCGCTGATCCGGCGCAGCGAGACGGTCGACGTCGCGCGCGAGGGCCTGATGGGCCTGCTGACCATCGACGAGATCCAGGCCAACGCGATCCTGGAGATGCAGCTGCGCCGGCTGGCCGCCCTGGAGCGCCAGAAGATCACCTCCGAGCACGACGAGCTGCAGCGCAAGATCAGCGAGTACAACGCGATCCTGGCCTCGCCGGAGCGCCAGCGCCAGATCATCAGCGAGGAACTGGCCGCGATCGTCGAGAAGTTCGGCGACGACCGGCGCTCCAAGCTGGTGCCCTTCGAGGGCGACATGTCCATCGAGGACCTGATCGCCGAGGAGGACATCGTCGTCACGATCTCCCGTGGCGGCTATGTGAAGCGGACGAAGACCGACGACTACCGCTCGCAGAAGCGCGGCGGCAAGGGCGTGCGGGGCACGAAGCTCAAGGAAGACGACATCGTCGACCACTTCTTCGTCTCCACCACCCACCACTGGCTGCTGTTCTTCACGAACAAGGGCCGGGTCTACCGTGCCAAGGCGTACGAGCTGCCGGACGCGGGCCGCGATGCGCGCGGTCAGCATGTGGCCAACCTGCTCGCCTTCCAGCCGGACGAGCAGATCGCGCAGATCCTGGCCATCCGCGACTACGAGGCCGTGCCGTACCTGGTGCTCGCCACCAAGGCCGGCCTGGTGAAGAAGACCCCGCTCAAGGACTACGACTCGCCCCGCTCCGGCGGTGTGATCGCGATCAACCTGCGCGAGCAGGAGGACGGCTCGGACGACGAACTGATCGGCGCCGAGCTGGTGTCGGAGAGCGACGATCTGCTGCTGATCAGCAAGAAGGCGCAGTCGATCCGGTTCACGGCGACGGACGAGGCGCTGCGCCCGATGGGCCGGGCCACCTCCGGCGTCAAGGGCATGAGCTTCCGCGAGGGCGACCAGCTGCTCTCGCTGAACGTCGTGCGCGCCGGGACGTTCGTGTTCACCGCGACGGACGGCGGCTACGCCAAGCGCACTCCGGTGGACGAGTACCGCGTCCAGGGCCGTGGCGGCCTCGGGATCAAGGCCGCCAAGATCGTGGAGGATCGTGGTTCGCTGGTCGGCGCCCTGGTGGTCGAGGGGAACGACGAGATCCTGGCGATCACCCTGGGCGGTGGCGTGATTCGTACGCGGGTCAACGGGGTACGGGAGACCGGCCGTGACACCATGGGCGTCCAACTGATCAACCTGGGCAAGCGAGATGCCGTTGTCGGCATCGCACGGAACGCCGAGGCCGGTCGTGAGGCCGAAGAGGTCGACGGGGTCGATGAGACCGAGGAGACCGAGGCGGTCGCAGGGACCGAGCCGGCGGCGGCCGAGGGCGAGCAGCCCGCGGCGGAGTAGCACGAGGAGTAGGTCGTGAGTGGAGCCACGGGCGCTGCAGCGGGAGGATCGGGAGCCGGGAACGGCTCCCCGTCCGGACCCGCGACCGTGACGGAAGACGGCGCCCGTGGCTCTGCCGCGTCCGAAAGCCCCCGAGACGAGGGCTCCGACAAGGGGGGAACCGTGACCGATACCCGTCAGCCGCAGCCGCAGCACCAACCGCAGCATCAGCCGCAGGCCCAGCCGCAGCACCAGGGAGGCCAGGCGCAGCCCTACCAGCCGCCGCAGGCCTACCCCGCGGGCGGCGGCACCGGTAGCGGTCAGTCGGTGCGCAAGCCCCGCACGGGCGCCGGCACGGTGCCGCGCACCCGCAAGGCCCGGCTGCGGGTGGCGCGTGCCGATCCCTGGTCGGTGATGAAGGTCAGCTTCCTGCTGTCCATCGCCCTGGGCGTGTGCACGGTGGTGGCCGCCTCGGTGCTGTGGATGGTGATGAACGCGATGGGCGTCTTCTCCACCGTCGGCGGCACGATCAGCGAGGCCACGGGCTCGGGCGACGGCGGCGGCTTCGATCTGCAGTCGTTCCTCTCGCTGCCCCGGGTGCTGCTGTTCACGTCGATCATCGCGGTGATCGACGTGGTGCTGGCGACGGCCCTGGCGACGCTTGGTGCGTTCATCTACAACCTGTCCGCGGGGTTCGTGGGCGGGGTGGAGCTGACCCTCGCCGAGGACGAGTAGAGCCGCTGGTGGCGGGCTCGTCGGACGGTCATCGGAACCGATTTTGGGAACGCCTCTGAAGTGCGCTAATCTTTCGGTGCAGCGAACGCGCGGCTATAGCTCAGACGGTTAGAGCGCTTCCCTGATAAGGAAGAGGCCCCAGGTTCAAGTCCTGGTAGCCGCACTGCACAATCGGCCCGGCCGGAGATTTCTCCGGCCGGGCCGATGCGTTTGTATCCCGCGGGAGAGCGGGTGCGGGGCCGGGCCGATTCGTCCTGCGGAAAAGGGAAGTTGGGGCTCCGCCGACGCCGTGGGTTCCGGTTGCGGTCGAGTGCGGCCTTGATAACCGATCGGTATCGGCCGGTGTGTATCATCGGCCGACATAGGTCCCCTACGTCAACGAAAGACGAGGTCGCGCGGTGAAGAAGCTTCTCCTGGTCGCACTGGCCGCCATCGGCGGGCTCCTCGTGTACCGCCAGATCCAGGCGGATCGCGCCGAGCAGGATCTGTGGACGGAGGCGACCGACTCCGTGCCCGCAGGTTCGGGTGTGTGAGACCCCAACGCACAGCAGTTCGTACGGACCCCGGTTGCCTCTGGCAGCCGGGGTCTCGTGCATTGTGGGATGCGCAGGGCGCCGTGGGATGACGTCGCGCGCAGGTGCGTTGGCGGTGGGTCGGTGTTGTTGCAGTGCCGTGACGCCGGCCCCCTTGAATTTGCGTTAGCACATTACTAGCTTGCAGCAGCAAAGGTGATGTGCGTGGTATCCCGGTGTGCGTTGATGTGCGGGACGAGACACGCGGTACGCAAGGGGGACGAGGGATATGGCACGACGACGCCGCAGGGGGGCGGTGGTGCTGCTCGGTGGACTGCTGCTGGCGCTCGCCGCCGCGCCGCTCCAGGCGACGCCGCCCGCGCAGGCCGCACCGGCCGCGCCATCCGGCAACGGCAACGGCAACGGCAACGGCATGGTGATGGTGCTGGATTCCTCCGGCTCCATGGCCGAAAAGGACGGCTCCGGCGCCACCCGGATCGACGCCGCCCGTAAGGCCGTCGGCACGGTCGTCGATGGGCTCCCCGCCGGCTATCCGACCGGCCTGCGGCTCTACGGCTCCGACAGGGCCAAGGGCTGCGACGACACCCGGCTCGCCCAGCCAGTGTCCCCGCTCGACCGGGCGGGCCTCAAGCGGGCCGTCAGCGGCGTCCGGCCCAAGGGGGACACTCCCATCGGGCTGTCCCTTCAAAAGGCCGCTCACGACCTGCCCAAGGCGTCCACAGGGGCGATCGGCAAGCGCACGATCCTGCTGATCTCCGATGGTGAGGACAACTGCGTCACCCCGCCGCCGTGCAAGGTCGCCGCCCAACTCGCCGCGTCCGGCGTCGATCTGCACATCGACGCCATCGGATTCCACGTCGCCGGCCGGGCCCGGCAGCAGTTGGAGTGCATCGCCAAGTCGGGCAACGGCCAGTACTACGACGCCCCCGACGCCAAGGCGCTCGCCCGTCAGCTCCAGCGGGCCGGCCAACTCTCGGCGGACGGTTACCGGTTCAAGGGCGACAAGGTTCAGGGGACACCCACCAACGCGAATGCGCCCGGCATCGCCCCCGGGCAGTACCTGGACAGCATCGGGCCCAACGAAAGGCGCTTCTACGCCACCGACCTGGACGCCGTCTCCACGGCCGACTTCTCGGCGACCGTCGTGCCCCAGCCCGGTGCGGCGGTCGACTCCCTCGACTCCCTGCACACCGAGATCGTCCACGACATCGACAGCACCTGCGGATCCACCACCGAATTGTTCGGCCAGCGGGAGGGCGCCACCCCGCTCACCTCCGGCCTCAGCCGTGTCCCCTCCCAGGACGGCACCGCCGGCTGCGACAAGGCCGGCCGCTACTGGTTCGTCGTGGAACGCAAGGCGGCCAAGGGATCGGATGCCTCGCCCTGGCCGCTCGAGGTGATGTTTCACGTGGAACATCCGCTGAAGAAGGGCGTCACGCCCGCACAGTCGGAGCCGGAGTACGGTGCGGGCGGCAAGGACGCCGCACTGCCCACCAGCGCTCCCAAGGACGTCTCCGGTGGCACCGGCTTCAACGACGCCCGCACCCTCACCCAGGGCGTCTGGCGGGACAAGGTTCTTCCCTCGCAGACCCTCTGGTACAAGGTGCCGGTCGGCTGGGGACAGCAGCTGCGCTACGACGTGGAATTCGCCAACGAGCCGACGGTCAGAGGCTTCAGCGCCACCACCTCCTACGGCGGCACACAGGTCTACACCCCGGCCCGTATGCCGGTCGGCAGCGGCACGGGGGAGTTCGGCCCGCAGGTCCCCTACAACGGACACCCGGCGTCGCTCAGCATGGGGACGGTCCCGGTCGCCTGGACCAACCGCTACGAGAACCACCCCAACGTCACCCCCGTGCACGACAAGGGCAACTTCTACATCGCGGTGACCCTGGGCGCCAAGGCCTCCGAGATCGCGCGCAACCCGCACATCGGCGTGGTGCTGCGGGTCGCCGTCCTGGGCAAGGCGAAGGCCGGTCCGCAGGCCGGTGCGGTGGTCGCCAGGAACGACGCCTCCGGTGCTTCGGCGGACGGCACGCAGGACGGCAGGGCGGGATGGGCGGCCGGCCCGGTGGTCGCGGCCGTCTCCGGCGGTATCGGCGTACTGCTGCTGGCCGGTCTCGCGGTCGCCTATCTGCGGGCCCGCAGGAAACCGCGCGGCGGCGATGCGGATGCGATGAGGGGTGGCTCGTGGTGACGGGGCGGGGCACGACCCGAGGGCTCGCCGTACTGACGGCACTGGGCATGGTGGCGGTGCTGCCCGGGGCGGTGGGAGTGGCCTCCGCGGAGGGCCTTCCCCACTACCGGACGGCACGCGGCGCCACCGCGATCAAGGGCGCCGCCATCGCCACGGACGCTTCACAGATCAAGCCGGGGCTGGGCACCGACCGCATCGACCGCAACACCGAGAAGTACTACCGCATCGAGCTGGACGCCAGATCCAGTGCCTATGTCTCGGTGGTCGCCGCGCCCCGCCCGGGCACCAAGGTCGAGGACTACAGCGACAAGCTGACCGTCGACATCCAGGACAGCGACGGCGCCTCCTGTACATCGGAGTCCTCGCAGTCCTTCCACGGCGACGGAACGCCCTATCCCATCGGCGACTACGCCGAGCGACTCGTCGGCGGCGACCGCACCCAGTGCCAGGCGGCCGGGCTGTACTACGTCGTGGTCACCCGCAAGGGGCCGGAGACCTCCGGGCCCGAGGACTGGCCCATCGAGCTGAGGTTCGTGACCGAACCCGGGCTCAAAGGCACCGCACCCTCCGCGCCGGCCGAGGGCAACTGGCCCACCCGGACACCGCCGCCCCGCACCGACCCCACCACACAGCCCGCCACGGGCGGCACCGGCTTCAACGACGCGGCCTCGGTCACCGGCGGCGTATGGAAGGACCGCATCCGGCCCGGCGAGACCCGCTTCTATCGGGTGCCGGTGGACTGGGGCCAGCGGCTCAACCTGCGTGCGGAGCTGCCGAACGCGTCCGCCCCCGGCAGCAGCTCTGTCAGGGACGGCTTCGGGCTGAGCGTCTTCAACCCCGCACGCGGCCTGGTGAGCGGCGACAACTTCGTCCTGTACGACGGCAAGCCGACCACCGTGAAGGAATTCACCGCCCCCATCGCCTATGAAAACCGCTTCACCACCACCAGTGCCGTCAAGGCGATGCGGTTCGCGGGCTGGTACTACCTCGAGGTGACCCTGAACTCCCATGCCACCCGGTACTTCCCCAAGGGCACCGACTTCATCCTGAGGGTGGACGTACGCAACGAGGCGAAAGCCGGTCCGGCGTACGCCGGACCGGCTCCCGAGTTCACCGTCACCGACGCGGACCGGGAGATGGCCAGGACGGGCCGGGCCGAGGAGGCGGCGGGCGGGAACAACACCCTGCGGGCCGTGGGCTACGCCGGCATCGGCACCGGAGTGGTGCTGCTGGTGGGGCTGGGCGTCTGGACCCTCGTGGCCCGGCGCCGGGTCGTTTCTCCGGGAGCGCCCGGGGCCGCTGCGGCGCGTCCTCCGCAGGAGGGGCAGCCCGCACCGCCGCAGCAGAGCCAACACGGAGGGCAACAGCAGCAGTTCGGTCCTCCGCAGAACTGGTAGTCGCCCGGCCGCCCGGCCCGTCAGGAGACCGACAGCGCCCAGATGCCCACCGCGATGCACAGCAGTGCGACGATCAGTACCGGGACCGCCACCTTCGCGGGCGGTCCCGGACGCCTTTCCGGGACGGACACCGAAGCGGCCCGTGCGGCGACCGGAGCCCCCGCGGCAGGCGTCGCCGGTCCCGTCGGCGCCTGCTGCACAGGCACCCCGGCCGGCGGATGGGGCACTGGGTACGGGCCCGCCGTATAGGGCCGGGTCGCCGACATCTCCGGCCGGACGGCCACCGTCGGCTCGTACGACGGCATCGGTGCCGACGGCGTGGCCGGTGCGACGGGCAGCCCGTGGTCCGGAGGCGTGCTCCCCTGAGCCGCGCCCGGCACCGGGGTGGGCGTCGGAGTCGGCGGGGTGCTCGGCTGCTGCGGCACCGGCAGGCTCGAATCCGGCGGTGCGAGCGGGAAGCTCCCGGTGTCCGACGGTGAGCCCGGCCCGTCGGCCGCGCTCCCGGCTCCGCCGCGCGAAGCGAACGGCCCGGACGGCCCGAACCCGCTGGGCAGCGGCCCTATGTGGTCGAAGACCTCGACGATCTCGTCCTCGATCGTCGCGTCCGGCAGCAACTCGGCCGCCGACAGGATCGCCTTGCGTGCCCCCGTGGCCGTCCTGAACCGCGACTCCGGGTCCGGATGCACGAGACCGGCCAGCACCTGCCACAGCGGTTCCGGGACGTCCTGGGGAGCGTCCGGGACCCCGTGCTCGGCGAAGTGCCGGACCAGCGCCTCGGCGTCCGGCTTGGTGCCGGTGATCAGATACAGCGCCACCAGGCCGACCGCGAACAGGTCCGCCGGAAAGTCCGGCTCGGCGCCCAGCATCTGCTCGGGCGCGAAGTAACCGGGCGTGCCCACCACATAGTTGGTTTCGGTGAGCCGCGGCTCGCCCTTGCGCATCGCGATACCGAAGTCGCTCAGCCGCAGATGCGGGCGTCCGGTGCCGGTGGCCTCCAGCAGGATGTTGGCCGGTTTGATGTCCCGGTGCACGACCCCCTCGGCGTGGACCGCGGTCAGTCCGGCCAGCAACTGGTCCAGCAGCGTGCACACGTACCGCGGCGGCAAGGGGCCGTAGTCACCGATCAGATGGGCCAACGAGCCGCCGTTCACCAGGTCCATGGTGAACAACACCTTGTCGTCGTTGGCGGCCCAGCTCGCCGGGGCCAGCACGTGCGGATGGTCGATCCGCAGCGCCTGTTCCCGTACGAAGCGCAGCAGGGTGTGCGCATCGCTCTGCTGCAGCACCTTGGCGGCTACGTAGCGGCGCCTGCGGTGGTCCCAGGAGCGCCAGACGGCACCGACACCGCCTCGTCCGATCGGGTCGATCAGCTCGTACCGACCGGCGAAGATCTCACCCATGACGCCCCGTCCCGCTCCCGTGCTCCGCAAGCTCCGCTGTGGCTAGCTCTGGTGCGCCTCGTAGTGCGCGACCGCGTCCGCGGTGCGGCCGGCACCGTAGACCCTGAGGAACTCTGCCAGTTCGGGATGCGTGGCGGCGAGGGTGTTCGCCGCATCGATGATGTCGCCGGCGTCGGAGACCGAGCGCAGCAGCGACTGAATCTCGCGCACCACGCGACGTACGGTGGTCGCCCCGGTGGACGACGTCTGCTGCGTGGTGTTGTTCAGTACCGAACCGCCGGCCGTCTTCTTGATCTCGTCCATGCGGTCGGTGGCCTCGGCGGCGCTGGCACTGCCGTCCGCGACCTGTCCGGCCAGTTCCTGCAGCGCCTGGACGCGCTGCACCACGGCCGGGTTGCCTATCTTCGCGCGCTGCCCGCTCATCAGCTGCGACAGCATCGGAGCGGACAGGCCGAGTACGGAGGCCAGCCGGGCCTGGTTGAGGCCGAGATCCTCGATGAGACGGCGGAACAGTGCACCCAGAGGCTCCCCGTACCAACTGCGCTGCAGCTCCCGGGCCCGCGCGGTGGCTTCCTGTTGTGCTGCGTCCATGCGTCTCCCCTGTCTCCCCGATCGCGCTTCGCTGCCGCGAATCTCGCGACGCATCCTACGGAGGGGGGCGGGGCACGGCGATACCCGGTCGGGAAAGGCGCCCGGTACCAGGTACCCTGGTCCGCGAAGGGGCCTTAGCTCAGTTGGTAGAGCGCTGTCTTTGCATGGCAGATGTCAGGAGTTCGACTCTCCTAGGCTCCACCGCCCAACACCCTCTGATCTGCATAAACGCAGGTCAGAGGGTTTTTTGTTGGGCAGCACGGACTGGTGCGGTCGGCGGGCGCCGGTGGTGCCGCGAGGGCCCGGCGCCCGCGTCCGCTCAGCGGCTCAGCCGCAGGTGCTGCCCCGGGTAGATGTGGTCCGGGCCCTGCTCCAGGGTGTTCTTGTTCAGGTCGTACAGGGCCTGGGTGCCGCCGGGGACGTGCTGCTGGCGCGCGATGACCGAGAGGCAGTCGCCCCGCTGCACGACAAAGGCGTTGCCGGCCCTGGTGCCGGTGCCCCGGTGGATGCGGTGGTGCTTGTGCGGGTGGGCCGCCGACGGGGTCCGGTGTGCCTGGGACGAAGAGTGCCGGTTCGCCGACGGATGCCGGTGACGGGCGGTGGTTCCCCGGGCCTCGTTCTGGTTGTCACCGAAGAGACCGAAGCGCCCGCAGTTGGGCCACGGCGCCATGCCGCGGTCCTCGGCGATACGTTCCCCGACCGCGATCTGCTGTGTCCGGGAGGCGAGGTCGGCGCGGGGGGCGAAGTCGCGGCCACCGTAGGCACGCCAGGTGGTGGAATCGATCTGCAGTCCGCCGTGGTAGCCGTTTCCGGTGTTGATGTGCCAGCGGCCGCTGCTCTCGCAGGCGGCGACCCGCTCCCAGTCGGTGTCCGCTGGAGCGGTTGGCGGAGCGGCGGCAGCAGCGGCCTGAGCGGTGAGGCCGTAGGCGCACACCAGCACGATCAGCACGGACAGGCTCGCTTCGATGGACCGTTTGACGAAACGCGACGACATGACGGTACTCCTCCGCAATGCTCCGGCAGCGGTCGTGGCGCTGTGCGTCACGACCGGTGGGCAGGCACGAGGTAACCCGCCAATATGCTTTTCGGCACGTTTGGTGACCTCGAAGGCGCGTGTTTCACCTGGGTGGGCGCACGGAGCTGACGGAGCGTAATGCCGCGCGGGGCCGCGGCGGCGGGTGGCGTCCGGGCCTTCGTCGCCGGGGCGCGCAGACGCCAACGGGCCGTGCCCGCCGCCCTGTTGAGAGGGTGGCGGGCACGGCCCGTCGGTGTGGTGCCGGCGGCGTCAGGCGGTGCTGCCGCCGCGGCCGCGCTCGTCGGCCTGGTCCTCGTCCTGCTTGGCCTGGACCTCGGGGTCGAGTGAGGCGCCCTCGCTGCCGTCCACGGCGTTGAGACGGCCGCGCTCGCCGACCTCGGTGGGGGCCGGCGGCTCGACCAGCCAGTCGGGGTTGGCCTGCTTGTCCCACCACTTCCAGGCGGCGACCGCGCCGCCCGCCAGGATGCCCAGGATGGCCAGCCGCTTCACGGCCTTCCCGGTGCGGCAGCGGCGGCTGTGCTTCTTCTGGAGCTTGGCGATCTCGGCGGCCGTCACCTGCCCGCGCAGCGCGGCCAGCGCGGCACTGCCGCGGGCCAGGGCTTCCTCGCGGACCGGATCGGCGGCCGCACGGGCCGAGCTCACCGCGCTCTCCAGCCGGGGCGCGGTGTACTCGGCGGCCTGCCGGGCGGCCTTGCGGGTCCGCCGGGCGGCCCGGCCGGCCGCGGCGTCGACCTTGGGCGGCAGGGCGTCACGGGCGTGTTCCAGGCGCGGCTGGAGGTGGGCGTCGTACTGCGACCGGGCCTGGTGCGCGGCCTCGGCGACCTTGGGCCCCATGCGCGTACGGGCTTCATGCGCGTAGTGCACGGCGGCCTCCTTGGCCGTACCGGCATACGGAGCCACCACCTCCGCGGCGTGCCGCACGCTGTCCTTGGCCGTACCGGTCGCCGCGCGCACGCTGTCCTTGCGGGTCACGGGATCCTCCTCCTCGGTGGCGTGTCCGGGGCTTTGGGGGTGGTCCCCCATGTCTGTTGTGTCGCCTGTCCACCCGATTCAAGATCATGCCCGCTTGCACGCCGTACGGCATGTAAGACCGGGCATCCGGGTCATCGGGGACCTTCCGGAGCCTTATGACGACAATGCCACGGTTTGGCGCCCTGCGCGCCCGATTCCCGTTGTCCTGGCACACCCGTCGAAATCCGGGGCAGGTGTACGACCCGGAGGACGGCTCCACCGCCGGTCGGCGGCCGGACGGCGGGTGAAAATACGCGCGAAGGGCGTGGCCGCTTGTGGCGGGCGACGGGCGGACCGGTCCGTGCGAGGATCGTCAACCGCCAGCGAAGACTTATGGAAGGTAGATCGTGGCTGAACAGCTCTACGCCACCCTGAAGACCAACCAGGGCGACATCGAGATCCGGCTTCTGCCGAACCACGCCCCCAAGACGGTCAAGAACTTCGTCGAGCTCGCCGGCGGCGAGCGGGAGTGGACGCACCCGGCGACCGGCAAGAAGTCCACGGACAAGCTGTACGACGGCACGGTCTTCCACCGTGTGATCAGCGGTTTCATGCTCCAGGGCGGCGACCCGCTGGGCGACGGCACCGGCGGCCCGGGCTACCAGTTCCCGGACGAGTTCCACCCCGACCTGGCCTTCGACAAGCCCTACCTGCTCGCCATGGCGAACGCCGGCCCGGGCACCAACGGCTCGCAGTTCTTCATCACCGTCGCGCCCACCGCGTGGCTGACCGGCAAGCACACCATCTTCGGCGAGGTCACCAACGACGCCAGCAAGAAGGTCGTGGACACCATCGGCGGCACCCAGACCAACCCGCGGACCGACCGTCCGGTGCAGGACGTCGTCATCGAGACGGTCGTCATCGAAACCCGCTGAGCGGGCCCACGGACCGGAGTCGGCCGACAGCGTCCCGCTCCGGGGAACCATTGCGCCCCGCCCGGTCGTACACCGGGCGGGGCGGTGTGTTTTACGCTCCTGGACGGAGAAGAAGGACGAGGGGACGATGGACCAGGTGCCAGGCAGCCCACAGGAGCCGAAGAACGCCCACGACGGTGAGGGGCTGCCGGCGTGCTACCGCCATCCGGACCGGACGACCGGCATCCGCTGCACCCGCTGCGACAAGCCGATCTGCCCGGACTGCATGGTCAGTGCCTCGGTCGGCTTCCACTGCCCGGAGTGCGTCCACAGCGGTGCCGGACGGACGGCGCGCGCGGCGGCCCCTCGCACCATCGCGGGCGGCACCGTCGCCGCCAATCCGCGGCTGATCACCCTGATCCTGATGGGCATCAACCTCGCCGTCTTCATCGCGGTGCAGGTCGACAAGAGCGGCCAGCTGCTGAACGAACTGGTCCTGTTCGGGCGCAGCCCTTCCGGCTATCTGCCCCAGGGGGTCGCCGAGGGGGAGTGGTACCGCCTGGTGACCGCGATGTTCCTGCACCAGGAGATCCCGCACATCGCGTTCAACATGCTCTCGCTGTGGTGGCTGGGCCCGCCGCTGGAAGCCGCGCTCGGCCGGCTCCGGTTCAGCGTCCTGTACCTGCTCTCCGGCCTGGGCGGCAGCGCCCTGACGTATCTGCTCGCGTCGCCGACGGGTTTCTCCCTCGGTGCCTCCGGCGCGATCTTCGGGCTGCTGGGTGCCACCGCCGTCCTGATGCGCCGGCTGAACTACGACATGAAGCCGGTGCTGATCCTGCTCGGCCTCAACCTGGTCTTCACCTTCGTCTGGCCGAACATCTCCTGGCAGGCGCACGTCGGCGGCTTGGTGGTGGGCGCCGCGGTCGCGTACGGCATGGTGCACGCGCCGCGCGAGCACCGGAAGCCGGTGCACGTCGCGACGTGCGCGGTGGCGCTGCTGGTGATCGTCGCGGTGGTGTGGGTACGCACGCTCCAGCTGGTGGGCTGAGCGGCCCGTACCGCTTGCGGGGGTCCGACGGGACAGGTTGTCCACAGTGCGTGCCGGATCTTGTGCAAGCTGTGGGGAACACTCGTTCCGCTCCGCGCTGAGCTGCATTTCCCCAGTAAGGACTAGGAGCGGCGGGGCACGGGGATGGTTGCCGCCGGTCACACCGGCGTCAACCCCCCGAGGGTTATCCACAGATCTTCTGAAGTTTTCCCCGGCTGTGGATAACGGTGTGGATGGCCTTGGGCAGGGCTTGCTACGGCCGGGCAGGCCCTACTTCCACTGCGTGGAGACGCCGAAGCCCACCGCGATGAAGCCGAAGCCGCACACGATGTTCCAGTTGCCCATCGCCCTGATCGGAAGATCGCCTTCCGAGACGTAGAACAGCACGATCCAGGCGAGCCCGATCAGGAACATCGCCAGCATCAGCGGCGCGACCCAGCCACGGCCCGAATTCATCTTCAGACTGGTGGTCTTCGCCGCCGGTGGCGGCGTGAAGTCGTCCTTCTTGCGGATCCGTGACTTCGGCACGAGGAACACTCCTGTCGATGCGCTGCTCCGCCACTCTCGACGGCGCTCGAGCGGGCGGTGCCCCCACCTGCGAGGGGGCGGTACGGACGGGTGCCGGGAAGGAAACGACGGGGCGCGATTCCTCGCCCGGGCGTCCGTTAGCGTAGTGCTTCCGCGGCGTCGTAAGGAGTAAGGGTACGTTGAGCAATTCCGCTGACTCCCCAGGTCGCCCCGCCCGCACCCGCCTGCGGCCGGCACGGCTCCTCACGCTCACCGTCTTCGCACTCGCCGGCCTGCTGTTCTGGCTGAGCTTCGACACCGCACGCGGCACCAACCTCCGCTCGGACGACTCCATGCTGCGACTGTCCGACCTCATCGAGGAACGCAGCCACAAAAACGGTGCCCAGGACGACCGTAACGCCACCTTGCGCGAACGCGTCGACGCCCTCGCCCAACGCGACAACGGTAGCTCCAAGGCCGAGGACGCCAAGCTCAAGGCCCTCGAGAAGAACGCCGGCACCAAGCCGCTGACCGGACCCGGCGTCACCGTCACCCTCACCGACGCCCCGCCCAACGCCACCGCCAAGATCCCCGGCATCCCCGAGCCCCAGCCCAATGACCTGGTCATCCACCAGCAGGACCTGCAGGCTGTGGTCAACGCCCTGTGGCAGGGCGGCGCCAAGGGCATCCGGGTCAAGAACCAGCGGCTGATCTCCACCAGCGCCGTGCGCTGCGTCGGCAACACCCTGATCCTCCAGGGCCGGGTCTACTCCCCGCCCTACACCGTCACCGCCGTCGGCGACCGCACGGCACTGAACAAGGCGCTGACCGCCTCACCCGCCATCCAGAACTATCTGCAGTACGTCAACGCCTACGGCCTGGGCTGGAAGGTGGACCAGCACGAGGCGGTGACTCTTGCCGGCTACTCCGGCACAGTGGATCTGCACTACGCACAGCCTGTGAAGCCTTAGCCCGCATCCCGCGGGCGGCGGGAGGGGCGGGGCCGAATGACGCTGCGGAGCCGGAGCACGGTGCGGTGGATCGTACGGGCACTCAGCGAAACCTGCGTCACCGCCGGCACCCTCATCGTGCTCTTCGTCGTCTACGTGCTCTTCTGGACCGGTGTCCGGGCCGACAGCACGATGGACGGCGAGATCGCCAGACTCCAGGAACAGTGGTCGACCGGCCCGATCGCCTCCCACGACAGCGCCCCCGCACCCACCCGCGCCAAGCCGCCCCGCCGCTACGAAGCGGGCTCCTCCTTCGCCGTGATGTACATCCCGCGCCTCGGCGCGGACTGGGCCAAACCCGTCCTGGAGGGCACCGCCACCGACACCCTCAAACGCGGCCTGGGCCACTACGACCGCACCGCGCGGCTCGGCCGGGTCGGCAACTTCGCCGTCGCCGGACACCGCCGCACCTACGGAGACCCCTTCAAGGACTTCCCCCGGCTGCGCCCCGGCGACGCCGTGGTCCTGACCGACGGCACCACCTGGTTCACCTACCGCATCGACAACCGGCCCTACACGACGCTGCCCGGCGACACCGGCGTCATCGACCCCGTACCGGCACGGTCCGGCTACAACGGCCCGGGACGCTATCTCACACTGACCACCTGCGAGCCGGAATGGGGCCACAGCCACCGGCTGATCGCCTGGGCACACCTGGACGCCACCCAACCCGTCGAACAGGGAAGGCCGTCGGCTTTGACCGGCTGACCCCCTGCGCCCACCCTCGCCCCTTAGTCTGGTGGGGCAATCGACATCGTCATCGGCATCGGCAAGGGGACAGCGAGCGCATGTACGGCTGGATCTGGCGGCATCTGCCGGGCAACGCATGGGTGAAGGCGCTGATTTCACTGATGCTGGTGCTGGCGGTCGTCTTCGTGCTCTTCCAGTACGTCTTTCCGTGGGCGGAGCCGCTGCTCCCCTTCAACGACGTCACGGTCAATGAAGGGATGGCGGCACTCCGATGACCGCACGGATTCTCGTCGTCGACAACTACGACAGCTTCGTCTTCAACCTCGTCCAGTACCTCTACCAGCTCGGTGCCGAGTGCGAGGTACTGCGCAACGACGAGGTCGCGCCGCGGCATGCCCAGGACGGCTTCGACGGCGTCCTGCTCTCGCCCGGGCCCGGGACGCCCGAGCAGGCCGGCGTCTGCGTCGACATGGTCCGTCACTGCGCCGAAACCGGGGTCCCGGTGTTCGGCGTCTGTCTGGGCATGCAATCGATGGCGGTCGCCTACGGCGGCGTGGTGGACCGGGCACCCGAGCTTCTGCACGGCAAGACCTCGCTCGTCACCCACGAGGGCGCCGGGGTGTTCTCCGGTCTGCCCTCCCCCTTCACGGCCACGCGCTACCACTCCCTGGCCGTCGAACCCGACACCGTCCCCGACGAACTGACCGTCACGGCCTGGACCGAGTCCACGGACGCCCCCGGCGGACGGATCCCCATGGGCCTGCGGCACCGTGAACTTCCGGTGGAGGGCGTGCAGTTCCACCCCGAGTCGGTCCTGACGGAGTGGGGACACAGGATGCTGGCCAACTGGCTCGTGGAATGCGGCGACGAGGAGGCTGTGCAGCGCTCCACGGGGCTGGCCCCGGTGGTCGGCAAGGCCGGAGGGTGAC
Source organism: Streptomyces sp. NPDC048650 (assembly GCF_043199095.1). Taxonomy (NCBI): domain Bacteria; kingdom Bacillati; phylum Actinomycetota; class Actinomycetes; order Kitasatosporales; family Streptomycetaceae; genus Streptomyces; species Streptomyces sp. NPDC048650. The sequence continues at coordinate 19,835 of NZ_JBICVM010000006.1, read as the reverse complement.
GGCCCTGCGCCCCGAGCGTGAGGAGAGACCCTACGAGCCGTACGACCCGGCCCAGCCGTATGCGTCCGAGCAGCCCGACGGGCCGCAGGATCCCTACGGCCCGTCGGAGCCGTACGGCCACCCCGACGCGTTCGAGGCGGCCGTCGGGCAGCTCGACGACCCGCTGAACGATCCGCTGCCGGGCCAGGCGACACCGGCGCCCGAACCCGGAGCGTACGAGAGGCCCGAGCGGCCGGCCCGCCACGCCGCGAACGACACGGCGGGCCGGCACGCCGCGAGCGACGGCTCACCCTGGTTCCGGCCGCAACGCGAAGACGAGCACCCCGGCCCACCGGTCCCCCTGCCCGGCCCCCGGCCGGGCTCCTATGGGGCCGCGTCCCACTGGCCCCGCAACTTCGGCCCCGAGCCGACCGCCCACGGCCACGCTCCGGGACATGGCGACGGGACCGGTCACGGAACCGGACAGGAATCCGGCACGGCCGCCGAGCCGATGCGCAAGCCGTACGCGGCGCCCCGGCCCCCGGCCCCCGCTCCGGTACCCCCGCCCCTCGCCGGGACGCAGACGGACGACGAGACCATGGCGCTTCGCCAGGCCGAGGAGCCGGGCGCGGGTCGTGACGGCGCCGTTGTTTCACGTGAAACAACGGGCAGTGGCGACGTTTCACGTGAAACAGACGCGCCGCCTGCGTCCGGTGGCCGTGCGGCGCGGCGTAAGGCTGCACAGGAGGCCGCCAAACGGGGCGGCAGACGTGCCCGGCACGGCGGTGCCGGTTCGGCGGCCGCCAAGGCCACCTCCGCCGCCACCTCCGCCGCCACCTCCGTCGCCGCCGAACCGCCTCCCGCCCCCACCTCCCGGCTGGAGGCCCGCCGCGCCGCACGAGCCGCCAAGGAGAGCCTCAGCCTGATCGTCAGTCGCGCGGTGGGCGAGGTGTTCATCAGCCTCGGCGTCCTGATGCTGCTGTTCGTCACGTACCAGCTGTGGTGGACGAATGTGATGGCCGGCGAGGAGGCCGGCGGCGCCACCACCACCCTCCAGCACGAGTGGCAAAAGGGCGGCGGCGAAAAGAAGAACCTCGCGGCCGGTGAGCGCTTCGGCATCATGTACATCCCGAAGCTCGATGTGAAGGCGCCGATAGCGGAGGGCATCGACAAGCACAACGTGCTCGATCACGGCATGGTCGGCCACTACGACAAGAGCAGCGGGATCAAGACGGCGATGCCTTGGGACAAGAAGGGCAACTTCTCGGTGGCAGCCCATCGCAACACTCACGGCGAGCCGTTTCGTTACATCAACAAGCTCACCAAGGGCGACAAGATCGTGGTCGAGACTCAGAGCGCGTACTACACGTACGAGATGGAGAGCATCCTTCCGCAGACCTCACCGAGCAACACCAGCGTGATCGGCCCCGTGCCGCCCGGCTCGGGATTCACCGGCCCCGGACGCTACATCACGCTGACGACCTGCACCCCGGAATTCACCAGTACCTATCGGATGATCGTCTGGGGCAAGATGGTCGACGAGCGACCGCGGAGCAAGGGCGAACCGAAAGCGCTCACCGGCTGAACGAACGTAAGAGGGGTATGACGCGGTGACTGCGACCGACCACGACGGGGACACCGACCCCTCCGAGCCGCCCCCGAAGTCGCGTCGCGGACGACGGATCGTCGCCTCGGTCGTCAGCGTCATCGGTGAGCTATTGATCACGGCCGGAGTGGTCCTCGGCTTGTTCGTCGCCTACTCGTTGTGGTGGACCAACGTCCTTGCCGACCGCGAGGCCCATAAGCAGGGCGACGCGGTACGCGATCACTGGGCCGCGGGCGGCCACAGCGGCCCCAAGGGACCCGGCGAGCTGGACACCAAGGACGGCATCGGCTTCCTGCACGTCCCGGCCATGGATGCCGGCGAGGTGCTGGTGGAGAAGGGCACCAACGCCCGGATCCTCAACGAGGGTGTGGCCGGCTACTACACCAAGCCGACCAAGTCGGAGCTGCCGAAGGACGAGAAGGGCAACTTCACGCTCGCCGCCCACCGCGACGGCCACGGCGCGAAGTTCCACAACATCGACAAGCTCAAGGACGGCGACCCGATCGTCTTCGAGACCCGGGACACCTGGTACATCTACAAGGTCTACGCCGTGCTCAGCCAGACCTCGAAGTACAACGTGGACGTCCTCGACGACATCCCCAAGGAGTCCGGCAAGCAGAAGGCCGGCCGCTACATCACGCTGACGACCTGCACCCCGGTCTACACCTCGAACTACCGCTACGTCGTGTGGGGCGAGCTGGAGCGCACCGAGAAGGTCGACGCGGACCGCACACCGCCCAAGGAACTCCGCTAGGTCCCGGCGCCGGGCCGAGCACCGGGCCCAGGTACGACTGAGCCCCGGCCGCCCTCTCAAGGGCGGCCGGGGCTCAGTCGTACGACTCTGCGGGGCCGCTAGTGCCCGCCGAAGGCACCGCCGAAGATGCCGCCGCCGTCGTTGCCCCCGTTACCGTTGTCCCCGCCACCCGCGGTGGTCAGATTCACGGTCGTGTTCGCGGGGTCGGACGGGGTGCTTGCCGCCGGGTCCTGCGTGATCACCAGGGCGTTGTCGTCCTGCTGACTGCCGTCGGCGAACTGGATGTTGTTGAAGCCCGCCTGCTGCAGCGTCTGCTTCGCGTCCTTCACCTTCTGACCGACGACGTTGGGCACCGGCGTCTGCGCGGAGGCCTTGCCGACCGTCAGATTGATGGTCGATTTCGGCTTGGCCTTGGTGCCGGCCTCCGGGCTCTGTGTGAGCACCTTGCCGACCTTGGTCGGGTCGGGGGCGTCCTGCTCGGTCTTGGTGACCTCGAAGCCCAGGTCTCGCAGCTGCTTCTGGGCCTCTTCGAAGCTCTTGTCCACGACGCTCGGGACATCGACCTTCTCGGGCTCCTGCGCGACCGTCAGCGTGATGTGGGAGTCCTTGGTCGCCTCGCTCTGTGCCGCGGGGTCCTGCTCGAGGACGACGCCGGGCGTACGGTCCGAGACCTTGAATTCCTTGCGGACGTTGGTGAAGCCCTTGTTCCTGAGCTCCTCCCGCGCCTTCTCGAAGGAGAAATTGGTGACGTCGGGGACGGTCACCTTGGCGGGCCCCGTGCACAGGACCACGGTCACCGTGTCGTTCTTGTCGATGTCCTTGCCGGGTTCCGGGCTCTGCGAGGTGATCTGCCTCTTCTTGACGTTGGTGCAGGCCTTTCGGCCGCCCACGGCAACCTTGAAGTCGCCGTTTTTCCCCAATCTCTCGGCTTCGTCCTGCGTCCTGCCAGTGAGGTTCATCACCTCTTGCTTGCCATTGGTGGTCTTGCCGCCGAACATCGCCCGGCCGATGAAGATCGCACCGACCAGGACGAGAACGGCCGCGAGGACCAGCAGGATCGTCGAGGTGTGGCTCTTCTTCTGGCCGCCGCCCCGCCGCCGCTCGGCGCGGTCGTCATAGCCGTAGCCCCCGTCGTCGGGGTTCATCGGCGGCAGCATCGAAGTCTTCGGACCGCCGTCCTGCGGACGCAGCATCGTGGTCGGCTGGTCCTGGTCGAAGCCGCCCGCACCCATCGCGGAGGCCGCCGCGACCGGCTGGCCGTCCAGCGCCGCCTCGATGTCGGCACGCATCTCGTCGGCCGACTGATAGCGGTAGTCCGGATCCTTGACCAGCGCCTTGAGGACGATCGCATCCATGTCCGGCGTGATCTCGGGATCGAAGTTGCTCGGCTTCTGCGGCTCTTCCCGCACGTGCTGATACGCCACCGCGACCGGCGAGTCACCGATGAACGGCGGCCGTACGGTGAGCAGTTCGTACAGCAGACAGCCCGTGGAGTACAGGTCGGAGCGCGCATCGACCTGCTCGCCCTTGGCCTGCTCCGGTGAGAGGTACTGAGCGGTGCCGATGACCGCCGCGGTCTGCGTCATCGTCATCCCGGAGTCACCCATGGCGCGGGCGATACCGAAGTCCATGACCTTGACCTGGCCGGTGCGCGTCAGCATGACGTTGGCCGGCTTGATGTCACGGTGGACGATGCCGGCCCGGTGGGAGTACTCCAGCGCCTGGAGCACGCCGGTCGTCATCTCCAGCGAACGCTCGGGCAGCAGCTTCCGGCCGGAGTGCAGCAGCTCACGAAGGGTCGAGCCGTCGACGTACTCCATGACGATGTACGGGATCGAGACCCCGTCGACGTAGTCCTCGCCGGTGTCGTACACGGCGACGATCGACGGATGGTTCAGCGAGGCGGCCGACTGGGCCTCACGGCGGAACCGGGCCTGGAAGGACGGATCACGGGCGAGGTCCACCCGCAGCGTCTTCACAGCGACGGTGCGGCCCAGACGGGTGTCATGGGCGAGGTAGACCTCCGCCATGCCACCACGGCCGAGCACCGACCCCAGCTCGTACCGGCCGCCGAGGCGACGCGGCTCTTCCATAAGCTTCTCCAGCCCTCTCCGTCAGTCCTGACCGCACCCGTGTGTGGTCCGGCGGTGTGCTGTCCGGGCATACGGTACCCGGCGCGCCGTGCCGGACCGGGTCGCTGCCGCAACCTGATATCCGACCGGTATTGGCACGACCCGCGTCACTTGTTGCTCTCGAGTACCGCCTCCATGACGCTCTTGGCGACCGGAGCTGCGAGCTTGCCGCCGGCGATGTCATTGCGGAGTGTGTCGGATCCCTCAATCACCACCGCGACCGCCACGGGAGTGCCCTTGGCGGTCTTCGCGTAGGAGATGAACCAGGCGTACGGGTTGTCCTTGTTGTTCTCGCCGTGCTGGGCCGTGCCGGTCTTGCCGCCGACGGTGACGTCGGGGATCTGCGCGCTCTGCCCCGTGCCCGTCTTGACGACGGTCTCCATGATGCTCTGGACCTTCTGCGCGTTCTCCGGCGAGAGCGGGTTGCTCATCACCTGCGGCGTGTGCTTCTGCACCACATTGAGGTTCGGGGCTTCCAGCTGCTCGACCATGTACGGCTTCATCAGCTTGCCGCCGTTGGCGACGGCCGAGGCGACCATGGCCATCTGCAGCGGCGTGGCGCGGTTGGACGCCTGGCCGATGCCCGCCATCGCGTTCTGCGGCCGGTTGTCCGAGGGGAAGATGCTCTCCGCGGCCCGGACCGGAGTGTCGATCTGCGAGTTGTTGAAGCCGAACTTCTCCGCCTCGGTCTTCATCTTCTTGTTGCCCAGATCGGCGCTGATCTTGCCGAAGACCGTGTTGCAGGACAGCCGCAGTGCCTCACGCAGGCTGGCGTTCTCGCACGGGATGTTGCCTTCGTTCTTCAGCTCGATGCCCGAGGTGTCGGGAAGCGTGTACGGCAGCGGCGAACGCGTCTTGGAGTCGACGTCGTCGTAGAGGCCGTTCTCCAGCGCCGCCGAGGCCGTGACGACCTTGAAGGTGGAGCCGGGCGGGTAGGTCTGGCGCAGTGCCCGGTTGAGCATCGGCTCGTCCGAGTCGTTCTTCTTCTGCAGCGCGTTGTACGCCTTGGCGTCCTTGTCGGTGTTGCCCGCGAACGTCGAGGGGTCGTACGAGGGGGTGCTGGCCAGCGCCAGGATCCCGCCGGTCTCCGGGTTGATCGCGGCGACCGCGCCCTTCTTGCCCTTCAGCCCGTCGAAGGCCGCCTTCTGGGCCTTGGCGTCCAGCGTGGTCACGACGTTGCCGCCCTTCTGCTTGCCGCCGGTGAACATGTCGACCGTGCGGCTGAAGAAGAGCTTGTCGTCGCTGCCGGAGAGGATGCCGTCGTTCAGCTTCTCCAGCTGGTTGGCGTCGAAGGCCTGCGAGGCATAGCCGGTGACCGGCGCCCACATCTTGCCGTTCTTGTACGTCCGCTTGTACTTGAAGTCGCCACTGTCGGTCGTCGCCGACCCGGTGACCGCCTTGCCGTCGACGATGATGTCGCCGCGCGGCGTGCTGTAGCGCTCGATGGCCACCCGGCGGTTGTGCGCATCGTTCTTGAGCTCGTCGCCCTGGACGAACTGCACCCAGTTGACGCGGACCAGCAGGGCGAGGACGAGTAGGCCGCAAAAGATCGCGACCCGGCGCAGGGGCTTGTTCACGGGCGGACCACCTGGGTCATCTCGGCGTCGGTGGAGGGGGCGGGCGCCGGAGCGGGCCGGCGCGCGGTGTCGCTGATCCGCAGCAGGATCGCGACCAGCGCCCAGTTCGCGATCACGGACGAACCACCCTGGGCGAGGAACGGCATCGTCATACCCGTCAGCGGGATCAGGCCCGTCACACCGCCGGCGACGACGAAGACCTGCAGCGCGAAGGCGCCCGACAGACCGATCGCCAGCAGCTTGCCGAACGGGTCACGTGCGGCCAGCGCCGTACGGATACCGCGCTCGATGAGCAGGCCGTACAGCAGCAGGATGGCCATCAGCCCGGCCAGGCCGATCTCCTCGCCGACGGTGGCGAGGATGTAGTCGCTCTTCGGCGCGATACCTCCGATGAGACGGGAGTAGCCCTGTCCCAGGCCCGAACCGAGGATGCCGCCGGAGCCGAAGGAGTACATCGCCTGCGCGGTCTCGGTGACACCGCCGTTGAGCAGCTCCAGCGGGTTGAGCCAGTTGTGGACGCGGACCTTCACGTGCGACTCGAAGGTGGCCACGGCGACCGCGCCGCCGCCGCTGAGCAGCAGACCGAAGACGATCCAGCTGGTGCGCTCGGTGGCGACGTACAGCATGATCACGAAGAGGCCGAAGAAGAGCAGCGAGGTGCCCAGGTCGGTCTCGAAGACGAGGATCATCAGGCTCAGCGCCCAGATGACCAGGATCGGGCCGAGGTCGCGGCCACGCGGGAGGTACAGCCCCATGAAACGGCGGCTGGCCAGCGCCAGCGCGTCCCGCTTCACCATCAGATAGCCCGCGAAGAAGATCGCGATGATGATCTTCGCGAACTCACCCGGCTGCAGCGAACCGACGCCGGGAATGGTGATCCAGATGCGCGCGCCGAAGCGGGCCGGGAAGAAGATCGGCGAAATCAGCAGGACCAGCGCGACCACCATCGAGATGTAGGTGTAGCGCTGCAGGACACGGTGGTCCTTGAGGAAGATCAGAACGCCGAGGAAGAGCGCGACACCCAGCGTCGACCACATCAGCTGCCCGGGTGCCATCGCGCCGCCCAGCTGGGGGGTGCTGATCTGCGGCTCCTGGTCCAGGCGCCAGATGAAGACCAGGCCGAGACCGTTCAGCAGAGTGGCGATCGGGAGCATCAGCGGGTCCGCGTACGGCGCCCACTTGCGCACGACCAGGTGCGCCACCCCTGCCAGCAGGCCGAGGCCCAGCGCGTAGCCGAGCACGCCCGCGGGGACGGACTCCTCCTTGGCCAGCCCGACGTTGATGTACGCGAACACCGGGATGATCACCGCGAAGACGAGCATGGCCAGCTCGGTGTTGCGGCGGCTCGGGGCTCCGATGGTGCCGATGGTCGTGGTGTTGGTGGTACTGCTCATGAGATCTCCGGCCCCCTACGCCCTCACTGCTGGGTGCTGCAATTCTTTTCCAGCTTCTGCTGCTCCTCGGAGGGGGCCTGGCTGGTGGTGGGTGTGGGAGAGCCGGACGCAGAGAGCGCGTCGGGCACACTGCTGCCCGACTTCGTCTTGTCGGTCGTGCCGGGCTTGGTGGTGCTGCCGGGCTTCGAGGTGCCGCCGGGCTTCGGGGTGCTGCCGGCCGAGCCGGTCTTGCCACCCGAACCGGTCTTGCCACCCGACGTACCGCCGGCCTGTCCCCGGCCCTTGTTGCGGGCCGCTTCCTCGGCGGCGGCCTCCCGCTGCTCCTTGGCCAGACAGGCGTTGGCCTGCTTGCCGAGCTCGGTGACCTTCTCGCCCGCCTGGACACGGGTGTCGACCGGGATCGTCGCCTTGACCTGGTTGCGCTGATAGACCGGTAGGTACTTGAGTTCGATCTCGGGGTGGTCTTCGTCCACGTCGTTCAGCGAGATCCACGCCAGGTCCTGGCTGATGCCGCGGTACAGCGCCACATGATTGTCCTTGGCGCCGACGAAGTACTGGGTCTGCGTCCAGCGGTAGCCGCCGTAGAGCCCGCCGCCGACCACGACCAGCGCGAGCGCGATGAACAGCGACCGCTTGAGCCACTTCCCTCGCCGCTGCGGCTTGAGGAAGTCCTCGTCGGTGAATGCCCCGAAGGACCCCTGCGGTGGGCCTCCGACCTCCGGGCCACCGCTGCCGGGCGGACCGAAGGTGCCTCCCGGAGGTGTCGGGGTGCCGTCCCGGCGGCCCAGCTCGGCGGCGCGGGCGGCGGGCGTCTGCAGGGTGCTCGGGTCGCTGAGCTGGTTCTGGTTCTCGGCGACGGCACCGACGATCACCGGGGTGTCGTTGAGCTGCCCGGCCATCGTGTCCGAGCCGTCCACGTCCAGGACGTCGGCGACGATGCAGGTGATGTTGTCGGGCCCGCCGCCGCGCAGCGCGAGCTGAATCAGCTCCTGCACCGTCTCGTGCGGCCCGTGGTAACTGGCGAGGGTCTCTTCCAGCGTCTGGTGGCTGACCACCCCGGACAGCCCGTCCGAGCAGATCAGATACCGGTCGCCGGCCCGCACCTCGCGGATCGACAGATCGGGCTCGACATGATCACCGCTGCCCAGCGCCCGCATCAGCAGCGACCGCTGCGGATGGGTGGTGGCTTCCTCCTCCGTGATCCGGCCCTCGTCGACGAGCCGCTGCACCCAGGTGTGGTCCTGCGTGATCTGCGTCAGTGCGCCGTCGCGCAGCAGATACGCGCGCGAGTCACCGACGTGGACGAGGCCGAGCCGCTGTCCCGTCCACAGCAGGGCGGTGAGCGTCGTGCCCATGCCCTCCAGCTGGGGATCCTCCTCGACCATCACCCGGAGCTGATCGTTGGCACGCTGCACGGCGGTGCCGAGCGAGGTGAGGATGTCCGAACCCGGAACGTCGTCGTCGAGCTGGACGAGAGTGGAGATCACCTCGGACGAGGCGACCTCACCGGCGGCCTGACCGCCCATGCCGTCGGCGATGGCCAGCAGACGTGGCCCGGCGTAACCGGAGTCCTCGTTGCCCTCGCGGATCATGCCCTTGTGCGATCCGGCGGCGAAGCGCAGTGACAGACTCATGCGCACCTCACCCGTCGGTTCGGGGTACGGCCGATCTCCTCGAGCCACACTGCCCACCCTCCGGTCGGGAGCACACCCGGGTCCGTCGAGTGGACCGCCTCGGTTCGCTCGCTCCGCTCGCTCATTGTCGTACTACTTCCGCAGCTCGATGACGGTCTTGCCGATGCGGATCGGGGCTCCCAGCGGAATCGGTGTCGGGGTCGTCAGTCGGGTCCGGTCCAGGTACGTGCCGTTGGTGGAACCGAGATCCTCGACGATCCACTGGCCGTCACGGTCCGGGTAGATCCTGGCATGCCTGCTGGACGCGTAGTCGTCGTCCAGCACGATCGTGGAGTCGTGGGCACGGCCCAGCGAAATCGTCTGGCCCTGGAGGGCGACGGTGGTGCCGGTCAGCGACCCCTCGGAGACCACCAGCTTGGTGGGCGCTCCACGGCGCTGGCGGTTGTTGCCCCGGCCGCCCTCCTGGCGGCGCGGTTGTTGCTGCTGCGGCGCGGCGGCCTGCCGCTGCGCGCGCTGCTCCTGCCCGCCGCGCCGCGCGGCACCGCGCTGTGTGACGCGCGTGCCGAACAGATCGCTGCGGATGACCTGAACGGCCACGATGACGAACAGCCACAGTACGGCGAGGAAACCCAACCGCATGACCGTGAGGGTCAGCTCTGACATTGCCCCCGCTTCACCCTTCGGCTTGCCGGTAAACGATGGTGGTACTGCCCACGACGATTCGTGAGCCGTCGCGGAGACTAGCGCGAGTGGTGTGCTGCCCGTCTACCACGATGCCGTTCGTGGAACCCAGATCCTGGATCGTGGGGGGCGTTCCGACCCGGATCTCACAGTGACGCCGGGAGACACCCGGGTCGTCGATCCGTACGTCGGCGTCGGTGCTGCGGCCCAGCACAAGCGTCGGTCGCGAGATCTGGTGGCGGGTGCCGTTGATCTCGATCCAGCGCCGGGTCTGCGCATGGGGCTGCGGTCCTGCACCGGGCGGTGCCGCACGGGGTACGGGCTGTGCGCCGCCGGGAGGCGGGGACGACGGCATGGGTGGCGCGGCCACGTGGCCGCCGCCGGGCTGACCGCCCCGCGGCGCCGCGGGAGCGCGCTGTCCGGCCGCCTGTTCCGGCTCCTGGGATGTGCTGGAGGCGAGCGTACGGCTGCGGACGCGGTACAGGCCGGTGTCGAGATCGTCGGCCTTCTCCAGATGAACCTTGATCGGGCCCATGAAGGTGTACCGCTGCTGCTTGGCGTAGTCGCGGACCATGCTGGAGAGCTCGTCGCCGAGCTGGCCGCTGTACGGGCTGAGCCGCTCGAAGTCGGGCGTGCTCAGCTCGACGATGAAGTCGTTGGGGACGACCGTGCGGTCGCGGTTCCAGATGGTGGCGTTGTTGTCGCACTCACGCTGCAGCGCGCCGGCGATCTCAACGGGCTGCACCTCGGACTTGAACACCTTGGCGAAGGTGCCGTTGACGAGACCTTCGAGACGCTGCTCGAAACGCTTCAGTACTCCCACGGGGCACCTCCTTCCTCAGCCTTCGTCTGGGTCGGCCTGATCGGGTCGTCCTGATACTGCTTACTGATCGTATCCACGCGTCGGGAAATCGGCTGGTTCCCCTTTCCCGCTGGGAGGACGAGTGTCGCCCCTCACAGGGTTGCCCGGACCTTGCCTGTCTCTCTGCCCGCCTTCAAGCACTGCGATCGTAGATGTGCCCCCCACACAGTGTCCCGCAACCGCCGAGCCGTCCGGCCGGGCGGGGGTGAAGCGCCCTTCCGGCCACGCCCCGGGGCACGGCCCCGGTGCGTCCCGCCGGGAGTGGCTTCCCCCGGCGGCGGACACCGCGAGTGTGAACCCTGGGGGGCGTGCTCGGCGAATGCCCGGGTGAGAGCGGCCGGCGGCCCGGCGGCGACCGCACCTGCGGGGACTGGGGGAAAGGCGTGTGAAGGCACCCTCAACACCGTGCTAATCTTCTGGATGTCGGCAGGCGCTCGAACAAGACCCGGACGGAACAGCCCGGATCACGTGAGAGAATCAACCGGCAGCACCCATGCGCGGGTGGCGGAATAGGCAGACGCGCTGGATTCAGGTTCCAGTGCCCGAAAGGGCGTGGGGGTTCAACTCCCCCCTCGCGCACAGATGAGACCCCCGGTCTCCGGAGAAATCCGGAGACCGGGGGTCTTTTGTTGTCGGGTATGTCACCTGTTATGTGCGGCACAGGCACAGGCACAGGCGCGGGTACGGGCGCGGCGAGCGGTTCGGTGGGGGCTCGTCAGGCGAGGGCGGAGCCGGCGGAGCCTTGGGCCTGCGCGGTGCTCATCACATCCCAGTCGTCCACGGTGCGTGGGGCGTTCATGTCGTTCGTGGGGCGCGGGGTCTGCGGACTGCGTGTGGTCTCCGTCACGATCGCGCGGAAGGCGCGGATGCGTGCCGTCTCACGGGCCGGGTGGTGGACGAGGCCCAAGACGGAGTCCGGGAGGCCGATGACGGGGACGAAGGCGAGGTCGCCACGGCCGTGATAGCCGGCGGTGGGGCGGCAGAGCAGCATGCCGCCGCGGCCGGCCGCGGCGAGGGTGAGGCCCTCCTGCAGGGTGCTGACGCCGGCGCCGGCGGGTATCGGGCGGCCCGCGGGCGTCGCCGTGGGGGCCTGGGCCGCGCGCCAGTAGGCGGGCGCGGGCGCGTGCGGGGAGATCAGGGCGACCTCGGCGAGATCCTCGGCGGTGAGGTGCTCCCTGGCCGCCAGAGGATGGCGTACGGACAGGGCCAGGGTCTGCGGCTGGGCGGCGAAGACCGGACCGAGGGCGAGATCCGGCTCGGCAACGGGGAGCAGGGTGACGGCGACATCGACCGCGCCGCTGCGCAGCGCGCCGAAGGGGTCGCAGAGGGGTATTTCGACGATCTCGGTGTCGCAGCCCGGGTGGCGGGCGTGGAAGGCGTCGATCGCCCGCATGATCCCCTCGTCCGCGGTGCCCTGGAAGCCGATCGTCAGCCGTCCTTCGATGCCACGGGCGGCCGCATGCGCGGACCCGACGGCGGCGTGCAGCGCGTCGTAGGCGGGGCGCAGGGACGTACGGAACTCCTCGCCGAGCGGGGTGAGGCGCACGCGGCGGCTGCTGCGCTCGACCAGGCGGGCACCTATGCGGGACTCCAGGGCGCTCAGCAGCTGGCTGACGCGGCTCTGGGAGACGTACAGGCGCTTCCCGGTGCGGCCGAAGTGGAGTTCCTCGGAGAGCGCGAGGAAGCACTCCAGCTCACGGAGTTCGAGGCCGGGGACGGGCGTGCGGGGGCCGCTCGGGGGGCATGGCGTCATGGGGTCCTTCGGTGGCGGACGGGCCGGGGGTCCGGTCGATGAGTCCTGCTCATGGAAGGCTGAGGACTTCGCCGTTGTTCCCGGCTCGGCGGGCGAGTTGGCTGGGGGCATGACGCAGACGGAGGATACGGGCCGGGCGGTCGAACGGGACGCGCGGCCAAGGGGGTTGGGGTGTGCGCGGGGCGGCTGGCCCGCCGTGGGTGCGCTGGCGGCCGGGACGTTCACCGTGGTGACGTCGGAGATGCTGCCCGTGGGGCTGCTGACGCCGATCGGCCGGGACCTGGCGATCTCTGACGGGACGGCGGGTCTGACGGTGACCGCCACCGGGCTGGTCGCGGCGGTGGCGGCGCCGCTGGTGACCTGGCTGGTGGGGCGGCTGGACCGGCGGGCGGTGCTGATCGCCCTGATGGCGACGCTGGCGGTGGCGAACCTGCTCGCGTCCGCCGCGCACGACGTCGCGGTGCTCTTGGCGGCGCGCGTGCTGGTGGGCGTGGGGATGGGCGGTGTCTGGGCGATAGCGGCGGGGCTGGCGGTGCGGCTGGTGCCGGAGCGGCGGGTGGCGGCGGCCACCTCCCTGGTGTTCAGCGGAGTCGCTGCGGCATCCGTGCTCGGAGTGCCGACCGGGACGTTCGTGGGTGAACTGGGCGGCTGGCGTGCGTCGTTCACGGCGGTGGCCGCGGTCTGTGCCGCGGTGGCCGTGGCGATCGCCGTACTGCTGCCGCCGCTGCCGGCCACCGGGGCGGTACGGCTGGGCGGGGTGCTGACGCTCTTCCGCCGGGCGTCGGTGCGCACCGGACTGCTGCTGGTGGCCCTGCTGGTGACGGGGCATTTCGGCGCGTACACCTATGTGCGGCCGGTGCTGGAAGAGGTGGCCGGGGCCGGCGCCGGCCAGATCGGCACGCTGCTGCTGGCCTTCGGTGTCGCCGGGCTCATCGGGAACTTCGTGGCCGGCGCCGGCGCGGCGCGCGCACCGCGGGCCACGCTGCTGGTGATCTGCGCGGTGCTGGCGGTGGCCGTGCTGCTGCTGCCGGTGCTGGGGCGCGGCGCGGGGGTGCCCGGGGCGGGGCTCGTCGTGGCCCTGTGGGGGCTGGCCTACGGGGGTGTCTCGGTCGCCACACAGACCTGGCTGATGGCCGCCGCACCGGACGCCGGGGAGGCGGCCTCCGGCCTCTTCGTCGCGGTCTTCAACGGTGCCATCGCGCTGGGCGCGCTGGTCGGCGGCCGGGCGGCGGACGGCTGGGGTGCCACCGGTGTGATGTGGCTGGGCGGCGCGCTCGCGGCGGGGGCACTGGTGACGGTGGCCGTGGGGCGGGCACCGGGGCAGGGGCTGGGGTAGGGGCTGGGATAGGGCCGGGGTGAGCCTTCCGGCCGAGGGTGTGGTGGGGGTGGGAGTGGGGTGGGAGTGGGAGTGGGGGGGCGGCGCGGTCGTCACCCCCCACCCTCACCGCGTGCTCCGGGAGGCTGTCTGTCGACCCGGGCGCCGGGGCGGGCCGACGTGGGGCGGCCGTCTGGGCCCGGGGCCCGGGCCCCATCGCCGGTTGGCGCTTGGCGCTTGGTGGTTGGCGGCAGCGGCAGGCGACAGGCGGTCGGATTGCGGTTTGCCGGTTTCCGGTGACGGTTTCAGGCGGTGAAGCGCTCGACGAGGGCCTTGGCCTTGGTCGCCGCGTCCTCGTGGGCCTTGTCACGGGAGATCTCGTACTTCGGGACGAGGTCGGCCATCGCCGGGTTCACGGGCGCCATCGTCAGCTCGGGGACGATGAAGTCGACGTCGAGGCCCAGGCCGGCCCCCAGGACCGCCTGGAGGTAGTTCTGCACGTACTCGAACTCCTCGCGGGGGGTGCCCGGCGCGTAGGAACCGCCACGGCTGGCCACGACGGTGACCGGGGTGCCCTTGGCGCTCGGTTCGGCGCCCGACGTGCGGCCCATGATGATCACCTGGTCCAGCCACGCCTTCAGGGTGGAGGGGATCGTGAAGTTGTACATCGGGGCGCCTATCAGGACCGCATCGGCCCGCTCCAGCTCCTCGGCGAGCTCGACGCGCACGGCGAAGGCGGTCTGCTGCTCGGGGGAGTGGGTGGCGGGGTCGGCGAAGCCGGCGGAGGCGGCGGTGGCATCGAGGTGCGGCAGCGGGGCTGCGCCCAGGTCGCGGTAGATGACGGTGCCGTCGGGGTGCTGCTCCTCCCAAGCCTTGCGGAAGGCGGCGGTCACCGAGCGGGAGGCGGAGCCGCCCTCGGGGAAGACGGAGGAGTCGATGTGCAGGAGGGTCGCCATGGGGATCGGTCCTTAGGGTCGCGGCCGGGCGATGCTCGGCGCACTTGTTGAATTCCGTACGTCCCTATTAATAGCACAGCTCCTTACTTTTCTGCAGCAGCCAACATCAAAGCGGTACCCTGGGCTCATGGCGGACCACAGTGAGACGACGTGCAGACAGGTCGACGTCGGTATGACGCGCGTCTTCGAACTGTTCGGGAAGCGCTGGACGGGCCTGATCGTGGCCACCCTGATGCCGGGGCCGGTGCACTTCGCCGACCTGCGGCGGGCGATCTCCGGGATCAGTGAGCGCATGCTGTCCGACCGCCTCATGGAGCTGGCGGCCACCGGTCTGGTCGTACGCGAGGTGGACGCGGGGCCGCCGCTGCGCGTCGCCTACCGGCTGACGGAGGCCGGGCTGGCGATGGAGCCCGCGCTCCAGGAGCTGTCGCGATGGGCCGAGCTGTACCTCGCCGACGGCGGTCAGTGCCCGGAGAGGTTTCGGAAGTAACGCCTTCCGGGGGCGGGGACGGGGGTAGGGCGCTCGCGGTCCGGGCCCGGAGTCCGGGGTCCGGGGTCCGGGGTCCGGGGTCCGGGGTCCGGGGTGCGAGGCTCGAGTGTGGTGGGGCGGTGCGGGTCGGTGCCCGGTGGGGTCGGTTCGGCGGGTCAGCCGAGTCGTTCCTGTGCGGCGTTGTAGCGCTGCAGATACGTCGCGAAGCGGTCGAGGTCGGCCGGGTCCCAGTCAGCCAGCCGCTCGTGGAACGCCTGGCGGCGACTGGCGGTGACATTGGCGAGCACCTCGGCGCCCTTTTGTGTGGGGTGCAGCACCTGGACGCGGTGGTCGTCGGGGTCGACGCGGCGCTCGACGAAGCCGAGCTTCTCCAGTGCGGCGATCTGTCGGCTGACCGTTGACTTGTCCAGGAGGTAGTGCGCCGCGAGGTCCGTGGCGCGGCATCCGTGCTGGTCGTCGAGGTGCGCAAGCAGGGTGTAGGAGACCAGCGACAGCTCGGGATGCATCCGTGCGGCGGTCGCGCGGGCCCGCCTGGCGAACGCGGTCATCTCCTGCTGGATGGTCTCGACGGACGTGTCGCGGTGGGGCACGGAGTTGCCTTTCGTCGAAGTAGTTGTATAGTACAACGTGAGTTGATGGTTGTAATTGCCAACTCTGTGGGCCTGGGGCGGCCTGCCTGGGCCGGTCAGCTCCCGGCGGGTATGCCGCGCCCTCGCCAAGCCGCGCCGTGTCGCCCGCCCCCGCGCGATGCCGGGCGTTGCCCCTCCCAGCGGCGCACGACGGCGGCGTACGGCGGCGGCGTACGGCGGTGTGACCGCTGTTCCGGCAGATGGCAGCGGTCGGCAGCAGGCAGCAGGCAGCAGGCAGCCGCTCGCGACAGCCCATGCCACCGATGACCAACCGACTCGACCCGACCGACTCGACCCAACGGATTCGACCCAACCGACTCGACTAGCTGAGAAGGCCCGCCCATGAGTTCGGCACACCGTCCCGACCACCGCCGAAACGATCCCCGCAGCGCCGACCGAGCCGCCCTCCGGACGGAGCGGCCGGCCGCACACCGCTCCAGCAACTCCGCCGGGCTGCGCCACGTCCTGACGCACCTGATCACGCCACTGCTGATGTGCATCGGCATGGGCCTGGCGTACCTCGGTGCCTTCGCGAACCCCGCACCGCACCACCTGCCCGTCGCCATCGTCGGGTCGGGCCGGAGCAGCCAGTTGCTCGCCCAGTCGATCAACGACAAGGCACATGGCGACCTCGAGGTGAGGACGGTCGGCGATCGGGGGGCCGCCATGGACCAGCTCAAGCACCAGGACATCTTCGGCGCGTATGTGATGAAGGCGAAGGTGGACGCCGGCGGCGCGACCGGCGGCGCGACCGGTGACGCGCGGGACTCCGGTCCCGAACTGCTCGTCGCGACCGCGGGATCCGACACCAGCGCGTCCGTGGTGCAGAAGATCTTCACCCCGCTCGCCGCACAACAGGGCGCCCCGCTCAAGGTGACCGACGTGGCACCGACCGCCAAGGACGATCCGACCGGCCAGGGCATCTTCTTCCTGCTGGTCGCGATCAGCATCGGCTCCTACGCCTCGGTCGCGGTGATCGGCGGCGCCGGAGCCGTACTGCCGCTGCGGCTGCGCGCGGCGCTGGCGGTCGGCACGTCCTTCGTGGTCGGCCTCATCGGGACGGCGTTCGCCGGTCCGGTCTTCCACCTCGTCGACCACGGCCTGTGGGGCGTGTGGGGAATGGGCTGGCTGTACTCCGCAGGCATCCTGCTGATCGGCACCGGTCTGCACACCTTCCTCAAGCGCTGGACCACGCTCGGGGTGATGGCGCTGTTCGTGATGCTCAACTTCACCTCCTCCGGCGGGATCTTCCGCCCCGAGATGCAGAACGGCTTCTTCGCCGCGCTGCACTCGTTCTGGAACGGCGCCGGCTTCGTCGAGGGCACCCGCAGCCAGGTCTACTTCGCCGACCACGGCTTGGCCGGACACATATGGACGCTGGCCGGATGGCTGGTCGTCGGCCTGCTGATGGTCGGCGTGGCGGGCCTGGCCGAGAGGAAGCGGCGTACGGACGAGGCGACCTCGGCCGCCAATGCCGCGGCGGTGGCGGCGGCCGCCGTGGCGGCCACGGTGCCCGAGCGGGCCGCCAGGCAAGAGACGGAACAGCGGCGGCGGATGGAACAGTCGGGGCAGACAGGGCAGACAGGGCAGACAGGGCAGACAGGGCAGACACGGCAGTCGGGGCAGATGGAGGGGTCGGCTGAGTCGGAGGAGGAGATGGAGGAGGCTGTGGGGGTGTAGCTCCGGGCAGCGGCCCGCATCGAGTTGGCGGCCCGCATCGAGTTGGCGTCCGGCATCGGGTTGGCGGCCGCACGCCTGGCGTTGCCCGGGGCGTCCCCGGTTTTCGCTCCGTCGGGGCGTCCGCTGCTTCCGCTCCGAGCCTCGTCCGCTCCTCCCTGGAACTGCCCCGTGCCGGCTTTCTGACCTCTTGCTTCGATGGCGTCGCGCCTCGTCCGGCTCGCTCAACAGCCTTCTCCGAGCACCCTCCTTGGAGAGTTATCCACAGGCCCTGCCGTCTCCTGCCCCTTGTCGGTACGGTCATGGACGAACGCAAGGAACCGGCCGGTCGGGCCGGATGGACGCAGGCCGTGAAGGGGGAGGTGGCGCGTGATGTCGCGTGTGCCGTACGTACCGGGGTTCGCGAAGACGGACGGGCAGGAGGAATCGCCCAAGGCCGTCGGCCGCGCGTTGCGGGAGCGGCTGCGCCGCTCCGAGCAGGCCGAGCTGCCGGCCCCGGTCGGGCGGCCGGACGCGGTGGCGGCAGTCGAGGAGTCCAATGCCGGACGGCTGCCGGAGCTGACGCCGATACGGGTCGGACGGATGGCCGCCAGCCCCTTCGCCTTTCTTCGCGGCTCAGCCGGCCTGATGGCCTACGACCTCGCCGCCGGCCCGGTCACCGGCATCGGCGCGCAGATCTGTGGTGACGCCCACGCCGCCAACTTCGGGCTCTACGGTGACGCGCGCGGCGGCCTCGTCATCGATCTCAACGACTTCGACGAGACCCTGCACGGCCCGTGGGAATGGGATGTGAAGCGGCTCGCGGTCTCACTGGTCCTGGCGGGACGGGAGGCGGGCGTCGATGAGGACGGCTGCCGAAAGGCGGCGCAGGACGCGGTGGGCGCGTACCGGCGCACGATGCGGCTGCTGGCGAAGTTGCCGGTCATAGAGGCGTGGAACGCGATCGCGGACGAGGAACTCGTCTCGCATGCCGACGCCCGGGACTTGCTGGGGACGCTGGAGCGGGTCTCAGCCAAGGCACGTAAGAACACCAGCGCACGGTTCGCGGCGAAGGCCACCGAGCAGGGGCCGGACGGCGGACTGCGGTTCGTGGACGCGCCGCCGGTGCTGCGGCGGGTGCCGGACGCGGAAGCGGCGGCGGTGGCCTCCTCACTCACCGACTATCTGGAAACGCTCCCCGAGGACCGGCTGCCGCTGCTCGCCAGGTACACCGTGCACGACGTGGCCTTCCGGGTGGTCGGGACCGGCAGCGTGGGGCTCCGTTCGTACGTGGTGCTGCTCCTTGATCACCGGGGCGAGCCGTTGGTGCTCCAGGTGAAGGAGGCGCGCGCCTCGGTGCTGGCGCCCTTCGTGGAGAAGGCCGGTTTTGCGGTGCCGTCGGTCACGCACGAGGGCCGTCGGGTGGTCCGTGGACAACGCCAGATGCAGGTCGTGAGCGACGTGCTGCTGGGCTGGACAAGGGTGCAGGACATACCGGGGAGCGGAAGATCGGACGGGGTGCCCTTCCAGGTCCGGCAGTTCCGCAACCGCAAGGGAAGCGTGGACCCGGCGCAGCTGACCGAAGACCAGATGGACGACTACGCACGGATGACCGGCGCTCTCCTCGCGCGGGCGCATGCGCACAGCGTGGACCCGTGGCTGGTGGCCGGGTACTGCGGCAAGGGGGAGGCACTGGACGAGGCGATAGCGGCGTTCGCGGTGGCGTATGCGGACCGTATGGAAGCGGATCACGCGGACCTTGTGGCGGCGGTCAAGAGCGGTCGAGTAGCGGCTGACATGGGGGTCTGAGCAGGCGGAGGTGGCCGGGCTGAGCGAGGGGCTGAGCAGGCAGGAGCCTCCGGAGTTCCTATGACGTGGGATTGGCACGCCGGTCCGCGGTGGGAGGTGTCGGGCCGGGAGCCGCATGGCAACGGGCGTCGGGTCGGACGCGACCCGGCGTGCGCAGTGAGAGGGCGGGCCGGCTTCGGGGCGGGCCGTGGGGTGTGGGTGGGGCTGACGCAGGCCGGCGCGCAGGCCGGGCGGGCCGCGTGGGTTGCGGACCCACGGACCCACGGACCGCATGGTCGAGTCGAAGACCACGGGAGACGTGGCACGAGCCCGTACTGCGTTTGCGATGTGGGCCGGTGGGGGCCCGGGGCGTCCGCTCGTGAGTGCCGGATGACCGGGGGTGAGGGCAAGGGGTGGGCTGCGTGCTGGGGGTGCGGGTGTGGGTGTGGGCATGAGGGCTGGGGGGTGTGGGTGGGGTGGGGGCGGGGCCGGGGGCACGGGCACGAAGGCGCTAGCCATCCGCCCTCCCCCCCCCCCCCCCCCCCCCCCCCCCCCCCCCCCCCCCCCCCCCCCCCCCCCCCCCCCCCCCCCCCCCCCCCCGCGGCGGCCCCCCCCGGCGGGGCGGGGGC
>NZ_JBICVM010000005.1:484301-602843 GCF_043199095.1 Streptomyces sp. NPDC048650 | reverse complement strand
CCGACGGCGGACCTGTCGACCGCCTGGTGCTCGACGAGCCGGAGACCGCCGCCCTGATGGCGGGCTACCCGGCGGTCGACCCGATGGTGGCCGTCCATCCGAGCCACCCCGTCTACGTCATCTACACCTCGGGTTCCACCGGCAAACCCAAGGGAGTCCTGGCGACACACAGCGGCCTGGTCAACCTGTTCGCCAACCAGTGTCCGCTGGTCTTCCGGACGGGGAAGCGGATGCGGGTGGGGCTGACCACGTCCGTGTCTTTCGACGGCTCCTGCGACCAGCTGTTCGCACTCTTCGCGGGCCACGAGCTGCACGTCCTGGACGAGGCGACCTGGTCCGACCCGGAGGCCTACCTCGATTACGCCGTGCGGGCCGGGCTGGACACGGTCGGCGGCACCCCGTCGTACCTGCAGGTCCTGGTCGAGCACGGCCTGTTGGACGACCCGCGGTGGCGTCCGACGGTGGTCGGACTGGGCGGGGAGACCGTTCCGGCGCAGCTGTGGGAGCGGCTGCGGGCGGCCGATGGGGTGTTCTCCCTGAACTACTACGGGCCCTCCGAATGCACGGTGGACTCGGTCGTCGCGCCGCTGGAGTCGAGTCCGCGCCAAGTGATCGGCCGACCGCTCGGCGGCGTCCGGCTGCATGTGCTCGACGGCGCCCTGCGACCGCTGCCGGCCGGTGTGCCGGGTGAGCTGTACATCGCCGGTGCGGGGCTGGCGCGCGGCTACCTGAACCGGCCGGGCCTGACCGCGGGGCGGTTCGTGGCGGACCCGTTCGGTCCGAGCGGCTCGCGGATGTACCGCACGGGTGACCTGGTGCGATGGAACCCGGACGGAAACCTGGAATTCCTCGGCCGCACCGACGACCAGGTCAAGGTCCGCGGCTTCCGGATCGAACTCGGCGAAATCGAGGCCGTCCTCACCGAGCACCCGAGGATCGCGCGGGCCGCCGTGATCGTCCGGCAGGACCGGGCGCAGGGCCCCCGTCTGGTCGCCTACCTGCAGACCGCCACCGGGGCGGAGGTTCGGCCGGAGGACCTGCGGGCGCACCTGCGTGAGCGGCTGCCGGAGTACATGGTGCCGGCCGCGTTCGTCTCCCTCGACGCTCTGCCGCTGACCCCGAACGGCAAGCTGGACCGGCGCGCCCTTCCCGAGCCCGAGTCCACCGCGACGCCGGCCGGCCGGGCACCGCACTCTCCTCACGAACATGTGCTGGCCGGGCTGTTCGCCGAGGTACTGGGCCTGCCCCAGGTCGGTGTCGACGACGACTTCTTCGATCTCGGCGGGCACTCCCTGCTCGCTACCCGGCTGGTGGCCCGGGTCCGAGCGACGCTGGGCGTGGAGCTGGCCCTGCCCGCTCTGTTCCGCACCCCGACCGTGGCCGGGCTGGCCGCCGGGTTGGGCGGCGCGGACCGGGCCCGACTCGCCCTGGGGCGGGCGGAGCGGCCTGAGCTGGTGCCGCTGTCGTCCGCTCAGCGAAGGCTCTGGTTCCTGCGCCAGTTGGAGGGCGCCGACTCGGTCTACAACATGCCGCTCGCGTGGCGGCTCTCGGGGCCGATGGACCTGGCGGCTCTGGAGGCGGCGCTGAGCGACCTCGCCGACCGGCACGAAACCTTGCGCACGGTCTTCCCGGCCACCGACGGCGTGCCCCACCAGCGGGTGCTGGCCGCGGGAGAGGCGCGCCCGAGCCTGTCGGTCATCCCGGCCGACGAGCCGGCCCTGCCGGGACTGCTGGCGGGGGCCGCGGCTCGCGGATTCGACCTCGCTGCCGAACCGCCGCTGCGCGCCACGGTGTTCGAGGTCTCGGCGGACGAGCACGTGCTGCTCCTGGTGATGCACCACATCGCCGGTGACGGCTGGTCGCTGGGCCCGCTGGCCGCCGATCTGGCCACCGCGTACGCGGCACGCCGTCGGGGCGAGGAGCCGCAGTGGGCGCCCCTGCCCGTGCAATACGCCGACTACACCCTGTGGCAGAACCGGCTGCTCGGCGACGCGGCAGACGAGGACAGCCTGTTCGTCCGTCAGACGGCCTACTGGACGCGGACGCTCGCGGACCTGCCGGAGCAGATCCGGCTCCCCGCCGACCGCCACCGCCCCGCGACCCCTTCCTGCTCCGGCGGCCACCTGGCGATCGAACTGGACGCGGAACTCCACGCCGGTCTGGTCCGGCTGGGCCGGGAGCACGGCGCCAGCGTGTACATGGTGCTGCAGGCCGCCCTGGCATCGCTGCTGGACAAGCTCGGTGCGGGCACGGACATCCCGGTCGGTAGCCTGATCGCCGGCCGGACCGACCAGGCGCTGGACGACCTCGTCGGGTTCTTCGTCAACACGCTGGTACTCCGCACGGACACCAGCGGCGACCCGTCGTTTGCCGAGTTGCTGCTCCGGGTCCGGGAGGGCGCGCTCGGCGCATACGCACACCAGGACCTGCCGTTCGAGCATGTCGTCGAGGCCCTCAACCCGTCCCGGTCGCTCACCCGGCAGCCACTGTTCCAGGTGCTGCTCGCGCTGCAGAACGTGCCCCGCACCGAGTTCGAGCTGAACGGTCTGACCGCCGAGATCGTCCTGGTGCGGACGCCGACGGCGATGTTCGACCTCGGCTTCCACCTGCTGGAGCGCGGCGGCACCGGCGGGCCGGCCGAGGGCATCGTCGGGCGGGTCGAGTACAGCACCGACCTGTTCGACCCCGCCACGGTGGAGGCACTGGTCGCCCGGTGGCTGCGGCTGCTGGCGGCGGTGGTCGCCGAGCCGGAGCGGCCGCTGAGCCGGATCGACGTCCTCACCGCCGAGGAGCGGCGCGAGGTACTGGTCGCCCGTAATGACACCGCCTGCCCCGCCCCCGATGCCACCCTGCCCGCGCTGTTCGAGGCGCAGGTCCGGGCGACTCCGGAGGGCCCGGCGGTGCTGTTCGAGGACACCGTGCTGACCTACCGCGAGCTGAACCGTCGGGCCAACCGCCTGGCCCACGCGCTCATCGCGCGCGGCGTGGGCCCGGAGCAGGTCGTCGCCCTGCGGCTGCCGCGTTCGGCCGAGCTGGTGGTCGCCGTCCTCGCGGTCCTCAAGACGGGCGCGGCGTACCTGCCGATCGACCCGGACTACCCGGCCGCCCGCATCGCGTACATGCTGGAGGACGCGCGTCCGGCCGTGGTACTCGACGACCTCGCGGCCGTCACGCCGTCCGGACGGCAGCCGGAGCACGACCCGGCAGCCCCCGCGGACACCCGGCACCCGGCTTACGTCATCTACACCTCCGGTTCCACCGGCCGGCCCAAGGCCGTGACGATGCCCGCCGCCGGACTGCTGAACCTGCTGTCGTGGCACCACCGGGCCGTCGGTGGTGAACCCGGCACGCGCACCGCGCAGTTCACCGCGATCAGCTTCGACGTCTCGGTGCAGGAGATGCTCTCCGCGCTGCTGTACGGCAAGACCCTCGTGGTGCCGACCGAAGAGCAGCGCCGCAGTGCCGAACTGTTCGCTCACTGGCTGGACCGGCACCGGGTCGAGGAGCTGTTCGCGCCGAACCTGGTGGTCGAGGCGCTGGCCGAGGCCGCCGAGGAGGCCGGGCTGGACCTGCCGCACCTGCGGCTGGTCGCGCAGGCCGGAGAAGCGATGCGGTTGGGCAGTGCCGTGCGCTGCTTCCAGGCCCGCCGGCCGGGCCGCGTGCTGCACAACCACTACGGGCCCGCCGAGACCCATGTGGTCACCGCCTACGCGCTTCCGGCCGACCCCGCCGACTGCCCGCTGCCGGTGCCGATCGGACGTCCGATCGCCAACTGCCAGGCGTATGTGCTGGATGCGGCACTGCGACCGGTGGCCCCCGGCGTGCTGGGCGAGCTGTACCTGGCCGGAGCGGGGCTCGCACGCGGCTACCTGAACCGGCCCGGACTGAGCGCCGGGCGTTTCGTCGCCAACCCATACGGTCCGGCGGGCGCGCGGATGTACCGCACCGGCGACCTGGTGCGCTGGAGCGCCGGCGGCGAGCTGGAATACGCCGGCCGGGTCGACGACCAGGTCAAGGTGCGCGGGTTCCGGGTCGAGCCGGGCGAGATCGAGGCCGAGCTGACCGCGCACCCGGGCGTAGCCCAGGTCGCGGTGCTCGCCCGGGAGGACCGGATCGTCGCCTACGTCGTCGTCCCCTCGGACGCGACCGGGGCGACCGGGCCGACCGGGCCGACCGCGGCGACGCTGGCGACGTACCTGCGCGAACGGCTGCCGGACTACCTGGTGCCGTCCGCGTTCGTGCTGCTCGGCGCGTTGCCGCTGACGCCGAACGGGAAGCTGGACCGGGCGGCGCTGCCCGAACCCGAAGCCGCCCAAGCAGGAAACGGGCGTGCGCCGCGCACGCCCCAGGAGCAGATCCTGTGCGAGCTGTTCGCCGAGGTGCTGGGGATCGCGCGGGTCGGGGTCGACGAGGACTTCTTCGAGCTGGGCGGGCACTCCCTGCTCGCCACCCGGCTGGTCTCGCGGGTCCGGGCGACCCTCGGGGCCGAACTGGAGCTGCGCGCCCTGTTCCGTAGCCCGACCCCCGCCGGGCTGGCGGCCGGTCTGCACGACGCCGGAACCGCGCGGCAGGCTCTGGTGCCCCGGCCCCGCCGCGAACCGATGCCGCTGTCGTTCGCGCAGCGTCGGCTCTGGTTCCTCCAGCAGTTCGGGGCGCCGAGCGCCACTTACCACATGCCGCTGGCCCTGCGGCTGTCCGGAGACCTCGACCGGGCCGCGCTGAGCGCCGCGCTGGTGGACGTGATGGCCCGGCACGAGACCCTGCGCACGGTCTTCCCGCACACGGACGGAATTCCGCACCAGCGGGTGCTCGACACCACCGAGGTCGCCGTCCCACTGACCGTGCGCACGGCCGGCGAGACGGAGGTGACCGCCCTGCTCCGTGAGGCGGCGGTGCGCGGCTTCGACCTGACCTCGGAAGTACCGCTGCGGGCCGAGCTGTTCGCTGTCGCGCCGGACGAGCACGTGCTGCTGCTGGTCATGCACCACATCGTCGGGGACGGCTGGTCCATGGGCCCGCTGGCCCGTGACCTGGCCACCGCCTACACCTCCCGGCAGGGCAGCGTGGCCCCGGCATGGCCACCGCTGCCGGTGACGTACGGCGACTACACCCTTTGGCAGCACGAGATCCTGGGCGACGAGGACGACGCGGACAGCGCGTTCGCCCGCCAGGTCGCCTACTGGACACGGACGCTGGCCGGATTGCCCGAACAGCTGCAGCTGCCTGCCGACCGGCCGCGCCCGGCGGTCATGTCGTACAGCGGTGACCTGCTGGAACTCCGGATCGACGCCGAGCTGCACGCGGCGCTCGTGGAGTTGGCACGACGATCGGGGGCGACCCTGTTCATGGTGCTGCAGGCGGCGTTGGCGGCGCTGTACACGCGGCTGGGTGCGGGTACGGACATCGCAATCGGGAGTCCGATCGCGGGGCGTACGGACGAGGCGTTGGACGATCTGGTCGGTTTCTTCGTCAACACGCTGGTGCTGCGCACCGACACGAGCGGTGATCCGAGTTTCGCAGAGCTGCTGAGCCGGGTGCGGGAGACGGCGCTGTCGGGGTACGCACACCAGGACGTGCCGTTCGAGCATCTGGTGGAGGCGCTGAACCCGTCTCGTTCACTGTCCCACCACCCGCTCTTCCAGACCGGGCTGGTCGTGCAGAACGCGCCGGGCGGCGACTTCGAACTGCCGGGCCTCCAGGTCTCCGGGATGGCCGTGCTCACCGGGACCGCGCGGCTCGACCTGACCTTCGGGTTCGCGGAGGAGCACGGGCCCGACGGCGCGCCGGCCGGGCTCAGCGGTGCGGTCGAATACAGCATCGACCTGTTCGACCGTGCGACGGTCGAGGCCATGGCCGCCAGGTGGACCAGGCTGCTGGCCGCGGTCGCCGCCGCGCCCGACCGGCCGATCGGCGGGATCGACCTGCTGTCCCCCGAGGAACGCTCCGAGCTGCTGCCCGCCGTCGAGGACGAGGCGGCCCGGGTGAGCCTGCCGTCGCTTTTCGCGGCGCAGGTGGCGGCTACGCCGGAGGCGGTCGCGGTCGTCTGCGGCGGTGTGGAGCTGACCTACGGGCAACTCGATGCGCGGGCGAACCGGTTCGCGCATGCGCTGATCGCGCGGGGGGTCGGTCCGGAGCAGGTGGTGGCGGTTTCCCTGCCGCGGTCGGTGGAGTCGGTGGTGGCGGTCCTGGGCGTGCTGAAGGCCGGGGCCGCGTACCTGCCGGTGGACCCGGCGTACCCGCGGACACGGATCGCGTTCATGCTGGACGACGCCCGTCCGGCCGTGGTGGTCGACGACCCCGCCATGGTGGGCGAGGGCGACTGGCCGGACACCGACCCGGAGGTCGCACTCGACGTCCGGCACCCGGCCTACGTCATCTACACCTCGGGCTCGACGGGCCGGCCCAAGGGCGTCGTCGTGAGCCACGCCGGCGTGTCGGGTCTGGTGGCCGAGCAGGTCGACCGGCTCGGTGTGGCCCCGGGCAGCCGGGTGCTCCAGTTCGCCTCGCCCAGCTTCGACGCGTCCTTCTGGGACCTGTGCAGCGCGCTGCTCACCGGCGCCGCCCTCGTCCTGGCCCCCGCCGAGGCCCCGCTGGAGACGCTGGCGGACCGCCGGCTCGACGTCACCCACGTGACGCTGCCGCCCTCGGCCCTGGCCGCGCTGGACGGCACCGAGCTCACGGCGACCACCCTGGTGGTGGCGGGTGAGGCGTGCCCGCCGGAGCTGGTGGAGCGCTGGGCACCCGGGCGCCGGATGATCAACGCGTACGGCCCGACCGAGACCACGGTGTGCGCGACCATGAGCGACCCGCTGTCCCCGGGGGCGGGCGTGCCACCGATCGGGCGACCGGTCGCCGGCTTCCGGACGTACGTACTGGACGAGCGGCTGCGCATCGTACCGCCGGGTGTGGTAGGCGAGTTGTACGTCGCCGGCCCGGGTCTGGCACGCGGCTACCTGGACCGGCCGGGCCTGACGGCGGGACGGTTCACGGCCTGCCCGTTCGGGCCGGCGGGCGCGCGGATGTACCGCACCGGCGACCTGGTGCGGCGTCGGCCCGACGGCGAGCTGGAGTACGCCGGCCGCGCCGACGACCAGGTGAAGGTCCGCGGCTTCCGCGTCGAACTCGGCGAGGTCGAGGCCGCGTTGGCCGAGCACGCCGCCGTCGCCCAGGCCGCCGTCGCGGCCCAGCACGACCGGCTCGTCGGCTACGTGGTGGCCCGCCCCGACCTGGCCGCCCGTCCTGCGGAGCTGGCGGCGCACCTGCGCGAGCGGCTGCCGGACTACCTGGTGCCGGCTGCCTTCATGGTGCTGGACGCGTTGCCGCTGACGCCGAACGGGAAGCTGGACCGGGCGGCGCTGCCCGAACCCGAAGCCGCCCAAGCAGCAAGCGGGCGTGCGCCGCGCACGCCCCAGGAGCAGATCCTCGCCGAGCTGTTCGCCGAGGTGCTCGGCGTGCCGCGGGTCTCGGTCGACGACGACTTCTTCGCGCTCGGCGGGCATTCCCTGCTCGCCACCCGGCTGGCCGCCAGGGTGCGCTCGGTGCTCGGCGTGGAACTCGGGCTTCGCGCACTCTTCCAGGCGCCCACCGTGGCGGGCCTGGCCGAGGCGCTGGCCGAGGCCGGCCGCGCACGCCCGGCGATGAGCCCGTACGAGCGGCCCGAGACGGTGCCGCTGTCCTTCGCCCAGCGCCGGCTCTGGTTCCTGCACCGCATGGATGCCGCCGCCGCGACGTACCACATCCCGCTGGCGCTGCGGCTGACCGGAACGCTCGACCGCCTCGCCCTGGACCAGGCGCTGGCCGACGTGGTGGCCCGGCACGAGAGCCTGCGGACGGTATTCCCGGAGGTCGGCGGCGTACCCTGCCAGCGCGTGTTGGACCCGTCCGCGGTCCGCCTCCGGGCTCGGCCGACCGACGTGACACAGGGCGAACTTCCGCAGCAGCTCGCCGAGTTCGCCCGGCAGCCCTTCGATCTGGCGACGGAGCCGCCGCTGCGGGCGGAGCTGTTCGCTCTCGCGCCGGACGAGCACGTGCTGCTGCTGGTCATGCACCACATCGCCGCCGACGGCTGGTCCACCGGGCCGCTGGCCCGTGACCTGGCCGAGGCGTACACGGCCCGCTGCGAAGGCCGTACGGCGAACCGGCCGGCCCTGCCGGTGCAGTACGCCGACTACACGCTGTGGCAGCGCGAGCTGCTCGGCGACGCCGCCGACCCGCAGAGCCGGTTCGCCGAGCAGCTCGACTACTGGAGGCGGCAGCTGGCCGACCTTCCGGAGCTGCTGCAACTGCCCGCCGACCGGCCTCGCCCGGCCGTCGCCGGCCGGCACGGGGACCACATCGGTCTGGAGCTCGACGCCGAACTGCACAGCACCCTGGTGGAATTGGCGCGGAGCACCGGGACGAGTCTGTTCATGGTGCTGCAGGCGGCGTTGGCGGCGCTGTACACGCGGCTGGGTGCGGGTACGGACATCGCGATCGGGAGTCCGATCGCGGGGCGTACGGACGAGGCGTTGGACGATCTGGTCGGTTTCTTCGTCAACACGCTGGTGCTGCGCACCGACACGAGCGGTGATCCGAGTTTCGCAGAGCTGCTGAGCCGGGTGCGGGAGACGGCGCTGTCGGGGTACGCACACCAGGACGTGCCGTTCGAACATCTGGTGGAGGCGCTGAACCCGTCTCGTTCACTGTCCCACCACCCGCTCTTCCAGACCATTCTGGCCGTGCAGAACGCGCCGATGGGCCGTTTCTCGCTGCCCGGCCTGGAAGTCACCACCTACGCGGTCGCGACCGGAACCGCCAAGTTCGACCTCGGAGTGAGCATGGTCGAACAGTTCGGTCCGGACGGGAGCCCGGCCGGAATCGCCGGCGCGGTCGAGTACGCCACCGACCTGTTCGACCGCTCGACGGTCGCCGCCCTGGTCCGGCGCTGGACGCTCCTGCTGGAGGCCGTCACCGCCGACCCGGAGCAGTCGATCGGAGGGATCGACCTCCTCGACGCCGACGAGCGGCACCGGCTGCTGGAACGGGACAACGCGACCGCCCGGGACGTGGACGCCGTCCCGCTGCCGCAGGCATTCGCGGCGCAGGTGGCGGCGGCACCGGACGCGATCGCACTGGTCTGCGGCGGGACCGAGTTGTCGTACCGGCAACTCGATGCGCGGGCGAACCGGTTCGCGCATGCGCTGATCGCGCGGGGGGTCGGTCCGGAGCAGGTGGTGGCGGTTTCCCTGCCGCGGTCGGTGGAGTCGGTGGTGGCGGTCCTGGGCGTGCTGAAGGCCGGGGCGGCGTATCTGCCGGTGGACCCGGCTTACCCGCGGACACGGATCGCGTTCATGCTGGACGACGCCCGTCCGGCCGTGGTGGTCGACGACCCCGCCATGGTGGGCGAGGGCGACTGGCCGGACACCGACCCGGAGGTCGCACTCGACATCCGGCACCCGGCCTACGTCATCTACACCTCGGGCTCGACCGGCCGGCCCAAGGGCGTCGTGGTCGGCCACGGCGGTGTGGCGAGCCTGGTCGCCGGACAGATCGAGCGCTTCGCGATCGAACCCGGCAGCCGGGTGCTCCAGTTCGCCTCGCCCAGCTTCGACGCCTCGGTGTCGGAGATCTTCACCGCCCTGCTGGGCGGCGCCACTCTGGTGCTGCCCCCCGCCGCCGATCCGCTTGCCGCGCTGACCGACCCGGACCTCGACGCCACCCACGTGACGGTGCCCCCGTCCGTCCTCGCCGCCGTGCCGGACGGCACGGCGGCCGTGTCGACGCTGGTGGTGGCGGGTGAGGCGTGCCCGCCGGAGCTGGTGGAGCGCTGGGCGCCCGGACGGCGGATGATCAACGCGTACGGCCCGACCGAGACCACGGTGTGCGCGACCATGAGCGACCCGCTGTCCCCGGGGGCGGGCGTGCCGCCGATCGGCCGGCCGATCGCCAACGCCCGTGTGTACGTGCTGGACGATCGGCTGCGGCCGGTGCCGCCGGGCGTGACGGGGGAGCTGTACGTCGCGGGCGCGGGCCTGGCGCGCGGATACCTTGACCGGCCGGGCCTGACGGCGGGGAGGTTCGTTGCCTGCCCCTTCGGACCCGGTGAGCGCATGTACCGCACCGGCGACCTGGTGCGCCGACTGAGTGACGGCCAGCTGGAGTACGTCGGCCGCGCCGACGACCAGGTGAAGGTCCGCGGCTTCCGCGTCGAGCCCGGCGAGGTCGAGGCCGCCCTGGCCGAGCACCCCGCCGTCGCCCAGGCCGCCGTCGCAGCCCAGCACGACCGGCTCGTCGGCTACGTCGTCCCGCACCAGGACGCAGCCCGGGACAGCGGGCTGGAAGCGGACCACGTGGGCGAGTGGCAGGGCATCTACGACGCCCTGCCCATCGCCCCCGACGAAGCGGTCTTCGGCCACAACTTCGTCGGCTGGAACAGTAGTTACGATGCCGGCCCGATTCCCGTCGAGCAGATGCGGGAGTGGCGGGATGCCACCGTGGCCCGCATCCTGGCCCTGAACCCGCGCCGGGTGCTGGAGGTCGGCGTCGGCACCGGCCTGCTGCTCTCACAGATCGCACCCCACTGCGAGGCCTACTGGGCGACCGACTTCTCCGCCACCGCGATCGACGCGCTGGCCGCCCAAGTGGCGGGAGAGGAGCGGCTGAACGGGCGTGTGGTGCTGCAGACCCGTCCGGCACACGACACCGACGGGCTGCCGGCCGGGCGGTTCGACACCATCGTGATCAACTCGGTGGTGCAGTACTTCCCGTCCGCCGACTACCTCGCGGACGTGATCGGGAAACTGATGCGGCTGCTCGCCCCCGGCGGCGCGCTCTTCGTCGGCGACGTCCGCAACCTGCGGCTGCTGCGCCCGCTGGCCACCGCCGTCGAGCTGCACCGGGCCGGCGACGGCGCCGACCGCGCGGCCGTGCGCCGCGCGGTGGAGCAGGCTCTCAGGGTGGAGAAGGAACTCCTGGTCGACCCGGACTTCTTCACCGTCCTGCACGAGCAGGGCACGGACATCGGCACGATGGCCGTGGAGGTCAAGCGCGGCCGCCACCACAACGAACTGACCCGCTACCGCTACGACGTGACGCTGCACAAGCCGCCGGTCGCCCCGCAGACCCCGAGCCGGTCCGTCGAGCTGGCGTGGGGGCGGCAGGTCACCGGCCCGGCCGGGCTGCGCGAGCTGCTCGCCCAGCCGCCCGCCGAGGTGCTGCGGATCACCGGGGTGCCGAACCGCCGTGTGGTGGAGGAAGCCGCCCTGGCCCGGGCGGTACAGGACGAGGACGGGCCGCTCGCGGAGCTGCAGGAGCGATTGCACGCCCCGGAGGCGAACGACCTCCCCGACCCGGAGGACTTCCACGCCCTCGGGCGGGAGTTCGGCCGCGCGGTGGCCGTCACCTGGTCGGCCACCGCAGCCGACGCCGTGGACGTCGTCCTCGCCGATCCGCGGGCGCTCCACGGCTCGCCGGTCGAGCCGTACCGGCCGGCCGGGGCCACCGGCAGGGCGCTGTCGTCGCTGACCAACCGCCCGACCGGCAGCCGTGGCACCGGCGCCCTCCTCGGCGAACTCCGCAACTGGCTGCAAGGGCGGCTGCCCGAATACCTGGTTCCGTCGGCGTTCGTCGCGCTGGACGCGCTGCCGCTGACGGCCAGCGGCAAGCTCGACCGCCGCGCGCTGCCCGCCCCCGACCTCGGTCCGGCCGCTGCCGGACGGGCGCCGCGCACCCCGCAGGAGCAGCTCCTCGCGGAGCTGTTCGCCGAGGTGCTCGGGTTGGCACAGGTCGGGGTCGACGACAGCTTCTTCGACCTCGGCGGACACTCGCTGCTGGCGACCCGCCTGGCCTCCAGGGTCCGGGCGACCCTCGGCGCTGAGCTGGAGGTCCGGACCCTGTTCGAGACTCCGACCGTGGCCGGACTGGCGGCCCACCTGGACGGTTCCGGAGCAGCGCGGCCCGCGCTGACCGCCGGGCCCCGCCCGGAGCGCGTGGAACTGTCCTTCGCCCAGCGCCGCCTGTGGTTCCTGCACCGGATGGACGGGCCGAGCGCCACCTACAACATGCCGCTCGCGCTGAGCCTGACCGGTGGCCTCGACCGGCCGGCCCTGCACGCCGCGCTCGCGGACGTGATCGCCCGGCACGAGAGCCTGCGGACGGTCTTCCGCGAGACCGACGGCGTCCCGTACCAGGTCGTGTTGAGCACCACGCAGGCACACCCGGCGCTGCCGGTGGTCGAACTCGACGAGCGCCGGCTGGCCGAGCGGCTGGCGGAAGCGGCCCGGCGCGGCTTCGACCTGGCCGCGGAGCCGCCGATCCGGGCCGAGCTTTACGCGCTCGCCCCCGACCGGCACGTGCTGCTGGTCGTGGTGCACCACATCGCCGCCGACGGCTGGTCAATGGGGCCGCTCTCCGGCGACCTCGCGACGGCCTACGCGGCGCGTTGCCGGGGCGAGGAGCCGCAGTGGTCCCCGCTGCCGGTGCAGTACGCCGACTACACCCGCTGGCAACGCGACCTGCTCGGCGACGCCGACGACCCGGACAGCCTGTTCGCCCGGCAACTGGCCTACTGGAAGAACGAGCTGACGGCACTCCCGCAGCAGGTGCAACTGCCCGCCGACCGGCCCCGGCCGCCGGTGGCCTCCCAGCTGGGCGACCGGGTCGTGGTCCAGCTGGACCCCGAGCTGCACCAGGCGCTGCGGGACCTGGCCACCGCGCGGGGCGCCAGCATGTTCATGGTGCTCCAGGCCGGCCTCGCCGCTCTCCTCAGCCGGCTCGGTGCCGGTACGGACATCCCGATCGGCAGCCCGATCGCCGGCCGTACCGACCAGGCGCTGGACGAGCTCGTCGGTTTCTTCGTCAACACCCTGGTGCTGCGCACCGACACCAGCGGCGACCCCGGCTTCGCCGAACTGCTCGGCCGGGTGCGGCAGAAGGCACTCACCGCGTACGACCACCAGGACGTGCCCTTCGAGTACCTGGTCGAGGTGGCCAACCCGGTACGGTCACTGGCCCACCACCCGCTGTTCCAGATCATGCTGGCCCTGCAGAACGCGCCGCTCGGCGAGTTCACGCTGCCAGGGCTGGAGACAGGCCACCTGGAGGCGCCGACCGGGACCTCACGGGTCGACCTGACGTTCAGCCTGGCCGAGCAGTTCCGCCCGGACGGCGGCGCCGACGGTCTGGTCGGCGCGGTGGAGTACGCCACCGACCTGTTCGACGCGTCCACGGTGGAGCTGCTGTTCGAGCGCTGGGCCCGCCTGCTGCGCGCGGCGGTCGCCGACCCGGACCGGCCGATCAGCCGGATCGACCTCATGTCCGACGCCGAACGCCACCGGCTGCTGTACGGGTTCAACGAGACGGCGGCGGAGCTGCCGTCGGCCTCGGTGCCGGAGCTGTTCGCCCGCCAGGTGCGGGCCAACCCGGACGCGGTCGCGGTCGTGGCGGGCGGCACCGAGCTGACCTACGCGGAGCTCGACCTGCGGGCCGACCGCCTGGCGAGGGCGCTGATCCGCCAGGGCGTACGGCCGGAGACGCCGGTCGCGGTCCTGATGGACCGCTCGGCGGAGCTGGTCGTGGCGATCCTCGCGATCGTCAAGGCGGGCGGCGCCTACGTACCGCTGGACTCCCGCTTCCCCTCCTCCCGGATCGACCTGATCCTGCGGGAGAGCGGAGCCGCCCTGGTGCTCACCCCGGAGGTGCTCGCCGCACTCATGCGGTCCGCGGCTGTCGACCCGTCCGACGTCGACGTCTCCTGCGAACCAGGGCAGGTGGCGTACATCATGTACACCTCCGGCTCGACCGGACGGCCCAAGGGCGTGGCCGTCACCCACCGGGACGTGGTGGGCCTGGCGCTGACCCCCGAATGGCGCGGCGGCGGACATGAGCGGGTGCTGATGCACTCCCCGACGGCCTTCGACCTCTCGACCTACGAGCTGTGGGTGCCGTTGCTCAACGGCGGCCGGGTCGTGGTCGCACCGCCCGAGCAGCTCGACCTCGACCTGCTGCAGCACACGATCACCACGCACGGGGTGACCGGACTGTGGCTGACCGCCGGACTGTTCCGGCTGGTCGCCGAGGAGCGACCGGGCGTGCTCGCCAGGGTGCGCGAGGTGTGGACCGGCGGCGACGTGGTCTCCCCGGCCGCCGCCGCCCGGGTGCTCGCGGCCTGCCCCGGCATCGAGGTGGTCAACGGCTACGGGCCCACCGAGGCCACCACCCTGGCCACCTGCCACCCTGTGCACGACCTCCCCGAGAACGCCGCGACCGTGCCGATCGGCGGGCCGATGGCGAACATGCGCGCCTACGTGCTCGACGACCGGCTGCGGCCGGTGCCGACGGGCATGGTCGGCGAGCTGTACCTCGCGGGGACAGGCGTGGCCCGCGGCTACTTCGGCCGGCCCGGCCTGACAGCGGAACGCTTCACCGCCGACCCGTACGGGCCGGCCGGGAGCCGTATGTACCGCACCGGCGACCTCGCCTGGTGGCTCCCCGACGGCACGCTGGAGTTCGCCGGACGCGTCGACCACCAGGTCAAGCTGCGCGGTCTGCGGATCGAGCCCGGGGAGATCGAGGCCGTCCTGACAGGCTGCCCGGGCGTCGCCCAGGCGGCCGTGGTCGCCCGTGAGGACCGGCCGGGAGACAAGCGGTTGGTCGCCTACCTGGTGCCCGCGCCCGAGGGCGCACCCGGGACGGCCGAGCTGGCCGGCCGGCTGCGCCGCGAACTGCCCGACTACATGGTGCCGGCGGCGTTCGTCACCGTGGACACGCTGCCGCTGACCGCCAACGGCAAGCTCGACCGGGCCGCCCTGCCCGCCCCCGACTACGGGGCGTCGGGCGCCGGACGCGGGCCCCGGACGCCGCAGGAACAACTGCTGTGCGGCCTGTTCGCCGAGGTCCTCGGCCGGGAGCAGGTGAGCATCGACGACGGCTTCTTCGATCTGGGCGGGCATTCGCTCCTGGCCGCCCGGCTGGCTTCCCGGGTCCGGGAGACCCTCGGCCTGGAGCTGGGACTGCGCCTGCTGTTCGAGGCGCCGACCGTGGCCGGGCTCACCGAACACCTGGCCATGAACGGTCCGGACGACGCGCTGGACGTGCTGCTGCCGCTGCGTTCGACCGGGACGGGCACACCGCTGTTCTGCGTCCACCCTGGCGGCGGCATCAGCTGGTCCTACAGCGGGCTGCTGAACCACCTCGGTCCGCAGCACCCGGTGTACGCGATCCAGGCGCGCGGCCTCGGCCGCCCCGAACCCCTGCCGATGTCCTACGAGGAGATGGCGGCCGACTACGCCGACCACGTCCAGAAGATCCAGCCGCAGGGCCCGTACCTGCTGCTCGGCTGGTCCGCGGGCGGGCTGATCGCCCACGCGCTGGCCTGCGAACTGCAGGCCCGCGGCGAACGGACCGCGCTGCTGGCGATCCTGGACGCCTACCCGGTGAAGGACGTGCGGTTCGAGGAGGAGCCGGTGCCCACCGTGCGGGACGTGCTCGTCGGGGTGCTCGACGTCGACCCGGACGAGCTGGGCGACCAAGAGATCACCTACGCCGAGGTCGCCGAGGTGCTGAACCGGCGGGGCAGCGCGCTGGCCGGCCTGAACGAGCGGCAGGTCGAGGTGATCGTCCAGATCATGATCAACAACGCGAAGCTGGCGGTCGACTTCGTCCCCGGCAGGTACGACGGGGACCTGCTGCTGTTCAACTCCACGATCGACCGGGGACACGACGACGCCGGTCCGGAGGTCTGGCGCCCGTACATCACGGGCCGGATCGAATCGCACGAGATCACCACCCGGCACGACCAGATGACCCAAGCGGGATCGCTGGCCCAGATCGGACCGATCCTGGCCACCAGGATCGCCGAGGTCACCGGCGACGCCGGCGACACCACCCTTTCCCATCAGGAGGACTGACCCATGACCAACCCCTTCGACGACGAGGACGGCACCTTCCTCGTCCTCGTCAACGACGAGAACCAGCACTCGCTCTGGCCTCAGTTCGCGGACGTCCCGGCCGGCTGGACCGTCGTACACGGCCCCGACTCCCACGCCGCCTGTCTGGAGCACATCGAGCAGGCCTGGACCGACATGCGGCCCAAGAGCCTCGCCGACGCCATGAACGCCCAGCGGTAGCACGGCACGTGACCACCACCGACACACTGGGCGGGGCCCGCGACGCCGCGGGCCCCGTCCGGCCCGACGACCTCGCCGCGGCCCTGTTCACCTCCGGGGCCCGGCGGGACCCGTACCCGTTCTACGCCCGCATGCGGCGCGAGGACCCGGTCCACTGCAGCCCCCAGGGCATCTGGTACCTCACCCGGTACGCCGACGTCGAGGCGGCCCTGGGAGACCTGCGGCTGTCCAGCGACCGGGACCGGATGACCCGCGCCTACAGCGCGCTCGGCGGCGACCTCAAAGCCCTCAGCCGGCTCACCGAGCGACTCGGCCGGGTGATGACCAACACCGACCCGCCGGACCACGCCCGGCTGCGCAAACTGGCCAACAGGGCCTTCACCGCCCGGCGGGTAGAGGCCCTGCGCGACGGCATCCAGCGGATCGTCGACCGGCTCATCGACGAGGCGGTCGCGGCCGGGCCGACCATGGACCTGATCGAAGCCGTCGCCTCCCCGCTGCCGATGTCCGTCGTCTGCGAGCTCTTCGGCATTCCGGACGAGGACCGACCGCGGGTCAAGAGCTGGTTCCGCCGCTTCGGCCGGCTCAGCGAGGACATCGACAAGTCCGAGGCGGCGATCGACCAGTACGAGGAGTACCTGTCCGGGCTCATCAGGCAGCGCAGGCGTGAACCGGGCGACGACCTGATCAGCGCCCTGGTCGCCACCCAGACACAGGACGACCGGCTCACCGACTCCGAACTGCTGTCCACCTGCTTCGTCCTGATCACCGCCGGCGACGAGACCACCACCCACCTGATCGGCAACGGCGTGCTGGCCCTGCTGCGCCACCCGGACCAACTGGCCCGGCTGCGCGGGGACCCGAGCCTGATCCGCGGCGCCGTCGAGGAACTGACCCGCTACGACACAGTGACCCAGGCGATCGTCCGGGTCGCCGCGGAAGACCTGGAGATCGGCGGACGGACGCTGCGCGAGGGCGAGCTGGTGTACCTGTTCCTCGGCGCGACCAACCGCGATCCCGAACGCTTCGAGGACCCCGACCGGCTCGACCTGTCCCGCCCCGGCAACCGGCACCTGAGCTTCGGCCACGGCCCGCACTTCTGCCTCGGCGGCCCGCTGGCCAAGCTCCAGGCGGAGGTGGCCATCGGCACGCTGGTGCGCAGGCTCCCCGAACTGCGGCTGGCCGAGGGGTCGGCGCTGGACTGGCGGGACAACCCGCTGCAACGGCGGCTGACCGCCCTCCCGCTTGCCTACTGACACCTGAACGACGACGAAGGAGAACCGACCATGGCCCGAGAGTTCGAGGTCCGCCGGGAGCAGGACCTGCCCGTCCCACCCGACCAGGTCTGGGACGCGGTCGCCACCGGCCCCGGCAACCTCGGCTGGCTCTATCCGATGGAGATCGAGCCGCGCGTCGGCGGAAAGGTCACCCGGGGAGATGCCACCGTCGTGGCGTGGGAGCCACCGCACCACTTCGCTGTCCGGGCGACCCGGGACGGCGGGTTCTCCAACACGCTCAGCTACCGCATCGAGCCGGCCGACGGCGTCACGAGCCACCTGCGGATGGGAATCCACTGGGTGCACACGGGCATCGTCGACGACGCCTGGAACTGGGACGCCAAGTCGGACGTGGCCGAGAAGTACGTCGACTTCCACCAGCACGCCCTCGCCGAGTACCTCCAGCATTTCGCCGGCCGCCCCGCCGTCTACGTCAGGTCCCAGCGCCCCGAACCGACCGCCGACCCGGCCGACTTCGCCGCCCTGCGCCGACGCCTCGGTCTCGACGACGACGCGGCCGTCGGCGACCGGTTCACGCTCCTCGCCCCCGGCCCGGACCGTGACCCCGTGGAGGTGGTCGTCGACTGGCTCAGCACCGACTTCGTCGGTCTACGAGGCCCGGACGCCCTGTACCGGTTCTTCAACGGCAGCACCTGGAACGTGCCGATCTGGCTCGGCCACCACCTGTTCGCCGAGGACAGCGACGAGGAGCAGGCCACCGAGGCGTGGACCGCCTGGCTCAACGACACCCAAGCTCAGGAGCTCTGATGGAAACCTCCACGCAGACACTGCTCTTTGCCGCCGAACTCATCGAGGAGAACGGCACCTACGCCCTCGTCGTCCAGGACGTGAGGAGGGGTACCGTCCAGTCCACCCCGGTCCCCAAAGCCATGGTCGACAAGCTCCCGACCTTCCTCTCGGCGCTCACCGCCAAGCTCCACCCGGTGCCGCCGCGCCGCCGCTGGTAGCCCGCTCCGGAAGCCGGCCCGGGCGCGGGAGCGCCGGGGCCGGTTCGCCGGCGACAGGGGCAGTCCGGCCCCGGTCGGTGGTCAGGTGCATCTTCGATCCCAGCTTGCCGCGATCGGTCGGATGATCCTGTCCCGTCACAGCCTCGCCCGGCTGCGAGTGGTGCCGAACCTGGCACGGGCCGACGCACTCGTGCGGCAATCCATGGGTACCGTACGGCGACGGCTACTGCACCAGGGCAGTGTGCGGGTGTTCCGGAGACGCGGGGCAGGCGTAGATCTGCTGGTGGTGAGCGTCGCCGATGGTGACCTGGGTCGGGGTCGTCGGATCCGGGGGAACGGCGTCCGGGGACGAGGCGGCCGCCGCCTGGTCTTCAAGGGGCGTCCAGCTACCGATGCCCGTCTTCTGTTCCCTCGACGCGATGGTCAACATCGGCTCCATCGGGCTGTCACAGACACGGCAGTGCTGGGTGGTGGGGTCGGTGAAGCTCCAGGGCGCCCAGCCGCCGACCTTCCAGCCGGGGGAGACGGCCAACTCCCTGTCGTAGTACATCTCCTCCATCCCCTCATAGGCGCTG
Source organism: Streptomyces sp. NPDC048650 (assembly GCF_043199095.1). Taxonomy (NCBI): domain Bacteria; kingdom Bacillati; phylum Actinomycetota; class Actinomycetes; order Kitasatosporales; family Streptomycetaceae; genus Streptomyces; species Streptomyces sp. NPDC048650. The sequence goes on along the minus strand of NZ_JBICVM010000005.1, from coordinate 583,920 downwards.
CCCGGCAGCTCCCCCGCCTTCTGCCGGACACTCCATGCCTCGATCTCCTCGCACAGGTCCGGCTCCAGCTCGACGGTCAGCGGGTACTCGGTGATTTGCTCGGGAGAGAGCAGGCATGGTTCCGGCAGATAGCCTCTGTGCTGCATCGCGGCGGGCTCCGGCGGCATGGTGAGGACACCGCCGACCGCGGCGGCGGACCGCCAGAACAGCTCGGTTCTGGGCATGATCTCCCCCGGGTGGTCGAACGGGCACCACAGCACCTGGAGCAGGTCCGCCCCCTCGGGCGGGCGCAGGTCAGGCACCTCACGGACGTACAGCTGGGCCACGGGCAGCAACGCGACCGGACCCGCCGGACACGGGTGGCCGGCGTTGATCCGTGCCACCACGGCGCGTTCATCCGGAGTGTAGAAGCGGTCCTCCGGGGGCCGGCTTGTGGCTGCTGACCGGATCTCGCGCAGCAGCCTGACATCCGCCGGTGAAGTCGCCGGAAGCACATCCGGCGCCCAGTGCGTGCCCTCGCAGTGCGGCCACGGCTCGGCCGAAGGCCACAGCAGCGGGCCCCCGACCGAGCTGTCCTGGCGGGACGGTGAACCGGGCCGCGGGTGCAGCCGGGTCGCCGTCCGGGCCAACGGGCCCAGCCGTGGGAAGACGGCAGCGACGTCGGCCGGCCGTGGCGGGGTGGTACGGGTCATGCCGAACTCCAGGTGGTACCGGACTCTCTCGTGCCGCGGACCGGGCTCAGTTCCCCAGGTTGGGCCCACCGTCGTAGGGAACGTTCAGCAGACTCACCTCGTTGAAGACGGGCCACGAGGCCCCGTTGGGCAGCTGAACCTCGGCGCTCATCGTGACACCCTCCGGGATGGTGCTGTCGCCGGTCCGGTAGAAGGGAGTCACGACGTAATGGACGGCGGCGTTCTTAGGCAGGCCTTCCACCGCCGACTGGACCGCCATCTCGTAGTGCCGCATGCTCACCCCTTTGATGTTCAGTCCGATTTGCCAGCACGGGACGAGGTTCGACCAGTTCGGCTTCCCTTCGCCGAGTCCACCGAGGACGTTGGCAATCAGATGGCATCGGGCCAGGTTGCCTTGGGGATACATCTTCCGAGCGTCCCCCCAGCCGGCGATGTTGGCGCCACCAGGCTCGGTCCCCTTCTCCAGGGGGTCCGTCAGGCACGCCTCCGCGGTGGCGGCCCGGGTGCTGTGACGGCTGGGCACGGTCAGGTTGCGACGTTTGATGCCCTTGCTGGTGTTCGAGATCCACCCGGTGCCGCTGGTCCTCGCCGTGCCCGGCTTCTTGGTGAGGCAGGCGGCCTTGTCGTTCCGCCGAGGCGGCGGTGTACCAGGCCCGGGGTCCGAGGCCCCCGATGCCGGAACATCCTGGAGCTCGTCGATGATGAGCTTCACCTCCTGGTTGTAGGCGACGAGCCGACCCTTTTTCGTCAAAGCCCTTTCGAAGGCTTTCTGTCCCGGGCTTTCGGTAGCCCCCGGCGCCTGCACCCGGAGGGCCTTGTAACGCCCGTTGGGCTTGCGGACCAGACCGTCGTACGTGGTGGACGGGCTGCCGAGCTGCGCTGCCTGCGACGCGGGGAGCTGCTGAATCGCTTCAGGCGTCAGATATGCCGTACCCGGGTGCATGTCCACGGTGGTGCCCGTCCGCTGGGCGTACGCCTTCAGAGCGGAGGCCTGCGGCTGCCCGGACGGACTGTCGGCGAGGCCGGCTTCCTGGCTCTGCGCCTGGTCGCGGTACTGCGGCGGGCCGGCAGCGTCGCCGCCCTGGTCCATCGTCGCCACCGGGTTCGGCGGATTGGCGTCGAAACTCTGCACGGCCTGGGCCATCTCCTGGAGCAACCGATGCCCCAGGTCCTGTAGTTGCTGTTCCTTGCTCCGGAGCGCGTCGGCCTTCGCGTCGTGCGCCGAGGTGTCAGCGGTGAGCTGGGACTTCTGAGAGCTGAGTTTGGACTCCTCCTGCCTGAGCTGGCTCTGCTCGCTCTGCAGGCTGCTCTGCATGCCCCGCAGCTGGGCCTGCTCGCCTCTCAGCTGGCTCGCCTCGGCATCGTAGGCGGCGGCCGCGGCGGCCTGCGCGGGCAACCGGAAGGTGTGCGGCTTGCTGTTGTGGGCCCTGGTCTTCGCATTCAGGGATGCCGCGCGTGAGTTGAAGTTGCCGGCCTTCTGGTTCACGGAAGTGCTCTTGGAGTTGAGCCTCGACGTGGCGGCGCGCAGCGCCTCGGCCTTCTTGGTGAGTCGCTCCGCCTCGGCGACCACCGCCTTCGCCTGCACCGCGAACTCCGCCTCGCGACGGTTGAATTCCTCGACTTCCCGTACGAGAGTCGCCGAAGCGGCCGAGACGTCCCCGGTGGGAACGAGTGGTGCGACGGTGCCCGTCGACGCCATGGCTGCGGTGGCCGGGGCTGCTGTGCCGACGACCGGCAGGAGCGCCACCAGCACCAGGAAGAGGAAGCGCCGCAGTATGCCTCGGCGGCGACCAGGAGGCTTGAGCGGGTTCGCGGTCATCGGCTCACCTTCTTGGCGAGGTTGTCGGTGAGCTTCGAGGCGGTCGCCTGGCCGTCACCGGCCTGGCACACCGAGACCTGGATGAGGCTCGTGCCGTTCACTCGGGCCTGGTGGGCGCAGGACCAGTTCGCGGCGGCGTCCTGAGCCGCCGTCCACGCCACGGCGACCTCCGTGGCGGGGTTCGCCTTGTATGTCCACTTCGAGGTACGGCCGGCCTGGTCGGTACGCGTCGAGGACGGGCACTTGGACAGCCCCTTGGTGAGGGTGGAGAAGGCGGCACCGGCATCCTTGCTGTCCGGGTACACGCCGATCACCTGGTTCACGGTGTAGGAGCCGGTGGCAGCGGAGTCCCGATAGGTAGCCGACAGGAACGCGTTCCAGCCATCCCCGTATACCGACTGGGTCGTCGGACCCGCTGCGACGGCGCACGCCCGCGGCGACACCTTGAGCGCGGCGCCGGGCCGGTCCGACTGGGCGCCGGCCACCAGCGTCGTCCCTGCCACCCGGCTGACGCTGTCAGGACTGAGGAGGTCTGCTTGGACGGTGCCCGCTGCGATGTGCGGCGGCCCGACGGGCGGCTGCTCCGGCCAAAGCCACCATCCGATGCCGGCCAAAATCAGGCAGGGCACGACCGCAGCAACGAGCAGCGGCCAGTGGCGGAGCAGCCCGGTGAGGCCGCGCGTGCCTTCACTCCGTGAAGCATCCTGCCGCGGCTGCGTACCCGCTTGCTGGGGCAGGGAGGCCGTACCGGATCCCGGCGCCCGGCGCTTCGGCTGCAGCGCCCGAAGCAGCCCGCCCAGCCCCGATGCTCCGGAACCGGCCCCGGGTCCGGCAACACCTGGCGGTGGCCCAGCAGGCCCAGGCGGTGGCCCGACCGGACGCGGTGGCACACCGGCTGCGGGCGGTGGTGTGCCGGCCGGCCCACCGGTGCCCGGATCCTTGGCCGGCTGGATGATGAAGTCGGTTTCGTCAGCCACCCTGATCTCCCCCATGGCTCAGATCGCGCTCTGCACGAGAAGTTGCACGTAGAGTCACTCATTCGGTGCGCAAGAACAAGTCCCACCCGTTCGATTTGAGGACATCCTGAGCATTCGTCAAAACCGACAACTCCCAGCCATATGCCGGGCGTTGGAAAGGTGAGTGCGCGCCGCGCACCTGATCGGGGTCCGCCTGAGGGCTGTCCCGTAACGATGACGCAGGACGGCGTCGCAGCCGGTTGTCGACCGGCTGCAGAGTCAGTCCAGGCCGGTTGCCCATGCCGTCAGGGCGGCGAAGTCGTCGATGGCAAGGCCGCATCGCGGGTCGACCCGGTGCAGTAGGGCGGGGCCTTCGTGGTGTTCTTTCACCCAGGCACGATCCGCCTCTGTGATCTCGTCGTCGACCCAGGCGAACGCATGGCCTTTCGCCCACGCGACGATCTCAGGCGTCTTCCAGAACACACCGTCCCCGGTCTCGGGCCGCGGCGAGGGCCAGGGGATGAAGGGCAGCTCGGGCAATCCCAGGACTGGCGCGACGAAGGCGTTGGCTTCCTCCTCCCATGTTGTCGCCCACACGAGGTCGAAGGGAAGCGCGTCCAGCGCCGGTCCGTGATCCGGGTTGAGCCACACCCGCAGCGGCTGCACCGGCTTGTTCGGCAGTCCCCACTCAGTCAGCCGACGCCGCTCGGCGGCCTCCCAGCGAGGCGTCAGCAGGCGGTGCGTCTGATAGCCCTCGGGCCGACGGTGCGGCTTCGCGGCATACGGATTCAGTGGTCCGTCCACATCCACCAACAGCACTGGGCGCACCAGCTCATCCCCCTTGGTTCTGCGTCGCACAGTACCGCCGGTGACGAGACCGCCCAGCAAAATTCTGGCAGGTACCGATCTCCGTAAGTCTGGGCTCCGGGGTAGTGGGACGATCTTGACGTGGCAGCCGTGACCACGGCGTCACAGCCGCCGCGCCGACGCATTCCCGAACACGCCCTCGCGCGCTGCCTGACATACGCCTGCGGTCTCACGGCCCCTTGCCCACAGGGCTCCGCGAGCGCGCAACCCACCCTCTGCACGCCGAGCTGTGGCAGTGCCTGATCACCCTGACGCGGCGTAGCACCCCCGTAGCCCCCGTGACGGTCCTCCGGGAGGCACAGCACCGTGGCCTCCTCGGCGCCGGGGCCGACCCGCGAGAGCTGCTTGCCCTCCTCGCCGGACCGGTCGGCTCCCCAGAGCCCTGGGGCGGGCGCATCCTCCAGCGCTCCCTCCCCCAGATCACCCACCACATCGGCCGGCGCATCGAGGCGTCCACCGAGGACCCGGCCACCACGCCATACCAGCTCGTCGTCGGCAGCCGCCGCGCGGAGCCGACCTGTCCGCCGTACGTACCCGGTGGCAGCACACCACCTCACCCCAAGTCGACCGGTGGCCGGGCCCCTTGGTCCAGCCACCGGAAGGGCCCGATGGGCGGCCGGGGACTGCGCCCCGAAGCCGTGCTCCGGCAGGTGCACGGCGAAGCTGCGGCGACCTGGGAGTTGTCGTCAAACTCCCAGCCTGCGCCTCGACGCCTGGCACGCGCTCCGCGGCGTTGTCGGGCTCTTCAGGATCTACATCCGGAGTACTGGGCTCACAGGCTCGTGGGCCTCTCGGCGGCTTGCAGCATCCCCGCGGGTAGCCGGTCGTTGCCCCAGCTGCGCTCGATGTAGCCGATGATCCGCGCGACGTCCTCGGCGGGCACCCGCTCCGGTTCGCCGTGCTCGAGCGGGTCGGCGTGGAAGATGTAGAGCCGCGAGGCGAACTGGTCGAACGGCAGTGACGCCTCGCCGAACCGCTCGCCGTTGCCCGCGGTGGAGACGACGACGCCGTCGCCCCAGTCCTGGCCGCTGTCGTTGTTCGGGTTGAAGAAATACAGCCGCATGACGTCCTGTGGGTCCGGCGCGACCCGCAGGATCGTGATCGCGTGCCAGCCGACGTAGCGGCCCGCGCTGTCGGTGACGGCGACGCCGGCCGGCTGCGGGTGGATCAGCGGCTGCTCACCGTTGTAGGACGGGTGGTAGCTGGCGTGGAACTGCCGCAGGAAATCGTCCAGGTCGACCAGGTTTCCGGTCGCGACGTCGACGTTGATGTGGAACCCACGCGCCGTCCACCAGCCGTGGAACTCGGGGTTGACCCACCGGTGCGGGTCCCCCGGCCGCGCGGCGCAGCGCCGCCCCATCTCGGCGTAGATCCGGTCCAAGTGGGGCACCACGAGCAGCGACACGGGGTCCAGGTCCATCGGCAGCGTGCTCGCGACTCCGCTCACGCTGTCCTTCGACGAGATCGGCTGACCCTCGAAGTGCATGAGGACCTCGTCGTCGCGGGCCGCCCAGACCACCACTTGCAGCAGGTAGTCCGGGTCGTTGTAGGCCCACATCGACAGCGCGCGGGCCGACTGGCAGGTGGGGTTGTCGCCCTGACCGACGCCGAGCGGCTGGCCCAGCATCGAGAGCACCCCCGCGACCAGCCGCGCCTGCGGACCCGGCACCTCGCCGAAGACGGTCGTCAACCGCTCCCGCGCGACCGGGGAGAGCTCAAGCGCCAGCTGGCGCCACAGCGCGGGCACCACCGGCGGCTCGTAGAGGATGCCGCGGTCGAGCAGCAGCGCCAGCCCGTAGATGCACTGCGCGGTCTGCGGGTGCACGGCCACCTCGATCAGCCGGTGCACCAGTTGGCTGTAGCGCAGCAGGCAGTTCCGGCCGGTGTCGGACAGCCCGAGCGCCTCACCGACGAGGTAGAGGTAGTCGCTCTCGCGCAGCAGGAACCGGAGCAGTTCCGCGTGGTACGGCGACACCAGGCCGGTGTCGTGCATCGCCCGCGCGAACCCCGTCGCCTCGTACTGAAGACCGCCGGCGTCCATCGCCTCGAGCCGGGACCGGAAGACCTCGAAGCCCGGGTCCTCCCGGCACGCCTCGGTGGTCCCGAACAGACTCGTGATGAGCCGGTCGATGCCCTGCCCTGACGACACGCCAAGAGCGACGTCCGGGTCGTTGCGGTAGATCGCGATCCGGGTGATCAGGGACTGCACCGCCTCGACCTGGATCGGACGCTGGCGCAGGATCCGCCAGATCTCGTCGACCAGGTTGTCCAGGACGCTGTCGTAACCGATCTCGTCGGCGAGGTGGCGGAACAGGTCCCGGATGAGCTGTGCGGTCCGGCCCTGCTGGGTTCGCTCCGCCTCGCTGGGCGGGGTGAACAGCAGCTCCAGGTTCGTTGCCAGTACCTGGGACAGGAACTGGCGGGCGTCCTCGGCGGGCAACGTCGGGTGCGCGAAGTCGCCGCGGGCGACGGCGAGCATCCGCAGGTCGCTGGTCGCCTCCATCACAACGGTGTCCGCGTCTGCGCTGTGCAGACCCGGGCTGACCAGCGACGGGATAAGGATCTCCGGTGACGCCCAGTCCGTCCCCCGGAAGAGGCCGGCTTCCTCAAGGGCCTGCGCCCTGGCCTGGACCGCCGCGACGCCACCCGGCTGCATGAGCACCCGCCGCAATGCTTCCAGGACCCGCCGCAGCTTCGTGTGCTTGCCGAAGTCGCGGGTGTCGGCCATGGCCTGGATGGCGTCGTCGAGTGAAGTCACGCGCTTGTCCAGCGTCGTGGCCTCACCGCTGACGTCGACGGTCGGTTTCAAAGGTCTTCCCTCGGGTTGGTCTCCTGCATCCACGGGTCGTCAGACGTAGAAGTCGAGCTCTTCCTGCCTCTTCAACAGGTCGCGCATCCGGTAGGAGTCATCGCCGAAGAAGTACAGCAGACCCCAGTGGGTGCCGAACGCGGTCCTCTTGGTGACAGTCTCCTCGAGCGGCGTCGAAAGGTCATGCGACTCGTAGTAGTCGTCGTCCTCGGTCTCCTCCGGGATCACCAGGTCGCTGACGACGCGGCGGCGCGGATAGACGCCGAAGCAGCCGGCCACACCGGATGCGTCAACGACCTCGCGTGGGAAGAAGGCGTCGATCTCCTCCTCGGTCGTCTTCGGGTCGAAGGCCAGCACCAACCCGTGGTAGGCGTTGAACCCGTAGGCCCGCTCCAGCAGTTCGAACACCTTGAAGCCCGGCGGCCGGTAGGCGACCTCGCCGAAGTACATCTCGCCGTCACTGGTGACGAAATACTCCGGGTGCACGAAGCCGAACTCGATGTCGAACGTCTTGATGAGTTTCTCGATCTGCGCCGTGATCTGCGGCCGGTACTGCTCCAGTTGCGGAGTTGCCGGCACGAACACCGAATATCCCAGCGTGACGTATTCGGAGATATTGAGGAACTTGATCTTCCCGTTGTGCACCCACGCCTCGACCGCGAACTCCCAGCCATCGAGGTGGGATTCCATGAGAACCGGGAACTCCTCCTCCGGAATCATGTCGACCTCGTCCGGGGTGCGGATGACGCGGTGCCCGAGGCATCCTGCCTTGTCGAACGCCTTGAGATGGATCGGGTCGTTCGGGTCGCCGTCCAGCTTGAGCAGGGTCTGATTGACGCGCTTGAGGAAGCGGATCACGTCGTCCCGGTCGTGGGCTTCCTCGAATATTCCGACCCGGATGCCGCCGAGTTGCGCGCGGCGCTTCATCAGCGCCTTGTCCCGCAGCAGCATGGCCTGACCGTACAGACGCGGGTTGTCCAGCAGCACGGAGTTGATCGCCCCTGCCCATTCAACCGTTTCCTCGAAGAGCGGGATCGCGACGTCGACACCCTCGTTCTGAAGAGTCTCGGCGATCTCCAAGGAGCGGTCGTTGAGCCGTTCGAAATCCCACGGCAGGTAGGGGATGTCGTGGTCGACGCAGTACTCCTCGGCCCACTCCGGCGCCACGACGACGTATCGCCGATCGAACCGGTCGAGGGCTTCCACCGCATTGAGGCTCCAGCCAAGAAGCGCTATATAGCCTTTGTCCGGATTCCTGGTGACCGGTTCACCCTGTGTCATAGACCATTTCTCCTTCGACGCGTGCGCTCATCGACGGCGTGACCGGCACGACCGTGCCCGGCGATCTGCCTCGCAAGCACCTCGTGCCCGCGCGCAAGCACCTCATTCCTGCGCGCAGGAGCGGAGACGGCATGTTCACGCGGAGACGCCTCCCCGGCCGCCTCGATCAATTCCTCATGGGTGTCACTCCCGTCGCTCGTCATCGCGCCGCCCACCAGAGCCCCGGTCCGGCAGCAGGGCCCGTCCCGCGCGTCGCGGTCCGGGCCCTGCCCCGTGCGGTGCCACCCTGCGGCGGCGGTGAGTCAGCTCTGTGCGGTGTCGTCGCCCGCCTGCCCGGCGCCCTCAGCTGCGCCTGCCGTCTCCATCCCCGTCAGCTGTCGACACAGCGTGAGTAGGACACCGCGGTCAGAGTTTTCATGAGTCAGACCCCGGCCCGGGACAGCACCCACCAATTCTCCCGGCGCTCACGGCCCTCGCCCAGGCCCGGCAGAACATTCTCCATCCCAGCTCAAGGAACACCCTGAATCTGACTCTGGACGACAACGACGGATCGCGAAGGAGGACATCACGATCAGCCTCAGGGTTCACCAACGGCGCCAGCGAATGGCGCGGCCTTGGTCCCGACTCCCGCACGGGGATCAGCGCGCTCCCACGGTCAGCAGCCTGCCGCCCCGGAGGACCCACCGATCAGACAGTCCCCGACGCTGCCCTTATGAACAGCGGTGCTGCGCTGACCACTTGAGCTCGCCAATACGGCCGTCGGTGGTGGCCGCCACACCGAGGGCGCAGGCCGCGCCCTTCGCGACCTGCGTGTAGACGACGCCGGCGCCCAGAGCATCGACGAACTCGCCGCATTGACCTGCATCCGCCTGAAACACATGCAGTAACAACCCAGCCTGCTCGACGGATTCACTACCAAAGACCGGACTGATCCGGGCCTCGTCATGACGTCACCCCTCGTGCGGAGCCGAATTGCGTCAGGTACGGAGGAGTGTGCACCGCCCGGGCACCTGGCTGCGGTCGCGAGGGTGTATCAGACGCTGCCTATGACCCGGCTCCGTGCGAGATGGCGGGGCATAGGAGTTGCTGGCACCCCGGCAGCCAGTTGGTTGCGAAAGGGATCCGGCTGACGCTTCGACCGGATGCCGGGCTGTGCGTGGGATTCATCGCCGATCGGACTGCAGATGGGACGCTACTGGCTGTCGGTCTCAGATGTCGGTTTCCCTATCGGGGCGGACGGGCGCTGATTCAGCCGCATGGAGAGCTTGTGAGGTGCGCGGACTGCTTGGCCGACGGGGCGGATGGTCTGGCCCGGGATGGGACGGAGCTGCCAGCGGGCTGCGACTGTGGCGAGGGCGAGCGTGGCCTGGGTTCGGACGAATGTGTCGGCGATGCATTTGCGCGGTCCAGCTCCGAAGGGCACGAAGGTGCCTGCCGCTGGTTTGTCGATGGCGTTCCAGCGTTCCGGGGCGAAGCGGTCGGGGGCGGGGTAGGTGTCCGGACGTCGGTGGAGTTGGTAGGGGCTGAAGACCATGGTGGTGCCGGCCGGTAGTGGGTGTCCGCCGAGTTCCGTATCGGTGGCGGTGGTCCGGGTGAGCAGCAGAGAGTCCGGTGGGTACAGGCGCAGGGTTTCGGTGACGATGCGGCCGGTCAGATCGAGGGAGTCCAGGTCGGTGAGCTGGGCGGGACGGCCGCCGAGTACGGCGTCGACCTCGTCGTCCAGTCGTCTCTGGATGTCGGGGTGGGCGCCGATCAGGTACCAAGCCCAACTCAGTGTGATGGCGATGCTTTGTACCCCGGCGAGGAGGAAGGTGACGACCTGGTCGTGGACTTCGGTGTCGCTCAGGAACGCACCGTCCGCGTCTGGGGCCATCAGCAGGGACATCAGGTTGTCGCGGTCGGCTCCCGTGGAGCGGAGCTCGGAGATCAGGGCGTTGGTGAGGTGGCGCACGTGGAGGCGGGCCCGCTCGTATCGGCGGTTGCCCGGTGTCGGAAGACGGTGGAGCAGAGGCATCGACCATGTCATCCGTCGGGTGATGCCGTCGACGATGGCGTCGATGCTCGACTGCAATGCGGGGATGCCGGAGGTGTCGGTACGGGGGTCGAACAGACACCGGACCACCACGGCCGTGCTGAGCCGATGCATCGCGTCGGGCACGTCCAGGGTCTGGCCGTTCTGCCAGGGTGCCGTGAGTGCTGCGACTTCCTCGGCCATCACATGGGTGTGGCCGGGCATCCGGTCTCGGTGGAAGGCCGGCTGGACCAGTCGGCGCTGTCGCCGGTGCGCCGAGGCGGGGCACGTTCCCACGCCGTTTCCCGCGATCTCCCGCAGTTTGTCGTAGAACGGGCCGCCTTTGTCGAAGGTTCGGTCTGCGAGCAGGAGTTGGTGGACCAGTGTGGGGTGGCACACCACGTACGCCCGGAGTGGACCCAACCTGATACGTACGAGGTCACCGTGGCTGGCGAGCGACGTCAGGAAGTCGAGCGGCTTGAGCGCGAACCATGGCGCGTGGCCGAGCAGAGGCAGCGCTCTCGGGAGGGCCGTCATCGTGTAGGAGGGCGACGGAACTTTCGCCGTCTCCGGCGCGGCGCCGCATCGAGCGGCCGCGCGGTCGGTATCGCTTCGCATGCGGCTGGCTTTTCGCTTGGACACGGGCCGCGACGGCGTCGTGTGCTGGGGCGGATACTGCTCGACGGCCGTGACCGTGGCCGATGTGCGCGGGATCTGTGCGCGGGATCTGTGCGCCTGGCCAACGCGGTGGCGTCGGGCATGTCACGCTCCGCGGTCTGACGTCACACGCACGAGGCACCAAGCGCTGGTGGCATGGCCGGGACTGCCGCTGTGCAGGGGCTGGGGGCAGCGGTGGGGAAGTGACCTTTGCTCCGGGTGGTCGGTTAGCCCTCGTAGTCCAGTGGGACATTCACGCCGTCGCGAGGGCGTTGCCGTACGCCGTCGCCTTGCCTTGCCTTTTGGGGAACCGATGATCCAACGCCTGAATGCAGTCGACGGCTGTTTCATTCGATATGAGCGAGAGCAGAGCGGTTTCCGACCCAACATCGGAATGGTCCTGCATGCAAAGGGCCGCGCTCCGGAATTGAGCCGGGTGCAGGAGCAGATCGCCTGCCGCATCGAGCGGATGCCGACGCTGGCGTGCACCGTGACCAAGCGCGGGCGCCGGACGGTGTGGGAGGCCGATCCCGCCTTCGATCCGTACGACCATGTTCACGAAGTCCGGATCCCGGAGGGCCCCACTGCACTGGAGGAGGCCGTGGACAAGCTCCTCGTCGCCCCTTTTGATGAGGAGTCGCCGCGCTGGGGAGTGTGGCTCGTTCACGGATACTCCGACTGCGAGTACGCGCTGTTCTACCGTGCTCACCACGCCGCCCAGGACGGGCAGGCAATGATGGACGCACTGACGGCACTGTTCGGTACAGAACCGCCCGTCTCCTCCCCGGCCCGTGCGGCCGCCGCTGTATCGGACGCAGGCCGGTTCTGGTGGCAGCGGATTCCGGTGCAAGCCGTCGCCTGGCTGATGACCGATGCGGTGAAAGGCCTGCGGCCTTCGCTGCGCTGGTCGACGCAGCGCACCCTGAGCGGCAAGGCCCGGGTGGTATCGGCAGCCGTGCCCGAGTCATGGCTGCGAGAGACCGGGCGGGCGCTGGGGGCCAGCTCGAATGACGTCTGCCTGGCCGCTCTCGCGGAGGCGGTACGCAGCTGGATGTCTGAGAGCTGGATCGCGCCCCAGCAGCGGGGCCGCGAACTGTATGCGAATCTGCCCGTCTCCGTGCGCACGCCGGAGGAACGGTTCACGGTGGGCAACAGACTCTCGGCCGTCCGAATCCCCCTGTCGTTCTGGGAGCAGTCCCCGATCACTCGTGTCGCCGCCATCGCCCGTGCGACTCGGCCGGTCAAGACCGAGGGCATGCGGCGTGTTCTGCGGGCTCAGGTGAGCCTTCCGGAGTGGCTTGTGTACCGGATCTTCCGGAGTGTCGCTGCCAAGGTGGAGTGCAGCGTCGCCACGTCCGGTCTGATGCGCCTTCCAGGTCGGCTGGCGATGGGGGCGGACCCGATCGAGACGGTGGTGACGACCGCGTTCCTGGACAAGGACCTCTTCGAGATGGTGTTCCTCTCCTACGGAGACCAGGTCGTCGCCAGCGTCACCTTCGACCGCGCCGTGGACGAGGTCGGCAACCTCGTTGCCCTGTGGGCGGACGCACTGGAGCGCCTGCACGACGAAATCACCGTCAGCCTCGATGAGCCGACGCGCGCGGGCGTGCCCTCGCCATGACACGCACCCCGCCCGCATGGATACGCACACACGACGGCGGTACCGCCGCAGCAGAACGCCGCCATAGGCCGAGGCTTGAGGAGACTGCCATGCGAAAGGCCCTGGTCACCGGCGCGAGTTACGGGATCGGCGCGGACATCGCCCGCGCGCTCGCCAGGCGCGGCCACGATCTCGTCCTTGCCGCGCGCAGCGGGGAGGCGCTCGACCGGCTCGCCGTCGGCCTTGAGGCCGAGCATCGGATCGATGTGCGCACCCTGCACACCGACCTGGCCGTCGAAGCCGACCTGGAGCGGGTGGCCGAGGCGGCGTGCGACGCCGACATCCTGGTCAACAATGCCGGCGCCGCCCTGGGGACGTCCTTCGAGCACACCACGTGGGAGCAGGAGCAGCGGATGCTGATGCTCAACGTCGTCGCGCCCGCCCGCCTGTTGCACGCCGCGCTGCCGGCAATGCTTCAACGTGGCAGCGGGCGGGTCCTGAACGTCACATCGGTGGCCGCCATCAGCCCCGTCTGGCAGGGCACCACCTACGGTGCGTCGAAGGCGTTCGGCCTGGCACTGACCGAGTCGCTGGCCTACTCCCGTCGGCTGCGCGCTTCGCCGGTTGCCCTGACGGCTCTGGTGCTGGGACACACCACCTCGCGGTTCCACGAACTGGCCGGGATCGCTCCGTCACCGCCGCTACTGACGCTCGCATCGCCGTACGTCGCGGAGCGCGCGGTGCGGGCCATCCACCGACGCCGCCCGCCCGTCGTCTGTGTGCCGAGTGCGCGCTACAAGCTGTTGGCCGGGCTGTTGCGGCACGTTCCACGTCGGCTCCTGACCCTCCCTGGTCTGGCCGACGACTTCACGACCGTCGCGTACGGGGGCGCCGGGGAGTCAGCTGGGGGTGATGGCGAGCACGGCGTTCTGGCCGCCGAAGCCCATGGACAGGGAGAGCGCCAGCTGTAGCCGCTTCTCCCGGCACTTGGTAGGGATGTCGAGAGCAACAGCCGGATCGAGGTCGTCCAGATTGGCGGTTGGCGGCACGAGGCCCTGCTCGACCGCCAGGACGGTCAGGGCCGCCTCCACCGCGCCTGCCGCACCCATCAGGTGTCCGGTCACCGCTTTGGTGGACGTCACCAGGGGACGGTGGGGGAACAGATCGGCCAGCACGGCCGCTTCCACCCTGTCACCGAGCGGCGTGCCGGTGCCATGGGCGTTGATGTGTGAGACGTCGTCCACCGATGCACCGGCCCGGTCGAGAGCCTCGCGCAGGGCCGCCGCGAGCCCGGCACCGTCGGGGCTGGGCTTCACCACATGGTGAGCGTCCGAAGAGGCACCGAACCCCCTGATCCGGGCCCGCGCTCCGACCCCACGGGCCCGGGCATCGGCGGTACGCTCCAGCACCAGCATCCCGGCTCCCTCACCCATGACGAAGCCGTCCCGCTGTGCGTCGAACGGGCGCAGCGCTCCAGCCGGATCGTCGAAACGATGCGACAGCGCGCCGACCCGGTCGAAACCGGCGATGTAGTAGGGCGTGATCACGGCGTCGGCGCCACCCACCAGAGCGATGTCACAACGCCCCAGGGCCAGCAGATCCAGCGCCGTGCCAATGGCAGTCGCCCCCGACGCGCAGGCGGTGTTGACCGTATGGCTGGGGCCCCTGGCATCGAACTCAATCGTCAGCTGCGCCGACACGGAGTTACTCAAGGAAGCCGGCACCGCATACGGCGACACCTCTTCCGCACCCTTCCACAGCAGCGCGCGGTGCTCGGACTCCAGCGTCTCGGCCCCGCCGCTGCTGGATCCCACGATCACCGCGACGCGAGCCCCGTCCCAGCACGCCGGCTCCAGTCCGGCATCGCTCAGCGCCTCGCGCGCCGCGAGGAGCGCCAACTGAGTGCAGCGATCGGGCTTGCGGGACCGGGCCCGGCCGAGGCGCGCCGGCTCGAAAGACGCGACCGAACATGCCAGGTGCGGGACCGGCGTCGGCGGCCCCAGAGCGGCGGTCGGCATTCCCTCGCACACCCGGTCCCAGGTGGCGTGCCAGCCGTCGCCGGCCGGCGTCACCAGGCCGAGACCAGTAACGCACACGTCCTGGACGGTCCTACGGAAGCTCACCGCGCCGCCACGAGTGCGGCGATGTCCCCGACCGTAGCGGCGGCTTTGATCTCCTCCTCCGTCACGGCCAGCCCCTTCTCCCGGCGCAGGACCAAGGCCAATTCCACCGCGCCGATGGAGTCGAGGCCCACGTCCTCCCGTGGGGCATCCAACCGGATATCCGGCTCGGGAATCCCAAGGGCGATCATAATATTTTTCAGTTCATCGAATGACATGTTTCTCCGGCGTCGAGGGCGTGATAAAGGCTCGCCAAAATATCATCATCCCCCTCGATGGAATCTGCTGCCGAGGCTGAAGTGGTCGACCAAAGCGCCGAGATGACATATTGCTGGCTGACTCAGAAGCCCGTCCGCCGAGCGGGCCCGTACCGCTCCGAGCCAAACTGGAGATCGCACGGATGGACGTGTTGGAGAAGTGCCGCTCATGGGCAGTGGAACAACTGCGCGATGGGGGACGGGACTGCTACTACCGGGCGATCGAAGCCACATTCGACGGCACGGCGGTCGACTTCGAAGGCAAGCGGGTGATCATGGCCGCTTCCCACGACTACCTTGGCCTCTCGGCCGATCCCAGGGTACGGGAGGCCGCTGTTGCCGCGGTGAGGCGTTTCGGCACCTCGCTGGGCGGATCACGTGCAGTGAGCGGATCCCTGGTCCTCCATGAGGAGCTGGAGGACCGACTGGCCACATTCCTGGGGCAGGAGGCAGCGGCCGTCCTGCCGTCCGGATACCAGGCGAATCTGATGCTGGCTCCGCTGCTGACAGAAGACCACTTCGTCTTCAGCGACCTTTCGAACCATGCCTCGCTGGATGAGGTAATCCGTCTCGGTGACGCCGAGGAACGCAAATTCCTGCACGGCGACATGCCCCACCTGGAGGAACTACTCGCATCCACCGCCGACAAAGCCGGAAAGCTCATTCTCACCGACGGTGTCTTCTCCGTCGACGGAGACATCTGCAAACTCCCGGAATTGATGAGGCTGGCAGACACCTACGGCGCGCGGATTGTCGTGGACAGCTCCCACGACCTCGGAGTTCTCGGGCCCAACGGCGCCGGCGCCGGGGACCACTTCAGGCTGCGTCCCCTGCTGGTCACCAGTGCCCTGTCCAAGAGTCTGGCCTCCGTGGGCGGAGTCATCGCCGGACCGGCCGAGGTGATCCACTACCTGCGCTTCCACGCCCGCACAGCGCTGTTCACCGCAGCAGCCTCACCGGCCAACGTCGCCGCCGCACTGGCCGCACTCGAAATCCTTCAGACCGAACCAGCGCGCCGCGTAAGGGTGCTCGACCTCGCCGAGCAACTCCACAACGGTCTGCGCGCCCTCGGATACGACACCGGGACCTCAGTGACCCCCGTCGTGCCCGTGCTCGCCAGGGGACGCGAACGGTGTCTGCGCATGTGGCGAGAGCTGTGCAGAGCAGGAGTGTTCACCGCCCCCATGACCTATCCCGGCGTCAGGGCGGGCCGCGAAGTTCTGCGCGTCACGCTGACAGCTGCGCACACGGACCAGCACCTGGCCCGTGTGCTGGGCGCGTTCGAGGAGGTCGGGCGGAAGGAGGGCCTCATCCCCCGAACCCCACAGGGCGGGCACACCCCGGTACGGATCGTACGACCGGCGGAAATCCCTGCCGCCACGGCTAACGGCAACGGGACAGGAGCTTTGTCGGCCCGTGCGGGCAAGCGGTAGCGAGAGAATGCCTTGGGCCGGTCGGTTGGGGACAGTGGTTTGCCTTGAGGGCTATATGCCTAGGCATGTAGGCAAAAATATATGCCATGGCATCTAAGTCAAGCCGTGGCCCGATCGACCTTCCGGGCTTCTTCACCGATCTCGTCCGCTGCGAGACACGCCTCTACAACGCGCTGAACGACCGCCTTCGCGAGCGGCACGGGATCGTCACCTCGCAGTTCGAATTCCTGCGCTTCCTGCGCGACCACCCCGGGTCCCGGGTGGCGGACCTCGCCACCGAACTCGCCATCGGGATCGGCGCGACCAGCAAGGGCATCGACCGCCTGGAGAAACAGGCGTGGGTCATACGGCGAACCAATCCATCGGATCGCCGCTCATCGCTGCTGGACCTGACCGCCGGAGGCCTGCAACTCGTCGAGGCGGCGGAGGCGTCCTTCACCGAAACACTGGTCGAGCTGACCACGGACGTCCTCGGCGGTCCCTCAGGACCGGCCGCCGTACAGATCCTCTCGGAGCTGCGCTCCGTGCTCGAACGCGACCAGATCGGCCTGCCCACAGGCTGACCGGCATACGCATCCAGTGCGACTGCCCGTCGGCCGCGTGATCGGCGTTTGTTACGAGGAGGAATCCTGCGGATTGATCACGACTCGATACGCCCCCTGGTGCCGCATCGGGCAAGGTGTCTGTGGCGACCCGCAAGCGGACCAAGTACGTCGTCCGTCAGGAACTCCTCGACGTCGCCTGCGTCCAGCGGAACAAACCGGCCGGACCGCGAGGGGGCGATATCGCCCGCACCGCCCCTGCGCGCAGATCGCCGCGGAGACGACGCAGCACTTCGAGGAGGTGCTGCGGAAACTGACGGAGCGGGAGCAATGTCAGGCACGGGCCCTGGAGCGGCTAGTTTGTGTGCAGGACTGGTACGCAGGCCCGTGGTGGCAGAGATGCACGGGGGACGGGAGGTCGGGAAGAGTGTCGCTGCGCGAAGGTGATCCAGCCGAGATCGGCGGTTATCCACTTGAGGCCCGGCTCGGCTCAGGTGGTATGGGCACGGTCTTTCTGGCCCGTTCGAGTTCAGGGCGACCTGTCGCGGTCAAACTGATCCACCCGCAGTTCGCGGCGGACGACGAGTTCCGCAGCCGCTTCCGGCAGGAGGTGGCGGCGGCGAGGCGGGTGAGCGGCGCGTTCACCGCCGCCGTGGTCGACGCTGCCCCTGAGGCCGAGCAGCCGTGGATGGCGACGACCTACATCCAGGGGCACACGCTCGCCCGGCGCATCGCCACGAAGGGCCCACTGAGCGGAGCGGAGCTGCGGAGGCTCGCCATCGGGCTGGCGGAGGCGTTGCGGGACATCCACCGGGTGGGGGTCGTCCACCGTGACCTGAAGCCCTCGAACGTCGTGCTCTCACCCGAGGGCCCACGCGTCATCGACTTCGGTATTTCGCGCGCCGTGGACCAGCAGACTCTGACGATTACAGGGCGGGTCATCGGTACGCCGCCCTTCATGTCGCCGGAGCAGTTGCAGGCGCCGCGTGACGTGGGGCCGCGGTCCGATGTCTTCTCGCTGGGGACGCTGCTGGCGTACGGAGCGACGGGCCATGGGCCCTTCGACGCGGACAGCCCATACATAGTTGCGTATCAGGTGGTGCACGGGGAGCCGTCGCTGGAGGACGTGCCGGTGGCCTTGCGCACGGTCGTCGAGTCGTGCCTGGCCAAGGAGCCCGACGGGCGCCCCTCGGCGGACGAACTCCTCGTGCTGCTACGGGACCTGCCGGCCGACCTCGGCCAGACCGACGCGTGGGGAGTTGACGCGGGCCGCACCCGCGACATGATCACCCAGCATCACTTCGCGACGCCGGCCACCCCGGCGCCGACTGCCCCGACCACCACCCCGGCCGATCCCGATACGGGGAGCGCCGACACCCCCATCGGCCGCCCACGGCGCCGCCGATGGCGTCCCGTGATCGCAGCCGCGGTCGCGGTCACGGTGGCAGCGATCGGTGGAGGAGTCGCCGCACTGACGGCGGGCGGCTTTGGGAGGAACAGCGGCGGCGACAAGGGCAACAGCCTTGCGGCCCCGGGTGCCGCACTTCCGGACGGCTTCACGTCGTGGCACAAGACCGTGCCGGGCGGTCGCAAGGACACACCCGACGAGCTGCGCTGCGTCGCGCGCGGCGACGCGCTGTTCTGCGGGGGCGGAAGTGTTGTCGCGACCCGTATCAGGGCCAGGGACGGCTCGCGGGTGTGGACGGCGAAGAGCCCCGGCGTCCCCGTCAACGGCATGCACATGGTGGGCGCCACCGACGACACGGTGCTCGGTTACCGCTTCGCCGCCCAGGACGCCCCGCAGGACCCTCCCAGCGAGGTGGTAGCCATCGACGCGAACACCGGACGGGAGCTGTGGTCCGTGCCGTCCGGCGCCCAGTCGACGGCCGTCACGGGTCGGACTCAGGACGCCATTGTGGTCGGCTCCGACGTCGTGACGGTCGACGCTTCCAACTCCCGCTTCGAGGCCCGCAACGCGCACAGCGGTCAGGTCACCTGGACGTCGTCATTCCCTGCGGGTACGCAGTGCGCTCCCGTCCCGGTGGGCCCACGGCTCCTCGCGATGTGCGCGACGGATGCGGAGGTGGATGCCTTGGCGGTGCGCCACCCCACCCTGTACCCGGTCGACCGCGCCTCGGGGAAACTGGGCAGGCCCATCTCGGTCAACGGCCCTGCCGTGCCGATGGGCGTCGCCGACGGCAGGCTCGTACTCCTGCAAATCCACATGGGGGGGACGGAGCTGGACCGCTACAACGGGGTGGCACGGGTCGACCCGGCCTCGCGGAAGGTCACGTACTCCCGACTGGCCAAGACATACGTGGGGACGCCCGGCATGGCGGACGGCACCGTCTACGTGAGCGGGCAGACCGGTCTCATCAACGCACTCGACCCCGCGACCGGCCGGAAGAAGTGGTCGCGGCAGACCGGCGTGGAGGGCGCGTCGGGCCCTGTTGCGGGAGCCGACGCACTGTATTTCAGCTCGGCCACCGGCCGGGTGGTCGCGCTGTCGCCGCACGACGGCAAACCCCTGTGGACCACAGATCCGCAGGCCGATGGGTTGACGGGCCAGCAGGGCGCAAGCCCACGTGTGACTCTTGCAGGGCGTGCGGTGATCGTGGCCGCGGCCAAGAACACTCTCTTCGCTTTCGACGCGCAGAAGCCGCCGAAGTCGGGCTGACCCGGGTGGCCGGACGGCGGCTGCAACCTTGCCATGGAGTACCGCGGGAAGCTCCGCCGCCGGCACCACGTACCAAGGTCCGGGCCAGGTGCGGACCAACTCGGCTTCGCATCGCGCATTTCCACCCGTTGCTGCAGGTCAGAGTAGGGGGAGGTCGCGTACCACCAAGAGACGAAGAACCTGCTGGTGAGCTACTCGGCGAAGAAGCCGGGGTTCTTCTAAAAGGCACGAGAAAGGGCGCCTGACCAGGGCAGATGCCCGGCAGGCGCCCTGGCCAGGATGCACCTAGGCCACGAAACGAAATTCGACCTTACTCCCGATTCCCCCCACCCCTGGGCGGGCCTCGACCAGGGAGCGCGTTGACTGCGGCGAGCAGCCGGCCAACCTGGGCAGGTTCGGCACGCATTCCGGATCGACTTCGTCGGCAACCGCGGGAGGAGTCCAGCGCAGTCCGGCAAGTGGGTTTTGCCCGAAGTAGCCTCGCTCTACGGCGACACCGAACACTTCGTTGACGGCCGCCTTCTTCCGCTTCACGGTCTTTGCCGCTGCGGCGCCCCCGTCGACCTGGCGGCACAAAGCATCAAGCCCTCGGCGCAGTACGTCGGGCTCCTCAAGCTTGCTGACCGGTGGGGAGTGCCGTTCCAGCCAGTCCAGTGCCGCCATCCATTCCTCCTGCGGATCGGAGTTCCACGCCTTCTTGTTGAAAGCCCACGAATAGAGGGCACGTCGCAGTACTCGCGGTGACCGGTAACCAGCTCCCGGGGCAACGAGGGCGGGCGTAATAGTGGCCAGAGCATCGGCGAGTGTCCGGCGAGTATTTCCAGGGGTGCGGTCCCAACGCTGCTCGATATACTCTCGCGCTAGGACATACCATGTGGTCCGCTGCTTCAGAGCACGCAGCTCGGAAGCTGGCAGGCCGGTCCGGGTATCAAACGGCTCACCGTCGCGAGCCGCTGTCATCAACTTGGCGCGTCGGCTCTCTGCAAGTCCTTTAGTGACGAAGGACTCAGACTTTTCTCGGCTGCTGACCGTCCAGCGTACTTCGAATCCCTTGCGGCGGTCGTGACGCTCGCGTATCTCCCAGAAGCGAACCTTGTAGCTCATCGCCATGCAGGCGTATCCCTTTCACACGCTTCCCACCACGCGTCCAAGTCGGCGCGACGGCAGCGTAGTTCTCCGTTGGGCAACTTAATCATCCGAGGAGCCATACCTCGGGCCCGAAGGCGATAGAACGGTGCCAGTGAGGGCGAGCTGCGCGCCGCTGCGGCCCTCCATGAAGCCGGCCTTGGGCAGCCGGTCCAGGTCTGCGGCCAGGCGCTGTTGCAGGTCGTCGATCGCAAGGGTGAAGCGCTCGGGGGAGGGGCTGTCGGCGGCAACGGCGCGGGTGGGCGTCAGCAGACCGGCCCAGCCGTGGCAGAGCGTGGCGTCGGTGATCCGAGCGAGGTGGAAGCGGTCGGTCAGCGTACGTGCGACGGTGTCCTCTGCCGCCCGGCGTTGGGCCGAACGCCACGGACTGGACCAGCGCTCTGCTGATCACCCGACCCCGCACCGATCCCACCGACAAGGAGCCCCACGCGTATGGACTTCGACGACGAGGACCTTCCGATCACCCTCAACGCGACCTGGTGGCACGCCAGTGTGGCCTTCCCTGGAGGCGCGGTGAACCCCGCCGCCGCCCAGGTCCTGTCTGCCGCGCTGCACGACCAGCGCTTCCGCTTCCTGTGTAAGGGCTCAGGGCTGCGACTGCGCACCGAGCGCCCTTGTGCCGCCTTGCTGGATCGCCTTGTCGCCGAACAGCAGGCAACCGGTTGGGTCGGTGGCATCTACGAGCCGGAGATCGATGCTTTCGGCGGCCCGAGGGCATGGACGTGGCGCACGACGTGTTCTGCGCCGACAGCCGAAGCGCCCTGCCCGAGACCGGCAGCCCCGGCACCCGCGAGCGCTGCGTGATGTTGCTTTCCGCCATGAAAACCGCGCCGGCGTGCCTGCTGGCGAGCAGGCTGCCACCGCGTGGCTGGGTCGCCAAGTCGCCTTTGCCACAAGGGAGGACGCCGACCTGTCTACCCGCCGGTCCACTTCTGGGGACCCTAACCTCGCTCGAATGGAGACCACCGTGACACCCGTCACCGACCCCGTCGACCTGCGCGAAGGACGCGGTCCCCATCAAGCACGACGAGCACGGCGAGATGATCTCCTGCATCTCCGCGCCCTCCATCGTCGCCACCCAGCTCGAACAGCTCGGAGCCCGACCCGGACACAAGGTCCTGGAGGCCGGAGCCACCACCGGCTACAACGCCCTCCTGCTGGGCAAAGCTCATCGCCCCGAGCGGGCACGTGTGGACCCTGGATGTGGACCAAGACCTTGTCGCCGGCGCCCAAATGAACCTCGCCCAGGCCGGAGCCACCAACGTCACCGCCATACTGGCCGACGGCGCCGCCGGCCTTCCCAAGCACGCCCCCTACGACCGCATCCAGTTCACCGTCGGCGCGGGCGACGTCCCCTGAAGATCCTCGACGACCAGCTCGCCCCCGGCGGGCGCCTGGTCCTGCCCATGCGGATCCGCGGCAGCATCAGTCGGAGCTTCGCCTTCGAGCGGGACGGCGACACCAGGAAGACCGTCTCCTGCGAGATGGCCACCTTCATTCCCCTGCGCAAGGTCGTCTGCGACGACATCTACACCCTCGTGCCCATGGCGGTGAAGGCAACGTCCGGCTGGAGACCTTCAGCGAGCAGGACGTGGACCGCGACGCGATCTGCACCGTCCTGGACCAGCCGCAGACCAAGATCTACACCGGGGTCAAGTTCCGTGCGGGAACGCCGTGGGAATGGCTGTACCTGTATCTGGCCTGTGTGCTGCCCAACGGCCTATCGCGCCTGGCTGGCGCTCGCCCCGGCTTCACCCCGCACTTCGGCTGGGGGTCGATGGCCGCGCTCGACGGCGACTCCCTGGCCTACCTGACCATCCGCGAAGGCGAGGACGACGACGGCCGGTTCTGGGAAGTCGGCGTCATCGCTCACGGCTCCCGCGGCGACGCACTCGCCGAACAGGTCGTGAGCGAGATCCGCGACTGGGACGCGGGCTGGGGCAACACCGGGCCGGAGCCCGCCTTCCGCATGGCGGTCGGGGATGCCCGCCACAAGCTCGCTGCGGCCGACCCGCGCTTCATCATCGACAAGACGTACAGCCGTCTCGTCGTCGACTGGCCGCGCAAGGGCTGAGCCGATGATTCCCGCGAAAGCCAGCCGCATCCCTCTGGTCCGCCGCTCGAAGGCGCCGGCGCTCCCGCTGGACGACCGCATCACCCACCTCAACAGGCTGACCGTCGCGCCCGCAGGCGCGAGCCACCACGACCTGGTGGCCCGTGCCTGCGGGGTCCTCAACTACGCAGCGCTCATCGCCTCCGACGTCGGGATACCCGAGCTGGCAGCTGACCTGTGCTGGAGACAGCACCAAGTCTTCGCGGATGCCCGGGACCTGACGGACGACGTTGCTGTGATGTCGTTGATGCCCCTCATCAATGTCTCCCGGTTGCTGACCCGTCAGGGCGACGGCGAAGCCGCATACGACGTTCTCACCCGCCTCTACCGCGCCGCCCAGAAGCGCGAGGCAGCCGAGATCCACAGACGCACCGTCGACCTGTCGGAGCTGACCGACACGGACGCGAACCACCGCAAGGTCTGCCAGGAGCTGTGGATCACCGTGCTCGTCGACGGCGCCCGCGCCCCCGCTCGGATCGGCCGCTGGACCGAGGCCGCCGACGCCATGGCCCAGCACCGCGGCATCGGAAATCGCCTCCTCGACGGCCGCCAACTCCACATCATGTCGCTAATGGAACGCGGGCTCGACCGGCAGGCTCGCGACACGATCGACACCACCGTCCCTTCGGAACCGTGGGAGAACGCCATCGCGGCCCTCCTGCGCATCTACTGCCGGCCCCCGGCCTCGCCCGCGCCGCAGCCGGAGCTGGACCTCGCTCTGCAAGGGACAGCCGCGCTGATAGCTACGCCCGACCCCTCGACGGCAGCGTTCCAGACCAGAGCGCGACGGGCCGCGCTCGATCTGGCCCATGACCGAACCAGCCCCGACACGGCCCCACTGCAGGATGCCGTCGCGAACGTGGCCATTCTCGACGCCTACGCCGCTCGCGACGTCCTGAACCACTCCGTGACCCGTCCCCACCTGACCAGCACGCAGATACAGAAACTTGGCGCCGTGCTCACCGCGTCAGGACTCGGCACAGGACACCTCTCAACAGCCCACACGCAAGCCCTCACTGAGACCGTAGACAAAGCTGAAGTCGACCTCCGCGATCTCCTGTGACCGTCCTTCGGACAATCCGTCCATCCGGCGCCGCCAAGCAACCACCGCCCAGCTGCGCCACACGCTCGCTGCCTACGAGGCGTCCGCGGCGCACGGCCCGCCCCACCCGACGAGCTGCAGCACGACGACTCCCGCCTGCGATCCACTCACGGCCGCCACCCAGGAGCATGACGTGAAACCCCGCCACCTCAGCCACACCGACGCCCTCCAGCTGCCCATCACCGGCAACGGCCCCTTCAGCTTCCGCCACACCGTGTGGAAGCCCTCCCACTACGCCACCGGACTCGAAGCCCACACCGCCACCCGCAGCTGGCGAACCTTCCGTATCGACGGCCTGATCATCGGCGTGGCCCTGTCCAGCGGAGGCGACGACCGGACTGTCAGCGTCGAGGTGTTTACCGACGGCGACTACAAGCCCGAGCACCGCGAACTCCTTACCCGCCGCCTGACAACCTCCCACGGCCTGGACGAAGACCTCGTCCCGTTCACCGAACTCGCCGCGGGCGTACCGGCGATGCGCGAGCCCCTGCACACGCTGGCCGGCATGCGGCAGAGCTGCCCCGAAGACCACTTCGAAATCGCCGTCATCGCCCTGCTCCGACAACCTTGTCGACCTCTTCCAACAGATCAAGGGCGTCGGCTCCTACACAGCAGCCGTCATGGCCTCCGACGCCTCACGCGACCCCGCCGTCGTCGGAGTCGACGTGTGGAACCGCAAGATCCTCGCCCGACGACTCCTCGACGCCGAGGACGCCGCTCGAAGACATCCACGAACACCTCACCCGCCTCTTCCCTGGGCACGCCGGAACAGCCGCCCTCTACCTCGTCGAGCACGAATTCATCCGCTCGCCCGTCGCCCCTCTGCTCGCCGCGGACAGGCTCGACGCGTGGAACCGGATCCAGGAGACCTCAGCCGCCTGAACCTGTTCCATCCCCAAGGCAGCGGCAATCCGCCGGTGCCCTCCCAGCCATGCCCACCACCCGTCCTCCACGAAGCCACCCGTTGACCGCCGCAATACCCCGAAAGAGCGACCCATGCTGTTCGAGTGCCCGCAGACACCCACAGACCAACCGCCATGCGCCCCGCAACGAAGTCTGGAACATGCGTTCAACATTCGCCCCCGAAGTAGCCGTTACAGGGCGCGATCCGGGCCGTTCTTAGAGCACCTGTACTCATCACTCCCTCCCGGAGGAACCGTGAATCCCGTAGCCGTGCCCGTGAGCGGATCCGCCACGTTCGAACATCACCCAGCCATCCATTGCACTCCCCAGAACTCCTTGGTGCATGGGATTGACGCCCGCGAGCGCTGCGCCTCGCGCTCAGCACGGCCGGATACGGGGTGGGGGGTATGAGCGAGACGACCGCCCCGGCCGACACCCCCGAACCGCAAGGGAAGGTACCCGCACCACGCCGCGATCCCCTGACACTGCCACCGGCGACCATGCCTGCAGGCCCGACGAGCGACGACATCGCCGGCGACATGAAGGAGGCGTACTGGGCGATCTACGACGGCGCCGCGGCCAAGGCGACGGTCGGACAGATCCTCGTCCGGCTTCCCCGCACCGTGCGCCAGATCGCCCAGCTGGCCTGGCAGGCTGACCGAGGGGCCACCATGGCCGTGGTGGTCCTCCAGCTTGTATCGGCCGCGATGTCCGCCTTCGGCCTCGCGGCCTCCGTTGCTGTTCTCCAGCAGCTGTTCGCCCAGGGCCCGACCCCGGACAAGATCCGCTCCGCTGTCCCGCAGATCCTGCTCGTGGTGGGCTTTCTCTCCGCACAGGCCCTGTTGGAAGCCGGGGTCGCCGTCGCGCAGGCCCGGGTGACACCGAAGATCCGCACTGCGTTGGAGAGCGAGTTCCTGCGGCTGACCGCACACGTCCGCCTTGAGGTGGTCGACGACTCCGACTGGCACGACGACGCCTACCGGGCCAATGATCGTGGGCTCTTCTACGCACGGCAGATCGTCGGCCAGGTCGTCTCCTTGGCTTCCGCGTTCCTGGGGCTGATCGGCACGGCCAGCGTCCTGACCGTCCTGCATCCTCTCCTGCTCCCCCTGCTCCCCCTCTCCGTTTTGCCCGTCGGCGCAGCAGCGGTCCGTACCGCCCGGGCACGGTTCCACAGTTTCCGGCGGTGGAATGCCATGCAGCGCCGTGTGCGGGTCTTCTCCTGGCTCCTGCTGGACCAGTACTCCGCAGCCGAACTGCGCGCGGACACCGCCCAGCAGGCCCTGCTCGACGAACACCACCGCCTGACGAGCCGCATCGCGGAGGAGGACACCCGTCTGGGAGTCAGTGCCGCTCTGCTCACGCTGGCCGGGCGTGGCCTGGGTGGAGTCGGTGCCGGCATCACATACGTCGCACTGGGAGCCATGCTGATCGCCGGATGGCTGCCGCTCGCTGCCGGCGCAGGCGCCGTGATCGCCATCCAAGCCAGCCGAACCTCCCTGACCCGCTTCATCGATGTCGCCCATCTCGTCTACGAGCACGCGATGTGGGTGACCGACCTCCTGGCGTTCCAGGAGCGGTGCCGCACCCTCCAGCCGCGCCGCGGCAAACAGACCGCGCCCGAAACCGTCAAGACGATCACATTGCGGAACGTCCGCTACACCTACCCCGGCAAGGACTCCCCAGCTCTCGATGACATCTCCCTGACCCTGCACGCCGGGGAGACCGTCGCCTCCGTCGGCCTCAACGGGTCGGGAAAGAGCACTTGTTCTCGGCTGATCGCCGGACTCTACGACCCGCAGGAAGGATCGGTCCTGTGGGACGGAGTGGATGCCGCGGACCTGGACACCGAATCCCTCCAGCGGCGGGTGGCCACCGTGCTCCAGGACCCGGTGCGCTTCCCCTTCAGCGCGCTGGCGAACCTCACGGTCTCGCGCGGCACGCTCACCGAGGCCGATCCTCAGCGGGCGCTGGACGCCGCGCGGGCCTCCGGCGCTGAACGGGTCATCGCCGACCTGCCCGGCACCTGGCAGGCGCTGTTGTCCAAGCGGTTCCGCGACGGCCAGGAGCTGTCGGCCGGACAGTGGGCAAAGATCGCCGTGGCCCGCGGACTCTACAAAGACGCGCCCGTGCTCCTGCTGGACGAACCGAGAGCGAGCATGGACCCACGCGCCGAACACGACGTCTACCAGGCCGTGCTGCGCGGCAAACTCCGCGACGACCAGATCACCGTGCTGATCTCCCACCGCCTGGCCAGCGTCGTCGAATGCGACCGCATCTACGTCTTCGACAACGGGCGCATCACCGACGCGGGATCCCACCAAGAACTCATGGCCCTCAGGGGCGACTACGCCCAGATGTTCACCCTCCAGGCGGCCGGCTATCAGACCACGTCTGCCGCCTCCGACTCCAGGACGGTGCACCCGTGAACGAGCAGACTCCGCAGCTTGCACCCGCTCTACCGCCAGAGCGTGGGCAAGCGAACGCCTCGGCGCTGATCCACGACGGGGCCGGCGCGTATCTGCTGCACCTGCGGGACGAGATCCCCGGGATCTGGGAGCCGGGGTCGTGGTCCCTGATCGGCGGCGGCCGTGAACCGGGTGACCGGTCCCTGGAAGAGACGGTCCGGCGCGAACTGCGCGAAGAGGCCGGCCTCGACATCCCCGACCTCGTCCCCTTCGCCGTGGAGGAAGCGCGGAGCAGCGACGGCACCGCCGTCCCGATTCAGATCTTTGCCGGCCAGTGGACCGGCGACCCCGCGGCACTGCCACTGACCGAGGGCGTCATGCTGCACTGGTTCCGGCCGGACGTCATGCCACGCCTGCGGATGGCCCCGACCACCCTCGATCTGATCCGCCGCCACGCCGAAACGAGTTCCGCCGCCCACCGCACCCCGCGCCCGCGCGCTGCTCGTGTGGCGACCGCGGGCAGGAGCACCGTGCTCAATGGCATCGACGTCCACCTCTACCTGGAGAACGCCGACGGCGAAGTGCTGCTCGGTCTGCGCCACCCCGACTCCCCCTACGCAGGATCGACGTGGCACTTCCTTGCCGGCCACTGCGCGCAGGAGTCCGCCCTCTCCTGCCTCGTTCGCGAGGCGGAGGAAGAAGCGGGGCTGCTGATCGAGCCCGGCGACGTCGAACTCGCCCACGTCGTGCACCTCGTGGACAGTCCCGGTGGCCGACCACTGATGCAAGTGGTCTTCCGGGCTCGCGAGTGGTCGGGAACTCCGGCGGTCCGGGAGCCCGACAAGTGCACGGGCTGGAGCTGGTGGCACCCGGACGAGCTCCCGGCGCCGATCGTGCCCTACACCCGGGCCGCCATCGAAGGCATCCGCGCAGGCCGCCGCTACACGGAAATGGAATGGTCATGACCGCTGAGACGCGCCGAGGGTCGGACCGAAACGGCACGCAAGGCGGTGTGCCACCCCGGCGGCGCAGTGCCCGGCTGACAGGGGCAGGCGGCCCAGGACCGGGCTCGCAGGTGAAGCAGCGTCCGCGCGGGCGGAGATGGTCGCCCGGCTGGAGGCGGCCAGCGCCCTCGGTCCCGGTCTGGTGCGCGAGGCCCTGCTCGCGTTACCGCGCGAGGTGCTCATGCCGCAGGCGTACGTCCGCCGCAGCGCGCTCGATGAACGTCCGCCGCGCTGGGACCTGCTGGACTGGTCAGAACCGGGTGACCGCGATGAGCTGCTGGCGGTGTTCTACGGCGGCGAGAGCGTGCTCATCCAGCACGACGGGGAGCCTCTCGTGGGCCGGACCGGCCGTGCCCGGTCGGGCGGGGGATCACGTCCATTACGACCGTGATGAGCCTTACCGCCCTGCTGCCGCAGGAGCTGGCTTGCGGCCCGGGCAGCGGGTGCTCGACCTCGGCGCCGGAGCCGCGGTGACCGCGGCGGTGGCCTGTCACATCTGCGGGGATACCGGCGTGGTCACCCTCGACCGGGATCAGCACATCGTGGTAGCCGCGCAGGCTCGATTGGGGGTCCTCGGGTACCGGCCCGCCGTGGTGAGCGGCAGCGGGGAGGACGGCTGGCCGGAGCGCGCCCCGTACGACCGGATCTTCGTCTCCTTCGCCCTCCCCTGCGTGCCGGGTGCGTTGGTGGATCAACTCGCCCCAGGAGGGCGGATGCTGATGCACATCACGACGACGTCGCCGTCGTGGCCCGCGCTGGCGGTGATCTCCCGGTGCCCGGACGGGCGGGTCACCTCGCACCTGCGGGCGGTGGAGTTCGCCCACCGGGCGGGGCACGGCCGGAGGCAGATCTTCCTGTCCGCAGCGTTCCGCGAGCGGATCGCAGCGCGGTCCGCTGGTAGCGCGGAGGCTCGGGCCTTCCGATCCTGGATGGTCGCCCGCCCGGACGGTGCCGGCACGTGGACGGTCACGGCCAGCGGCCAGCGGCCAGCGGCCAGCGGGACATCTGGGCCGAGATCCGCGAGACGACCGTCCAGTGGCGGGCCGCCGGGGAGCCGGAGGTCTACCGGCTCGATCTTGCAGCGGCAGGCAACCCTCGGTGAACAGGCGCTGCAGCTCCGAAGTGACCCAGTTCACCTTGTCGACGAAACCGGGCTGCGCCGGGCGATAGGCGGTTCGGCAGTGCTGGCCTAGCAGCTCAACCACCTCTTGACCCTCCCCGAACGACTCAACCACGTACAGATCCAGGTGCTGCCGTCAGAAGCTTCCACAGGCAGTAATTCGGGCTGCTTCACCCGGATGGATGCACTCGGGTCAGTGATGGCGGGCGGCGCGCTGCGCTGGATGACGCTCTACCAGTTCTGGGTGGCTGCAGGCCCGTCGAGCTACCCGCGGGCGCCCCTCTGCCGCCCCGGCCTCCAGGAACGCGTGAGCGGTAGAGCCCGTCTCAACCGTGCCAAAGCCCCCCAGCCCGACGGACCCGCAGGGTGTGCTCATCGCGGTGTCCGGTAGGGGCCTGGCGACGAGGGCTGAGCAACCGGAGGGAGACGGCACATGACTGACGGCACGATGACAGCAGGAACCACGCGGGAGACCATGACCAAGTAGTGTGCCCTTCCGGCCCCGACGGTGCTGCCGCAGATCCAGGACCCTCAGCACATCGCTCCTGCTGACGCACGTGAGCTCACGAAGGTTTTCCTGCTGCGACTTGACGCGTTGGAAGAAGGGACGCACGAGTACCAGTATGTGCGCAACACCCTCGTCGAGATGAACCTGACCTTGGTGCGCTATGCCGCTCGCCGCTTCTCCGGCCACCGGGCGTGCGCCGAAGACATGCTGCAGGTCGGCACGATCGGTCTGATCAAGGCCATCGACTGCTACGACGTCTCGCGGAGCGTGGAGTCCACCACGCTGGCCGTCCCCTACATCCAGGGTGAGATCAAGCGGTTCTTCCGCGACACCACCTGGTCGGTCCGCGTGCCGCGACGCCTGCAGGAACTGCGCATCGACCTTGCCCGGGCCCGCGAACAGCTCGAAGGCCAAGGCATCCACAAGCCGACCGTGTCCGACCTCGCCGCCCACCTTGACCTGGACCAGGCAGAGGTGTCGGAAGGACTCGTCGCCGCCCACGGCTACGACAGCGACTCCATCGACCGGCCCATCCAAGCCTCCAGCTCCAAGCAGCAGACCGGATTCGTCGCCGACCTCATCGGCACAGAAGATCCCGCCCTGGCCCTGGCTGAGGACACCCAGGCTCTCAAGCCGCACCTTGCCGAGCTCGACGACCGCGACCGCACCGTCCTCGAACTGCGCTTCGGCGCCGAGATGACCCAGTCCGAGATCGATAAGGAACTCGGCCTCTCCCAAATGCACGTCTCCCGCCTCATCACCCGTATTTGCACACATTTGCGGGAAGAAATGCTGGCTACCAACTGACGCCACAGCACTGAGCTGCCGGGCGCAGCCTGCCGCTCTCGGGAAGCTGCAGGCTGCGGTCGGCGCTCGTCCCGATGCGGGTCTGGCCGGGGCAAGCGGTTCAGCGCCCCACGGCCCGGCGCAGCTGGTCCTTGTTCATTGTGGAGCGGCCTTCGATGTTCTTCTTCTTGGCCTCTTCGTAGAGCTGGTCCTTGGTGGGGCTGACGGGTCCGCGGTGGGAGCGTTCACCGCCGCGCTGGGGGGCGGATTTCGGGTCGCGGGTGGAGGTCTTGCTGGCGGTTTCGGCTTCGCCGGAGCGGGCGCGCTCCTTGTTCACCGTACGGGCGGCGATCTCCTTGGCTCGTTTCTGAGACCTGCCGCGTTCCTCGGCCTGTTCCTTGATGTGCTCGTACTGCCGTTCACGCTTTTTGCTCGATCCTGCAGGCACGGCTTCTCATCCTTTCTTCGGCCGGTCTTCCCAGCGGGTCTGCCGTGGGCAATACCAGTCCACGTCTGGTGGGCACGCGGCGCTACTCAGGCGGCGCGTGCCGTCATCAATTGGTGGAGGTCTTCGAGGAAGTCGCCGGCCTGGGGCCGGGGAGGGCGCAGAGGACGTCGGCCAGCGCCACCATGCCGACCAGGTGGTGACCGTCGAGGATCGGCAGGCGGCGGACCTTGCGGGCCAACATGGCGAAGTTTTCGTCGGCGCTGTCGTCGGCATCGATGCGCTCCGCTCCCGGGGTCATGAGGTCGTCGCGCGCCTCAGGCACGCTTATGCCTTCGTTCGGTGTGCGAAGGGAAGAAGCAGTGATTAGTGGCCGCGGCCGGACACGTAATCGCGCACCCGGTCCACCATTCCCAGGCCAGGGGCGAGCAGTTTGTTGGCCGGCCGGGTGCTGGGGGCGCTGGGGTGCGGGCGGGTGGGAGCGGTCATCTTCGCCTGGCGGACCTTGTTGCCCAGCTCCTCGAGGACATAGGGGTGAACGCCGTTGCGTAGCTGAGTGAAGAGACGGTGCCCCTCGTCAGCCACGTGCGCGGTCACCTCGGTACGCAGCTTCAGCACCATCCGGTCGAAGTCGAGATCGCCGGCCTCACGCTGCTGGAGGTCGTTGAGGAGCTGCTCGACGCGGAGGTGGTAGGCCAGCTCCTTGTCCGCCAGCGCGTCGCCCTCCTCCAGATGCTCACGCGCCACCGGGTAGAGGTACTCCTCCTCGGCAACGGAGTGCCGCACCAGCTCGATCGTCAACGCGTCCACCAGACGCCTGCGGTCCTCGCTCCCTGAGGGAGCGGCCTCGAACTGCCTGAAGAGCTCATCGACCTCCCGATGGTCGGCGGTCAGCTCCGCGATCACATCACCGCCATGGCCCACGGCACGACGCCTCTCGCTCTGCAAGCCGGCACCTCCGGCTGTCTCCCCACGGGTTCCCGTACGTGTGGGGAGATCACACCGTCGCGTGCCCAATTGCCCCACTTGCCAAGGCATGGCGCGGCGGTCAGCCGGAGTGCCGGGACCCGCTGGAAGGGCCAATCCGTCTGGCAACGAACGCGGGAAGCAGCAGTCCGGCCCATCCGCCGGTTCCTGCAGGCCGCCACCTCCCATGAGGGGCGACGGTGAGCTGCGGCTATGGGCTGCATTGGTCATCTCTGCGAAGTTCTCGTGCTGCGCCAAGTGCTTCATTGGTCGACGTGGTGTTGGAGTACGTCGCAGGTGTACTGGAATTCCTCCATGAGGCGGGTGGCCTCGATGACAAGGACTCCGTACGGGCGGTCCGGGTCGGCGAGTGGCAGGCCGTCCTGCTCGGCCTGTTCACTCACGCGGTGACGACACTGCTGTGCCTGGTCCGCCAGCCGGCACAGTTGCGGCGCCTGCTCGTTCAATGTGTCATCGTCGAGGGCAGCGAAGACCCGGGTGATCTCGGAGACGGACTCCACGAAGTCTGCGTAGCACTCCAGGAAAGAGCGGTAGCGGTGGGGATCCTCATCCTCGTCTTTGCTCCACTGGTCCAGGCTTCGTGTGAGGGAAGCCATCTGGTACAGCGTCCGCTCCAATGCTTCCAATACCGCGCCGTAGCCCTCGAAGCTGGTGCGGCCGCGGTGTCGGCGCAGGAGGCGACGTGGGTTGTAGTGGATGCTTTCTTGGGCTGTGCGCAGTCCCGTTCGGGCCTGGGTGACCAGTTCTCCGGTCTGTTCCGCCCGCTTTCGCCAGTGCCCGGTGCGTTCCTCGTCGAGTTCGCCTTCACGCAGTGCCGGGTACATGTCGCTGACCAGGTCGCACAGCGCGTGGGCGAGGGTGCGGATGCCGTGTTCGGCACCGCGAAGCCGCAAGGGCGGGAAAACGGTGACGTTCACCAGGACGCCGATACTGCACCCGATGAGGACCAGCAGGATGATCTGTCCGAGCTGGGTGATCTTGTCGAGGTCGGACGTCGCGGAAAGGTATGTGGAGAAGGCGAAGAACGCCGCGGTGGCCACCTGGGAGCCCTGCGAGCCGAGGGCCGGCCAGCGTCCGATGGTGAGCGCGACCAACGCCACCAGAGCGAAGGTCAGCAGATCAGGACCGCCCAGAAAGCCGAGAGCGGCCTGCACGGCCACACCCGCGGCCACGGCACCCACGTAGCGCGTGGACTGCAGAAGCGACTGGTAGACGGTCACCTGCATGATCAGCACCGCGGAGAACGGCGCGAACGCCGGCGACTGAGCATTGAGGACGTTGTAGGAGAGCACCCAGGCGAGCGTGGCAGCGACAGTGCTCTTCCCGATCAGCAGCACCGTGTGACGCTCATGGCCCTCCGACCCCCACGCGCGCCGCCACCACTGACCAGCCCGGGCCAGCCGGTCCTGCTCAGCCGAATCCACCCGCCGCTCACCTGCTGTACCGCTCACATCAGCCCTCCCACTCATCGAATCCCTCAGCTGCTCCTCGTTTGACGCTGCCGTCCCATCCGCACAAAGCGCCGGGCTCAGCAGACACCGCGAGGCAACGCCACACGGACGCAGGCACGCAGCTGCCGGCTCTGGATACACCGGCCGTCGGCGGGGCGCCGAACGTATGGGTGGGTCCCAGCGTTCTGCTGGAACCCACCGGATATACGTCGCGCGACTCAGTCCTTGAAGGCATCCTTGGCCTTTTCCTTGGCGCCCCGGAGATCTCCCTTTGATTCCTTCGCCGAGCCTTCAGCGGCAGCGCTTTCGTTTCCGACCGCGCGCCCTGCTTCCTTCTTGACCTTGCCGGCGGTCTGCTCAGCCTTAGCCTTGGCCTTTTCGCTGGCGCTCATGACGCGGTCCTTTCGTAGGTGGTATTACTCGGGTTCCCCTTGATGCACCCGCAAAACCAATACCAATCCGGACGGAGCGGAAGTGCTCCGGAGCGCGCTGTGATGGAGGAGGCTTCCCTACGGGGACAGTGCCGCTCCGGGCACAGTGGCCTTGTGTCCACAAGAGGACGGATGATGCCCCGCGAACGACAATGACGCCTCGGGGCGGGAAGACAACACGGTGTTGTCTTCCCGCCCCGAGGCGTCATTGCGGGGTAGGGCGGCTACCAGCGATACCACCGTCCACGCTTTCCACCTGCTCCGGCGGAACGCAGCACGAATCCGAGCAGCCACACTGCAAGAACGATGACCGCGACGATCCAAAGGGCCTTGAGGGCGAACCCTGCACCGAAAAGAAGCAGGGCGAGAAGAAGAACGAGTAGCAGGGGAACCATATCTATCAACCTCCGAGCCATCATGTGCCCCGGCCCTTGCCTCCCACACGGAGGAACACAATGTTTCTCGGCTCAAATGCAGGGCATCGCCGCAGCCGCACGACCCAGCCACCAAGCATCCACGGCCCGGATTTCAGCAGCAGGACAGGAAAACCCGGGTGGACGGGGCCCGCGCCTGTTTCCCGGTCCCCGCTCGAGATGACTGAGGACGATGCGGGCCTGCGGTGCCGATCACCAGGACCGGTGCGCACGGGCGGCCCCTCGCCGACGGCCGGCAGGGCGATATCCCCTGACTGGGCCTACGCCGCGCGCGGCATGTGCCGGCATTCGGCAGGCTGAAGGTATGTCCGACCCCCGGCCCCGCATCGTCGTTCATCCGTCAGCTCCGACAGGCGGTCGCCGAGTGCACGGTGATGCCCAAGACCTCGGCGTCGCCTACGGCGTGGCCGACCTGTTGGAGTTTCTGCGGCGGGCGGGCCTGGAGCCGGAGGAAGTCGGGCTGAGAGACCCGAGGATCAGGTGGCTCGGCGGAGGCCCCGACGTCTGGGGGTGACCCAAAAGGCGGCGACGCCTCTCCCGGCACCACACACGAACGTGCTGCCGCTGCCGTTGAGAGCGGCTGCGCCGGGAAGACGAGCTCGCCGAGCCCCTTGTGCGGACGGCGGGCTGCAGAGGTGCTGGTGAGGCGCATGTATCAGGGCGGGAAGGGCAACCGGAGGCAGCGGACCAGCTCCTTTCACGCATCACCGTACGAGGGCCTTCCGTGCCTAACAGCAGCTCGGCCGTTCCCGGCGAACCCGCGCGGTCACGGTGAAGCGGCGGCGCGTGCCGCACGGCAACTGTTACCTCCAGCGCACAGGAGACCGACATGCACCGAACACCCCGCCGGCCCTGGTGGCAGGCCCTCATGACGCGGGCAGTCACGCGCCGGTCGCAAGCGAGCCCTGCGTGGAGCGGGAATGAGTCGTCGTATGCGTGACGTCAGCTCCCCGCTGGCGGCCGATCTTGAATGGCCCGCCGACCTGGACGAGGACTCCGGACTCAGGCCCGGTACGGCCCGGCGGGAGATCGCACAACAGTTTGCCGCCGTGGTCACGGACATCGCCTCCGGAGTGCTGGACTTTCCCCTGCCTGGCTCAGGACGGACTCCGCAACGTCTGGCAGCTCTGCGCTCCCTCGCCCAACGGGACCTCTGCCTTGCGCGACTCGTCGAGGGCCATGTCGATGCCACGGCGATCCTCGTGGAACTACGGGGCCCCACGCCCGGCCCCTCCGAGCGATGGGGGGTATGGGCGGCGGAACCGCCCGGCGAAGGTCTCACCGCCGCCCGCATCGAAACCGGATGGCGCCTCAACGGCCTCAAGCAGTACTGCTCCGGCGCTCACAGCTGCACCCATGCTCTGGTCTCGGCCACCGCCGAAGACGGTCGTCGACTGTTCGCCATCCGCACCGGCGGCCCAAACTGCCAACCCGTGGAGGGAACGTGGCAGGCCATCGGTATGGCCGGCAGCGACACCCCCGACGTGCGGATCACAGATCTGCCTGCCGTGCCCGTAGGGGGTGTGGAGGCGTACGTCCGGCGCCCGGGCTTTCAGCACGGCGGTATCGGCGTGGCCGCCTGTTGGTACGGGGGAGCACTCGCGGTCACCGAACCGCTGCGGAGCGCCGCACAGCGCAGGCCGGACCCGCACACCGACGCCCACCTCGGCGCTGTTGACATACAACTCCACGCGGCAGGCGCGCTCCTGGATCAGGCGGCAGCCGAGATCGACCAAGATCCCCTCGACAGAAGCAGGACAGCCAGGGTGCGCAGTCTTCGTGTGCGCGCCTTCATCGAAGAGGCGTGCAGCGCGGCGCTGTCTCACGTGGGCCGGGCCACGGGCGCCGGGCCTCTGTGCCGCGATCTGCGCCACGCGCGCAACGTCGCCGATCTGAGTGTCTACCTACGCCAACATCACGCCGAGCACAACCTCGCAGAGCTCGGCGGCCTCGTCGCCCGCCCGGAGGACAACCGATGACGACACAAGGCCAGGAGCCGGCCGACCCGATCCAGGCCCGCGGAACCGACGAGAGCGAGTGGCAGGACTGGGCCGGGTGGAACGCACTGCCGGAGTTCACACTGCCGACGATGGGCCGCGCCGTCGTGGTCGCGGCCCACCCGGATGACGAAGTGCTGGGGTTCGGTGGCTCCATCAGCCTGCTGGCAGCTGCGGGGATGGACTTGACTGTCGTCAGTGTGACCGATGGAGAACGCTCCCACCCCCACAGCCGAGTAGAGACCCCTGAGTCCCTCGCGCGCATACGTTCCAAGGAAACGCGCGCTGCACTCGCCGAGTTGGGGGCCGCCGAAGCGGAGATCATCCGGCTCCACGTGCCGGACACCGAAGTCGCAGATCACGAGAACCAAGTCGCCACCGCACTCACCGAGGTGCTGACGGGTGCGACCCTTTGCGCCGCGCCCTGGACGGGCGACATCCACGCCGACCATGAGGCCGCGGGCCGTGCCGCGCTCACCGCCTCGGGTGCAGTCGGGGTGTCCTACCTGCACTATCCCGTCTGGATGTGGCACTGGGCGAGGCCGGACGACCCACGGGTGCCCTGGACCAAGGCCGCCCGCATCGTCCTGCCACACACTGCTCTGGAGCGGAAGGCCGCGGCGATCAGTCGCTTCACCAGCCAGGTCAGCCCGCTGGGCCCCGAGCCGGGCGACGCCGCTATCCTGCCGCCGGAAGAGATCGCCCATCATCTGCGGGCCGCGGAGGTGGTGTTCCGATGAGCGCTCCCGCCTCCTATTTCGAGACGATGTACCAGCACTCCCCCGACCCCTGGCATCTGGCCGACCGCTGGTACGAGCACCGCAAATACGACCTCACACTGGCTACCCTCCCCCAGCCGCGTTACCGCCGCGCTTTCGAACCGGCCTGCTCCGTGGGGGAACTGACGTCGCGGCTCGCCGAACGGTGCGACATGCTCCTCGCATGCGACCGCGTCGCGTCCGCCGCCGCCACAGCAGCGGACCGTACCGCCGGCCACTCCCACGTGAGGGTCGAGCAGCGCACCCTTCCCGATGAGTGGCCGCAGGGCACCTTCGACCTCATCGTCCTGTCCGAGCTGCTCTACTACTTCGACGCCGCGGCGCTGGACCTTGTGATGCGCCGCACGGTCGCCGCCCTGGAGCCCGGTGGCACCCTCGTCACCGTTCACTGGAACCACCCGGTGGACGAACACCTGGCCACCGGAGCTGAACTCGCCCAGGTCCTCGCGGAGGTGCCCGGTCTGATGCTGACGGCCGACCACCGCGAGAGCGACTTCATTCTGCAGACGTTCGGCCGAGTCGGCTCGGACGGGCGCCGGCCGGTGTCGGCAGCGGAGAGGGAAGGGCTGGTATGAATCCCGAAGCGGTTGCGGTGCTCATCCCGGCGCACAACGAAGAGGACCTCCTTCCTCGGGCGCTCGCCGCCGTGGAAGCTGCCGCGCGGCATCCGGCGCTGGCGGACCTGCACGTACTGACGGTCGTGGCGGCCGATGCCTGCGTGGACGACACGGCCAAGGTGGCGAGTGAGGCGGGGGCGAGCGTCCTGCATCTGGGTTCCCAGAACCCCGGTAAGGCCCGCGCCGCCGCCGCGCAGCACGCCATGGCCACCCTGGGGGCCTCCGCCACCGCAATCTGGATTGCCTCCACCGACGCCGACAGCGCCGTCCCGCCCAACTGGCTCGCCTTCCAGCTCGACCAGGCACGCGTCGGCTGGGAGGCAGTAATCGGCACGGTCACCGTGACCCGGTGGCCGCCAGTCCCCCAGCTCGCAGACCGTCACCACCAGCTCTACCACGCCTCACGCCCCGCCGGTGGAGGGTTCTGGCGCCACCCTCACGTCCACGGCGCCAACCTCGGAGTCGCAGCCACGGCCTATCAAGAAGTCGGTGGGTTCGCTCCCCTTCCCGTAGGCGAGGACCACGCTCTTGTCAGCGCACTCGAACGGAACGGCCATCGAGTTCTGCGCACCCCGGACTGCCCAGTAGAGACCTCAAGCCGGTTGCACCCCCGGGCCGTCGGCGGCTTCGGCGAGCGCCTGGCCCAGATGGCAGCTGAAGAGGGAGTGACGCACTGAGGCCGAGAAGATCCGAAGCAAGCTAAAAAGCCTCCTCAACCAAGGGAGCCATCAAAGCCACCAAGGCCATTCCCAACGGCGCAGGCCCGCCGGCTGCCGTGCACACAGGTCCGCCAGCCGGCCCCGGCAGCTTGACCGCCATAGTGGTTTCTTGGGTGGTGATCAGTATCAGGTTCTGGGCCTCGGCCGCGGGCTAGAACCTGCAGGCCTGTCGGTGTGAGTCAACGGGGGTTCACCGTTGCTACCGGAATCCCCGAGCCCCGCGCCGGGGACCTCGAGCCGTTCATGCACGGCTGGAGCCCCTACGGGCCCACCTCCTGAACGCCCGCGCCGCGTGGCTGCCAGCCGTCAACCCACTGCTGGCCTCCGTACTCAACGACGGCCGAACCAGACCGGTCTTCGCCAAGATTCCCCACCCGCGGGGGCCGCGTGCGCAGGATCGCGGCGCCCGCGGGTGGCCGGCTCAGTCACGCCCGCTCGGCCCACGAGGTCGCGGTGACCCGTCAGGCGGCAGCCTCAAGACCCTGAGCGCCGTGCCAGCCGCTCGTCGAGGTCGCCGGCCCACTGCTGGGCCCAGACTCGCAGGGCGGTGGTGGCGTCCTTGGTGAGGCCGCGTAGGTGGTGAGGCCGCGTAGGTAGCGCGAGCGAGTTGGGCAACCATGGGCCAGCCTCTCATTGCGTCCATCAGGTCACCCTTCTCTGGATCGTCACGCACGGCCCTGCCTGGGAGTGCTTGTGCCCGACCCACTGCGGTGCGTAACCGCACAAGTCCAGCTATGGCGTGTGTCCTGAGCGGTCATCCACCTGTCCCGACGGGGCGGCTGTGGTGTCCGCGGCGTCGAGGGCGGCGTAACGGCGGTGGTCGGAGAGGGCGAGCCTGGCTGGAGTGGGACCGCCTCGTATCCGTTCAGTGGT
Organism: Streptomyces sp. NPDC048650; assembly: GCF_043199095.1. Classification (NCBI taxonomy): domain Bacteria; kingdom Bacillati; phylum Actinomycetota; class Actinomycetes; order Kitasatosporales; family Streptomycetaceae; genus Streptomyces; species Streptomyces sp. NPDC048650. The sequence continues at coordinate 544,376 of NZ_JBICVM010000005.1, read as the reverse complement.
CGAGGTCGATTACCTCACCGCCGAACACGCGGAAATCTATGTTGGCCGGAGTAGACATTGAATGGCGGTGTGGGTATGGTTTCTGCCGTAGCCCAGAGAGACCGCAGGGCCCGGCAGAGATGAACTGCCGGGCAGCAGTGCAAACAGTTGCAGTTCGCAGGACGGTGCGGTGGTGGAGTTTCGAAGCCAGGGTTGTTGCAGGACGGCGACGGGGCTGACGACCGGACCGGGTGGCCGGCCGTGACAGGGGCCGCCATGAGCAGTGCCGCAGTTCGGTAACTGCAGTTCGCAGTACCCAGCAGTGAAGTCAGTGAGCAGTACCTCGGTGAAGGCGTCGGCTGCGGGCGCGCGCACCGGGAAGTTCGGCAGTGGGGTTCCACGCCAGAGCAGACGCAGGACGGGCAACGGGGCCGGCTGCCGAAGAGTGGCGCTGCCACAGAGCACTACGCACAAGAGCAGTACCCGCAGTAGGTAAGTGATTGATCCCAGAGGGAAGAAACGGAGGAGCCAGGCGCCATCAGGATCGCTCGGGCGGAAGCCTTGAGCCCGGGTACCGCAGGACATCGATAGTGAGGTGGTCTCCGGTCAAGCAACCGCGATCCCCGCATTGCCCATCCACTCCCAAGTGGGCTTGCGGAACAAGAAGGCCGGCGCAGTACCAGGGCCGGCAGATGGTGTAACAGTTCCTTCGGGGCCCGGGTGCCATACGGCACCCGGGCCCCTCCACGCGTTCCACAGAGAGGTGCAATGACAGCAACAGACGAATCGCACAACCGCCTCGACGACGACGATTACCCCGCCTACACCATGGGCCGGGCAGCCGAGATGCTCGGCACCACCCAAAACTTCCTCCGCGCCGTCGGAGAAGCCCGCCTCATCACCCCGCTGCGCTCCGAGGGCGGGCACCGTCGCTACTCCCGCTACCAGCTGCGCATCGCCGCCCGCGCCCGCGAACTCGTCGACCAGGGCACTCCCATCGAGGCCGCCTCCCGCATCATCATCCTCGAAGACCAACTCGAAGAAGCCCGGCGCATCAACGCCGAACACCGCCACGCCGCCGAATCAGAGAACCCGACGACCTCGGGCTGATGTGGCGCGTGCCCAAGCCGGCCTGACCTTCCTGCCCGCGCTCGGAGCGTCCAGCTGCCCCGGGCAGGACCTGCTGTCCGGCTGGTTAGACCGAACCGTGGGCGTCGGCCTGCAGGCGATGGTGCTGGGATCTGGGGCACGCGTGACAGGGCCGCGCAGCAGCAGCGCTGCGCGGCCCTGATCTGTGTCGGGACCGGCATACGGACTGATGGGGGCGACGTCGCAGGACGATGCCACCCGCAATAATTGTGCCCTCCGAGCGGTGTACAACGACCCCGCTCTTCCTGGAACGCTGCATTCTGGGCGGACCAATATCTATGACCGCGAAACGAGAGTTTAATGTGCCGCGCGGCAAGTGTGTTTGCCGCCACGAACAGAGTGGAATTATTGACCATACACATTCTGCTATCGCATGCTACTGTCACGGTCAGTTGCAGTCGTGGTTCCCGAAGACCTGAACGCCTTCGTCGGCATCTTAGCCGCGGGAAGCGTTTGGTATTTCCGGTCACTTTCCGGGCGGGGCGTCATCGCGGCGACCCGGTATCCGTAGCTTGCGGGTCCCGGCGTACTGCCCCACAAGGAGATATTTTATGGCGTCTGGCACTGTGAAGTGGTTCAACGCGGCCAAGGGTTTCGGCTTCATCGAGCAGGACGGTGGCGGCGCTGACGTATTCGCCCACTTCTCGAACATCGCCGCCGAGGGCCTCCGTGAGCTCCTCGAAGGCCAGAAGGTCACCTTCGACATCGCACCGAGCCAGAAGGGCCCAACGGCCGAGAACATCACTCCCGCCTGACGCTTACCCTACTTCGTAGCTGGGGCCCCCATCCCTCGGGGTGCGGGCCCCAGCTACGGACATCCCTCGAACTTCCCCTGTGGGGCGCCGCAGACCCGCGGACCCCTCTCCAGGAATGCGGGCTTCTTTGGAGCTGCACCGCAGACGTCCGGGATTTTACGCTCGCATGATGTAACCCATTTCACCGCCTGCACTTGCGCCGGATTCACCGCGCACCAAATCTGCTTTCGCATTTCGTTCGGCCCACTCCTGTGATTCCCCGCACTGTTCTTCTGCCGCGAAAATTCCTTGATACATGCCGTATCAAGGAAGGTTCCGAATGAACCACTCACGTACGAACAATGGAACCGAGCATATTGAGGGACTGGGCACTGGGGCTGCCTGGTTCGGCGTGGTAGATGACGAGCTGCTGGCCGGGGGCGTCGCGTAGGGCCGGTCGTTCGGCGTGGCCCCCGGCTAGCCGGTACAAGTGCACTCGGGCCAGGCACTGACTTCGAACCCGGCGCCCGCCCTCTGCCTACCAGCCTTCCTCGGCCAAGCCCTCCGCCCACCGTTGGGCGAACGGGCTCTGCATCTACGCGCCAGACGGCCGAGGGGTGAGTTCGGCGCGGCCGAACAGCAGCGCGTATCCGGGCGGGAGTTGGGCGAAGATGCGTTCCAGGAGGCCGACGCCGGCCAGGTGACCGACAACGGCAAGGACGGCTCCAGTGTCCCAGCGAGTGGTCGCGGGGGTGGCACCCGTGCGGGTGGCCAGGTCTTTGACGAAGCCCCAGCCGGTCAGCTGTTGCGTGTCGGGGACCTGGCCGGTGAAGAGGAGGGCTGCCTCGGTGGGGAGGCAGGCGGCGAGGTCGACGCGTTCGTCGCCGGTGAGCTGGCGGCCCAGGGCCGCCAGCACGGCACGTGTGACCTCCTCGGCCCGTTCCCGGCTGGGGTACGCGCCTTCGTACCGGATTTTCTCCAGCATCTGGTGAAACGTCATGCCAGTGCGGGCAGGGGCCGGTTCACACAGCGGAAGCATCGGAGGGTGGTTGCCTTTCTCGTCGAGGGCGCTGTCATCGGCGGCCAGGGATGGCCAGGCCGGCCGCCCTGGAAGTAGGGAGTTGGCCACGCCCCGTTGGTCTCAGCGCTCGGGGCGACCAAGAGGAGGGCGCAGCCGAGGGGAACTGCCGGATGCGGCGGGTGGCCTCGTTCCCCGCCGGGGCTGGCGCCCACGTCAGTGCAGCGCCGACGTCTTCGAGACGTCGCATGGCCATCCCTCCCGATCCGCCTGTTGCGAGGGAGGGGCGGAGGACGGGGCCGGGGGGGGCGATGCCCGTCCTCCGTCGTCGGCGAGGTCGAGGAGCTGGCTTCTCAGCCGCTGATCTGCTCGGGCTCGGACTGCCCACCGATTGCGATCTTGCGGCGCTTGGCGCGCTCGGCGATCGGGATCCGCAGGGTCAGCACCCCTGCTTCGTAGTCGGCCCTGATGCGCTCGGCATCCAAGGTGTCGGCCAGGACCAGCTGGCGCGAGAAGACGCCCAGGGGACGTTCGGAGAGTTCCATCTGCAAGTCGTCGGCCTTCGCCACCGGGCGGCGCTCGGCCTTGACGGTGAGCATGTTCCGCTCGACGTCGATGTCGATCGCGTCCTTCGCGACACCGGGCAGGTCGAGGGCGATCACATACTCCTCACCCTCACGGTAGGCATCCATCGGCATCGCCGAGGGCCTGGACCAGGTGCCGGTCACCCCCGTCAGCTGCTGGGCGAGCCGGTCGAGTTCGCGGAACGGGTCGGTGCGCATCAACATCGCGAAAACACCTCCATAGGTCTGGCAGAAACTGCCAATGCGCTTCGTCTTGGCACCGTTGTAACATGTCATCGAAACGATGACAAGCGGAGTGTCGCCCAAGCGATGACAAACCTGAAAGGAGAGGTCCATGAATGCCCCCGAGCCCCACGGCCCCAGCTCGTTCTTCGCCGCAGCAGCAGCGCTGAACACCATCAACGAAGCCGTACGCACCGCCCAGACCCCTCAGAGCGAAACCCACCCCAAGGACGGACAAGCCAGCGCCGACCAGGCGCTGGCCGCACTCCTGCTGCTGCGCGAACTGCGCGACAACCTCGCAGGATGGGAGCCGGGACTGATCGAGGCGGCCCGGGCAGCAGGTTCGAGCTGGACGGAACTCGCCCACCCCCTGGGCGTCGCCAGCCGCCAGGCCGCCGAGCGCCGCTACCTGCGCGTACGCCCCGGCAACCCCGGCACCACCGGCGAACAGCGCGTGCAAGCCACCCGCAACCGTCGCGCCGCCGACCGCAGCATCAACACCTGGGCCCGGTCCCACGCCGCCGAACTACGCCAACTCGCCGGCCAGATCACCGCCCTCACCGATCTCCCCACCGGTGCCCGCACACCTCTGGCCCGGCTCGCAGACGCTCTCGCCGACGACGACGCAGCCCACCTCATCGCGCCCCTGACCGACACCCACCCACACCTCAAGGCCGACCACCCCGACTTCGCAGCCCGCGTCGAGACCATCACCCACAACACAAACCGACTCCGCCAGGCCGGCAACAGCCCCCACTGAAGCCACCACCTCACCTCCTAGGTCTCGCGAATTCCCGGCGCGACCTGGGTACTTACCCCTGTCCCGGGCGGCGGGCACCCCAGTGCGGTGATGAAGGAGGCCCTGCAGTAGCCACCTGCGGGAGACGCCCGTCACCACGCGATACCGCCTTGCCCCGCCCGGCGTCGGCAGCCACCGCCTCGACGGCATGCCGCTGGGTGGAGATGCCGGGCGGGCTCTTGGGCAATCGGAACCCTGCCGGAGCGGTGGGCGGAGTCTGAGAGACTCCCAGGCATGGACATCGAGCGCAGGAACAACGTCACCGTCACCGGCAACCCGCAAGGTCGGGCAGTGGTCCTGGCTCACGGGTTCGGCTGTGACCAGAACATGTGGCGGCTCACGGTGCCTGCCCTGGCCGAGGACTACCGGGTGGTGCTGTTCGACTACGTGGGTTCGGGCCGCTCGGATCTGTCCGCGTTCTCGGAGGACCGTTACGGGTCTCTGGAAGGTTATGCCCGAGATGTGGTGGAGGTGTGTGAAGCGCTCGACCTGCGCGATGCGGTGTTCGTGGGGCACTCGGTCAGCGCGATGATCGGGGTGGTGGCCGCCGGAATGGCTCCGGAGCGTATCGGGGCACTGGTGATGGTCGCTCCCTCTCCTCGGTATATCGACGACGACGGCTACCGGGGTGGGTTCAGCGCGCAGGACATCGACGAGCTCTTGGAGTCACTGGAGTCGAACTACCTGGGCTGGTCGGCGGCGATGGCACCGGTGATCATGGGCAATGCGGAGCAGCCCGAGCTCGGTGAGGAGCTGACGAACAGCTTCTGCGCCACCGATCCGGATATGGCGCGCGTCTTCGCCCGGACCACGTTCCTGTCGGACTCAAGGAACGATCTGAAGAGTGTGAAGGTGCCGACCCTGGTGCTGGAGTGCACCCAGGACGTCATCGCCCCCCGCGAGGTCGGCGCCTTCGTCCATCAGGCGATCCCCGGCTCGACGCTGGTCACTCTGGACGCGACCGGGCATTGCCCGCATCTGTCCGCGCCCGAAGCCACCAATGAGGCGATCACCGGTTTCCTGGCGGACCTGCGGTGATGTGCCGCGCCGGGCAGCAGCCCGACCCGCGCGATCCCGGCCACAGGGAAACAGCCTCGGATGCGGCGTTCGCCGCGCTGCTGGAGGACAGCGTCGAGGAGCTCTACGAGAGCGCACCGTGCGGATATCTGTCGACGCTGATGGACGGCACCATCGCGAAGATCAACGCCACGCTGCTGGGATGGCTCGGACTGGAGACGGAGGCGGTGGTGGGACGGATGCGGTTCACCGACCTGCTGACCGTGGGCGGCAAGCTGTACCACGAGACGCACTTCGCGCCGCTGCTGCAGATGAAGGGCGAGATCGGCGGCATCGCACTGGAGATCAAACAGGCCGGCGGGGGCCGCATGCCCGTGCTGGTCTCCGCCGCAGTCAAGCGCAGCGGCACCGGCGAGCCGCTGCTGATTCGCACCACGGTCTTCGACGCGCGAGACCGCCGCGCCTATGAGAAGGAACTCCTGCGCGGCCGGAAAGAGGCCGAAGAGGCGCGCAAACAGGCGGATGCCGACCGCGCCCGGCTGCAGGACGCCCTCGCCGTGCTCCAGCAGTCGCTGCTGCCCGCTACCCTGCCGGCGGTACCGGGGGTTGAGGTGGCCGCCCACTACCACACCGCTTCCCCTGACCGGCTCGGCGGCGACTTCTACGACGTCTTTCCCGTCGACGGAAATCGGTTCGGATTCTTCCTCGGCGATGTGTGTGGCAAGGGCCCCCGGGCCGCCGCGGTCACGTCGCTGACCCGCTACACCCTGCGTGCCGCAGCCCTGCACGACTCCGACCCCGTCTCCGCCCTGACCACCCTCAACAAGGTGCTGAACGAACGTTACTCCGGTGCTGACCCGCGCTACTGCACCGCCATCTTCGGCACCATCGAACCAGACCCCGCCACCGGGCAGGTCGCCATCCACCTCGCCTCAGGTGGCCACCCGCCGGCCCTCATCCTGCGTGCCAATGGCACAGCCGATTTCCTGCCCACTCCCGGCGGCCTCCTCGTCGGCATCCTGCCCGCCGCGCACTTCACCCCCGCCGCCACCACTCTCGCCCCCGGCGACACCCTGCTGCTCTACACCGACGGCATCACGGAAGCCCGTATCGGCGAAGACCGCACTGCTTTGTACGGGGATGACGCCCTGCGCGCCTTCGCCGCCGGCCACGCCGGAGAGTCCTCACAGGCTGTCATCGAGGCCCTGACGGGCCTACTGGACGACTTCGGCGACGGCCTCGACGACGACACCGCCCTGCTTGCCCTCGGCGTCCCCGCGCCCGGCCCTACGACGACCAACCCACGATGAGCACGCTGGAGATCACCGCCCGAGACACCACGACCGGTCCCGTTCTGGAGATCCGCGGCGAACTCGACTACACCACTGCCACCGAGCTTCGTGAAGTGCTCACCACGCTCACTCTCCAGCCGGGGCAGCGCCTCCTCGTGGACCTGGCCGGCATGCAATTCTGCGACTCCAGCGGCATCGCTGCCCTGATCGCCGCCCGCAAGCACGCCCACACCGCTCACGCAGAGGTCGCACTCGCCGCTGTGCCCACCCACATTCTGCGCATCGTCGGCCTCGACCAGATGTTCGCTGTCCTCCCCGACAGCGGCACCGCCCTCCGATCCTGACCTGCGAGGACCGGCACTCCTGCCGATACGCCGCAAGCCCGGCTGGACGGGGGTACCAGCCGGGCTTGGGCTTCAGGGGTTCCGTGCGCCGACGCACGGACGCTGTCAGTGGTGTCCGTGGGCGGAGCTCGAGGCGCCTCCGAACAGCCGGGCCACGGCGCGGAACGGCAGGGTGACGACAGTAGCGATGGCCCCGCCGATCGACCGAAGTACATCTGCGATTGCCGACAACACGGTGAACCTCCATCTCCTCACCGGCGCAGAGCGCCGGGTCTGGCTTGCCGCTGCACGACCGATCATCGGGCGGGTGCCCGGTGGCCAGCCCAGGAAACGTTCGGCCAGCTCACGCCACCTGACGTTCCTCCGCAGATTCAAGGATCTCGGTCTGTGGCGTCCCGGCGGGTACCGGGAGGTACTCACTCGACGACCAGACCTTGGTCTGCAGGAGTCCGAGGAACGTCACTGGGCGAGGTCACGAAATCGAGATCGAGCACGACGTACTACCGATGACCGACCGGGCGCCGGTTGCGATACCGGCGTACCCCTGAAAGCTGGCGGAACGCGGAGAACCGGTCGAACGCGGCCTTCCAAAGATCGAAGTCCGTGATCGAGTGTTCGACCTGGAGCGTGGTCATGCTGCCTCCCGAGACAGACGACGGTGCCTGTCTTCCACTCCACTCCGAAATATGTCCGACCGCGACCGGGCGAGTCAGCCCGGCCCCAGCGCGGCGGCCGGCGCCCGAACCGCCACGGCTCCGCTTCCCTAACCGGGGCGCGGCCCGGGTGTTCATGCTTCGGCGAGGAGAGCTTCCCGGAGAGTGGCGTAGGCGCGGGAGAGGAGACGGGAGACGTGCATCTGGGACATTCCCAGTTCCACGCCGATTTCCGACTGTGTCATCTCCGCGCCGAAACGGAGCTGGATGAGGGTGCGCTCACGCTCATCGAGCTGGGCCAGGTGCGGCTTGAGTGCCTGGAGGTCTTCGGCCAGGGCGAGGGCGGGGTCCTCGTTGCCGATCAGGTCGGCGACGAGGCCGGCCTGCCGCTTGCCTCCGCCGGCTTCGATGGGCCGGTCGAGGGAGTCGGCGTCGTAACCGTTGCAGGCAACCAGCCCCTCGATGACTTCGTCTTCCCTCAGCTCCAGGTGACTAGCGAGGTCGGCAACGGAGGGCTCGGCGATGCCGCGCCCCTCCAGCTCTTCGCGGGCGCGTGCGAGGTCCGCGCGCAGCTCCTGCAGACGCCGTGGGACATGTACGGACCAGGTCGTATCACGGAAGAACCGCTTGATCTCACCAGTGATGTAGGGGATCGAGAAGGTGGTGAACTCGTTCTCCATCCATACGTCGAAGCGGTCGATGGCCTTGATCAGACCGATCGTGCCGACCTGCACGACGTCCTCCATCTCCTGCCCGCGGCTCCGGAAGCGGCGCGCGACATAGCGCACCAGCGACAGGTTCATCTCGATGAGTGTGTTGCGCGCGTACTGGTACTCCGCGGTGCCTTCCTCCAGGACCGACAACCGCTCGAAGAACAGCTTCGACAAGCGGCGCGCATCATGCGGGGCCACTCGCTGCGCGTCCTCCACCAGCGGCAAAGAAGGCTGAGCAGCCTCAGGCGTCCGGTCCAGATTTGTGCGGGTCGCCGGCATTTGGGCCTGTGTCGCTGCCGTCGCCACGGCTGCTCCTTTCTCTTTACCGCCCTCCGTCACGCCGTTGCCTGCCCAAGACCCACACGCATGGAAGTGGCGGAAAGCCTGGGAGGCGCGTTGGTTTCGGCGAGCATCACCTTGTCATGAGCTTCGAGCGCAGCTTGGCGACACCGACCTCCGCTGCAAGTGCGGTGACTTCCAAGGGCTGGAACGTGTGGAGGGGTCCTGGTGCCGTATGGCACCCGGGCCCCGAAGGAACTGTTACACCATCTGCCGGCCCTGGTACTGCGCCGGCCTTCTTGTTCCGCAAGCCCACTTGGGAGTGGATGGGCAATGCGGGGATCGCGGTTGCTTGACCGGAGACCACCTCACTATCGATGTCCTGCGGTACCCGGGCTCAAGGCTTCCGCCCGGGCGATCCTGATGGCGCCTGGCTCCTCCGTTTCTTCCCTCTGGGATCAATCACTTACCTACTGCGGGTACTGCTCTCGTGCGTAGTGCTCTGTGGCCTGTGGCCTGTGGCAGCGTCACTCTTCGGCAGCCGGCCCCGTTGCCCGTCCTGCGTCTGCTCTGGCGTGGAACCCCACTGCCGAACTTCCCGGTGCGCGCGCCCGCAGCCGACGCCTTCACCGAGGTACTGCTCACTGACTTCACTGCTGGGTACTGCGAACTGCAGTTACCGAACTGCGGCACTGCTCATGGCGGCCCCTGTCACTGCCGGCCACCCGGTCCGGTCGTCAGCCCCGTCGCCGTCCTGCAACAACCCTGGCTTCGAAACTCCACCACCGCACCGTCCTGCGAACTGCAACTGCGTGCACTGCTGCCCGGCAGTTCATCTCTGCCGGGCCCTGCGGTCTCTCTGGGCTACGGCAGAAACCATACCCACACCGCCATTCAATGTCTACTCCGGCCAACATAGATTTCCGCGTGTTCGGCGGTGAGGTAATCGACCTCGAACAGTGATGGAGGACGGGAACCAAGCCATCACTGCCGGGTTAACGGGCCACAGCCCGGAGCACAAATCCCGGACAGACAGGACCGGACAGACAGGACCGAACAAGCGGAACCGGGCAGACAGGACCGGACAATGACGATCCGAGACGGGGGGTGGGTGGCGGTTTCTTCGTCGGAGGCGGTGATGTCGATGACGAGCAGGCCCGGCTCGCAGAAGTGCTCAGGAAAGCTCTTCATGCTGCGCCAGACGCCCCGCTCGTCTGCCGCGGGCCGGTACATCACTCCGGTGCGGTGCGATCCGCCGGACCGCCGTCCGCAGCGTGGAGAACGGCTTGGCGGCCTGCCACCGCGACCATCTGCCGCCGTCGCGAGCTCAGACATCCCGCCAGCGGGCCATGGCGCACGAGAAGGCGCCGAACAGGGCCAGACCCGCGGCGACCGCGGCCAGCAGCCAGGGTCCGGCCGGGGTATGGGCGAAGGAACGGAGCGTATCGTCCATGCCTTTGGCGCGGTCGGGGTCGTAGGTGACCGCGGCTTTGACGCCGTAGACGCCGGCGAGCGTGAACACTCCACCGCGGGCGATGCCACCCGAGACGCCGAGCACATCGACACCGCGCCGGGCGGACCGCGACATGCCGCTCCTGTTGAGGTGCCTGTGGAACGTGCGCAGGATGGCCCGCGCCGCTATCCACACTCCCGCCACGGCAATGCCCAACCCCGCCGCGGCCACCAGCCAGGGGCCGCCGGGCAGTTCCAGCGCCGTGGCCGTGGCGTCCCGGGACTGCTGGTCGCTCGCACCGCTTCCGCTGCCCTTCTTCCCCGCCGCGAAGGACAGCACGGAGAAAGACACCACGGCGTAGAAGACGCAACGGACGAGCGACAGCAGTCGCGTCCCGGCCTTGCGCCCGTCGGGCCCTGCCGCACCGAACGCCGCCTCGGACAGGCGCCACAGCGCCATCCCGGCCAGTCCCAGACCGAGTGCCCATATCATCACGCCGCCGAACGGCCGGGCGGCGATCTCCGCCAGCGCTCCGCCCCGGTCGGCCTGCTCACCGGGGTCGCCGAACGCGATCCGCAGCGCCAGTACCCCCACGAGGACGTAGATCACGCCCCGGGCCGCGAACCCACCACGCGCCGCGGCCCGCACCGCCGAGCTGCGCGCGGCGCGATGGGCGGTGCGTCGTCCGATGTGCGGTACCGCACCAGTCGATGGCATGTGTGACCTCCAGAGGGCTTCCGCTCCGTCGTCGGGGGCGCACCCGGCCGGCCGCGCCGGGACCGACGAGAGCGGGATACTTCTGCCCCGTCGTCGGCGACACACTCCGGTTGCCCCTGCCGAGGAGGCCCCTGGCGCGGTGCGGCCCCGGCGTTCACCGGACGTCTCTGGTGGGTGTGCTCCAGGGGGTGGCAGGGGCGGGTCTTCAGTGGTGTGCCCAGGGAGCCCGCCGAGGACGTCGACCCGTGCGGGGCAGTAGGGGGTGGGGCCGTTCCTCTCCAGCAGCGGGACCATGGCGTGATCGTCGAGCCGGCCTTCGTGGTAGGCCAGATGACTGGGGCGAGATAGACGGCCAGCCGCTTCGAAGCGGCGCAACACAGCGCGGGATCGCCGGTTAGCCAAAACGGCGATCCCGCGGATCTTTATCACTTCACCGCCACTACTTGACCACGCGCCGAAAAGCATCGCCGAGACAGCCATCCATGCCACTTGGGAGCAATGCTCAAGACTTGTGGATCGGCCTTGGGTTGGCACGCGAAGGGCGTACCTTCCCGAATGATCCTGTGATGGTCATCGAGTAGGCCGACGCTCGCGGGTCGGTCGGGAAGGCACGCCCGTGCTCACGGGAGTCAACGAAGACGGAACGACGCCACACGGCTCCCTGATTGACGAGATCGTCCGCGAGGGCGGGAGCGGATGCTGGCCACCGCGCTGGAAGCAGAAGTCAACGCGAACATAGCCGAGTTGGCCGATCAACGAGACGATTCAGGCCGCCGCCTGGTCGTGCGCAACGGCTTCCACCAGCCGCGGAAGGTGACGACATCGGCGGGGCGATCGAGGTGAAGGCCCCCCGGGTCAACGACAAGCGCGTCGACAAGGCCACCGGCGAACGCAAGCGTTTCTCCTCGGCGATCCTGCCGCCCTGGGCCCCTAAAACCCCGAAGAACAGCGAGGTGCTGCCGCTGCTCTACCTGCACGGCGTGTCGTCCGGTGACTTCGTGCCCGCGCTGGAGCAGTTCCTCGGCTCCTCCGCCGGCCTGTCGCCCGCCACGATCACGCGGCTGACCGCGCAGTGGCAGGCCGACCACGGCGTTCATGGACCGCGATCCGTCCGCCACGGACTACGTCTACGTCTGGGCAAATACCCCAAGGTCGTCAAGCGGATCACCGACGACGAGGAAGAACTGTTCGCGTTCTTCGACTTCCTCGCCGAGCACTGGATCCACCTGCGGACCACGAACCCGATCGAGTCGGCCTTCGCCACTGTGCGCCTGCGGACCACGGGAGCCGGCAGCCGGGCCGCCGCCCTGGCCATGGTCTTCAAGCTCATCGAGTCAGCCCAGGAACGCTGGCGGGCCGTGAACGCACCCCACCTCGTCGCACTGGTCCGGGCCGGCGCCCGCTTCGAGCGGGTCGTCCTGGTCGAGCGATCCGAGGCCCGCGCGGCATGAACACCACCGCCTGCCGCCGGTCAGAAAATTCAGTGGCAGGCCCGGTCAGCCCGTGGTGAAGATCGCGGCATGCCTAACTTCCTGGAGACCGACCGGCTGGTCCTGCGCGCGTTCACGGCGACCGACATCGACCACCTGCTCGCCCTGGACAACGACCCCGAGGTCATGCGCTTCATCAACGGTGGCCGCCCCACAAGTCGGGAGTCGATCGAGACAAGGACGCTCCCGCGGCTCCTGCACGACTACCCATGCTGGAAGACCCGCGGTTACTGGGCCGCGCAGGAGAAGCCCACCGGCACCTTCCTGGGCTGGTTCGAGTTCCGGCCGTTGGAGGAGCACAGCCCCGCCGTGGTCGAACTCGGTTACCGCTTGAACCAGGCGGCATGGGGGCGCGGCTATGCCACCGAGGGATCCCGGGCCCTCGTCCACAAGGGATTCGCGGAACTGGGGGTCGAGCGGGTCACCGCAAACACCATGGCCGTCAACACCCGCTCCCGTCGCGTCATGGAGAGATCGGGCCTGCTCTTCGTCCGGACCTTCACCGGGGACTGGCCGGAGGCCATCAAGGGCTCCGAGCACGGTGAAGTCGAGTACGAACTCACCCGGACCGAGTGGGAGCAGCCTCGATAGACATCAACGGCCCAATCCACAACTCTTGACAATTTCTCTCCACTTGATCCACATCCCTTCAGGGCCCGCAGCCCCCGCAGATACAGGGCGCCCTTCTCACGCTGATCCCGCCGCACCAGCGGCGCGAACACCTCCCCGGCAAACCCTTCCAACCGGCCCCGACACGCAGCAAGTTCCCCAGCCCTCATACAACCAGCGAACTACCACACACCCATCGTGACAAGACCACGTAACAAAGCCCTACTAGGTCATGTACGGGCGATCACTTGCGGGCCGTGGTGGGCCGTTGAGCCCCGGGAGAGGCTGAGGCGGAAGAGTCAATGCCGTGGTGGGATGGGGGAGTTCCGTGAACCAGCAGCTGATGGGTCAGGATCGATCCAAGGTGCTCGTTTTGCTCTTGGCGCTGGCTGCTGTGACAGCAGCCGTAGGCGGTGTGGTCTTCTACGAGCAGACTGCGGTAAGGGCCGTACTCATCGTTGCTTCCGTCGTTCTTGCAGTCGCTGCTGCCCGGGCCAGGTCCGCAGCCAGGCCGCGCAGCTGAACTGCGAGCGGCGCCGTTCTCTGACCGTCCATTCATGTCCGGAGCCAGACGGTTACTGCCGCGGCGGCTACGGTGTCGAGATAGACGCAACCGCGCTTGTCGTAGCGTGTTGCGACGGCAGGGTGGGTTTGCAGCGTGTTGATCGCCCGTTCGACGGTGTTGCGTTTCTTGTGCCGCGTCGTCGAAGCCGGGTGGCCGTCCGCCGCGTGAGCCTTTGCGCAGGCGGGCGGCGCGGGAATCGGATTTTCTCCCGAATCGTGTGACGGACGACGCGTCGCCGCAGGTGCTCGCGGCACGGTCCGTTGCTGTATGCCTGGTCAGCCGCGACGCCAGCCGGTTTCTCGCGGGGGCGGCCCGGCCCGACTCTGGGGACCCGGATCTTCTCCAGTACCGCCTTGAACTGCGTGCAGTCCGCCCGCTGCCCACCCGTGACGATCAGGGACAGCGGGCGACAGCTGTCGTCCGCACGCGTGGTACCACCAGCGGACCCCACAGCGCATCCACGGCACCCCCAACCCCCGACAACCGCGCCCCCGACATCGTTGTCGAAGGCGCGGCCTGCACGGATCGCGGCCCTACGGGATGCGGCAAGCCCCGAGGGAACACCGCGCACTGGGGCGCGCGGTCGCCTTACGGCGTGTAGACGGCGTCACTGCCGTACAGCTCCCGGGTGAACGCGGAGACATCGGCGCTGCGGTCGGTGCCGTCGAGGTTGTACGTCAGATAGACGCCGTACCCCTCGCTGACGGTGCGGCGGGCGAGGTCGGCGACCGTGCTCTGCGAGGTCCCGCCGATCTCGACGGCCGCCGGCGACAGCTTCGACTTGGGCAGTGCGATGCTGGGGACCTGCCAGGTGCCGTAGTACGGGTTCCACGCATAGTCGAACGTGGACGAGACGTCGACGCCGCCGTAGGAGAGGCGCGACGCGGCCGGGCCGATGTTGTAGAGGCTGATGATCTTGTCCGGCAGGTTCGCGCGCAGCGCGGTCACCAGGTGCACGAACGAGCTGTCGTTGGGCTGGCCGGTGCCGTTGTTGCCGTACTCGGCGTACTCGTCGTCGAAGTCGATGCCGTCGAGGCCGTACTTGGCCACGGTGTCCGACAGCTCTTTCGCGAACGCCGAAGCCGCTTGCTGGGACGGGAAGTTGGCGAAGCCCGCGCCCTGGTGGTTGCCGAGCACCGAGAGGACGACCTTGATGCCCTTCTGCTGCAACGGCCGTATCTCCGTGGCGGCGTTGTCGAGGACGCGCTGCACGTTCTCGTTGAAGGACAGATGCGCCGTCTTCGTGCCCGTGTCGTAATTGATGTTCGCCGCGAAGATCACCGCGACGTCGAAGACGTTTCCGCCACCGTTGGCGAGGGTGTACTTGCCGACGTTCAGCATGCTGTTGTTGTTCACCTCGACGTACGCCACCGAGGTCGGCCCCTGTTTCGCGGGTGCGGGTGCGGGGGCCGCTGCCGCGCCGGTCGTGACGGTCGCGCCGAAGGCAAGGGCCGCGACGGCCGAGAGCGCGAGCGCGGCCATCCGCACTCTGCTCCGTACCAGAGTGAACTTCATTGATCGGTCTCCCATCGCATAGGTCGGCGCCCGACCTGTCCGAAAGCGCCGAGTGAGCCCTCCGAGTTTTCCGCTCCCGTGACCGAATCCCGAGAGTCACGCCCGAACTCTTCACAGCCCCCACGCACATCGCGCCACAATCCGGTTCACAGGGGCTGTCCAGCGGTTCACATGATTCTCGGGTTTCAAGCTCGTTGCCCTCGGCATGGGGCGGGGTGATCTGATGAATGCCGAGTGGGCACGGTGGGAATCACACTTGCCGGCGTCCGGACTTCGGGGCGGACGTTGGAACGATCACCGCAAGGTGATCAACGGTGAGCCGGGCCCATCAGCACGCGGCCGGGGCCGCCCGCAAGAAGGAGCCGCGTGTCCCGAAAGGAAGGACGACGCCCCGGCACCACCGCCCCGACGAGGGACTCGAACGGTCACGGGGCGGCCTGACCTGCAAAGTCCACCTCGCCGGTGAAGGCGGATGCCGCCCCATGGCCCTTTTTCACGGCCGCGGCGATCCGCCTATGGCTTCGCGCATCATTCACCGGCCCGTGCCACTCAGGCGTCCGGGCTCTTGCCCGTGGCGGCGACCTTGATGCGGTCGACCTGGAGTTTGGCGAGGGTCTGGAGATCCTTGGGCTTGAGCTCCGGTGCCGCCACGTACGCGACGACAGTGCCGACGCGCAGGATGGCACTGGACGCGTTCTCCTTGGCGTACGCGTCCGTCTCGTCGGCGCCCGCCTGGACGCTGAGCGGCTTCAGTTTGTCGCCCGCCGCCTCGTGCCGATGGGCGACGAAGGTCTTCATGCCGACCTTGGCGTTGTCCACCGAGTCGTAGGCGAGCAAGGTGAACCTCGTATCCTTCCCCGAGTCCTTCTCGTAGTAGACAGCCGAACCCATCGACGTCACCCCCGAGCAGGACATGCCCTGATACCCGCAGTACTTCAGGGCCTCGCTATCTTCGTAGAGCACAGGCTGTTTGCCCCGCCATCCCCCGAAACATCCGTCACTCCCTGCCACTCGTGATCATGGTCATGCCCACCTAACACCATGAGCAGGGTGACTCCAACTCCCCTGGAGCGCGGGCGAGCTGAGGCGCAGACGGCTTGCCGACGGGCACCCCGGGCGACCCGTGATCCGCCGGACACTACCTGGTCGGCGGTCGGCGCCATGCCCGAGGCCACCGAGTATCGAGCCCTGGTCAGCCGCGCAATCGCACGCGATGAATCCATCAACGTCGACGGTCATTCTCGGGATACTGGTCGCCATGCATGAGGTCGAGGTCGTCGCCCATTTCGAGCGCGCGACCCTGGGCATCGGCGACGTGTTCCTGAAGGTGGACGCCGATCAGGCGCGCATCGACGTCGAGGTCGATGCGATGGCTCTGGCTCCGGTCCCGACCCCCGAGGTCCTATGGCGCAAGCCGCCCGTGCTCGCGATCGCCGCGGTCCCGGGGACGGCGCTCGGCCGCCTCGGCGAGCTGTCGACGGCGCCCCCGGCAGCATGGGCCGCGGCGGGCGCCGCCATCCGGAAGCTGCACGACGCGCCGTTGCCGGCCGGGACCTCGATGAGCTGGCAGCGGACCTCGACGGCGAGTGCAAGCTGCTCGTGGCAGACGGCGTCCTGCCCGCTGATCTGGTCACCCGCAACCGCCAGGTCGCCGAGGCCGCGCTCCGGCCGTGGACTCCGGTCTTCACGCACGGCGACCTGCAGATCGCTCACGCGTTCGTCGACGGCGACGAGATCACGGGCATCATCGACCGGTCCGAGGCGGGCCAGGGCGATGTCCTGTATGACCTCGCCACCCTCACGCTCCGACACGAGGGCACCTCGGGGACATCACCGCCGGCTACGGCACCGGCGTCGACCTCGACGTGATCCGCGCGTGGTGGTCGTTGCGAAGCCTGCAACGAGTACGCCGGCCGGCCGTCCGGCCTGGCCGCCGCTTTGTTGGCCGACGCCTCCTCACCCGAGACACTTGCCGCGTGGGCGGCTCAGCCTCGGCAGCAACGGCGACGACATCCGCCATTACACTCGCCGACTGCCGGACCTCGCGTAGGACAGACCAGCTCGAACGCCCCCCGAAGGGCCGGCTCACCTAGTTACCCAGACGAGTAAGTCCGAAGTCTTCGGGCGCACGAAGCGAGGGTCTCGTCGGCCGGGAAGAAAGGCCCCCACCATGGACCTCACCGACAAGTACGGGGAGGGCTGGTGCATCACGCTCGCCCAGATCCCCAAAACCGACACCCTCAACCTCATGGGCGTCCCCGAACCCGGCTCCGAGCCCGACGGAGTCGCCAAAGCCTCCGACCGCATCGCCGACCACGTCACCGAAGGCGGCGTTCTCCCCCTCGCCCTCGAGCTTCCCCGCGGCTGGTCCCTCGTCCTCGAACTCGAAGGCACCGCCGGATGGATCGGCGCCGGCAACTCCGTCCTCGGCCTCCTGACGGCCGAAGGCCGCACCGCCGTAACCGTATTCTGCGACCCCAACCAGTGCATTCTGCTGGCCGCCGCCGACGGCGCCGTCATCGGGAAACTCGACCTGAACACCGGAACCTTCACCAACGACGTTGACCAGGACCACCCCGTCATCGACGCCTTGGCCGCCCTCGGCTTCGACCCCACCGACGAGGGCGATCCCACCGGCGCAGCCGACACCGAAGACCGCCCCACCCTTGTCACCCTCGCCGTCCAGGCCCTGACCGGCGTCACACTGACCGACGACGACTTCGAAGGCCACTGGGTCGGGGGCTTGTGCACAACTGGTCCCCCGTAGTTGGAGGATTGAACGGTCCACGACTCCCGGCTCCTGCCCGTGCAGCGTCAGAGCCCGAAGACGCCACGTGCCCGGCACACTGCTGCCTGTGGTTGACGCCCCCTCCCCGACAGCTTCTGCGAGATGAAGGACTTCCCCTCTCAGGAAGAAGGGCGCGAAACATTCACTCAGAGTGACATCAGACAGCTTTCCAGCGAGCGAGCGCATCCCTTCACACTTCTCCCGAGAAGTCGATCGGGCCGTGCGCGCAGGGTGGATCCACGAGAGGGAGACCAAAGGCGAGCACTACCTCGGGGAGGCAGCGAAGGGACGTCCTCATAAAGAAATTTGATGCCCTTCGGGGCAAACGTGGCGACCAGCAGGACAGCCTCAGTTCCGCGGGGCGGGTAAAAAGCAGGAGAAGAACACGAAGCCGGCCTTGTTCTCGGTCCGGTGCTCTGGTCCTCACATCGAGCCACGCGCGTGCCGGCCTGGCCACGACGACCGGGCGTCCGCCGCCGGGGGGGCGGGATGGCGGGACCGGGCCGGCGGGGGCCGGGACGGCACCGACAGGGCCCCCGCCCGCAGGCTCCGCCGCCTAACGCAACCCGTGCCGCCGCGCCACCATCCGCTCGCTCGCGCTGCGCGGCAACAGCCGGCGCAGTGCGAACACCACCGGCGCGCTGCTGCCCACGGCGTACAGCGAACGAGGCCGCGGCGCCTCGATGGCGGTCACGACCCTCGCCGCGACCTTCTCGGCCGAAATCCCCTTCGCCTCATGGGAGTTGAGGGCGGTGAGCATGATGTCGTAGGCGGTCCGGAAAGGCGAGTCATCGGCCACGTACTGCGTGCGCCGCGCGCTGATCCCGGTGGCGATGGAGCCCGGCTCCACCGTCGTGATGCCGACGCCGTACGCGGCGTACTCGCGCCGCGCCGCGTTCGCGAACCCCTTGATCGCCGCCTTCGACGCCACGTACGACGACCGGTATGCCAGCGGGAAGCTGGCCAGCATCGACCCGACCATCACCACCCGGCCGCGCCGCCGCGCGCGCATCCCCGGCAGGACCAGCTGGCTGAGCCGCACCGCCCCGAACACATTCAGCTGGAACAGCCGCCGCACCGCGTCCATCGGCAGCTCCTCGAAGGGGCCGCTCTGTGACTCGCCGGCGTTGTTGACGAGCACATCGACCTCGCCCGCCGCGGCCGCGCATGCCTCGATGCTCGCCTCGTCGGCGAGGTCGAGCGCGAGGTAAGTGACGCCGGGGACGGGGGATTCGACCTTCTCGGGATTGCGGCTCGTTCCGTACACCCGGTATCCGCACCGTACGAGCGCCGCCGCAACCGCCGCGCCGATCCCCGACGACGCTCCGGTCACCAGGGCCGTGCCGCGCCCGCTCACGCGAGGCTCCTGGCAAGGGCACGACCCGCGGCCCGCCCGGAGAAGATGCAGCCGCCCAGGAAGGTCCCTTCGAGCGCGTTGTACCCGTGTACCCCGCCACCGCCGAACCCGGCGACCTCCCCGGCCGCGTACAACCCGTCGAAGACCGACCCGTCGGGCCGCACGACCTGCGAGTCGAGGGTGGTCTCCAGACCGCCGAGTGTTTTGCGCGTCACCACATGCAGGCGGACGGCGATCAGTGGGCCCTGCGCCGGGTCCAGGAGGCGGTGGGGCTTGGCGACGCGCGTGATCCGGTCCGGCAGGTAGGAGCGCGCGTTACGGACAGCCATCAGCTGCAGGTCCTTGGAGTACCCGTTCCCGACCTCCCGGTCCCGGGCGACGACCTCGCGCTCAACCTGCTCGTACGAGACGGGGGTCGCGGGCGTCAGCTTGTTCATCCCGGCGACGAGGTCCTTCAGGCTTCGCCGCACGACGAAGTCCTCGCCCCGGTCGAGGAACGCCTGGATCGGCCCTGGCGCCCCCTTCCTCACGCGCTGCAAAACCAGTTTCAGGTCCTTCCCCGTGATGTCGGGGTTCTGCTCGGACCCGGAGAGTGCGAACTCCTTCTCCACGATGGCTCGCGTGAGGACGAACCAGGTGTGATCGTGCCCGGTGGCGGTGATGTGCTTGAGCGTGGCGAGGGTGTCGTGCCCGGGGAAGAGGGGCGCGGGCAGCCGCTTGCCCTCCGCGTCCAGCCACAGGGACGACGGGCCGGGGATGATCCGGATGCCGTGCCCGGGCCAGATCGGGTCCCAGTTCTTCAGGCCCTCCGTGTAGTGCCACATGCGGTCACGGTTGACGATCGAGGCGCCGGCGCCCTCGGTGATCTCCAGCATGCGCCCGTCGACGTATGCGGGAACGCCGGTCACCATGGACTCGGGAGCCGGGCCCATCCGCTCAACAGGCCAGTTCTTTCTGACGAGTTCGTGGTTTCCGCCGATGCCGCCCGAAGTGACGACGACGGCCTGCGCCCGCAGTTCGAAGTCCCCGACGGTCTCGCGCGAGGAGGCGACTCCCCGGGCCTGTTCGGAGGTTTCGAGCAGCGCGCCGCGCACGCCGACAGCGGCCCCGCCCTCCACGATGAGCTCATCAACCCTGTGGCGGTACTTGAAGGTCACCAGTCCCCGGGAAGCGGCCTCCAGGATCGGCTCCCGGAACACCCGCACGACCTCGGGACCGGTCCCCCACGTGATGTGGAAACGCGGCACGGAGTTGCCGTGCCCGGTCGCGGTCCCGGCCCCGCGCTCGGCCCATCCCACGTTCGGCGTGACCTTCAGCCCGAGCCCGTAGAGATAGTCGCGCTTCTCCCCGGCCGCGAACGCCACGTACGCCTCGGCCCACTTGCGTGGCCAGCGGTCCTCGTCCTCCCGGTCGAAGCCCGCGGACCCCAGCCAGTCGGCACGGGCCAGCTCGTAGCTGTCCTTGATCCCCATCCGCCGCTGCTCGGGGCTGTCGACGAGGAAGAGCCCGCCGAGCGACCAGAACGCCTGGCCGCCCAGATTGGCCTCGTTCTCCTGGTCGACGAGCACCACTCGCTTACCCGCGCGGATGAGTTCATACGTGGTGACGAGCCCGGCGAGCCCGGCTCCCACGACGATGACATCGGCACTCGTGTCACTCACGGGTCTCCCTCGGTGTGCTGTAGGCGCTGAGTACGTTCATGAAGAGGGCCTGACGGCGCTCTCGGGCACCCTCGTCCTCGGGCTCGAGCAGAACCTGTACGGCGGTCCCGTCGTGCACGGCCACGAGCGCGTCGCCCAGCGCGCGCTCATCCGGGACCCGTCGCCCGAGCCGCTCGAGAGCGGCTACGAAGACCGGCAGGATCGCATCACGGATGGCCTCCTCGCGGGCAGCCATCACCCGGCGAAGCCCAGGGGTGCGCAGTGCGTGCGCGGTGAACTCGGCGGTGATCCGGTACCACGCGTCGTCCACGGGGTTCGCGTCGATCGCGGCCCGCACGGCGGCCTCGGGGTCGGCCGGGTCGATCCCGGCCAGGGCAGCCCGCACGTCTTCGAGCATGCGCGCCGAACGCTCCTCCCACAGGGCGAGAAACAGCTCGTCCAGGGAGGAGAAGTTCGAGTAGAAGGCGCCGCGGGTGAATCCGGCGCGCTCACAGACCTGCTCGACGGTGGCGCGCCCGAAGCCTTCCTCGGCGAACACGTCGAGCGCGGCGTCGAGCAGCCGCTGCCGGGTGCGCGCACGCCTCTTGGTGACGGGCGTCGTCCTGGTGACGGGCATGGTCGCCTACCCCTGCTCGGCTGATCGGATACACAAACGTATTCGATACGTTCGTGTATCCACAAGGGTCGTACACGGCTGTCCGGTCGTCCGCACAGCCACGCCGACGCGCCTGCGCTCCTGCGCTCCTGCGGCGCAACCGGCTGGGCGGCAACACCGAGCGGAGTGGGAGGGAGCCGGTCATGGCTCTGTGTGTGACAGGTGCGCGGGTGGCGCGGCCTCCCCGCGATGCTTGATGTTGATGGCCGAAGCCTTGGCCACTGCCACGGGGTTCAAGAAACGCAGCGGACCTATCAGGCGGGACGCGAACCGATGCATGTGCCGCGCCATCGACTCATCGCGCACCGCCGCCGAATACATCAGCCTTTCCAAGGGATTGAACGGACGGGCCTTGGCGAAGTCGGCGGCCAGGTACTGGTGACCGCGCAGCCGGCGCCGGTGTCTGCGTGCGTACACCACGAGCGACCTGTCGAGGTCGCCCCGACCGGTTGCGGCCGAGGCGACCGTCTCCGCCAACCATTGCGCGGACTGCAGCGCCCACCCACATCCCACTCCCCACAGGGGGTCGCCGGTCAGGGCGGCGTCGCCGATGAAGGCGACGCCCGGTGCGGTCGGCTTGCGGCTGTGAAGCGGGTGGTTGACGATGCCGGTGATCTTCGTGATGCGCTCGGCGGCGTCGATGGGCGGCGCCTCGGGCAGGGCGCGGACGAATGCGAAGAAGCGGCCCTCCAGGTCTTCCCGGAAGGCCGGCAACCGCTTCTTGTCCGGGAGCATCGCGATGACCGTCACCCCGTCGTCGTTCGGGAACGCGTACGCCATGTCGGGCTCGAGGAACCAGGCGTGACTGATCCCCCCGTGCAGCGGAAGATTGCGGAAGTGTGCGAAATAGCCGAACCGCGCGTTCTCGTACTGCCGAGCAGGCACCCCGGCGAACTTCGCTACGGCCGAGTCCTTGCCGTCCGCGCCGACCACCAGACGGGCCCGGATCTCGCGCTCGCCCTGTGGTGTCGACGCGCGCACCCCCACGGCTCGCCCGGCTTCCCTGACCAGCCCGGTCACCTGGTGACCGAGGAGCAGATCGACGCCAGGCGTCTGGGCCGCATGGGATCTGATCAACGGGTCGAGGGTGCTTCGCCGAATGTTGTACGCGTACGGCAGCTCGGGGCCCGCCGGCGCGGCCCTCGGCTCGATCCATCCCCAACGGGTGTACCAGCGGGCCGCGTTGCGGACGGCTCCCGCCTCCTCCAGAGCGGGGACGAGGCCGAGTTCGTCCAGCACCGGGTAGGCGCTGGGCTGGAGGAAGTGGGTGCACAGCACCTTGTACGCTTCGGGGTCCGAGCGCCGTTCCAGCAGTGCGACGCGGACACCGCGTCGAGCGAGCAAGACCGCCGCGGCACTGCCGGCGAGGCTGGCTCCGCTGATGACGACGTCGTAGTCGTATCCCGCGCTCTCAGGCTTGGTCATGCGCTGATCGCCCCCTTCGAGGTGTGGTGCCGTTCGTGGGAGTGGTGTAGGCCCACTTGCCGTCAGGAACAGAGCAGTTGTCAAGGGTTGGATGATCGGGTGATGTCTGATCGGACTGCCGCGGCCTCCTCCGTGCGCTCGACCGGGGCGCCGTTCTCGAACCTCGCGCCGGACGCCGGCACGGGCCGCGGCGATGACGGTCCGGGAGTACGGCACGGCGGTGCCGATGGGCGGCATCGGCATGCTCGGCGGCCCGGACCTGGGGCGTGACGAGGACGGCCGGCACACCGACCTGGCCACCGGGCCCGGGCCCGGCCCCCTCCCCCCTCTTCGCCGCTCACCGCTCACCGCTCACCGCGTAGCCGACCCGGCGGGTCGAGCTGCGGGCGTGGCGTCAGGGATGGGCGGGCGGCTCAGTCGTCCGGTGCCTGATGCCACGCCGGCAGCTCGACCCGTACGAGGAGGCCGCCGGTGGCCCGCGCTCGTGCCGTCACGGTGCCGTGGTGGCCGCCCACGATCGACCGGACGATCGCGAGGCCCAGACCATGGCCGCTGCGGTCGCTGGCCACGCGGGGGTGGGCCCGGTAGAAGGGCTCGAAGAGGCGGTCCACCACCTCGGGGTCGACCGGCGGACCCGTGTTGGCGACCTCCAGGACGATCGCGTCGTCCACGCGGTTGATCCGTACATCGCCCGCGCCGTCCGGCACGTTGTGCGTACGGGCGTTGTCGAGGAGGTTCACGACGAGTTGCCGCAGAAGCGTCTCGCTGCCCATGACATGGCAGGGTTCGAGGGTGTCGGTCGCGGCGGTGATCGTCACGTCGCCGGCCCCGGCCCCGGCCCGCTGCTCGGCGACGGCCTGTTCCGTCAGCTCGACCATGTCCACCGGTTCGGTGTCGTGGGTCTCCTGCTCCACCGCCGCGAGCCGCAGCAACTCCTGCACGACCTGGATGTTGCGCTCGTTGGTCTCGCGCAGCATCGGCATCAGCTCGGCGAATTCCTCCTTCGACGTATCGCCGTCGGCCATGTGAAGAATCGCCCGGGTCGTCGCGAGCGGTGTGAGCAGCTCGTGCGAGGCGTTCGCGGCGAACCGCTGATGCGCCGCGAACGACTTCGCCAGGCGCCCCAACGTCGTGTCGAAGGTGTCGGCGAGCTGCTTCAGTTCGTCATGGGGGCCTTGGGCGCGGATCCGATACGTCAGGTCACCCTCGCCGGCCTTGGCCGCCGCCTGATTGATGGTGTGCAGCGGTGCGAGCAACCGTCGCGACAGGAGCCAGCCCGCGCCCAGGCCGACGCCGAGGACCACGATCACGCCGCCGATGGACAGCGCGAGGACCGTCGCCCACACGTCCTCCTTGTCGCGGATCAGGCCGGACACATCGATCGTGTCGCCTCGCTTCAGGGGCGGATCCTGGAGATCCGACTCGTGCTTCGGTGCGACGTGCGGGGGGCTCGCCTCGGTCTGCGGCACGACGACCGGCGTCGTGAAGTCGTAGGTCGGCAGATAACGGATCCCGATGTAGATGACCGCCACCATCAGCGCCGAGCAGGCTGCGAGCGCGGCCCCGAAGCCGAAGAAGAGCCGGGCGTGGATGCTCAGCGTGCGGGGCCGGCGCTCGCGGCCCCGACGCCACCTCACTTCGTGCCCAGGTAGTAGCCCGCGCTGATCGCGGTGTGCACGAGCTGCGGTTCGCCGAGCTTCTTGCGCAGCGTGTGCACCACGAGTCGCACGGCGTTCGTGAGCGGATCGGCGTGCGCGTCCCACGCCTTGTCGAGCAGATACTCCGCGCTCATGACCCCGCCGTCGGCGCGCATCAGCAGTTCCAGGACGGACATTTCCTTCGGCGTGAGTTTGATTTCTGCACCGCAGCGCATCACCCGGCGTCGATGTGTGTCGAAGGTGAGGTCGGCGAACGTCAGGATCGGGGAATGCGCCATGGGGCTGCGTCGATACAATGCGCGCAATCGGGCGACCAGTTCGGGAAAGTCGAAGGGTTTGGCGAGATAGTCGTCCGCGCCGAGGCCCAGGCCCTCCACCTTGTCGCCGAGCCGACCCGCCGCCGTGAGCATCAGCACGCGACAGTCCAACCCCATTTCGACGATGCGGCGGCACACCTCGTCGCCGTGCACCCCCGGCAGGTCCCGATCCAGGACCACGGCGTCGTAGTCGTACACCCTGACCCGCTCCAGGGCCGTCGCCCCGTTGTGGACGACGTCGACGGCGATGGCCTCGCGACGCAGTCCGAGTTCCAGGACACGCGCCATGTACTGCTCGTCCTCGACCACCAAAACCCGCACGTACGTCGACCCTTTCACCGTTCCTGAGAATTCCCTGAAAAACGCGGGGCGCGGACAAAGGGATACCGACCGTTTCCCAGCGTTTCCGTCACATTTACCAGATGCCGTGTTTGATTCGTGTATGGGGGTGCGCGTGAGTGACGTTTTTGCAAACGTCGTTCAAAGCACCGGCTTCATAGCGTGCCATCCATGAACCTCTTCAAACGTGCGTGGTGGCGGCTCACCGGCGCCCCGGGCAAGACGCTGATGCTGGTCGGCCTGTTCTTCGTCATCTGCACCCTGGTGCTGTCCGGCTTTCTGATCCAGTCGGCGGCGGCGCGCGCGGCCGACAGTGCCAAGAAGAGCGTGGGCGCGGTGGCCACGATGCAGCTCGACGTGAACGGGCTGTTGGCGTCGGGCAAGAACAACGGCAGCGAGGGCCACGGGCAGATTCCCGGCACCATCGGGTCCGCCGGCGATCTGCAGCGCGACCTGGTCGACAAGATCTGCACGTCGTCCGTGGTCGCCGACTGCAACTACACGGCCGACGGGGCGGCCTTTCCCACCGGGACCACCAAGCTCTACCAGCCGGTCCCGGCGCCTGCGGGCCAGGACACCACCGGCACCGACCTCTTCAAGGTGGACGGTGTGCGCAAACTCAACGAAGTGAGCGCCTTCCGCAACGGGGACTCCAAGATGATCGCCGGGAAGGGCATCGGACCGGACACCGAGAAGGACGAGATCGTCGTCGAGGAGCGTGTGGCCGAGGACAACAAGCTCAGGATCGGCGACAAGGTCAAGCTCAAGATCGGCGAGCTGATGCCGGGCGTGGACAAGTCGGAGCACGCGTTCAAGGTCATCGGCATCTACAAGAACACCATGGCCGACACGGGCCAGTACGTGCCCGCGATGATGGACCCGGCCAACCAGGTCTACACGAACATCGAGGGCGCCAGCCTGCTCGGCGGCAAGACCACCGACGGCGGCGGCACCCTCAAGTCGGCCACCTTCAAGCTGAACGACCCCCATGACCTGGAGCAGCTCAAGGAAGACGCGAAGAAGGCGGGCGCCGATCTTCAGATCTTCCCGATCTCGGTCAACGACAAGCAGTACAAGACGCTCGTCGGCCCCATCACGAGGACCGCGAGCTTCGCGACGGTCACCGTGTGGCTCGTCGCCGTCGCCGGCACGATCATTCTCGCACTCATCGTCGCCTCCCACCTGCGCGAGCGCCGCGGCGAACTGGGCATCCTGCTCTCCCTCGGCGAGAAGAAGCCCAAGCTGCTCGGCCAGCACCTCATCGAGGTCGTCGCCTGCTCCGTCATCGCGATCGGACTCGCCGGCGTGGGCAGCCAGTTCATCTCCGGGGCGATCGGCAACAAGCTGCTCGCCGGCGAGGTCGACTCGGCCAAGAAGGAAGCCGAGAACGAGAACCTCCAACCCGACCACAGCGACCCCAGCGGCATGAGCAAGCAGGGCGACGACCGGCCCGCGGTTGACCCCATCGACTCGCTCGACGTGCACCTCGGCCCGGCCGACATCGCCAAGGTCGGCGCCACCGGACTCGGCATCGCCACCCTGGCCACCCTCGTTCCCGGCGCCCGCATCCTGCGCCTCAACCCGCGCGACATCCTCACGAAGGGCGACTGACGTGAACTCCGCTCCCAGCACCGACACGAACGCTCCCGGCGGCACGACCGCGCCGGTCCTCGAACTCGCCGACGTAAGCCGCATGTACAGCACCGGCAACCGTCGTCGCGTCGTCCTCAAGTCCGTCTCGTACGCCTTCGAGGCCGGCCGCATGTACGCCATCGTCGGACCGTCCGGCTCCGGCAAGACGACGCTGCTGTCCCTGGCCAGCGGACTTGACGCGCCCACCTCCGGCAGCGTCCGCTTCAGGGGAGGCGACGTGGCCACACTCGGCCTCGGGACGTACCGCAACCGACACGTGGCCACGGTGTTCCAGTCGCTGAACCTGCTCACCTACATGAACGCCGTCCAGAACGTGACCTCCGCCATGGAGATCACCGGTGTCAGGGGCGGATGCAGGAAGCAGCGCGCCAACAAACTACTCGACCTCCTCGGGATCGAGCCCGGCGACCGCACCCGCCGCACCCTCCAACTCTCCGGCGGCCAACAGCAGCGCGTGGCAATCGCCCGCGCACTCGCCTGCGAGATAGACATCCTCTTCGCCGACGAGCCGACCGGCGCCCTCGATCACGAGACCGCCGCCGGCATCATCGAGATCTTCCAGAAGCTGGCCCACGACGACGGCAAGTGCGTGATCGTTGTGACGCACTCCAGGGAGGTCGCCGCCGCCTGCGACGAGACGCTGAACCTGAAGCGCGGGAAGCTGGTCCCCCAGGGCTGATCCGGGGGCACACGAGGGGCCGGTGTCCTCGTCGCCGTGCGCGGCGACGGGGCTCCGGAGATCGTGCCCCGCAGGCGTATCCCACGCGGACCGACTTCGCGCGGACCGTAGGTACTCAGCGAGCCGGGGCACCCTACGCCGTTACTTCACCGTCGGCCTTCAGACGAGGCCTGCGAGCCGAACTCGCCAGCTTCTCGGCAGCCACTTCGGCGGTGAGGCCCTGGATTTCCTCGCCCGCCTCGATGGCTGCACGCCTGACTTCGAGGGTCAGGCCGACCGACGTCCTGATGATGCCCCGCACCAGCGGCTTGGCCACTCTCTTGATCAGAGGGGCCGTGATCAGGCCGACGAGGAAGGGAGGAACTACAGGGGGCATGTGCGAAGCCTCTCTTGTGTACACGGCACGGCTGCCGCCGCACGCGCCCATCCCTCGTGGCCGGCGGCGCTGGGCAGGAATCCCCCACCGAAATCACCCTAATCGGCCCTCGGCCGATACGCCCGGGGGCGCCGACGCCTTTCATTCGTTCGGACGGAGGCGCGCCGGAGCGGACAGCGGCCGCGGAAAGGGATCGGGAAGCTGTCCTCGACGCCGACCCCGGGCAGCCCCGACCTGGCCGGCTCCGGCACGTCGTCCGGTGCGACGGCCACGGCTTCGTGCTCACCGGCCCCGGCCCCCTCCGGTCCCCTGCCGGTCCGCGCTCCAGCGCCTGACTGCAGGCCCGGGCGCGCCTGGACCGCCCACCGCTGGGACGACCGCCCCACCCGACGACCCTGACCCCACGCCTGTCCGAGCGTGCCCCTAATATCATTTCGCGTTCTCCGACGGACGCTGACGCCCGCGGGGTCGTGCCCGCCGCCCAACGCCCGACACGACACGACGACTCCACCGCACGGCAATGGAGTCGAGCATCGAGGAGAGGAACGTTCATGCGCGCCCGGAGCATCGCCACGGCCACCGCTACAGCATTGGCACTGGTGGCCGCTCGTGACCTTGTCCAGAAGAAGCACGCATTGCTCCGGAACTTCCCGGTGATCGGGCATGCCCGGTACCTGTTGGAGACGATCGGGCCGGAGCTGCGGCAGTACATAGTGACCTCCAACGACGAGGAGCGCCCGTTCAGCCGTGACCAGCGCACCTGGATCTACGCGTCGGCGAAGGGGGAGAACAACTACTTCGGGTTCGGCACCGACAACGACGTCGAGCACATTCAGGGGCACGCATACCTGAAGCAGCGCACGTTCGCCGGCACGCTGCCCGACGCGCACGACCCACAGGCCCCGCTGCCCTCGGCCAAGGTGTTGGGCGGGCCGCGCGGGCGGGCCAAGGCGTTCCGGCCGGCGAGCGTGGTGAACATCTCGGCGATGAGCTTCGGATCGCTCTCCGGCGCGGCGATCACGGCGCTCAACAACGGGGCGGCGCTGGCGGGCACCCTGCAGAACACCGGCGAGGGCGGCCTCTCGCCGTACCACCGCAACGGCGGCGACCTCGTCCTTCAGATCGGTACGTCCTACTTCGGCTGCCGCAACGAGGACGGCAGCTTCAACATCGACAAGCTCAAGGATGTGGTCGCCGGCGCCCCGGTCAAGGCGATAGAGATCAAGCTCTCGCAGGGCGCCAAGCCAGGGCTGGGCGGGATGCTTCCGGGCGCGAAGGTGACCCCGGAAATCGCCGAGATCCGCGGCATCCCGCTCGGCGAGGACTGCGCCTCCCCGTCGCGGCACACCGCGTTCAGCGACGTCGACTCGATGCTCGACTTCGTCGAACTGCTCGCCACCGAGACCGGCCTGCCGGTCGGAATCAAGAGCGCGGTGGGAGAGATGGAGTTCTGGCAGGAGCTGGCCACACTGATGGCGCGTGGTGACCGTGGTGTCGACTTCGTGACCATCGACGGCGGCGAGGGCGGCACCGGCGCGGCACCGCTGACCTTCTCCGACTCCGTCTCACTGCCCTTCCGGATGGGATTTTCCCGGGTCTACGGCGCCTTCGCCGAGCTGGGGCTGACCGACGACCTGACCTTCATCGGCTCCGGCAAGCTCGGCCTGCCCGAGAACGCCGCGGTCGCCTTCGCACTGGGTGTCGACATGATCAACGTGGGCCGTGAGGCGATGCTGTCGATCGGCTGCATCCAAGCGCAGAAGTGCCACACCGACAAGTGCCCCACCGGCATCGCCACCCAGAACCCGTGGCTGGCCCGCGGCCTCGACCCGACCTCGAAGGCCACCCGGGCCGCTGTCTACCTGCGTACCCTCCGCAAGGAGCTGATGAAAGTCTCGGCTGCCGTCGGCGTCGCCCACCCGGCACTCATCACGGCCACCGACGTCGAGATCATGAACGGGGACTACGAGGCCCGCACCCTGGCCGGCGTCTACGGCTACAAGGAAGGCTGGGGCGAGCTCGGCCCGCACCTCGCCGATGAGATCACTGCACTGCTCACCACCGAGCAGTCCTCCGACCAGAAGCCGCCCGCCTGACCCTCCGATCACAGCAGGCACCGCGCTCACTGCTCCGCTGCCCGGAGCGCGCGCGTGGCGCCGGCTGGTGGCACCCTTGTCTTCCCTGCTCCACGAACAGCCCCTGCCTAGGTGATCACAACATGAGCGAAAAAGTGAGTTTCCCGAGCGTCGTCGGCCCCGAACTGGCCGGAGCGATCGACCTGCCGGACGGCGAGATCCGCGGCTGGGGAATCTTCGTGCACGGATTCACGCTCGGCAAGGGCTCGCCGGCCGCCTCGCGCGTCAGCAAGCAGCTGGCACGCGAGGGGATCGGAATGCTGCGCTTCGACAACCTCGGAATCGGGGACTCCGACGGCGACTGGGGGGACGGTTCCTTCACCGTCAAGGTCCAGGACACGATCCGTGCCGCAGCCCTGATGGCGGAGCGAGGGACTCCGGCAGACCTGCTGGTGGGGCACTCATGGGGAGGCGCCGCCGTCCTCGCCGCGGCGGCCGAGGCAACCGGCGTCCGCGCGGTCGCCACGATCGGAGCGCCGGTCGATCCCAGCCACGTCGAGCGACAGTACGACGCGGTCGTGGAGCGCGTGCTCAGTGAAGGGTCGCACGAGTGGTTCGTCGGCGGGAGGACCCTGGTCCTCAAGCGCGCCTTCGTCGAAGACGTCCGCCAAGCTCACCTGCGCGACCGCATTGGCGAGTTGGACCTGCCGCTGCTCGTGCTGCATTCGCCGACCGACAACACCGTCGACATCGACAACGCCGGGGAGATCTTCCGCGAGGCACGACACCCGCGAAGCTTCGTCTCGCTCGAAGGAGCGGACCATTTCCTGACCGCCCGAGGACAAGCGCAGCGAGCCGCCCACATCATCAGCGCCTGGGCCGACCAGTACATCCACGCGTCACGGCCCGCAGGAAGGACATCTCAGGTGGCGAAGACCTCGCCCGAATAGGTACGGGAACGCCCGCATGTTCCGATGGCTCCGCACAAACCGACGGTCCAGCGTGGGGCCCATGCGCGAGGCGCCGAGGCGGCAGAGCTCGGGCCGACCGCCAGTTCCGTCGATGCCGACGGCGACCGGCCGGTGGTGCGGGCTGCGCCCAGGGCCTGCCACTATCACAGTCACTGGCTCGGCAGGGCGACCCACTCTGGGGCCACTCCCCATCGTCGACATGTTCGATGTTTGTGACGCGCCCTTCGCTCGAACTGGTTGTCTACTCCTGCCCCCATGGCCATCGGCGGCGGGTTGTTTCTAGCGTTCCGGTGATCACGGCGCACTGCTCAGCTGCGCCGCCTCCTACGGAGCCGAGGGACACGGAATGACCAGTGCGGTGAAGAACCAGAAGTTCAGCATCCTCTTCGACTGGTTCGACCAGGGCGGCGACGGGCAGCTCACCCAAGACGACCTTCAGGCCATGGCCGAGCTGTTCACGAAGCTGGCCGCCAAGGACGACCACGCGAATGCCACCGCCATGCGGAACGCTTTCCAGGAGTGGTGGCAGCTGCTCCGCGAGCACGGCGACGCCGACGGCGACGAGCGGGTCTCCCGGCAGGAGTTCATCACCGTCATGGAGGCCAACGTCACCTCCCCCGAGCATTTCGAGGGTGCTGTCCTCGCGATCGCCGACGCCCTGATGCAGGCGCTGGACACCGATGCCGACGGGGTGCTCAGCCGCGAGGAATACGTGCGCATGTACCACGCGCTGGGCATCCCCCCGGAGCACTCGGGAGCGGCCTTCGTGCGGCTCGACCGGAATGGGAACGGGGTGATCAGCCACGACGAGTTCCGTGCGGCGATCTCCGAGTTCTATCTCAGCGCCGACCCCGACGCCCCGGGGAACTGGCTGCTCGGCCCGGCCGACTCGGCGAGCTGACGCTCATGCCGAGGCTGGGCGAAGGGCCGGTCCCGGTGCGGGCTGCGGGCGACGTCTCGCCGACGTGAGTGCGCCATCGCCTCCGGTCGCATCCGCCTCGGCCTCGGGCCGTGCGACCCCGGTTGCCACCGCCGCTGTGCCTGCACGCCGATGCCCTGTTGGTGAGTTCAGTGACGCACGGCCGACGAGCGGGGACGTGAGGCGCCGGCGCCAACCGGTCTGAAGGGCACACCGACATGTACCAGGGAGTTCCCGATGTCTCAGTTGTCCGGCGACGCCATCGCCGTGATCGGTCTCAGCGGCCGTTTTCCCGGCGCACCCGACACGGACGCGCTGTGGGAGTTGTTGGTAACCGGCCGGGAGGGCGTCGCCGAAGCCCCGGCGGACCGGCCGTGGATGCGGGAACTGCTCGACCCCGGTACCCGCACCCCGGGCAAGGTACCCAGCTCGCGCGGCGGGTTCCTGCCCGACTCGCGCTCTTCGACGCGGACTTCTTCGATATGTCCCCGCGCGAGGCACGGCGAGCCGACCCTCAGCAGCGGCTCCTGCTGGAGACGTCGTACGAGGCCGTCGAGGACGCCGGGATTCCCGTGCACACGCTGGCCGGTCCGCGTACGGGCGTCTTCATGGGCTGCCTCCAATCCGAGTACTGGCTGCGGCAGATCGACGATCTCCCTACGCTCGACTTCTACGCCGAACTCGGCTGCACCCGCTCCACGTTGGCCGGCCGCATCTCCTACGCCTTCGGACTGCGCGGCCCTTCCATCGCTGTGGACACCGCCTGTTCCTCGTCGCTCACCGCGACCCACCTTGCCTGTGCGGCACTGCGCGGAGGTGACTGCGACGTGGCGCTGGTGGGTGGAGCCAACGCCATTCTCGGGCCGGTCCACACCGTTCCGCTGGCCGGTGCCGGGGCGGTCGATCCGAGCGGGCGCTGCCTGTTCGGGGACGCGGCCGCCGACGGGTACGTGCGCAGCGAGGCGGTAGGGGTCGTCGTCCTCAAGCCCCTGGCGCGCGCTCTGGCCGATGGCGACCGGGTGCGAGCGGTGATCCTCGGCAGCGCGGTCAACAACGACGGCTTCACCGGTGCAGGAATGGCGGCGCCGCACGCAGGGGCCAAGGCCGAACTGATGAGGGCGGCTTGCGCGGCGGCCGGTGTGGAGCCGGCCGACCTGGACTTCATCGAGGCCCACGGCACCGGCACCCTCACCGGGGACGCGGCGGAGCTGCAAGCCCTGGCGGATGTCATGGCGGGTCGGGACGGCCGCCCTCCGTGTGTGGTCGGATCCGCCAAGGTGAATCTCGGCCACAGCGAGGGCGCGGCAGGCGTGGTGGGTCTGATCAAATCCGTACTGAGTTTGGAACGCAGGGCAGTGCCCGCGCTGCCCTTCCTGGAGGTGCCCACCTCCGCCGTGGACTGGGGCCGGGTGCCGCTGAGGCTGCCGCGCGAGCGGGTCGAGCTTCCCCCCGTCGGGCGGCTGCTGGCCGGGATCAACAGCTTCGGCGCCACCGGCACCAATGCTCACGTGGTGCTGGCCACCGCACCGGAGCATGTCGCCGCGACGCCGGATCCGGGGCCCGAAGCCCCTTGCCTGCTGGCGCTCTCCGCGCGCTCCGCCGAATCCCTTCGGACGCTGGCGGAGCGCTATGGGGAGTTGCTGAGCGCGCCCGGGGCTCCGCCCTTGCGGGAGGTGTGCGCCGCTGCGGCCACCCGGCGGTCCCACTACGAGTACCGGCTCGCGGTCGCGGGCAGGACCGCGGTCGAGGTGGCGGCTGCTCTCGACGTCTTCGCCCACGGCCAGGATCATCCCGGTGTCGCCGCCTCCGAGGGACCTGCCTCCGCACGGCCGAGGATCGTGTTCGTCTTCTCCGGCCAGGGGGCGCAGTGGTCGGGCATGGGGCGTGAACTGCTCGCAGGCGGCGGCGTGTTCGCGGAGACGCTGCGGGAGTGCGACGAGGTGATCCGGGAGTACGGCGGATTCTCCCTCCTGGAGCACCTGGCGGACGACGACGAGGCGTGGCTGGAGAGGACCGCTGTGGTGTGCAGCCCGCGCTGTGGGCGATGGGTGCCGCGCTGGCCGCGCAGTGGCGGGCGTGGGGCATCGAGCCGGACGCCGTGATGGGCTACAGCCAGGGGGAGGTTCCGGCCGCGCAGGTGGCGGGCGCGCTGTCGCTGCGCGAGGCGGGCGGATCAGCTGTCTCCGGGCCCGGCTCATCGAGGAACGCGCGGCCGATGGCGGCATGTGCTGGGTCGAGCGACCTGCCGCGGACATCCCCGAACTGTTGGGCACCTTGGGGGCGCGGGCCACTGTCGCGGTCGAGGAGAGCCCGCGGACAACGGTACTGAGCGGTGACAGCGAGCAGATCGAGCGGATCATCGCAGGCTGCGAGCGGCTCGGTGTCTCCTGCCTTCCGGTTCTGGTGCGGTACGCGGCGCATGGGCCGAGTGTCGATCCGGTCCGCGCGCCCCTGCTCGATGCGCTCGACGGGCTCACCCCGAGCCACACACAGATCCCGTTCATCTCCACCGTCACCGGCACCGAACTGCCCGGAACCACCCTCGACGCCGACTACTGGTGGCGCAACCTGCGCGAAACCGTACGACTCGACACCGCCGTACGCTCCCAACTCCACACCCACCCCGTCATCTTCCTCCAAATCTCACCCCACCCCGTCCTCACCAACCCCCTCCGAACCACCGGCTCCCCCGCACCCCCCTCCCTGCGCCGCCACCGCCCAGAACTCCCCACCCTCCACCACTCACTGGCCACCCTCTACACCAACGGAGCCAACCCCAACTGGACCACCATCCTCGGCAAACCCACCCACCACATCGACCTCCCCACCTACCCCTGGCACCGGACGGATTCCCCGTCCCCATCCCCCTCCCCCGTCGGCAACGATCAGTCGGCGGACCCGGAGGGCGATCCGGACGCCCTGGAGGCGCAGTCTGGCCGACGTGCTGCTCCCTGCAGCGGAACACGGCCTGGCCCGCTCCGGCCGTACCCGCGCCGACTTCACCATCTCCCACGGGCCGCTGCTCGCCATCACCTCGGAGGACACCCGCCACGCCCGCATACTGATCGCGCTGTGGTGCGCCACCCGCGCCTACCGACCGGTCTTCGAGCCGCATGGGCTCGGCGAACTCGCCGACGAACTGGCGGTGTTGAGCGTCAGTGACGACCCTGAGCGATGGCGACGGATGGCCGACCACATCGACGACGACATCCTCGGCATCTTCGCAGTGCGCAGTGCCACCCCCAGCGACTTCGGGGTCGAACTCCGTGACCGTTTCGGTGACCTGACGGACCGGCTCATCGTCCCCGCGCCCGTGGGCGAGACCAGTCCGTACTCCCCCGCCGCCCTCGGCCTGTCGGCAGCCGACCCACAGCTCCGCACCTCGCCCCAACCGACCGACGGGACATAGTCTCGATGCTCCGGCCGAACGGGAGCGATGCGAGGCGCCAAGAACCAACCCTGCGAGACGGGATGAAGCGATGACATGGCACACCGATGTGGCCGAGCTGCTCGCGGGGGCCGGCATCCTCGACGTGGACGTCGACGATGCCGTCGCGGACGAGCACGTCCGATCGTCCGCGTACCAACGCGTCGTCTCAGTGACCGCTTCCTCGCCGAGCCGCGACCGAGACCGCGCGACCGTGGCCACGATCCTGCGCGACCCCCACGAGATCTCGTCCAAGACGGCGGTGGTCGCCCTCGTGGACAGCATCGCGATGAAGGTGACCGGCCCTGCCGAGTTCCGGCAGTGGTCCGCCGAACTACTGCCGGAGACCGACCGGCTCAAGACCGAGGGGTACCGCGAGTTCATCCGCCGCCGCATCCACGATTGGCTGTTCTACCTGTCCATCAAGGACGGTCACGTGCCGACACCGGCCGAGTTGGCGAAGGTCACGGACTGGATGCAGCGCCTCCTCGCCGAGAGGTCGACGTCGCCGGCGGTACTCGCCCTGCTCGCCGACTCAGGCAACAGGAAGAAGACACGAAACATCGCGAAGAACCGAGCCGGAAGCCGCAAGCTGAAAACGCAATGACTCGGTAGCGGCAATCGGCAGACGCGCCGACTGGCTCCGGCCGCATGCCGGTGAGCTCGCACGATCGTGGAGTCCACCGACACCGCCCAGGTCAGGTCAGGTCAGGTCCTCATGGGCGTCGGCTGGGCCATCAGCACGGTGAAGACTCGCTCCCACGTGCCATCCAGGGCCCACATCCGCAGCCGGTTGTGGACACCTCTCCAGTTGCCGCAGGAGCCGCCGCATCCACTGACGACTCGGGTTTTGACATGAGGTCACCCCTGGTTTTTCCGACAGCAATGGCGAGGAGCGGCCGTGCTGCTCGAGTTCAGTGAGAGGTGATCGCTGGAAAGATGGCCAGAAGTTTTCTTGTCGTGGTCGTGGCAACTGGAGACGACGACCGCGACCATGCTCGAAGAGCGCATACGGCAAGCCACGGCAAGCCGAAGTGAAAGTGCAAGAGGTGTACTTGACGGCAGACGCTTTCCGGTCCGCGTGTCAGCGAGCATCTGCCTCGACCACGCCACCGCCCTCGGTCGTGGTGTCGGGTTCACCAGGCAAGGTCTCAATCCGCGCCCACCGCAGGGCAGTTGTCGACACCTCGTGGGTAGCCGCCCCTGCGTCCGGCAGCACCGTCGAACCCGGGGGCCCCGGATCTCGAGCGATGGGCAACCGAGTTGTCCGTGCTCCTCGTTTCCCCATACATACGAGGCAGACCCGCGCGGGGGCGCGAGCCGCCTCGTCTCAGAGCGTTGGGTCAGTAGCGGTGTCCGTTAGAAACGGCCCCCGCGACCGAACCCGCCGCGTCCGTAACCGCCACGGCCGAAGCCGCCGCGTCCATAGCCGCCGCGGCCGTAGCCGCCGCGTCCGTAACCGCCACGGCCGTAGCCGTAGCCTCCACCGTAGCCCCAGTCATCACCGCAACCATGGCGCCGACCTGGGAAGGTCATACGGAAGCTCATAGTCGCCTCCTTGAGTGTTCGTTGCTGACGAGCCATTCCGACTGCGTCTACTTTCACGCTACGTCGCCGACCCGACCATCAACAAGGCAATAGGGCTATAAATAAGGGCAATTCGCCCCGCCAGTGCTCCGCGTGATGCACGGTTGCACCCGGTGACGTCCGCAGGGGTGCGCAACATCCCCTCATCATGGGCCCGACCAGGCACAAACACCCTCCGTAGTCACGCTGCCACCCCCTTCCCGCAGATCGGATGTGCTGTTCCGCGCGCTGAAGCATGCCGTGTTTCCGCGTACGCACCCGTGGAGATCCGTCGGGCGGCCGGCTTCGAGCCCCATCCGGCAGCCGACTGCCAGCCCTCGTCGGCCTCCGACGGGACATGGGGATGCGATCGCGACGGACGGTCCCCGCCAGCCGGGTTGTTCGTGGTCCGCCGGTGCGGGAGACGCGGCGTACGGCGCCGACCGGGCGTGGTGCGCCGTCGGTGATGGTCGCCTGGCAGCGGTCCGCATGATGCCGCTCGCAGCTGCGTTCGCGATGAGCGAGGCGGAGACCGAAGGGGTCTGACTGCCAAGGGATCTGACTGCCCTTCACGGTCGGCGACGTACCGTCCGTAGCGGGATCCCTGGTCGCCAGAGAGCAATGCGACTGGCATGCCCCGGAACGTATGGCCGCTGAACAGCGCGCTCTGATGAGCGCCTGTCACGAGCAGACCCGGCTTGATAGGGGTGTCCCCCCGAACCGACCCCAGGCACGGGCCCAAGGCTGTCTCATCACTTGCCTCCGGGCCGGCACGGCCAAGGCAAGTCGCGGCTCGGCAGCACCATTTCGGCCTCGTCGGGCTTGGCACGTCGCATGCGAGGGCCGGCATACGCCCTGCGGTCCATCTGTAGCCGGTGCAGAGTGGGGATATGGGCTTCCGGCGGCGCATCGCGGATCTGTGGCAGCCATGGCAGACGGATCACGCTCTGTTGGCGATACCGCTCGGGCTGATCGTCGCGATCACGGTCGTGGACGTTCTGGTCCCGGGTGACATCCACCTGGGGCCGCTGCTGATTGTCGCCCCCGCCATCACTCCCTGGTTCGCCGGTCCCTGGCTGACCGGACTGGTCGGCGCGCTCGCTGTGGTGGCACAGGCGATCATCGCGGTCCTGCGGGACCCGAACGAACTGTTCTCGACCAACCACCAGGTGCAGATAGCCGCTCTCGCACTGCTCTCGCTCGTCATCGTGATCTTCAGCCGCCAGCGCGAGCACCGCATGCGTCAGCTGGAGCAAGTACGGTCGGTGTCCGAAGCCACACAACGGGTGGTTCTGCCGCCGTTGCCCCATCGACTGGGCCCGCTGCGGATCGCCTCGGCGTACCGGGCAGCCGATGACGAGGCACTGATCGGCGGGGACCTGTACGCGGCGACCCGGACCGGGAACGGCGCGCGGCTGCTCATCGGTGACGTCCGTGGCAAAGGCATGACCGCCATCAGTGACGCCTCCGTGATCA
The DNA here is from genome assembly GCF_043199095.1 of Streptomyces sp. NPDC048650. Classification (NCBI taxonomy): domain Bacteria; kingdom Bacillati; phylum Actinomycetota; class Actinomycetes; order Kitasatosporales; family Streptomycetaceae; genus Streptomyces; species Streptomyces sp. NPDC048650. The sequence continues at coordinate 505,902 of NZ_JBICVM010000005.1, read as the reverse complement.
TGGGTTCCTTCCGGGACGCCGCCCACCGTTCCGCCACTCTCGCGGAACTGGCCGGCGTCCTTGAGGAGAGCATCTGCCGGCACCTGGTCGAGCACGCCCCGCACTCCGAGGCGGACGAGTTGTACGAGCAGTTCGTCACCGTCCTGATGCTCGACATCCCCGATGAGGATCCGGTGGCTCGGATGATCAATTGTGGTCATCCCCCGCCCCTGCTGCTGCACAAGCACCACGTGACCGCCCTGTACCCACGCCACACGGAGCCTCCGCTGGGCATGTGCGATCTGCCGAGGACGGGCCTGACCATCGACCCGTTGGTCTTTGAGGGCGATGACACGCTCCTGCTCTACACCGACGGCATCATCGAGGCCCGCTCGTCCGACGGAACGTTCTACCCGCTCGCCGAACGCGTCGCTCAATGGACCGACAGCGGTCCTGAAGCACTACTGGACCACATCCGCACCGACCTGACGGCCTATGTCGGAGGGCAGCTCAACGATGACGCGGCCGCGGTGGCGATCCAACGTTCGCCGAGACTCGCCCCAGGCCACCAGCTCAGGAAAATGGTTCACCTCACAGGTTCGCCCGACCACGCCGACTGAGCAGCTCACGCGATCGCTGAGCTCCCGGGCCAGGCAGGAGCGAACACCGACGTCGACGCGGTGCGCGGCGAGTGGACAGCCATATGAGCCTCTGGCGGAGACGGTTCTCTTGGTCGAAAACCCCTCTACCAGAGGCTTCACTGGCTTCACCGCGCCGCCTTCCCAACTGCCGGCCCCGCCCCGCAGGTTGGCAAGGGCTCACTGCAGGAACTTCTCCTTCGCCCGCTGGAACTCTTCCTGCGATATCTCACCTTTTGCTTTGAGGTCCGAGAGCTTCGCCAGCTCGTCAGCGCCGCTCTTGCCTCCGCCACCTGCCGCCGTTTCGCGAATGTACGTGTCGAGGGCTTCTTGGTGTTGTTTGGTTTGCCGTACTTCGCGTTGGCTCATTTCCTTTCCGCGTGCGATCACGTAGACCAGAACGCCCAGGAAGGGGACGATGATCACGAAGAGCAGCCAGGCCGCCTTCCCCCAGCCATGCAGTTCGTGATCACGGAAGATGTCGGCGATGACACGGAAGAGCACCATCAGCCACAGGACCCAAAGGAAGATCCACATAACTGTCCAGAAGGCGCCCAGCACGGGATAGTCGTACGCCAGGTACAGGCTGCCCATATTCTTCCTCCTGCCGCTCGTCGTCACGTTCAGGCTCCGCCGCTCCGGGGGCGTGAACATCACCCTTTGCGGGTGAACAACGAGGCTTCGCCATCGGTCTGCTCGTCCGGTCCGTAGGAGGCCGAGAACGGTCGGCAGGAGCCCGGACTGCTCATGGACTGCTCACGGAGTGCTCACGGAGTGCTCACGGGCCGTGGCGTGGGCGAGCGGCGCCGGGGCCCGTCTCCGTCGGTGCCGGTGTCGTCCGCGCGGCCGCAAGGATTCCCAGGATCGCCAGGACCAGCACCCCCAGGCCGAGGACGGTGGCCACGCAGCCCGGGGTCGGGTAGTTCAGCAGGAACAGCGCCAGAATTCCCGCGCCGAAGACGATTCCCGTCGTCCAGCTGCGGTGACCGTCGAGCCAGCGACCCACGCCGCCCGTGCGCAGCCCCGCCCGAGCCAGGAGCCGCCCGGCGGATTCGGTGGCGCGCACGGTGGTGCGACGTATCGAGCGGGCGCCGCGTCCGGGCCCGTACAGGTAGCCCGCGATCACAACGATCACTGCGATGACCAGCACGGTGCGGGTGCTCTGCGACAGGAACCGCACAAGGTTGTCGTACACGACGGAGGCGGCGTCCGGCGACTGCACTTTGGGCTGGACGGAGTCCAGGTACGTCTGGCGGAAGAAAGCGAACGCGATGAGGAGCAGCGCCATCATCACGCCGACGCCGACTCCCGCGCTCATCATGGCCACACGGTGCGCGGGCCCCACCCACACAGCAAGCGCCGCCAGTACGACCACGAGCACGGGCAGCCAGACGCCGACGATGTTGAGCAGGAGCATGGCGTCCTGGGCCTTGTTCAGCTTGTCGGTCTTGACCAGCACGATGGACTTGTCGATGTCAGGGATCTTGTCGGCCTTCTTGAAGCCCGCGTCGACCAGCTTCTTCTGCACTTCTTTGATCACCGTGCCGACATTGAGGCTGATGGTGTCGCCCTTGGCCTCGACGGCGCTACCGCCGTCACCGGTGAGGACGTTCACCACCGCCGCGTGCGCCCTGCGGTTGGCGGCGTCCCACGCCTTCTCGAACTGGTCGCTCGTCACGACCTTGTTCACCACTCCGTGTACCGCGCTGGTGACGCCGCTCTTCAACGCGCCCGCCAGTGCGCCCGATCTGTCGACCACGGGCGGCGGTGCGCCGGCCTTTTGCAGAGCGCGCGTGAGTGCGGCCGCGATCTCATCGGTGTCGATGTAGCTGACGACCCGGTCCGTCACACGGTCGGTCAGCGCGTTCTGGACCGCGGGTGCCCTGCCGATGGGTGCGACGGTGCGGACGTACCGGTCCGTGTCCGAGACCTGGGAGTCCACCCAGGCGGCGACGACGCCGAGGGGCGCGAGGACGAAGGCCAAAACCAGAAGCAGGGAGGTCACGGTGTAGCGCAGCCGGCGGTGCCGGGTACCGGCGGCGCGGCGCAGCTGCTCGTATTCCGCTCGCTCAGTGGCGCTCAAGGGGCCCCGGGGACCTTCAGGGGCGGAGGCAGCGGGCGACGGGTCCATGGGTGCTCCTTCGCACTGTTCCTCGATCCACCCTCGCGCCGTCCGGGCGGATCCACCTCACCCGTGACGGGCGAGCCCTGCGCTCTCAGCCGGTCTGGGCCGTGCGGCGTCCCACCCGTGCGGCGTCCGGTGAGAGCCGACGGTCGCGCTCGTTGTGGTCGGCGTGCGCTCATGGTTCCGGCGGTTGTCATGATCCCCGCAGTTGTCATGGTTCCGGCAGTTGGCGCATTTCCAGGACCCGCAGGCCCAGATCCTGGAAGCGGATGAGCAGCCCGTAGAGGTGAGCCTCGTCGGTGACCTGACCGAACAGGAGCGTCTGCTCCGGAACGAGCGCCTTCTCCAGCTCGGGGAACGCCTCGGCCACGACCGTCGACAGGCGGCCCGTCACGCGGATCTCGTATCTCATGGGCGTGGTCCTGCCCTCCGTCGGTGACGTCGTTCCCTTCGATGCTGAACGGCATCCCGGTTCGGCCGCATCACCCGGACCAGGTGACCTCCCGGCCCTCGTGGGATCAGATCAGACGAAGTTCCCGTGCGCGCCGCACGGCATCGCTGCGGCGGGAGACCGCGAGCTTGCGGTAGACGCTCCGCAAATGCGTTTTGACCGTATTGGCCGACAGATACATCGCCTCGGCGATCTCTTGTGTCGACATCATCTCTGCCCCGTGACGGAGCACCTCGCGCTCACGGTCGGTCAGCCGTTCCACTATGACGAAGTCCGGTGGGCAGCCGTCGGTGCGAAGTGTGTCCTTGCCGACCCCGGGGCGGGCGGTGAGCCACGCGTGCTCCGTCGCCAGGTCGGGCAGCTGCTCCAGCAGGTGCCGTACCCAGGGGCCCGCTTCGGTGAAGGGCCGACGCATCCGCTCGGGATGAGCCGCGGCCAGCGCGTCGCGGAGCAGACCGTGTGCCCTCCGGGTGTCCCGGGTGAGGGTGGCGACGCGGGCCTGAAGCAGGCGGATGCGGACGAATTCTGCGATTCCGGCGTCCTGGCGGCGGTCCAGGGGCGCGAGGAGGCCGAGGGCTCCGGCGAGGTCCCCGGCGGCGAGCCGAGCCTGAGCGAGGGCGAGGGTGTGCGCCGATCCACCAGGGCCGGCCTCGTTGAGGACGGCGATCGCCGACGCCGGGTCGCCTCGGGCCAGGTGGGCCGCGGAGCACGCGAGGGCGAGGCGCTGCGCCGGCCATGCCGCAAGCGGTCCGGCATGAGTCCTGCCTGCCTCGACGGCCATGAGTGCGGCTTGCCAGTGGCCGTGCGCGAGGTCCAGCCGGGAACGGGTGACGGCGATGTCGGCGTCGAGGACCGGGTCGTGTCCCGCGTCCGGGGACGCGGCTGCGAGGTCGAGATGATGGCCGGCATCCGGGAGTTCGCCGCGTTCGAAAGCGACCGCGGCCAGGGCAAGGTGGCCCATGCCGGATCGCCGGGTCGGCGGGACGGACCGGTGCCCGGCGACCTCGAGAGCCAGCCGGGCGTGCTCCTCGGCCTGGCTCAGCGCCCCGTGCTGGGACTCCATGAGGGCCAGTCGGCCGAGGCAGTGGTGCCGCAGGGCTTGTGTCACCTCACCGGTGCAGCCCGCCAGCGCATAGGTGAAAGCCCTCCGGGCGGCATCGGGACGGCCGGCCCCTTCCAGCGCGCACGCCAGCCCGTACCGCCGCAGGCCCTCGATCTCGGGATGAGCCTCAGCCAGCGGCCGCGGCACCGGCTCGGCGAGCTCGCGGGTCGGCTGCGCGGAGCGGGAGACGCTGTCACCGCCTTGCGCATCGGGTGCGGCGAGCAGCCTGAGCAGGGAGAGGGCAAGCCGTGCTTCCGGCGAGGGCCGTGCTCCCGGCTGGTGCATCTCTTCCTCGGCCCGGTCCAGCCGCGCCCGGGAGCGCGCGGTGTCGTGCTGGGCGAGGGCGCAGGCACCCGTGACCAGCGCGGGCTCCGCCCCCGCAAGGTCGCCCGGCATGCCGGAGAGGATCCGCTCCAGCCGGTGTGCCTCGGGCCCGGTGAGCAGCCGTCCGATCTCCAAGCGGTGCACCATGCACGCACAGGCCCACTCCCAGTCCCCGGCCGTGGCGGCCTGTTCCACTGCCTCGGCGAGCCTGCCGGAGTCGGCGAGCCAGGACGCGGCCCGGCGCCGCAGGCAGGCTTCGAGGCCGGGCCGGTGGTGGCGCAGGTGCATGCGCAGCACTTCGGCGAACAGCGGCTGAAAACGGCACCATGGCGTGGCGTCGATCGGCTCGACGAAGACGTGGGCGCGGGTGAGTTCGGCCAGGATCCACTCGGCGTCCTCGCGTCCCGTCAGCGCGTTGGCCAGATCCGGGTGGACGCGGTCGAGAATGCTGCTGCGCATCAACAGATCCTGTGTGGCGGCGGACTGGGCGGCGAAGACCTCGGTGAGCAGGTAGTCGGCGACGGCACTCTGGGATGCGGCGAAAGTCCGGGCGAACCCGGCCGGGTTGTCGGCCCGCTGCATCTCCAGCGCACACAGCCGCAATCCGGCTGCCCAGCCCCCCGTGCGCGCCACGAGGGCATCGGCGCTCTCCTCGTAGCGCGCCAGGCCGTGTCCGCGCAGGAGCCTCGCGGTCTCTTGGCGGGTGAACGCGAGATCGGCACTGCGGATCTCATGGATCCGGCCGTCGGCGCGGTAGCGGTGCAGTGGAAGCAGCGGGTCGACGCGGCTGATCAGCACCAGGCGCAGCTGCGGTTCCGCGTGGTTCAGGACGAAGTCCAGGCCCGAGGCCACCGCCCGCACGGGTACCTGTTCCAGTCCGTCGATCACGAGCACGACCGGCCGGCGCAGGTGTGCCAGCGCGGACGCGATGCGCGCGAGCAGGGAGTGATCGGCAACGTCCGCGGACCTGGGCTGCCCCACCGCTTCCGGCAGCACGACCTCATGATGGCCCAGTGCCTCGAGAACATAGGCCCAGAACACCCCGGGCGCCCGGTCGTCGTATTCGGCGGTCAGCCACACCACCGGGCCCGGTGCGGTTCTCTGACGTGCCCATGCAGCTGCCAGAGTCGTCTTCCCCGCACCCGCCGGACCCGTGATCAGGGTCAGCGGCCCGGCCGTGCCCTCGGTGAGCCGGTCCAGCAACCGCTGCCTGCGGATGAACGCCCGCGGGACTTCCGGGACGGAGAATTTCGCGGCCAGCAGCGGGTCGCCGCCCGGCCCGAGATGCGCGGCCGCGCCGACACGGCCGGAGACCGGGGCGGTCTTCGGCATACGGGCGGCACGGTACTTCCCGTGGGGGCCTGCCGCCCTTGAGCCTGCACTGCGAGGCATGGACACCACCGCCCGGGTACGGGCTCACCGGCACCGCCACCCGCCCGCCGCTGCGGAGGCCGGGTGATGCGGCCATCTCACGTCGGACCGCTTCGTGAAGCCCGATTCCATCGTGACGGTGTCGGAACCATGATCGCCATGCGGGCGGGGCGAAGGCCGTCCCCGCCCGCGTGGCGATCGGTCTCTGCTGGTGCCTCGGGCAACCATGACTGCTTCGTCGAGCGCTCACCCATCCCGGGTGATGTGACGGGCGACCGCGGACGGTGGAATGACAGAGACGTCCGGCCGGAACGATGCCGCTGCTGCAGGTCAGGCAGGCCCGAGAGCAAGCCCGTACACGAGCCGCATGATGTCTGGAGGCCGCATGGACACAGATGCCGGCGCCCCCGGCGGCAGGGCACAGCGCTGGTACGCGCGCCTGGCCCTGGTGGCCGCAGCGGCGGCGGTCCTGGCCCCTCTCGCGTTCGCCGGGATCAGGAGCGTCGTCCTGCTGGGCGCCGGGCTGGCCGGACTGGCCGTCGCCGCAGCGGGCGTGTGGTGGGCCCTGACGCGGCGCGGAATCGCCCGGGCCCTGGCGAGTGCGCTGGCCGCCGTGGCTCCGGCCGCCGCACTCCTGCTCTACGCATGGGCCGGTCTGCTCTGGGTCGTCCTCGTCTCGCTCGCCCTGGGGGCACTGGCCGTCTCCGTCGGCGGCGCAGCGCTCGGTGGCGACGTCCGGCCGCGACGCCCACCGGAAGTTCCGGCCGCGCCACCCCAGCAACCTTTCCTCATCATGAATCCCCACTCGGGCGGCGGAAAGGTGGGCGCTTTCCACCTGAAGGAACGGGCGGAGGAACTAGGCGCCGAAGTACACCTGTTGGACTCCGCTCACCACGAGGACGTGGTCGCACTCGCGCGCGGCGCCGTGGACGACGGCGCCGACCTGCTCGGCGTCGCAGGCGGAGACGGCACACAGGCCATGGTGGCCGGCGTGGCCGCACAGCACGGCATCCCGTTCATGGTGATCTCCGCCGGCACCCGCAACCACTTCGCACTCGACCTCGGCCTGGACCGGGGCAACCCCTCGGCCTGCCTCGACGCCCTCACCGACGGAGTCGACCTCTGCGTCGACCTCGGTTTCATCCAGGACCGGCCATTTGTCAACAATGCGTCCTTCGGAACGTACGCATCCGTCGTTCAGAGCTCCGCGTACCGCAACGACAAGGTGCAGACGACCCTGGAGATGCTTCCCGACCTGCTGACGCACCAGCGTGGCCCGAGGCTGTCAGTCCGCGCCGCGGACACGGCGATCGAGGCGCCCCAGGCGGTCCTGGTCAGCAACAACCCCTACCGCCAAGGTGACCCGGCCGGACTGGGACGAAGGGTGGGCCTGGATTCGGGCGTCCTCGGAATCCTGGGCATCAGGGTCGACAACGCGGCGCAGGCGGTGGGGATCCTGAGAGGCAGGCATGCTCAGGGGCTCATCGGCCTCACTGCCCAGGAGGTCGTCATCGACGCCGACGAGCCGGAGATCCCGGCCGGCGTCGACGGCGAGGCGCTCACTCTGCCGACGCCCGTCCACTGCACGATCCGGCCCCGTGTCCTGCACGTACGCGTTCCTCGGCACCGGCCTGGTGTCCCGCGGACGAAGCCCCCGATGGATTGGCGGCAACTGCGAAGGCTCGCGCTGTCGATGGGACGTCGCGCATCAGGCACGGACGGCCGACCGGATCTCCATCGGTAGCGGGACCCGCCCGTCTCTCGTCCTCACGGAGGACATCCGCGTATCTCGCGTGCGCAGGGCTCTGGGGGTGTCGTATCGTGGATGATTCCCTGCCCCGAAGATCCCTTCGGCGGCAGTTTCGGACTTCCTGGTCCTTCTGTAGTGGTTTCGAGGTGACGACGTATCTCCCAGGCCCGGTAGCCGTCCGCATTTCCCGACGTTCCGGCTTTGTGGAACGTGCCCGGGGGCGGACGTCGCGCCGGCCTGAGTTGCGTCACCCACCCCCGCAGTTTCCTGTCATTTCCCGGGTGCAGCTCTGCCGACTGCCCCGGGTTTCGTGTTTGGCCCGGTTCGGCTGACGGCAGGCTCCCCGATTCCTGAACCAGGAGTCCTACCGTGGCTTCCCCCGTGCTCGACAGCGAGCCGAAGCACACCCCCGAGCCCTCGGCTCACACCGCAGCGGGCACGTCGTCCACGACGGCCCCGGCCGCCAAGATCGCCCTCGTGATCGTCCTGGCCGCCGAACTCATGGACGTCCTCGACCAATCGGTCGTCCTCACCGCCCTCCCCACCCTGCAGAGGTCGATCGGCGCCGGACCGGCCACAGTGCAGTGGCTGACGGCCGGCTACGCGCTGCCCCTCGCCCTCGGGCTGATCACCGGTGGCAGGCTCGGCGACGCGTACGGCCGACGCAAGGTCTTCCTCATCGGCACCGCCGTGTTCACCTTCGCCTCGCTGCTGTGCGGCATCGCGACCGGGCCCGGCATGCTGATCGCCGCCCGCGTGTTCCAGGGCGGTGCGGCGGCCGTAATGATCCCGCAGGTCCTGGCGACCATCCATGTCACCTTCGACGGCACGAACCGCAGCAAGGCGTTCGGCCTCTACGGCGCCGTCCTGTCGCTCGGCGCCGTCATGGGTCCGATCCTGGGCGGCGTGCTCACCCAGGCCGACCTGTTCGGACTGTCCTGGCGGCCGATCTTCCTGATCAATCTGCCCGTCGGCCTCGCCGTGATCATCCTCGGACGGAAAATCATCACCGAGTCGACCGCCGAGACGGCCGACCGCCTCGACCTCACGGGCATGCTGCTCTCCGCGCCGGCCATGGTATTGATCGTCTTCCCGCTCACGGAGGGCCACGCCCACCACTGGCCGCTGTGGTGCTTCGCCATGCTCGCCACCGGACTCCTCGTGCTCGGCGTCTTCCTGCGCCACCAGCAGCGCAAGAAGGACGCCCCGCTCGTGGTGCTGTCCCTCTTCCAGGGCAAGCCGTTCTCCGGTGGCCTGTCCGCGCAACTGATGCTGGGCCTGCTGTCCGGCATGTTCTTCATGACCTGGACGCTGTACCTGCAGCGCGGCCTGGACATGAGCCCCCTCCAGGCAGCCCTGGCCTTCGTGGTGATCGCCCTCGGCGAGATGGCCGGCGCGCTGATCGCGATCAAAACCGCCGGGCGCTTCGGGCGCCGCGTGCCACAGACCGGAGCCCTGATCGCACTCGCCTCGACGGCGGCCTACGGGCTCCAGATCAGCAGCCGGCAGACCGATCTCACCCTGCTCGCCATGACGGCCCCCCTCCTGCTACTCGGCATCGGCTTCGGCACGATCGGCGGGCCGCTCGCCGACATGTCGCTCCGCAAGGTGCCGCACGAGAGCGCCGGCTCCGCCTCGGGCCTGTTCAACACCTCGGTCCATCTGGGCATCGCCCTCGGTACCGCGTTGACGGCTCTCGTGTTCTTCTCCGCCACCGGCGGCTCACCCGACGGCGCGGTCAACCGCGACGCGTTCACCGGCGTGCTCTGGTGGGTCGGCGGCGCCTTCGGCGTGATGTGGGCCCTGATGTTCTTCCTGCCCCGGCAGACGAACAGCCAGGCCGAGTAAGCCGGTTGCTTCAAGGCGGCGGCACCCGCCTCCCGTGCCGCCGCCCCCTCGCCCCCTTCCCGAGCAAGCCATCGATGGGCGCCACTCCGGCGGCGTGTGTGTGCTGAGAACCGTCGTATCAGGGGCTACCCCTCCGTCCGCAGCAGGCGACCTCGCCTGCCCCTCCATGACCGGGAGATGCCCCAGAGCCACTGCACACGGAGACCATTTCGCCGAAATCCCTTACGGCTCGGTCCGCGATTGATGGTGAGAGCAGCTCCGTCTCGGGGACAGCTGACCTGGGGCGTGCGACGACCGTTGACCAGCCCCGGGGGTGTGGTGAGGGGCGGTGCTCGGTCGCGATATTCGATGGTCGCCGCTTGTTGATGGTGGCCATACTGCCGCGATGGATCCAGTGACGCTTGAGACCGACCGTCTGGTGCTGCGGGCCTTCACACCTGCCGACGTGGATGCGGTGTACGAAGCCTGCCAGGACGAGGACATCCAGTTCTACACCCCGGTACCGGTGCCGTACCGGCGTGCGGACGCGGAGAAACTGGTCGGCGAGAAGCTGCCCGCTCAGTGGGCCGAGGACAGGGACTACACCCTCGGCGCGTTCCGCAAGGACACCGGCGCCCTGGTCGGCTCGTACTGCCTGACCCTCGTCAGCCGCGGCGTCTGGGAGCTCGGTTACTGGGCGGTCAAGGATCAGCGCGGACGCGGGTACTCGGTGGAGGCCGCTCGGGCCCTGTGTGACTGGGGCTGGGACACCCTCGGCGTCCACCGCATCGAGTGGTGGGCCATGGCTGGGAACACCGGCTCGCGCGCCGTCGCCGAGAAACTCGGCTTCACCGTCGAAGGGACACTGCGCAATCGCGGCATCGCCAACGATGGCAAGCCGCACGACTGGTGGGTGGGCGGACTGCTGAGGCCCTGATGCTCGGTCCGGTGCTTGGCCGGCCGCGTTTGCTCGTCTGCAGGGAAGTTCCCAGCTCGGAGTTTCGGACCGTTCGGCTCGCCGACCGACCCGCCGCAAGCCGAGCACCGAGCTCGTGCCCGCCCGGCAGGCCGCCTACTGATCAGCCACCAGCCGACCCGCCAGGCCAGCACGCCCAACCCTCGATCACGGACCGAGTCGTTACTGAGCTACTGGGCTACTGGGCGCGATGGCGGCGTTCTTGCGCAAGGGTCCGCGGCTCGTCCTTCCGGTAGCGGTCAAGTTCGACCGGATCATGGGCGGAGAAGATTTCGATCTGATCCCCATGGCATTGGGCCAGTTCGCGCAGCCGGGCCTGGTTGCGGTGGCGGGCTGGGCCATCGACTTGGACCAGGCTCTGGAAGAGGGCCAATCCTGGTGTGGAGCGTGGAGCGAAGGGATCGATCTCGCGATGGGAGAAGTAGGCGTCCCCGGCGTGCAGCAGCCATCGGGGGCCGGTTGCGCTTTCCGGTTCCTCGTGGCGGCGCACGGCCACACCGGTGTGGCCACGGGTGTGCCCAGGGAGCGGTATCAGCGCGATGTCGGCTGAGATTCCCTGGAGTTGTCGTACGGCCTCGAAGCCGAACCAGTGGTCTCCGCCGGTGGGGTGATAGGTGACCCAGTCGGGCCCATGGGCCCATTGGCCGGCTCGGTGTCGGCGACGTTCAGCCCGTGTGGCGGCCCTCGTCGCGGCTTGGTGCTCGGTCGCGTGGAGGTGCACCTTTGCCTTGGGGAAATCGGGCAGCCCGCCGGCATGGTCGAGGTCGAGGTGGGTCAGGACGATGTGCCTGACATCGTCGACTGCGTATCCCAGCCCGGTCACCTGACGCACCGCTGTCTCGGCGAGGTCCAGGCGCGGACGGGTGAGGAACAGGAATTCGCGGCCCAGGGATTGCCTGGGGTCGGCGATGTCGCGCAGGCCGACCCCGGTGTCCACCAGCACCAGCCCTTCGTCGGTCTCGATCAGCAGGCAGTGGCAGATCATCCGGGCGGTCTGGAACGGCAGCCGGTTGCCGTTGATGAGCCGGCCGCCGACCGGCTGCATCGTGCCGCAGTTCAGGTGATGGATGCGCATCATGTTCCCCCTCCAATATGCGGTTCGAAATCGGTGACGAACAGTCAGTTCGCGTCGTGGTGGGCCACGGGCCGGGAGGCCGAGCGCACCACGGTGGTGTCGTGTCGGACAGCGACGCTTCACGCTAAACAGTGGAGTACGCTCCAAGGTCAAGCCATGATCCGACGCAGGGGCATACGTGTCGGGGTGCCGGCCGCACATACGGGCATCGCGAAGGACACCGTTCGCCGTTAGGTTCTACGAGAAACTCGGCCTCGCAGGTTCGGGAAACCCGTTGGCTCCGGCATTCACCCCGGTGGCCCACCTTGGTGACCCGGTTGGAGTGGGTGACCGCGTCTGCTGGTGCGAATGGATGAACACTCAGGCGCCGTAGCTCTCACGGCCCTGTGCGTGGTGGGACCACCTGAGAACTGCTGACTCAGGTCGCTAGTCCGTGGCGGTGGTTTCCGGCAGGGTGCCCGGACCCGTACCGGGGTCGGCCGGCCGTCGTTTCTCGTGCCTGCCCAGCGCCGCAAGGGTCAGGGTCACGGTGGCCGATCCGACCGCCATCACCGTCATCGCCGTGGCGGGGGAGGTCAGTTGGGCCACCGTGCCCGCCAGGGCCGCGCCGAGGCCCTGCAGGGTGGACATACCGACGAAGTGCAGGCCGAGGGCTTGGCCCGCGAGGTCGTCGGGAGTGAGGGACATCAGGCGTTCCTGCAGGACCAGGCTCGCACCGAAGCCGACGGAGGCGACGGCGGTGGCCACGGCCGACAGCGCCACTCCCGGCCGTAGGACGAAGAACAGGTACGGCATCGCCAGCAGCAGGCGCAGCGGGACCGCGAGACGGGGGCGCACCGCGGGCGGCACCAGGCGGCCCACCGTCACATCGCCCACGAACATGCCCAGCGCCCCGCACGCGAACAGCGTCCCGGCCGCCCCGGGGGCGTAGGAGACGAAGAGCGAATCACAGCCAACCGCCAGGCCATTGGGGACCCACAGGCCCAGGTACGTCAGGCGGCGGGGGCGCGAGGACCACAGGAGGGCGTTGGTGCGCCAGGTCGCCGAGACGGACGGACGACCGGTGGAACGCGGCGGGCGGGCCGTGAGGCCCAGGCGGGTGCCGAGGGCCGACATCACGTACAGGGTCGCCGCCAGGAGCAGGCACGTCCCCGGGGTCAGGAGCGAAAGCAGCGCGCCGCCCGTCGCGAAACCGGCGACCTGCATCAGGCCCCAGAGCATGTTGAACACGGAACGGCCAAGGACATAGCCGTCTTTCGACAGGATGTCGTTCAGCAGTCCTGCGCGCACTCCCCCGCCGAGGGACGCGATCAGGCCCTGCGCCAGTACGACGGCGAAGACCGCACCGATCGACAGGCCGGGCAGCGCCAGTACCGCCGTACCGGCCGCGAAGACAAGGGCGAGGCCGGAAAGGACCGCGCGCGGGGGCAGACGGTCGGCGCCCGAGAGCAGGAACAGGCCTCCCAGCAACTGCGCCAGCTGCGGGCCGAACATGCTCACCGCCGACAGGAGCGGAGAGCCGGTGGCCCGGAAGACCAGCGTGCCGAGAGCCAGACCGCCGATCGTCTGGGCCGCGGCGAAGGCGGCGAAGGAGAACAGGAACGGGGTGAACTCCGGGGTGCGGAAGAGAGTTCGATAGCTGCGCATGCGTCGGAGTCTCGGAGCGGCCAGGGGGCCGTGTTCACCGTTTCGCCGACAGACGAAGGGGCGTACGCATGGGCCCATGACCGACAGACATCGCCACCGCCATCGACACGGACGCCGACGCCCTCGCCCGCTGTCGGTTCGTGCTCTCGCCGTGCGCCGGGACCTTCGCGAGCCTGAATCCGCTGCACGCGGGTACCGGGCGCCCATCCGGGCGAAGCGGCCTGGCTACCCGCGCACCTGCCTGGCTGCCGCGCTCACCTCGCGACCGACCCGGTGACCGCGCTGCTCATGCGGGCGGCACTCGGCACGTCCTGAATCCCGGCCCGGCTCTGCTCGGCCTCGGCGCCATCGCCCAGCAGGGTGCACGGTCCGGACGCAGGCGGCCGACTCCGAGCCACCATAGGGCTATATCCGCTATGCGTAGATATCCTGCGAAGTGTGATCACGTCTGGACGGCTGAGCCTTCGTCGTCGCCGCGTCCGGGGGCGACTCACTCTGCTGTCCCCGGTGATCCTGACCGTTCTCATCGCCGGCCTGGCGTACGCCACTCCCCCAGAACTGGCGTTCAGCCGACTCCTGCCCGCAGCGCCGGCCCTCGCCGCCGCCATGTGGCCCGTGCTCCCCACCGTCCTGCTGGGGACGGCCGGCCTCCTTCTCATGATCGGCCTCGGCATCGTGTTCCCCGACCTGGGGACGTGGTGGACGGCGGCGGGGATCATCGCTGTCACCGTGGCGGCCGCGTACGGAAGTCATGTCCGGCTCCAGCGGGAGCAGACCCTGCTCCAGGTCCGGCTCGTCGCCGACGCGGCGCAGCAGGTGGTCCTGAGCCCGATGCCGCGCCGCTTCGGGGGCATCGAGATCGAGGCGCTGTATCTCGCGGCCGCGGCGGAGGCCAGTATCGGCGGCGACTTCTACGAGGTGGTCGACACGAAGTACGGGGTCCGGCTGCTCATCGGCGATGTGCGGGGCAAGGGTCTGCCGGCGGTGGGCACGGCCGCGGCGCTGGTCAACTCCTTCCGGGAGGCGGCCTACGACGAGGCCGACCTGGTCAATATCGCCCGTCGGCTGGAGGCCAGCAGTACCCGTTACAACGCCGCCTTTCCCAGCGAGGGCATGATGGAGCGCTTCGCCACCGCCCTTCTCGCCGAGATCCCGCACGGGGGCGGCAGGATCGGAATCCTCAACTGCGGACATCCCCCGCCGCTGCTCCTGAACCGTGGAGAGGTCCGCACCCTGGAGCCCACCGATCCCGCGCCGCTTCTCAACCTCGCGGAGCTGATCGGTGATCACTACAGCATCGACGCCTTCGACTTCGCCCCTGGCGACCTGCTGCTCCTCTATACCGACGGTGTCGCCGAGGCCCGCGACCTCGACGGCCAGTTCTTCCCGGTGGCGGCCTGGTTGCGGCAGCAGCGCCCAGGGCGACCCGTCGAACTGCTCAGCGCTCTTCACCATGACCTCCTCCACTACAGCAGAGGCCGCCTCGACGACGACATCGCCGCCCTCGCCGTACGCCTGTGCGCCGCTCCGGAGTCGCTCGACGGCCGGCGGGATCGGCCCGCATAAGCCTGGCTCCCCGCTCGGCTTCTTCCAGAATTGGGCCTGCGTCACGTCCCCATGGCGCAGAGCGCCGCCCGGCCCCGCGCCTGGAGAAGGCCACCAGTGGCGTCAGCGAGGCGTGATGCGTGAGGGCTGGGATCCGACCTCCGGGGCACGGGAACTGGGGAGATGCTGGGGCGAAGAGGGCTGTACGGGAACGCCCGCCCGGTTGGCGTACGAGGGCGCCGTAAACCTGATGATATTCAAGTCCACTCATAGCGGCGATAGTTGAGCGTGCGTGGTGTCACATGACACCCCGCTACGCATGCTCCGCTCGTGCATGACTCCCACTCCCCCTCCGCTCCCGTTCCTACGACGTCCTCCTCGGCGGCACACCGAAGCCGGGCGAGGGCTGGGTCCACTGGCCGCGCATGGGCGCCCTGCTGCAGGACCTGTATGAGGTCATGGCGCTCAGAGCCCGGCTGGACTGCGGCAAGGGAAACGAAGCCGACCGACGCGATCCGCGGCTGGCGGGGCGGGTGGCCCACTCCACCGATACGCAGGCCCGGGAAGCGCTGGGGCTGGCGCGTCGGGCTCAGCCGGGTTGGTTCCGGGTCCCCCTGGAACGGCGGCTGGACTTCGCTGCCGCGTTCCACTGTGCGTTGCGTGCGCGTGCCGAGGAGTTCGTGGACGTCCTGGTGGCCGAGGGCCACCCGGTGCAGGTGGCTCGCTGGGAACTGGCGTCCCTGCTGAGCATCACCCACCCCGACTCCCTCGCCTTCGCCCGGCAGACGCTGGAGTGGGCGGGCGAACAGGCCGGGCGGCAAGTGCGGGTCGGGCCAGTTGTGCATCGCGCCCAAGTTCGCGCTCGTCCACCCGGAGATCGCCGACCGGTTCACCGAGCGCCTGCACCGGCATGTGGCGGGCCTACGCGTCGGGCCGCCCGAGGATCCGGACGTGGTCCTGAGCCCCGTCGTCAAACGGGCGCAGTGCCTGGAGGTGATGGAGGAGGCGGTGGGGCTCGGCGCTCGTCTGATCTGCGGCGGCGAACTCGTCGATGTCCACGACGAGCCCACGCCTCGGGGGCCCTTCATCCGTCCCGTTCTGCTGCGCGCGGACGGTCTGGCGCCGGCGGCGAAGATGCGCGCCGTACGGGAGGAGACGTTCTTCCCGCTGATGTGCGTGGTCGTACCGGAGATGGCCGAGGCCACCGGGCGACCTGAGGTTCGGGGCGGCTCCCGGCACCGACGTCTCCTCGACGAGCTGATCGCGTTCGTCAACAGCAACCGCTACGGCCTGCGGAACTCCCTCTGGGCGCGCGACCCGGAAGTGATCGAACGCTTCTGTGCCGAGGTCACCAACGGCGGCGTACCGAAGGTCAACGACAGTCACATCGGCACCCTCCCCGTCCTGCCGATGATCTGCGGCACCGGCGCCACCGGCGGTGTATTCGGCGAGGCCAACCTCGCCTTCGTACGGACCACCCGCCTGCAGGGCATCAGCGTGGCCGCCGACCCGGCCGATCCCGCGCTCTTCGATCACATGGCGGCGGCCGCCGCCCCACCAGCTTCCGGACGCCGACAACCGACGGCGTCCGGGGAACGAGAGGAAAGGCACAGCATGACCACACTGACCGGGGACGGCCTGCTCGACCGGAAGATCGACGTGTGCTTCGGCCATGTCGACGCCAACGGCAGCGGCTCCGTGGACCGCGAGGACCTGCTCACCCTGGGCACCCGGCTGCTCTCCGCCTTCGGGGAGTCGCCCACCTCGCCCAAGGGCACCGCGCTCATGAACGGCATGGTGCAGTTCTGGGACGCCCTGTCGGACGCCGCCGACGCCGACGGGGACCAGCGGCTCACCCCCGAGGAGTCTCGCGCCGGCATGAAGGGCGCGTTCATCAACTCCTCCGACGGCTTCAACGCGGCGTTCCGGCCCCTGCAGACCCATCTGGATACGCACGCCTGGTTCGCGTGGTCGGACCCGGGCTCGCTGCCTGACCCGGTGGAGCCGCCGCAGTTGCTGAGTGTGCTCGGTGCCCTGGTGCCGGACGGCCCGTGGTGTGATCGGCATGGTGGATGACATGCGGTCACAGCGATCACCGGGTGCGGGCGAGAGCCGGCCCGAGATGGCGGTGCGCCGCAGCCGCAGGACTGCGGCGGACCTCGGGCTGGTGGGTGTGACCAGATCTCACCAACGGGTCATCGGTCAGCGGCCTTTGGCGACCCGGTGCCAGGTGACGGCGATACGGCGGCGTCAGCACCGTGAAGATCGCCGGGCAGTGCGTTCGGCTCAGGTGCGGGCGGTGCGGCGGTGGTCAGGAGTGAGGAGATAGGCGATCGCCATGTCGCTGAGTTCGTCCCCGTACTGACGCCTGGCCGCTTCGCCGGTGGCGGGGTCGGGGCGCACGGAGTTGTGGAAGCAGGCGCCGAGGACGGCGCGGGCCGCGGTGTCCAGCGCCGTCTCCGGGTGGGAGCGCCGGATCTGGTCGGTATAGGGGTCTGCGGCTTCGAGCAGGAGGCGGTGGATCTCCGTGATGGTGCGGGCCCCGCGGTCCAGGGACTTGGCCCCCCGCACGCGCAGCAGCTCGGGGAAGAGACCGCTGCTGTCGGCGAAGGACTGCAGCAGGGCGTGCGCGTAGGCATCCATGACGCCGGAGAGCGACGGCTCGGCCGCGCGCAGTTGCTCGGCCACGTACTCCTCGCGCCGTTGCAGCATCCGCTCGGTCAGGGCGGTGATCAACTGTTCCCTGTCTTCGAAGCGGCGGTAGATCGTGCCGACCGAGACGCCGGCGCGTTCGGCGACGTGGGCGATCGTCATCTCCTCCAGGCCGGCCGAGGAGGCGATCTCCTCGGCCGCCCGCAGGACGCGGGCCAGCGTCGCGGCGCTGCGTGCCTGCCGGGGTTCCCGGTAGTGCGCTGGGCGGTCTGGCTCCTCGGTCATGTCCCGCATGGTATCGGCGGCGGTCTGAGCAGGTTCTTTGACAGGTGGCGCACTCCCCTGGGTATCCTCTGGATGCGAATGTGAATTCGCATTCGCATTCTATGGAGGACCGACCATGACCGACGACCAGACATCCCCGCCCGTAGCCGTCACGCTCGTATCGGGACCTACCGGCACCGGGACCATCGACGACTTCGAGCTGTTCTACGCCCGCCGTGCCCTGGACCGTCTCCGGACGCGACTGGGACGCCAGGGCCTGCTTGACCTCCTGGCCGCGGACAGCGAAGAAGGCAACGCCTTCCTGCGGGACAGCGCCCGCGCCTCCGACGGCAGCTTCGCGGCAGGCACGACCGTGCTCTCGACGCGGGGCCTCACCTCGGCCGCGTTCCTGGCCTGGATGGACAAAGCCTTCGCAGGCGACGAGCACGCACTCCTCGCCGCGCATCCCGAGCACTACGTGATGGCCCCCGGGACCGACGGATCGTTCAATGTGGTGGAGAACATCGGCCCCCACGTCTGTTCCTTCTACATGGGCGGCTGGGGAACGGACGCGATGGCATGGGCTGCGGACGCGGACGAACTCCTCCCGGAGTCCGAGTTTCCGCACAAGATGTCCTCGAACCTCTTCCTGGACGACGGCACTGTCGTCGGGCGGGCACTGACCCAGTTCGGCGACACCGCTGACGGCTTCACCGCACACCTGACGGTCTACGTACCCACCACGTGCCCACAGGACGTCCTGGAGCACCACCTGCGGCACTACGCCGTGGAGTTCAGAAACTGGATCACCGCCGCAGCGGCCGCCCGCGCCTGAGGTCTTCGGCCATACGTCGGGCGGCTTCGGCCCCGTTGGGGCCCTGGGACCCGACGTATGACCGGCAGGCCGCGCGACCGCCGACCGCCGACCGCCGACGCATCAGGGCGACATGGGCCACCCGTTTCGGCATACACGGGCGCCCCTGGGGTGCTACCCGCCATCCGGGGCAATGACCTGTCACTGTGGCACCTGCCGCGAAGGGCGCCGGCCAACGGCAGAGTGACACGTCCGGTTGAGTGCCGCGCACGCGAACCCGGCCAACTCACCAGTCAGGCACGGCGCCTGACGGCCCATGGAATTCATCCATGGACACGTCGGCGAGCCGGGCCCGGTCGTGGTCGACGTCACCACCGCCGACGAGGAATCCGCCAGTTCGCACCGCCGGCGCGGCACTAGAGTGAGACGGTGACGCCCCTGCCGGAAGACCCGCTGCCAGCGATTGACGAAGACGACCGTGACACGGCCGTGAACCGGCTGCAGGAGGCGTACGCCGAAGGACACATCTCGCACGAGGAGATGGACGAACGCCTCCACCAGGTACTCACCGTCACGACGCACGGCGAGCTCGTGTCGGCCATGGCCTCGCTCCCGGCGGAGAAGCCTGCCACCACGTCCACGATTGCCGCCGCCAGCGGGTGGATCCGGCGACGCGGCGCATGGCGGGTACCGCGGATCCTCAAGATCGAGTCCACATACGGAAAGGTGGACCTGGACCTGTCCCGGGCGGTCATCGAGCACCCTGTCGTCGACATCGAGCTGCAACTCCCTTACGGCAAGGCCAGGATCACGGTGCCTCGCGACGCGAGCGTCGAGATCGGGGATCTGCGCACCGCGTGGAAGGACCCGAGATACAAGCGCCGGCGGCGCTCCCTCCCGGGCGGGCCGAGCATCCGCATCTCCGGGGAGATGGGGTACGGACGGCTGAAGATCCGCCACGCGCGGCGTTGAGGCCCATCGGCACCACTAGGAGCTGTCCGACCGGTCATGTGACCGGCACCGTTGGCCCGTTGTGGCCCCCACGGAGGATCTCCGTGAGGGCCAGGAGATCTCCGTGCGGATCATCACCGTCGACCTCGAACCGTCCCGAATCCTCCTGTCGGCCGAACCCGGCTCGTGGCTTCTGGGGTGCCGCACTCTCGTCCGGCCGCCCCTCCACGAAGCCGGATGACACGAGCGGCAGCGGCGCCAGTGCCGAGGAAGACGTAGCCGCGCTTGTCATAACCGCCGGCCACGGCCCGGGAGTTCTTGAGCTTGTTGACGGCCCTCTCCTTATCAGCGGCGATGCTGTCGGGCTTCTTGCGGGACCTGCCCAGCCCGGGCCGGGGAGCGCGGATCTGCTCCAGCACCGCCACGAACTGGGTGCAGTCGGCTCGCCGGCCCGGGGCTGACGCGCGATTCAGGCATCGCGTACATAGGCGGTCGGAGCTTGGCCGTTCTGCGCCTGCTGCGCCCGTTCAGCCATCATTCTCGTCAGAATTTCCAGCCGCGATGTGGCGAATGACTGGTCGTCAGTGTCATAGCCATTGATACTCACGACAACTGTCCCGACACGCAGAACCAGGTAGGCGCCGCCGGGGTGCGTGCTGCCGGCGGGCCCTGCTACGGCCCAGAGTTCATCCCCGATCTTCGGCATCGGAACGCCGGCGCCCTCCTTCTCCGCCTGTCCGTCCGGGTCCCTCGACTTCTTCGCGGCGCGGAGAAAGTCGCCGGCCCTGCCCGCGTCCGTGAAACCGGCGGCGATAATGGACAGCTCGGCATCCGGGTCCCCCATCAGGTAGTCGACGGCCTCGACCGCGACCAACCCTGGAGCCTGCTTTCCCGTCAGGTGCTCGGGCGGTTTGGGCCGCGTCCACTTTGCCGGCAGGCTTCCCGGGCCGGGAATTACCTGACGCAGATCTGCGACGCTCAGCGCCGTCACAGCTCTCTCCTGACCGGGATCGCCCCCGGTGACCAGCCGTGTCCCGCCGTAAATTCCCAAGGCCACCAGGGCGAGAAAGACCAAGGCGGCTCCGGCCAGGGACAGACGGACATTGCGTGTGTTGTGGAATGTCACGGGGCCAAGGGCGATTGTCTGGTTACCCCGCATCGTTGTGCCGTCGATCGTGATGCTGCCAGAGGCCGAGCGTGAGGAGGCGGCAGGCGGGGACTCTTCCAAGGCGGCGGAGATCTTCCGGGCGAATTCCGGGTCGGCCTCCAACTCGGCGCGCAGCACGGATCTGAGCGAGGCTGTCGCCTCCGGGCTTCCGGGCTGGTCGTCGACTGCCTGTACCGCCGAACGGCCACGTTCATCTGTCGCGAAGCGCTCGCGCACGATGTCTGACACCGCCTGCCCCACCCCGGTTCCCACCGAAGTCAGAGCCCCGCCGGCCATCTGCGTGAAGATCTGAACCACTGTCTCAACCATCAGCACCCCCAACTGTGTTGGCAACAAAGTCCATTGTTGTCGTGGGAAGGTCGCCCTGGTATCAAATGGCTCAGCCCGGCGCACCACCTACCCATTCTCGGTGGACTCCACCATCGTGCGTGCGCACCAGCACGCGGCCGGCGGCCGCACCGATCCTCCGCGGTCGCCTGCGCCCAAGGGGGCCGAAGCGGCTGAGCACCAGGGCGAAACGCCGTGACAGAGCCTGCTCGCCCGCCTGGTGGAGGTGGTGCGGGTGGTGAGGGCCGTACCGGCTCGGCCGTTCTTGCCCGTGTGGTCTTCGTCGGACTTCACGCATTCCCACCGCTCGCGGCGGCCTTCTGCCGGGCATCGACCGCTTCGATGCCGGGTTCTTCGACATCTCGCCGCGTGAAGCCGCGTGCGTCGACCCGCAGTTGCGCATCCTGATGGAGACCGCCCACGAGACGATCGAGGACGCGGGCATTCCCGGCGACCGTCACGCCCAACGGCCGGCGGGGTGTTCGTCGGCAGCTGCTACAGCGACTTCTGGCTGCGCCATATCGCCGACCCGGACGAAATCGACTTCTCTATGGGGCTCGGTGCGACGTCGCGGTCCCCCCCTGCCCTCCTCACCGACTCTGGCGCGAGCGGACG